>JBCBJS010000025.1:0-65184 GCA_038523095.1 Cyanobacteria bacterium J06626_6
GGAATGTCCCAGGCCTCAGAAAGTAAGCCATCTACAACCCGCCAGACAACAACAGCATCGAATTCTATCGCATTGTCGTTGAGTATCATTCTGTCTTTTACATGTGCGATTACGAGCTCATCGCCAATAGGTGTAATAGAAACTGGGTTGACCTGAAAGGTTCCCCTAGTTAGCATTGCCAGCTCTTCAAAAAAACGTTGAAGGCCTTCTAATCCGCGATAGTCGCCCTCAAGATCTGGCATTTGCGGATTGAAGAAATGCCAGACAAAATTCTCTGCAAAAATGTCTGCTGACTGTGCAACATTAGCAGGATCTAGGCGATTAAAAAGAGAAACATTGGGGTGCTCAGCTGTCCACATTGTTTGTTCGCTCCGTTGAGATAAATATCACATCAATATCACGTCCTTATTTCAGACCACTATCTCTTCAAATCCCATGACCTTTGTCATACTTTTCCATGACGAAACGCCATAAAACAGAAAGAACAACTCGCAACAACACAAGTCCATACTTCCTTACTTTGAAACGGCGTAGCTGAGCAGCAGAACATCTTTTGCTTTTACTTGAGAGCCAATAAGACTGAGTGCAATAGCATCTTCACCTTCAGCTGCTAAGTCATTGAAGAAACCCTTCTGCGTGGCACTCCCGAATAGAAACGGATGCACTAAAAGATGAATCTCATCTACCAATCCGGCTCGTAGCAGCACTCTTAAGTCAGCGCCATTCGACTAAAAATGATTATCCAACCCAATCCAATGACAAAAGTCGCTAGGTTAATGGCGCGTTCCTAAGACACAGAAAAACCGGGCCATGGGAATTCCCATGACTTTTGTCATCGACTTTACAGCGCGTTTTTGGTTAAACAGAACTCAAGATAGATTAAAAAAATCAGATGACTTTCTTACTCATTCGTCGAACCTTTGGCATCTTTTGGTTTGCTGCTTTAGTCGTCCTAACCGCTTTGATCATCATCGTTATGGATGCCAATGCTGAGAGTATCAGTAGCGCCCTCAAACTTCCTTATCTCTCTTCCATCGCGATGCTGTCATTGCCGATAACGTTAGTTGCGATGCCGTCATTTTTGTTTTTTCGGAAAAAGCGCTGGATGCTTGGGACATGGGCAGCGGTTATCACATCTCTCTTCAGCTGGGCCCTACTGCAGGCACTACAAACCACGCTCATTGCGCTATCTCCCACAGAAATCGCCGTCTTATTTCCGAAGGTGGTTGCAGTCTTAGGTGGCTGGACGATACTAATTTCTTTGCCACCTGCACTATTACTAGATAGATAAATACTAATGTAGAGCACTTGATTGAGCGATAACGACAAGAATGCAGATATAACGGCGTATTTTCAGCGTCTTCAGTCTCGGCCCGTGTTTATGAGAGTCGTGCAGCAGAGTCATGCAGCAAAAGTGAGGTAGATGAAATAATGCAGAATCGTAAACTGTTGTTATCAAAGAGTCGTAAGGCTAACCATCAAAATCGCCTGCTGACAGGTTCTCAGCAGGCAGCCGCGGCTAAAGCGCTGGGCGCAGCTTTTTCGCGAGATCCTTTCATGTCCTATGTCTTTCCCAACGCGATCGCCCGTGAGAAAAACATCGCCAGCGTCTTTCTTCCTTTAATCCATTGCAATCTAGAGTACGGCAATGTAGAAGCCACTCAAAATGGAGAGGGCATTCTCCTCTGGATATCTGGTGAGAGCCTTCCTCTAACGCTGCAGATGCTTGTTCGCAGCGGCATGATTTGGACGCCCTTTAAAGTGGGTCAAGCAGCTTTTAACCGGCTCAATAGTCATGAAGATTTTTGCGACCAAGCAGTAGAGAAGCATGCACCTAAAGGATTCGCCTATATGTGGGTGGTCGGCGTGCATCCTAACGCTGCTGGCAAAGGAATTGGCAAACAGATGATTCAGTCAGCAATCAGTACGATGCAACGTCGCGGTCATTCGGCCTGCATTCTCAGAACAGACAACCAAAAGAATGTTGCACTCTATGAGCATCTTGGCTTTGAGCAAATCCACAATGACATAGAGCCCCGCAGTCAGCTGCCATTTTGGCTACTATCGCAGGCGCTCATTTAAAGCAGCTTGCCAGGCCCTGAGCGCGATTCACACCGCTGTTGATCGATTTAGGTGAAACTCGTACGACACTCATATGACAAATGTCATCAAAAGGAATGGCTTTTAGGTCTGTAGATGGATTTTCTGGTTCGCTAAATTGCAGGCTGTGTGTTGTTTTTTGAGTGAATTATCCACTATGAGACGATTTCGTTTAGGGATAGGTTTGTTCGCAGTCTCTGTTGGGTTTGCCTTCGAACCGATCAGCCATTTATCGCCTGTTCAATCACAAACGGTAGCGATCGCACAAGATTCAGCTGAGCCCATCAGTCTTCAGTCCACGCCGCCGCCACTCATTGAGCGAGAGCTATTCTTTTCAGACCCAGAGATCACGGGCGCGAGGCTATCACCAAACGGTCAGTTCATCGCATTTCAAAAGCCGCTAGATGGGGTGCTTAACGTTTGGGTGAAGGGTATTGATGAACCGATGGAAGCAGCCCGCCCTGTGACAGCAGATGCGCAAAGTCCCATTATGATTTATCGATGGAGCGCCGATGGCCGCTACATTCTCTATGGACAAGACACCGGCGGTGATGAGAATTTTAGACTTTACACTGTAGAGCCCGAAGTGATCGGCGAGGCGGGCCCACAGCTGGAGCTGCTGGATATCGGCACGGGAGAGACCGAACTAGTCGAAACCGCTCCTGAGCAGCAGGTTGATTTTGGCGGTGCAATGTTCTCCCCAGCCACAGATGAGCTGGTTGCAACTTACTATGTGGGCGATCGCAGTCGCATTTATCCAAAGTCAGATGAATTGAAACGATGCAGTAGGGCACAAGGCGATCGCCAAGGAAAAGGCCAGATGACCCTTGGCGATCGCTGCAGTTGCTCAGTCGAGAATAGTCGAGAATCAGCCAAAAATCAGTCGAGAATGTATTGCCACAGTAAAAAATACATCGAGATCAACCAAGTGCCATAGAAAACGACTAGCCAGAGACCGCATAGGCTGACGAACCGAGTTAGCTTGAGCAGCGGTCCTTGACGCCTGTATTCGTCTGTTCTAGAGGCTCTCACGCTTAGCCAGCGCAATACTGTCACATTGGTCGCCAAAGCAATTGCTAAAGCATTGAGCCCCGCCATCCAATATCTTTCAGGGCGTAACCAGCTCACGGTAGCACCCGCGTTTGTAGCCGCCGGGACAAAGTTAGGATCTCTCAAGGGCGAAACCCAAAATGCGACGATAGCAACAGTCATCGCAATGATCAACAGTGCATAAGTGCTCATCTTAAAACAGCGTTCAAGGTGACGAGCTCCAGTCATCTTAAATCCTCTACCTATCGTCTTTCTTAAGGCTAACTAATGCCAGTCGATCCGTGAATAATGTATTCCCATCGTGATGATAGACCTTCGCAACAACAAAGTAGAGCCAAGACGATTCAAAGGGTTCAGCCTATAGATGAGCCATACAGCGACAGAACATACACACAGTAAACAAGACAAAATAAGGCAAAACATAGTGAAATAGAGGCGGAATGTCATCAGACTACATGACATCTGTCATCGCGATCGCCAAACTATTTGAGCTAAAACTAAAGACATAACTCGATTAGCTTATGCTAAAAACAATTTCTCCTTTGCGATGGAATCTCCTGCTAGCAGCTGCCACCATCGTTTCTATTGGTTGCACCTCATTTGACTCAAACACTAACAACAGTGAGGCTACGACTCCTCAGGCGAATATCAGGTCAGTAGTTGCTCTTGGGCGAATTGAGCCAGAAGGTGAAGTGATTCGACTATCGGTGTCAAATGCGGCAGACAGCCGCGTTAACGAGATTCGGGTGAGTGAGGGCGATAGGGTAGAAGCGCAGCAAGTCATTGCCGTACTCCAAGGAGCTGAGCGGCGACAGGCCGACTTGAGTTCTGCCTACGCGCTAGTCAGGCAGCGCCAGGCAGAACTCGCACAGCAACAAAGTGGCAATGTAAAACCAGCCTCCCTAGAGGCGCAGCGAGAAACCATTGCCCGCCTCAAAGCGCAGCTCAATGCCCAGAGACAACAAAGACTAGCCGCCATCGAAAAAGCACAGGCCGTACTGCAAGAATCACAGGCAAAATATCAGCGCTATCAAATGTTGGCTAGTGCTGGAGCACTTGAACGTGTGGAGCTAGATGTCGCGCGCCGGGATTATGAAACGGCCCAAGCGGATTTATCGCTAGAGCGATCTAACCAGGAAGAAACCGAAAGAACCCTCACTGCTCAAATTGCAGAAGAAAGCGCACGACTAAACGAACTCTCTCAGCCCTTACCCGAAGCCGTTGAGATTGCGTCTGCTCAGCTAGAGCAGGCCCAGATACAAGTTGACCAAAGCCAGGCTGATTTGGACGATGTGCTGGTTCGAGCACCTGTCGCAGGCCAAATTTTGAAGATAAACACGCGCGTAGGAGAACAAGTGAATACGCAGCAAGGCATCGTAGAGCTAGCGCAAACAGACCAAATGATGGTAGTGGCAGAAGTGTACGAAACCGATATCCGCAGAGTGAGCTTAGGACAGACAGTCAGCGTAACCAGCGAATATGGCGGAGTAGAAAGCGCCCTCACCGGAAAGGTCGATCAAATTGGCTTGCAAATTGGGAAGGCGAACTTTGGTGAAGAAGATGCTGACCCCACTCAAGATGTTAATGCACGCATCGTGACCGTTAAAGTGCGCCTAGATGAGGCAGATAGTGAGCGAGTCGCAGCGCTCACAGGTATGCAGGTGAGAGTCTCTATTGACGTAGATGCATAGTCACCAAAACTGCATAGTCACCAAAACTGCATAGTCACCAAAACTGCATAGTCACTAAAACGACCTACTGAACGCTCCATGTGGAAATCTCTTCTATCTCAGCTCCCTTTCGTTCGACCGATTGAAAAACCATTGGCCTGGGCGCAGCTCTCCCATCAAAAAGTCCGATTAGCCGTCGCGATTACTGGCGTGAGCTTTGCAAATATTCTGATGTTTACAATGATGGGTCTGCAGGCCCTGCTGACTGATGGAGCAACCACCCTGTACGAAAACCTAAAAGGAGACCTTTTTCTAATGTCTTCTTTTAGCCCTACCCTACGCATCCCGATTGCCATTCCTCGTGCCTATCTACTACAGGCTGATGCAGTGGAGGGCGTGAACATGGCGATGCCGATGTATGTGAGCAACGCCAACTGGACGGACCCCAGCCAGCTCAAATCGCCTTCAGAACCCCTCTCGACTAATGATGATGAGCCAGAAGGTCCGTCTGCCCAAACATCTGCACAGGAGGAACCCTCAGGTGATATTTTTGGCAACCAGGTGCGGATAGTGGCTTTTAATCCAAGACAGCCCATTTTCAATATCCCAGAAGTGGAGGAACAGCGCGATCGCCTGAGCGCAGCTAATTCTGTTCTATTTGACCGCCTCTCTCAGCCCTCCTTAGGAGAGATCCCCGCGCTGCTATCAACTTCCGATAGTGTGCAAACGCTAATGGGAGGCCGCCGGGTTAGGGTGGTCGGCCTATTTAGCCTGGGGAGTACCGTAATCGAAAAAGGAACGGTGGTCATGAGCGACTGGAACTACACCCAGTGGTTCGGGCCGCAGGTGTTGGAGCAGGTGAGCCTAGGAATATTAACCCTAGAGCCGGGTAGCAACGTCGAAGCGGTGCAGGCAACGCTGCGGGACTACCTGCCGGACACGGTAGATGTGCTGACGATGGAAGAGCTGCTGGCCAAAGAGAGAAAATTCACAGATGAAGATCCTGGGGGCATTATCTTCGGCTTTGGTAGCATGGTGGGATTTGTGGTGGGTACTGTGATTGTGTATCAGGTACTGTACACCGATATTAGCGACCACCTGCCAGAATATGCCACGCTGAAGGCGATGGGCTACAGCGACGGGGCACTGCTACGAGTGGTGCTGCTGGAGGCCGTTTTACTGGCCATTTTGGGGTTTATTCCTGGATTTGTCACGTCATTGGGGCTGTATCAGGTGCTGACGGTGATGACTCGGATTCCGCTGACGATGAAGGCTGCGGTTGCCATTCAGGTATTCATGCTAACGCTGGTAATGTGTAATCTGTCGGGTGCGATCGCAATGCGCCGTCTCCAATCAGCAGATCCTGCCGACGTCTTTTAGCATTTTTTCTGACTTCTTCTGACACCTTTCTAGCATTTCTTTGACAGTTACTGCCTCACTAACGCTGTTACCCAATCTATTAATAAACCCAAAAGGATATTCAAATGTCTCCCACGGTAGCCATCGACAATCTCAGCCATACTTTTGGCAAGGGTCAGCTCTGCCGAAAGGTACTATCAAATATCAGCTTAAGTCTTCATCCGGGTGAGATTGTGCTGCTGACGGGGCCATCGGGAAGTGGAAAAACAACTCTGCTCACCCTCATGGGCGCTCTGCGATCGGTGCAAACCGGTAGCCTAAAGGTTCTTGACCAGGAGCTCAAGGGCGCCCGAAAACGCAAGCTCGTTAGGCTGAGAAGCCAGATTGGGTTTATCTTTCAATCTCACAATTTGCTGGACTGTTTGACAGCCGCAGAAAATGTGGAAATGTCTTTGAAGCTACACGATGAATCAAAGCGAAGTTCTCCCTGGGAGCAGCTACGTCACCGCCGTCGCCGCTCCCATGAAATGCTAAAAACGGTAGGCCTAGGTGAACATATTCACAAGCACCCAAGTCAGCTTTCTGGCGGCCAAAAGCAGCGGGTTGCGATCGCCCGCGCCCTGGTCTCCCAGCCCAAAATTGTGCTTGCTGATGAACCCACCGCCTCCCTAGATAGCCACTCCGGACGAGACGTTGTAAACCTAATTCAACAGCTTGCCCACCATCAGCATTGCACAGTTTTACTAGTCACCCACGACAACCGCATCCTAGATATTGCAGATCGGACTTTGCACATCGAAGATGGACGGCTGTGTCGAATCATCTCATAGAAGCCCTAAAGAAATAGAAGCCCTAAAGAAATAGAAGCCCTAGAGAAATAGAAACCCTGCAACAAAACCAGCTTAAAAAGGAGACTGTCACATGGGCCGTAGATCTTCAAAACGGAATCCCAAGGTTCGCACTACCGCTACTATTTGGGGTGTAGCGACCGGCATGCTAGCTATCTGTATCCCCCTAGTACCTGTTGCTGGAGGGGGCATCATTTTGCCGCTTTTAGTGATTTTGGGTGCAGGTGGCGGAACAGCAGCAGTGTGGCTATCCCCGGAGCAGACCGGAAAGGAAGAACGGCGTTTAGCCGAAAGGGTAGAGGCTTTAGAAGAACGGATAATCACGTTAGAAACCATCTGTACGGGCCTTCTGCCAGGTGAAAAGTAGCCATGACCTCAATTGTTTTTACAGCAGTTCTGAAAGCGGCGTTGCTGAATTGAGGTTGAGACGAAAGCATCTGTAGCTTTCTCCTATGGCAGCTCCACCATCTCCCGCACATTTCCGCGAACTCTCCCTACACCTTTCTGAAATTGCCGGTCCTGCTCTGCAATTCTCAGCTGCAATCCACGCTTAGGCGACATCACAATCACCCCCGTACGATCTACTGGGGGCTGCGTGACAAATTCCAGTCGGTACCGCTGCAGCAGCGTAGCCAGAATGATTTTCATCTCCATCATCGCAAAACCTGCGCCAATGCACAGCCGAGGGCCAGCGCTGAAAGGGTTGTACTCGTAGCTATTGGGCTCAATCGTTTCCCACCGGCCAGGTGAAAATCGCTCCGGATCTGGATACAGGTCGTCCATATGATGCGTCTGAGAGATACTCACTAAAACTTCTGTATCGGCAGGCAATGTGTATCCACCAAGTACCGTTTCTCTCGCGGTTACTCGCCCATTCCAAGGCACTGGCGACAGCACCCGCATGCTCTCCTTAATAACACGATCCAACAGAGGAAGCGCCTGCAGCTGTTCTATCGAAGGTGCCCCTCCCTGCAAAACACTCTCCAATTCATCGAGCACATCTGCCATAATCTTCGGATGTTGCGATAGCAATAGCAGCGTCCAGGTCAGCGCATTTGCACTTGTCTCGTGTCCAGCAACAAACAGTACCCCAACGTGACCTAGCAATTCTTCTTCACTCAATCCTGTCTGAGTCTCTTCATCCTGGACCTGCATCAGCATAGAAAGCACATCTGGGTCATCACTGCCCCTTTTTCTTTTGGCTTCTATGAGCGATCGCATTCCCTGCTCATACTGCGCCGCCAAGTTCAAATACCGATGCCAAGGCAAACCTGGCACATCCCACCGCAAAAGCTTCATCAATACATTCAGCTGCAGCCTCAGCGCCTCGTGGATAATTCCCCCGGTTTTTCCGCCCTCCGTACCAATGTCTTCACCAAATAGAGACCTAGTCGCAACCCGCAGCGTCAGCTGACGCATGACAGCCGCCATGTCGTACACCCCACCAACCTTGAGTCCACCCAGCTCATCGTCAGCAATGGACACCATATCTTGGGCATAGGTCGCAAGACGCTGGCGGTGAAACGCTGGCATCATCAGCTTACGCTGTTGCAAATGTGCACCTTCATTTACCCCAAAAAGCCCTACCAAAAAATGATTCAACGGCTTCGTTCGCGTCGACTGATTGCGCAGGCTATAGATTGGACCAGTGAGCGGATACTTATAGTAAACGTCGTGCTGGGTAACCACCTGACGCACCAAGTCCGGCCCACAGGCAAAAACTGTCCCGCAGCACGTAGGTCTTGGAGAATACAGGCGTGTACCACCCCCCGCATTCAAAGCGACGAGGTTACCGTACTCACGAAAGAGCTTGCGACTGTAGCCAACCGAATCTTTTACAAACCGCAGAAGGCTAAATGCAGGGCCCAAAAAGGGTGAAGGCCGAGGACCTGGAACATTCAACGGTTGCCTGCCGAGTATGGTCGTCATCAGCACTCTCCTTCCCAAAGTCAAACAACAAACTCGGGCTATTTTGAGCGGGCGGTAAAGCCCTGTTTTTGGTTTGAGCGAAATCCACAGGCTCTGTAGAACTCATGAGCAAAGTGCCTGTCGCTATTGCACAATAGCATCACTTAGTAGCAGCAAGCACGGGCAAATTCTATGCCCGTGCTTGCTGCTGTTTCTTTAGCGCTGCGCCAGCTGAAAACAGTGTAGGTAGAGGACCGGCTTCAGCCGGATTTGCCGTCTGAAGTGAGCCTCTAAAGTGAGCCTATGAAATAGTGACAGCTTCTACAGTGATAACTCGCTCAGCAGCAGGTCGAACGTCGTATAGTTCTGTCTGCTCTAGCGTTTGCTGACGACCTATCGCAGCTAACTTCTTATCAATGCCTTTACGAACCAAGTAGTTAGTCAGCGCAGTGCTCACGAAGGAGAGCGCCATGGGGCCAAAGAGAAAGGCAAAGAACCCATGGATAGTAAACCCAGGCACGACTAGCGAAGCCAGCCAAAAACAAAAGCCATTTACCACCAGTGAGAACCCACCCAATGTCAAAATACTCATGGGTAGGGACAGTAACTTAATAACCGGCTTTATTGAGCTATTGACTAGCCCAATCGACAGTGCCGCGCCCAACGCAACCGGAAACGTTGCAATACCCACCCCAGGCACCAAAAAGTCAACAACCAGTAAGCTAAAGGCTGTAACCAGGGTTGTCAGCAAAAATCCCAACATTGTTTTCTCCTCTTTTTTTCTCTATTTTTTCGTTTTTCTTTGCCCTTCAAGCATGACAAAAGAGAAACTCAATTCAGAGTGTAGAGAACCCTATCAAACCCTGTGAAAACCATACTCTCGGTAGGGTTTTCCTCCCACAAAGTTCGGTTGAAAGAACGTCTTGCACGTGGCGTGTGAACCAATGAACCAGCGCTACGATGCGGCAGTCACACCACCAGCACTGTCATCAGCAGGCGCACTCTCACCATCTGCAGCACCGCTCTCTAGCTGCGGATGCGTCACCACTAGCTGATAGGTTAGGTAGCTCAGCAGTACAGCCATGTAGCCTGTGAGTGCACACCAGAGCCAGACCTCGCTCCGTTGATAAACGGCTAACCCAATCAAAGGCAAAAATCCAGCAAAAAACCCAAGCAGCGCGCCATTTCTTAGGGCTGCTCCTGCCTTGATACCGATAAAGTAGCTCTCCATCATAAAGGCCGCTGCCGTTAGGCTCAGCAAAGGTATCAGCCACGCTGTGTACTGCTTCATGGCATCTGATACTTCAGTGTGGTTGGTGAGTAGGCTAAATACCCTATCTGGGAAAAGTACTGTGCAGAGTGCAAAGGCCAGTGCGATTGCAAGTCCATTCACCACCGCCACCCGCAGCACTGGCAAAATCTGGCTTACAACGCCTTTCCCCTTGAAGTTACCAATCAAAGTCTGGGAGGTCATGCCGACTCCCTGCACCGTAAACTGGCTCAGCAGTGCAATCTGCAACAGCAAACCGTTTTCGGCCAGCGCTTCTGTACCAAAAGAAGCACTCAAATTAGTAAAAATAGAATAGGCCGAAATCAGCGCCAGGAATCGGACCAAAATATTGCCCTTCAGCACCACAGCTGACATCAGCGCCTCCCGCTCCATCACCTGCCCCCAGGCTCTACCAACCAGCTGCCACTGCGTCGTTAGCAGTAGTGCCAGCAGCCCCACACCCAGTGCCAGGTAATGACTGAGCGCGGTTGCCAGCCCGGCGCCCGTACTTTCCCATCCCCACCGCATAATCATCAGATAGTCAAACAACACATTTGTACCGTTGCCAACAATGGACATCAGAAAGACGATTCCATTCATTTCTCGGCCAAGGAACCAGCCAATTAAAACAAAATTTAGCAGAACAGCAGGCGCGCCCCACACCCTCGCATTGAAGTATTGCAGCCCGGCTATCTCTGTGTCTGAAGAACCCGAAAGAATCGCAAATCCCAGCTGATGGATCGGGGTTTGCAATAGCAAAATGACAGCAGCGATCGCAACAGCTATCAGACCACAGCGCAGCACTGCAACCACCACAGCCGTCGGATCGTCCTCCCCCATCGCATTCGCCGTTAGCGAATTGGTGCTGTTGCGCAAAAACTTCAGAATCCGATAGATGTAGTCAAATAAGATTCCACCTAAAATGACGCCCGCCAAAGAATTGATATTCGACAGATGGCCCAAGAAAGCAGCGTCAAACAGTCCGGCCAGCGGCACCATCATGTTTGACAACATGGCAACCACAGCCAACCGATAGAAGCGGGGTAAAAAGCGCTTGTAGGATGCAGGCACAGAAAACGTCATGGTGAGGCAGTAGGTAAGCACCCCTATCATTACAGCTACAACCCTCGTTGCGCAAAACAACTCAACGATGAAGATTTTGAATAGCTAAGTCGCTGAAGACTAAGCCGCCGTGTAAAGCAGGTTAAATTCAAAACATAAAATGTTTCCTGCTTGTGTGTCCGCTTAGATGTATAAAGTTAGCCTGCGAGATGCTAAAAACCGGCTTGCTCAGCTTATGGAAGTAGCGGCCAAGGGAGAATCGGTCATCATCGTTCGCGAAGATGGCACAGCATTTAGCCTGACGTTAGCTGAGGTAGCGGCTGACAGCCCCGACACCTCAACCACCACAGAAGCGCCTCAGCCAACAACCCAGCCCAGCCCGCAGAAACGCGGCGTCAGCCAGTCATCTGACTTCGATGCTCAGAGCTTCATGCAAGAGCTGGAAGATGCATATGAAGAACAGACAAACCAGCAAGCGTCTCACAAGCAAAGCGCAGACTGGGACACCAGCATAGAAAAGTATTTCAGTGAAGACTAGCCAGGCAGAAAATTCCTTGAGCAGAAGCAATTTCTACCCAAGGAAGTATCTGGGTTGGTTCAGTATGTTCCTTTGGAGTCAGTA
Source organism: Cyanobacteria bacterium J06626_6 (assembly GCA_038523095.1). Classification (GTDB taxonomy): domain Bacteria; phylum Cyanobacteriota; class Cyanobacteriia; order Phormidesmidales; family Phormidesmidaceae; genus Phormidesmis. The sequence continues at coordinate 11,890 of JBCBJS010000025.1, forward strand.
GGGAGCCCTGAGCCAAACTGTAGGCTATTCAACAGTTAAGGAAAGTTGAAGTATCTGAGAGTATTTACCTCTCAGGGCATCATGCCTTCTAGGAAACACCATATGTCTTTCCTAGTTTGAAATTAATGCCTTTCTACGCAGCAAAATTTGTACGCATTGCTTTTACGCATACGAGTTTTACTGTCGCTGATCGCCTATTCGCTCACTGATTGACTCGCTCCCAGCTTAGCTGCAGCCAGCCTCACGTACGAGCACTGTTATAGAGGGTCAGCTAGGGCATTGCTCTCAAGTAATTAGGACTTTTATAGAATGGAATCTGATCCTCAAAAACAAACTGCCGGACAACTGGAGCGAGCCATTTCTCAGAGCCTACAGGCACTCTACAAGAAGCAGCTAGGGCAAACCCCCTCTAAAGTAACCTGTCAATTCTTCGAAACTAAAATTGGCATCGTTATCGAAGATTCCATCACCAAGCCAGAACTGCTTATGCTCGAAGCGAACGATACCGCACTGGTTGAGCAGGTGCGCCGAGACATTAACGGTATTATCCAGAAAAAGGTAAGAGAGCTGGCCTTAGAAATTCTTCAGCTCGAAGCTACCGATGTCTTGATAGATACGTCCATAGATACAGGCACTACCGGCATCGTTGTCTCTTTGTCGGGCATTCCCAATGTGCGAAATGTAGAAGCTATTCCAAAAGCAACCAAGAGAAAGTCAATCTCCAGCCAAGAAGAGCAATAGAACGGACGCAAAATACACCGGCTACGGCCAAAAACTGTCACCAAAAACTGTCATTGGCTTATCCGTCTCACGCCATCCCACCCGCCATATTTTCAAAGCGAATTTCATCAGGTCAGGCTGTAAAAATGCCCCAGAAAAAAGAAATACATGGGTTAGAAGCAGCGCTTGAGCATGCCTTGAAAAATGTACATATCAGCTGTCTGGGCTACGGACCAAACAAATTGAGGTGCGAATTTTTGCGAACTTGCGATCTGTTGGTGAGTGTCGAAAGGCCACGGTCTCAGCCAGAGAAACTCCTACTGAACGAGGGACATGAGGAAGAGGCTCAGCGAGCAGGATATTCTGTAAACAAAGGGCTGAAGCAGAAGTTTTTAGATGAACTACTGCAGCGGTTTGGGCTGACAATTACTAACGTCGCCACTCTCAAGCCCAGCTTACCCGAAAAATTCAATTTGCTGATCTCCATCGAGCTAGACCATTGAACCAACTGATTAGGCTGCGATCGCCATCTCCCCAGAATTCAACACGCTAATGTAAAACCGCTCTAGCTGACGCGTTGCACCTTCCCAGCCCCAGCGCTCTGCCTCCACCCGGGCGTTCTGACGCAGCAGTTCGCGCTCTGCTCGCATACCCAGCAGCTTTTGCGTAGCTACCACCGCGCCTGCCTCGTCAGCAGGGTCGAACATAAAGCCATTCACCCCATCGGTCACAATGTCGGGAATGCCGCCCGCGTTTGCCGCCACCACTGGGCAGCCCGCCGCCATCGCCTCCAGCAAAACCAGACCCAGCGTCTCGGTTCGCGACGGGAAAATAAATGCATCGGCAGATGCATAGGCCGCACCCAGTTCTTCACCGGCCAAATAGCCGACAAAGTTTGTAGGCGTCCCTTCAAAGTGTTTTTCCAGATCTTCGCGGTGGGGGCCATCACCCACTAGCGCTAGCCGCGCGCCCGGAATGGCTTCTAGTACCGGCTTGATGCGATCAATCTCTTTTTCGGCAGATAGCCGACCGATATAGATCAAAATTGGCGCATCGGGATGGCCCGAGCTCAGGCGCGATCGCATCTCTTCACTCCGCAGCTCAGGCCGAAACAAATCCGTATCGACCCCGCGCTGCCACACTTCCACCCGCTCAATATCGTGGGCAGTCAGCTCCGCCTGCATTGCCGTAGAGGTACAGAGATTTAGGGCCGCATTGTTGTGCATCGCCTTGAGTAGCTCCCAGAGCACGCCCTCTAGCAGACCCAGATTGTAGTGCTCCAAATATTTCGGCAGGTGTGTGTGATAAGAAGCCACCAGCGGAATATTGAGAGACTTGCTGTAATAAATTCCCCCGAGGCCCAGCACAGCTGGATTTACCACGTGAATCAGATCGGGGTTAAAGTCCTCAATGGCCTCTCGCATAGACGGGCGCGGAAACGCCAGCTTTAGCTCCGGATAAAGCGGTAGCGGAAATCCCGATACGCCCTTCACTTCTGCCCCCTTATACTCCGTCAGCCCGCCCTCAGGGCAAAAAACACACACCTCATTGCCAAAGGCCTGCAAATGCTCAACGGTGTGCTTTAGTCGGGTGACAATGCCGTCAACCTTGGGCAGAAACGTCTCAGTAAAGATAGCAATGCGCATAGTTCCTTGCAGGGCGTAAATGGGTGAAACGACAAAAGGCCATCGAGCATTAAGAACATAGCGTTCATAGTGTTCAATGACCTTTCTAGACAATTTTAGTAGCCCAGAGGCCACTCAATATCGTCTTTCAAAGCAGCCTATCGATGCCAGCTAACCGTCGGCAAAATCTGTTTTTGATTGACGCGATGCTTGTACTTAATCGCGGTATTCAATACAGAGTCCAACAGAGAATCTGAGAGCAAATGGGGCTCTAGACCTAAGTCAATCAGCTTGGTGTTCTTAGCATTGAAGTAGTGCTCTTCTGCCTCAACACGGGGATTGTCCAAGTTCTGAACTTCCACATCTAGGCCCAAGGTGTTACCGGCTTTCTTCACCATCATGGCTAGCTCATTAATGCTAAACATCTCGGTGAACTGGTTAAAGACGCGGAATTCGCCTTCGTTAGCCGGGTTTTCACAGGCAATCTCGATACAGCGAACCGTATCGCGAATATCTAGCAGCGCCCGGGTTTGGCTACCCTTGCCGTACACCGTCAGCGGATGGCCAACCGCCGCCTGAATACAGAACCGATTGAGCGCAGTACCAAACACACCATCGTAGTCAAGCCGGTTGATCAGTAGCTCATCCATACCGGTTTCTTCAGTCAGCACACCGTACACAATGCCCTGGTTCAAATCCGTTGCCCGCAGGCCCCAAATTTTGCAGGCAAAGTGAATGTTGTGGGTGTCGTGCACCTTACTGAGGTGGTAAAAGGACCCTGGGCTCTTGGGAAATGGCAGCGTATCTTCGCGGCCATTGTGTTGAATGGTGATGTAGCCCTCTTCGATATCGATATTGGGCGTGCCGTATTCGCCCATGGTCCCTAGCTTAACCAGGTGGCACTCAGGGAAATGGTCGCGCAGCACATACAGCAGATTTAGATTGCCCAGCACGTTGTTTGCCTGGGTGAGAACTGCGTGCTCACGGTCAATCATCGAGAAGGGAGCAGAACGCTGTTCCCCAAAGTGAACAACCGCATCTGGTTTAAACTCGAGCATTGAGCGCTCGAGGAAGGGATAGTTGTTGACATCGCCGATGAAAAGCTCGATGTCCTTACCGGTAAGATCCTTCCAACGCTGTAGTCGGGTTTGGATAGGCGCGATAGGGGTTAAGGTCTCCGACTGAAGCTCCATATCCCAGAGTCGCCGTACAAGGTTATCTAGAATCGCTACATCATGACCTTTATTGGAGAGATAGAGTGCCGTCGCCCAGCCACAGTATCCATCACCGCCGATTACTAAGACTCGCATGTTGCTTCTTTATGAAACCTTTAATTAATGATCTTTGCTGATGCTCAATTTATCAGGTTTAGGGGTACTGGTGGGTAGTTTCTTGCAAAGGGGGTCGTCTGAAAAGGAACCAGTGAACATTTTTACAGACGACTTTCAGCCTCAATCACAAACCTTGAAGTCCCCATGTAAAGGGTTTTTCAGAATGCTCAGAGCAGATATCGATGTGCTGAAATTTCTCTCTACCACTTTTTTTCATGGGGGATAAAATGCTAGGAAAGCCAATAAATCTCGTTTAAGAGAAGTTTAAATTGCAAAAGGTTTGTCCTTTTGTCGGGACTGCCGTTAAGCCTGCCGCTAGCCTGTCATTAGTCTGCGACCAGTCGAAACACAAGCAGCTGGGTCTCTTGCTCTGCCAAAAAATTGTCGTCACTCATCAGCAGAAGGCTGCGGCTGCGATCGCCCAACGTAGGGCCAAATGTCATCGCTTCATAATTTTGCATCGGCATCGATAGCGTGTTGAGGTCTAGCACTTCTTGCTTTTGGATGGGGTTGATGCCGCCAATATCACCGCCATTGTCAGTTCGCAATGAGGCGATCGCGCTAATGTCTGTGGCTCCTCCAGAGGCCAGCTGATATAGCTTTATCGCTAAGCCCTGAAACCCATAGGACCGCTCCAAGCTCAAAAAATGACCGCCCTGGTCCAGCACAACAATTTCTGGCACGCCGTGCAAAATTGCCCCCGTCGGTGCCAGATCCATCTCATACAGATGCTCTGAAATCAGGGTCGTTTGGTAAGGATCAATGGTGTAGTGCAGCAGCCGGTTCTTGTAGGGAATTTCTGGCGCAAAGTCTAGGTCTTGCAGCAGAGGCCCTTCTGTCGCCACAAACAGCCGGTAAGGTTCATACACCCCGCCTGTTCCAGAGGAAACATTCACCGCCAGCGCTTCGAAGCTAAGATTTTCTTGTACGCCCTTGCTCTGGGGCACCGCTTCGTCGCCATTTTGCACACCATCTGGAAGGTAGCGGCCTGGCACCGGAATCTCTTTTGTGAGCTGGCCGGTCGCGATATCGTATTCGCCAATCGCAGGGGGAATGCTCGCCTTGGGTGACCCTTCTGAAGAGATCAGCAGCGTGTTGCTGGGCGTAATCGCCATCCCTTCCGGGTCCAAGCTACCTGGCTCGCAAGGGTTGCCTTCTGCGTCCTTAAGGTAGGTGACAGATTCTACGGCGAGGGTAGGCGTTGAGGAGAGATTTTGCAGCGCTAGCGTGTAGAAACGCGGGCGATCGCGGTTGTCAGAGAGTGCGTAGAGTCGGTCGGTTGGTATATCGTAGGCAATCGCCGAAATACCTCCCACAGGCTCACCCTCAAAACTTTGCTTCGGCAAAATTACCGTGCCGACTAGCTCGACAGAGAGATCTAAAAAAAGCCGATCTTCGGCACTGACCTGCGGCAAGCTACATCCGCTGAGGGACACCACCATGACAGCACCAATTATCCAGGTGAAAACAGCTCGTAAGCGCTGCTTGCTTGAGAACGTTTTTTTAAGAGCCATTTTGAATGAAAATTCAGTACACGGGTTTGCATACACAGGCTTGCATACAAAGACAAGATAAATGATTTAGGCCATAGCGAGGGGGCAATAGCCAGCCTCCTCAGCTCGAACATTTACAGCAAAAATCGACGCCGGCATGTTTAACCCAGTATGTTTTTAGCTCGCCATGTTTAGCTCGCCATGTTTAGCCCACCATGTTTAGCCCACTATGTTTAACGAAGGCTGGACTTACACAGATGCCATCAGCGCAGCCGCCGCAGGCCAATCCGTGCTGGCCTTCTACACTCAGCGGTACCGCCACTCCGACCAAGCCACGTGGCAGGCGCGCATATCAGCTGGCCAAATTTTACTCGATGGTCAGCCCACGACGCCGCACACTCGCCTAGCCCGCGGTCAGCAACTCACATATGAGCGATCGCCCTGGCAAGAACCCACTGTCCCGCTCAATTTTCCGATACTCTACGAAGACGCTCACCTATGGGCGATCGCAAAACCATCTGGCCTGCCCGTCCTACCCGGTGGGCGCTTCTTGCAGCACACTGTGCTCTACCAAATGCAGCAGCGCCACCCCGGCGAGCAGCCAGCTCCCGTTCACCGTCTGGGCAGAGGCACCTCCGGCATACTGCTAATTGCCAAATCTCAGCAGGCCAGAGCCGTCCTCGCCCGCCAGTTCCGAGAACACACCACCCAAGCGAGCCATCCAAAGAGCTCTCCAACGACCTCTCCAACCCCCACCCAGCAGACCTTCCAGAAAACCTACCGCGCCCTCATTGGTCCCACCACACCAGCCCAGTTCCCAGCACAGCTCACCTGCACCTATCCCATCGGGAAGCACCCCTATCCCCAGCTCGGCTATCTCTACGCCCACACCCCCAACGGACTCCCTGCCAAAAGCACCTGCACCGTCCTCCAGCGCAGGCCAACGTCCACCCTGCTAGATGTCTCTATCCAAACCGGTCGCCCCCACCAGATTCGCATTCACCTCGCCGCCGCTGGCTACCCGCTCCTCGGCGACCCGCTCTATACCACCCGCGGCATTCCCTACCCACAGTCCGCTGCCATCCCCAGCGACTGCGGCTACCACCTCCATGCCCACCGCATCCAGTTCTCCCACCCCCAAACGGGCAAATTCCTATCGATTGAAGCCCCGCCGCCAAGCCTGCTTCAGCCTACGCAGTCAGTAGCGAACCCAAATCAGACACCTCAATGATCGGCCATCCCCATTGTGAAAGCCAACCCCAATTGACTACTCTCGGTAGAGCATCTTCCTGTTCTTCTATATTCTTTTATCTGACTGATTCCACCTGACTGATTCCACCTGACTGATTCCGCTATCTGACATCCTCTCACCGCCTTCAATGCCCAATCCCGACTACATCCTCTACGCGCAGCATGGCTGGGCCGACATCAACCAAGGCATTGGTACCCTCGCCCAAAAAATTGCCAGCCCCCGGGCAAAGGTCATCGTCCCCAACTTAGGATTTGTCAATACCTGGATCAGGATTGCACCGCTGATTGACCGGGTAGAAGCGCTCGCCCTCCAAACCCAGTCCGAACATCCAGAAACGCCCCTGAGAATCGTTGGGCATTCCATGGGCGGACTCATCTGGCTAGAAGTCCTCTCCCGCCATCCCGAGTGGTGGCCCCAGGTAGAATCACTGGTCCTCGTCGCCTCTCCAGTGGGCGGCGCAGATATCAGCCGCATGATTGACCCTTTTGAGTGGGGTATCGGCATTGCCAGAGACCTAGGCACCAATCGCCGCGCCCTCGCTGAGAAAATTGCGGCCAATGTGCCAACGCTGATCATCGCAGGCGACTGTGACGGTGGCAGCGATGGCGTTGTCCCCGTCGAATGCACCAAGATTCAACAGGCCAGCTACGTCACCGTGCGCAACATCAACCACGACAGGATGAAAAAGCACCCCGCCGTGGCAGAGATTATTCAGCAGTTCTGGCAGAATACCGACCACCTCTGTGTGCCCCAGCCGGTAGAGACCTACTGCGATCGCGTCATTCGTCAGCTCCAGGCTATCCCCGGCATAACCGATGCCCACTATCGAGGCTTCAAGGCATCGGTACAGTGGTCTCCCTTACCCGAAGGCCTTACCCTGCGCACCTGGCAAAATCGTCTGGGTATTCACCATGTATTCCTGGCCAATCGCGCCGGAGACTGCCTGTTTGCAGGCTTTGTAGGCTGGCCACACACAGAAGCGCTCTATGGCACCCTGTGGTATCTGCGTGCCCAGGGAATTCATATCCAGGAGGGGAGCCACCACCGTAGCTGTAGCTGATCTGGCGTTAGCGGTGAACCTAGGCTAAGCGGTAGCCAAAAGAAAAAGGCAAGTGCGATCGCGCCCAGCAATACTCCTGCAAGCACTCTTGTGGCCACTGTCATCCCCGGTCCAAACCATCCGCTCATTAGCCAGGCCAACGCCATAAATCCAAACACAGCGGCAGGCATATGCAGATAGAGATACGTGCACCGGTGCACTAGCACCCACGGCACCCAGTTCGACAGATACCCAATTAGCAAATAGCTACTGATATCTCGATGTCCTTTAATATCTCCATGACCACTATTGTTTCTATTTGCAAGTACCCAGCCCCGCCTCTGAATCTGCCACAGTCCGCTCAAGCACAGAATTAACACCGCAGCTGCCGACAGCCACCACAGCGCCGGATTGCCTATATTGTTCACTGTATAAACAGTTTTACCAAAGTCCTCGTACCAGTAGGCAATTGGCTTGATGAGCAGCGGCCATGTGTACCATCTAGAGCAAGCCGTCTGGATGGCATTTAGCTGTTGATGAAACGAAAACAGCCTCCAATGAATAGAGACAAAAGTTTCACCTGTCAGCTGTAAATGAGGCCACCAAATGAGCCAATACACAACAAAAGGAACGACGCCCATGTAAGCAGCCCGCAGAAAAGCAACAGTCTTACCCCAGCGCATGCCTCGCGACTTACCATCACAGCAGCTGTCCCACAGCAACAGACTCAAAACATAGCCAAGACCGTTCCACTTCACACCGATTGCAGCGCCGAGAGCCACACCTGCGAGCACCCGCAGCCGCGTTCTAGTCGGCCTAGGCGCTACCTGCGCGCTAAGCCATAGCCAGTGCCCCAGCAAACCAAAGAACACCCCGTAAACATTTAGCAGCGCATAGCGAGACTCTGTTACAAACAGACCGTCGATAGCGACGAAAGTCCCTGCAAGAAGGCTGAAGATCCATGATTGAATCTGCGATCGCCCGCTTGTTAGGGTTCGTGCGATCGCAACCACCAAAATCGGGATACAGGCACCGACAAAGGCATTCATCCAGCGATAGCTCAAAGGCAACAGCTCGATATCTGCTGTCACATCACCTGCAGAAAGCTGAGCTGTATAGTCAATGGAACCATGTGCATGTAGCCAGATGCCAGCCGCAATCAGGTACTTACCCAGCGGCGGATGGGCATCGAATACGGGATACCCCTCCAGATACGCCTGGGCAAACTGCGCATAGTAAACCTCATCAAAGACCAAGCTGTTGAAGCGGCCAATCTGCCAAAAGCGCAAACCAAAGCCAAGCCCAACAACGGCGACGAGCCCAAAACCAACAGCTAATTTGCCAAACCTTCGAATCGTCTTAGCAGGTCTCTTTCAACACGTGCGGTAGGGTCTTAGCCCTCCAAAGACTAGCAAATATTGGATCTGCAGACCACAAGAGCCAGCGCGTTAAAGCCAGCGCATTAAAACAGATGATCACTCACCTCATAGCTGTGACCACTCCTCCGGCAACAGATTCGCCTGGAGCGTGAAACCGCCACTGCCATCTGGCGTAAGGACATAGGCCATGCCCTGAGGGTCGGGGTAAATCCCCGTCGCCGCCTCAAAGATATCATCGTGACCCACAATCACCGTGTTTGTACCTTCAGCCGGTGCTGCCGTGAGCAAAGGCGTCACATTGGCTTTCATCTCTTCGACCTGCGCATCGGTGTAGTCTTCGAAAGGGAGGAAGTTGAGCTGGGCATTTTTTTCATAGCTGCCAAACGCAAGCTCCGCCGTCTGCCAAGCGCGACAGTACTCACTGGTAATAATTTCTCCAATCGGAATAGCTTTCTCTTCGAAGGCAGCCCCAATATCTTCAGCTTGCTGTATGCCCACATCATTGAGCTTCCGCTGGGTCTCACAGTCATCCAATTTCATGTTGGGGTCGGCTTGATCTGCGTAGTCTCTCTCAGTCTGAGCGTGACGGAAATAAATAACATGGCCGCCCTCCTGCAGAGCGCTCAGAAGCTGCGGACCGCTAAGCTTATCCTGAAAATCCGCATTGGCTTGCTCGCCTGCGCTGTAGCCCGCGCCTTCGCCGCCTTCACCGCCTTCACCGCCTTCGCCGCCTTCAGCGACCTCAGCTGTATCCGGCGCAGTGCTCACTTCAGGCTCTGTCGTCGTGCTTCCACTGCAGGCAGTCACACCTGCCACGAGCCCCAAAGCCAAAAATAGCTCTACCGTCTTTAGTCGCTTAGTCATTGCAAATCCTCGAATCGAGTTGAGCGTGGTAAATTTATTGAAAACAGATCTCAATAATAAAAACAAAAATACATCGTTCCCGATTAAGAATCAAGCACGGCAAACAGCACGGTTCAGGGGAGAACGTTGGTAGTACTACGAAAATAAAGCATTTTCAGCTATTTTCATCCACGACGCTCACTGCCAATATTAAGAAAGGTGTTCGGATAAAATGAAAACTGTTCTAGTCAAGAAGCTGAGATATGCTATTTCCCAAAAATGAATCTCATTAAAAGACATTCAGCAAAAAGCCCACACCATACTTTGTGTGGGCCAGAATCAAAGTGAAAGCCAAAGTGAAAGATGTAGAGGGTTGAAAAACCGCGTGATATTATCGCGCTATGCCTCAGTATTTCCGGACTTCATTGCGGCTTCCGTCTTCTGAGCATCCAGCTTCAGCAAAATCGCACTCAGAGGCGGCAGCGTTAAATCTAGCGAGTAGGGCCTGTTATGAAATGACCAGTCATCAGACCATTTACCGCCCAAATTGCCAATGTTTGCGCCGCCAAATTCTTTGGCATCGCTGTTGAAGATTTCACGGTAATAGCCCTTCTGAGGCACCCCTACCCGGTAGTGGCTGTGGGGCTGCGGGGTAAAATTGCACACCGCCAAAATAAATTCGTCGCTGTTTTTGTCGTAGCGGATAAATGAGACAACGCTGTGGCGGTTATCGCTGCAGTCCACCCACTGAAAGCCTTCCTGGGAGAAGTCTTGAGTGTGGAGGGCAGGTTCTCGGCGATAAAGCGTATTGAGCCGCTCGATGCAGTGCTTCAGATTTTTGTGTGGGTCAAACTGTAGCAGGTGCCACTCTAGGTCACCCCACACATTCCACTCGCTCCACTGACCAAACTCCATCCCCATAAACAGCGTCTTCTTGCCAGGATGGGCAAACATATAGGTATACAGCGCCCGCAAGTTTGCCATCTTTTGCCAGTCGTCACCTGGCATTTTGCCAATCATGTGGCTCTTACCGTGCACGACCTCATCGTGGGAGAGCGCCAGCATAAAGTTTTCACTGAAGGCGTACCAAATGCTGAATGTCACATTGTTTTGGTGAAACTGACGGAACCAAGGATCCATCTCGAAGTAGTCGAGCATGTCGTTCATCCAGCCCATGTTCCACTTCAGGTTGAACCCGAGTCCACCCACGTAGGTTGGCCAAGAAACCATGGGCCAGGAGGTCGATTCCTCTGCGATTGACAGCGCTCCGGGGTAGTAGCTAAAGAGCACATGGTTTACCTGCTTAAGGCACTCGGCAGCCTCGATATTTTCCCGGCCGCCATACTCATTGGCCACCCACTCGCCTGGCTTCCGGTTGTAGTCCAGGTACAGCATAGAAGCCACCGCATCTACCCGAATACCGTCAATGTGAAACTTATCAAACCAGAAAAGCACATTTGCAATTAAAAAGTTGCGAACCTCATTTCGCCCATAGTTGAACACCAGAGTTCCCCACTCCTTGTGCTCACCCTTGCGCGGGTCGGCGTGCTCGTACAAATGTGTTCCATCAAAAAAGGCCAAACCATGGCCGTCTTTTGGAAAATGGCCCGGCACCCAGTCGACGATTACCCCAATGCCATGCTGATGGCACTGATCAACGAAGTACATAAAATCTTCCGGGCTGCCGTAGCGCGAAGTAGGTGCAAAGTAGCCCGTCACCTGATAGCCCCAAGACCCATCAAAGGGGTGCTCCGCCACTGGCAGCACCTCAATATGGGTAAAGCCCATATCTTTTACGTAGGGAATCAGCTTTGCTGCTAGCTCCCGGTATGTGAGAAAGCGAGCCCCCGGCTTCAGGTCTGCAACGGTTACCGCTGGCGCTTTGCTGCCATCTGCCTGCTTAGCGGGCTCCGCAGAAGACGCATGCAGCCAAGAGCCCAAGTGAACTTCGTACACTGAGATTGGCTGTGTCATCTGATCGGTCTGACGACGATGCTCTAGCCAGTCGGTATCGTGCCACTGGTAGCTATCTAGCTCAGCAACAATGGAGGCCGTCTTGGGCCGCACTTCCTGATGAAAACCGTAGGGATCAGACTTTTCATAAATATGACCGTCGTGGTTTTTGATCTCGTATTTGTAGGAGTCACCTGTCTTCAGCTGAGGAATAAATAAGTCCCAAATACCGCTACTGCCTTTGCGCATCTGATGTCGGCGGCCATCCCAGCTGTTAAAGTCGCCCATCACAGAGACATTTCGTGCATTGGGTGCCCAGACCGCAAAGTAGACGCCCGAAACGCCGTCTTTTTCCATGGGGTGCGCGCCCATCTTCTCGTAGATACGGTGATGGTTGCCTTCTGCAAACAGGTGCTCATCGAACCCGGTAATCACCGGAGACTTAAAGGCATAAGGATCGTAGGTGACTTGCTCTGTCGGACCCTCTTTGTAGCGAATTTGGTAGTTGACGAGCTTTTCTTCATCAACGGCAGCATCCTCAATAACCGCCTCAAAAAAGTGAGGGTGCTGATCATTTTGCATGGGGTACTCTTTTCGAGCCTCAGGAAGAACGATCCATGCCGTATCTGCCTTTGGCAAATAGGTCCGGACTACCCAAACTTTTTTGCCGTCTTGATCAATCGTGTGCGGACCTAACACCTCGAAGGGATTTTGATGTTGGTTCCATACAATCCGCTCAATCTGCTCAAGAGCAACCGTTGACGACATATAAATTACCTGACCCGCTTTTCGTTATTAAAAATTCTGAACGCTGCTATTGATTAGTCTTAGTAAACAGTCTAAAACTATCGGTAACCACGCACAGCTACCATGTTGATTTGATATAGCTGTAAGCTTAACAAAGCTTAGTGGTTTAAGCGAGCCCCCCAGTTTCAATCCAGACTCCCTCAGTTTCAGGCTATATTGGCTATTCTCAGCCGATCTGAGGGTTACACCCTCGGACGAGTTCTTACTCTGATTATCATTCTGAATACTCGTGAATAGTAGGCCTTTCTGAAGCTACGGCAATCCACATTACTAAAGAAATGCGTTCGCTAGTAGATAGGACTTAGAAAAATAACCTAGAAAAAGGGCACGAGGGGCCTTAGAGCACGTCTTAGCTGAAGCAAAAAGACCAGGTATCGGAGATCCTCACGAATAAGAGGCGTACCGCCGGGATCTGCAAGCTCTGCCTGCAGCTGTGCGTATTCGGCAGCGGTAAGGGGTTCTCCTGTTAAGGGCGATCGCGCCTCAGTAATAATCTCCGTCCGCAAAATTTCTTCTGGAATGTCATCCTCAGCCGTTCCAGAGGGCATTTCAGAAGGCGCTGGTAGAGTTTCTAGCAGGTCCGGCACTGGGCTGGCTGGTTCACCCGAATCCAGAGCATCCAAATTCAGCTCATTCGGCTCTGCTACCACAGAAATATCGGTCACAACTGCAGGCAGTTCTGCTCGACCAGGAAATGCATCTCCTAAAATGACACCCGAGAAAACACTCAGGGCGATCGCAACAGCAGGGACAGGCAAAGCTTGTGGTTTCAAATATGATTTCCAGCGCAGCATCAATGAAAAGTCTCTCGTCATCAACTCATAGTGGGCTTGATGAGTCCCCATCAAACCCACTATATAACCACCATATAAATAGACCATGTAAACAGGCCATATCAATACAGGTACCCCAAATAGGTGCCCCGAGACAGATACCGTAGTGTCCCACGTGATGTTATCTCAGCTTTATCTATCATCTAAATTTGTGAAATATCAACAAAATGCACTAAGGTGATGCCGCACGGCTCATTGATAGACCGTACTTACTAGGAAAAAGCTGAGCTATGAAATTCATCCAAGGAAAATTCCAAAACAAAGTAACCCAGGGGCTGGTCGCGGCCGCTGTGTTGACAAGTGTCGCCGGAATTGCCCACAAGGCAGCCTTGGCACAGGCCCTCTTGCAGCAGCAGGGCACCCTGGCACCCATGGAAGACGCTTACACCTTCGATGGAGAAGCAGGCCAAACCATGACCATTGAGCTGCAGAGCGAAGATTTTGACACCATTTTGCTGCTCAAAGGGCCAGACGGCGAAATTATCACCTCCAACGACGATTACGGCGGTACCCTCAACTCAACCATCGTGGTTGAGCTACCTACAGCTGGGACCTATAGTGCAGTCGCTAGTTCCTTTTCGGGCCAAGGTGGCAACTACCAGATAGAAGTTCGACCAGCCAGTGAGTACGAACAAGTCTTCAGCCGGGCCTACGATCTCTCCGTTTCTGAAGACTTCGAAGATTCTATCGAGGCCTACACCGCGGCCATTCAGCTTGATGACACGGACCCCGGAGCATACTTGGGCCGAGCCGAAGCTCGCATAAATCAGGCATATATCAGCTCCACGATTGACATTGGCGGCCCCGAAGACCTGCCTGAAAGCGTTGTCGATGCCGTCGTCGAAGACTATCTCAAAGCAGCTGACCTACTCGATCAGCAGGGGCAGTCAGGACCGGCGGCCTCTCTTCGGGAGCAAGCTCAGTACTTCACAGGTGAACCCTCCGGGCCAGTAGATGTCCCCGGAGTGGACTCGCCCGAAATAGCACCTGAAGTAGAGACGCCTGGAACAGAAACGCCTGAAGTAGAGACACCTGGAGTAGGCAGCCCAGATGCCCCCATTCCCGTCGAGCCAGACGGTGGCATCGGCGATGGTGCCGAGCCGCTTCCAGATGCTGAGCAACCGGCTGAATAACGTGACTGAATAAATAGCCAATCTTAAGTTACACCTGTTGAAAGACGCCCTCACGCTCCTTCAGCTCATCCAAAATCGAGCGATGACCACACTGCGAGCATACGGTGCTTGGCTGCTGTGCGTTCCCAGATTGTTCGCCGACAGCTGGGGTGTGCCAGTCAATGTATATCTGCTCGCACTGTGGACATTTCACAGTTACGGTTTTGGGCGGAAGTGTCATAGGTAGCAATGGCCTTTATGAAAGTTGACTCGTGAATATTGACTTGTGAATATTGACTCGTGAATATTGACTGGTGCGAGGCGGCTAACTGCGAATGCGCTTTAGCAATCGCCCATCGAGTACGGCTAGGCCACCCAAGATTAAGCTCATACCGACTATTGCCGGTAAGCTGAGGCGCTCCTGTAAAAAAATTGTACTCATCAACACTGCACTTAGCGGCACCAAAAAAGAAACAAGAGAGGTATTGACAACGCCCATTTCAGCCAGCAGTCGAAAATATACGATGTAGGCGATCGCAGTCGAAAATACGCCTAATCCCACCACCGCCAATCCCGCCCCTAGGGCGCCATCACCCGCAGCTAATAGCGGCAGAGGCCACTCCAACACCAGGGACAGCGGCACTACCAGCAGTGTCCCCATCGTAATTGTCATGGTGGATACTAGCTCTGCCTTCACCCGCTTAAACCGCCGTCCCCAGAAACCTGCCACCGAGTAAGACAGCGCCGCTGCCAGCATCGCCAGCTCCCCAGCGCCCTGCAGGCTAAAGCCCTGCAGGACCTGCGGACCAATCAGGACAACCACGCCCGCAAAGCCCAACAGCACGCCCAGCGCGCGAGTCAGCGTCAGCCGCTCCAGACCAAATAAACTTGCGATCGCAACTGTAAACACAGGCGAAGAAGCAATCAAAATAGCCGCCAAGCTCGCATCGATATACTGCTGCCCCCACACCACCAGACCAAACGGCAGTAAATTGCTCACCAAACTCAGACCTGCGCACTCCAGCCAAACCCATCTATCCTGCGGCCACCGCTGCCCCTGCGACAAAATCACCGCATTCAGCAGAACCGTAGCAACCACCATTCGCCCCGCGACAATCACCAGCGGTGGAAACGTAGGCAGAGCAATTTCCATCAGCACGAAGGCGCTTCCCCAGAAAAAAGCAGGAATACAGAGCAGTAGCCACTGTTTGATAGTCATAGAGTGCAGTGCGATGTAGCCACCAAAAATTGTAAAGGCCAAAAGTTGTAAAGGCCAAAAGTTGTAGAGAGAGGGTAGGCGAGCTACACGTAAGGCCTAAAGGTGCTGTTGATAAGTTTCACAAATGTCGCGCACTCCAGTTTCCCGAGCGGGTCTTCCGCCCCTAAGAAAACACCGAAAGCTGCTTTCCCTTAGCTACTTTCATGCCTTCAGACAAGTCCATTCCCTCATGGGACAGCAGCCATCGCTTTCGCCCTAGCCCGCCTGCATAGCCCGTCAACTTCCCACCAGCACCCACCACACGGTGACAGGGCAGCGCAATCGAGATCGGATTCAGCGAATTCGCCATCCCTACGGCCCTTACCGCCTTCGGATTGTTCAATCTCTGCGCTAGCTCCCCATAGGTCACCACAGAACCTGGTGCAATGTCCCGCAGCTCCTGCCAGACCTGTCGCTGAAAATCAGTTCCGCCCGTTGCCATCGGGACCTCTAGCAGCGCCGTTAGCTCCCCTGCAAAGTAGCGTCTCACGCGATCGCTCATTCCACCTGGATTCTGCACAGAAACCAGCGCTACAGAATCAAACCGCCTTGCCAACAGCTTCATCATTCGCGCCCGATAATCTTCAAAATCCAGCGCTAGCAGTACACCCTCAGAAACAACAACAACGACATCCCCAATCGGAGTCGGCACAATGTCTGTTTCTAGCGTTTCAAAATTGTTCTGAGCTTTCAATACCTGATCTTTCAACATCTGATCTTTTAGCATCTGACTATCTTTCAACAACATTGTTCTTTCCAGCACAACTATCAACTACAGCCAGCCTGCGCATCGAACTGCCACAGATACATTGCACCGTATCCGCGCCAGGGCCGCCAGTCTTCCGCCATTTTTTCAAACTCTCTTTTGCTCACCTCGTAGCCCAGACGCTTTGCTGCTCGCATTAGAGCTAAGTCTCCCGGTGGTAAAGCATCTGGCTCGTTCAGCGCCCGCATCGCAATGTACTGCGCTGTCCATGGCCCGATACCAGGCAGGGCACAGAGCGTTTTTATGGCAGCGGGTAGGGTTGTCATATCTTCAAAGAAACGGGGATTTTCTGCAACGATCTGGGCCAGCGTGGAGATGGCCTTTGCCTTCGCCCGAATCAGGCCTACCTGAGTCAGGTCAGCCGCGGCCAATGCCGCAGGTTTTGGAAATATGCGGTCCAACACGTCAGGACTGCCGGGTGCAGCTAGCTTTTCACCAAATGCGCTCACCAGTCGGTTAAACACGGTCGTTGCCCCGGCCACGCTCACCTGCTGACCGACAATCGCTCGCACCGATAGCTCAAAGGCATTCCACGCCCCTGGAATTCGCAGGCCTTGGGCTGTTTGCAGGGGCATTTTTAGCAGGGGCGATCGCGCCAGATGCGACTCCACCACCGCCACGCTCACCCCCACGTCAAACATCCGTCGTAGCTGCACCATGATCTTCCCGATTTGCCCTACCTGCGGAAAGCCTATCTCCACCTGCAAGTAGGGCTTGTTGGCTACAGGCATTACGCTCACCCACCCCTGCTGAGCGTCTATTTCTATGCTTCTACAGTACGAGTTGGGCGTTGCGACCTCTACATCGATAACGCTCCGAGGCTGCCAAAATCCCATTAGCGCATCCCAGTTGTAAGGCTCACTCACCGGTAATTTCAGAGTGATCGGCTGAAGTGATTGAGAGCCTACAATTTCTCGTTTGGAGACTGTTACAGCAGGCCGATTGCCACTGCGGAAAGAAGAAGGCGATCGCCCGTAGGTCTGCAAAAATGCGCTGTTAAAGCTGCGAATGCTCTTGAACCCAGCCGACATTGCCACATCGGTCATTTTCAGTGGCGTTTCATCTATCAGGCGCTTGGCAAATAGCAGTCGCCGTGTCTTGGCGACCTGCCCAGGGGACGCGCCCACATACTGGGCAAACTGCTGACGAAGGGTGCGATCGCTCACCTTCAGCCGCGCTGCCAGCGCCGCCACCGATTCCTCATCCAAAGCCCCCGCCTCAATCAATCGCAGGGCTTTCGCCACCACCGTCTTGGTTCCATTCGCCGTACAAGCTACCTCATCCGATGCAGGCGCTAGCTCAGGCCGACAGCGCAAGCAGGGCCGGTAGCCTGCATGCTGCGCAGCGCCCGCACTCAGGTAAAAGGTGCAGTTCTCAAACTTGGGGAGCCGCGCCGGGCATATAGGTCGGCAGAACACCCCCGTCGTCTTCACGCCGACAAAAAAGCGACCATCAAATCGGCGGTCATTCGCCTGCATTGCCTGATAGCAAACCTGTGCATCTAACCCGTTCATTGCATCTGTTTGTAATCTGTACTTTAAACCCGTCTTTAAAGCCATATCTAAGCTGAGAGCCAGCGGTAGAATTCACTACTTGCTGGCCCTCAGCTTAGGCAACTTGGTCAGTACATGCTAGTACTTTTCGGCATTAGATATTCTGCAGGATTTGCTCCGCAAAGGTTCGTTCTGCAGAGTCTATCTTGAAAGACTTGCTCTGCAAGATCCGTCCAATTTTCGGTGCAGCACTACGCCACTTCATGACCTACAGCAGCAATCGCCTGCTTCACAGAAGCTTCAGACATGCCAGAATCGACTTCTACCGTTTTCTGGTCAACATCGACATTCACCTTTGCCTCAGCGTCGTGAACCCTGATCTCTTTTGTGATGGTGTCAGCACAGCCTTCACACTTAATAGAAGGCACATTTAGCGTCATACTCATAGACAGTATCTCCAGTTGTTTTCCGATTTCAACAGTGTTGATCTTACTGCGCAACGTCGGCTCCCAGGGCGATGTTTGAGCAGTTTGGCCAGGTTTGTAGCCAAAGACTGATGTGCGTGTCAATCTAAAGAGATAGACCTGAGGAAATATTTCGAAAGAGATAGCTTGCAAGAGAATTCTGGCTACAAGCCGCCAACAAATCGTCCTGGGCTCAGCAGCCTTTGCGGATCGAACTTTGCCTTAATATCGCCCATCACCTTCAGCGCAGTCCCACGATATCCCCACACATCCATAGACTGCTTGAGCGCAACGGGCGCTTGGAGCACCGTCAAAAATCCGCCGTTATTTTGACAGTGCGATCGCACCTCTTCGATCTCTGCTTTCAAAGTTTCTATCCCCTCCCCACGCTTCCACTGCACCCAGCCCAGTCCGCTGCTGCTATGCGCTAGCCCCTTACAGCCCGACGCTGCAAATTTCTCCAATAGTGTCAACAATGCAGGCAGCGCGCTGGGCCGCATGCCCACTTTGCACAGCACCGTATGCGGTTCTATCAGCCCGCTCACCCGCCGCCAAAAAGCAGTATCTGCTTCACCCTCCAGCTGCTGATAGTCCAAACTGTGGAATTTTCCCACCTTCTGCAACCGCTCGGTCTGCTCTTCTACCCCAGCTGAAATCCCTTGAAATCGGGCGATTAGGGCCATATGACTTGTCGGTGCTGATGGCGTTAGTCCCGCCATCAGCGCTGCTGCCGTATCTGCCAGGGTTAAATCCAGAGCAATCGGCGTCAGGCCAGACATTCGCACCTCAGTGATCGCTTGCGCCACCGCCTGCACACTCCCCGATAGCACTATCGTCCGCGACGCTGCCTGCACGGGATACAGCCGAAACGTCAGCTCACTCAGAATGCCTAAGCTGCCATAGGCACCTGTCATGAGCTTCATCAGGTCATAGCCCGCCACATTTTTGACCACCCGGCCACCGGCCCTAGCCACCTCGCCGTCGTAGCGTACAAACTGCACGCCAATCAACATATCTCGCAGCCCGCCATAGCGCTGCCTTAGCGAGCCTGCATCGGCAGTCGCCACGATGCCACCCACCGTCGCCGTCGCCGCAAAAGCCGGGTCCACCGCCAAAAATTGCCGCTGCTCAGCCAGCAGCGCCTGCAGATCTGCAAACCGCATTCCAGACTCCACCGTTACCGTAAAGTCACCCACGGCGTGCTCCATCACCCGGTTTAGCCTCGCGGTACTCAAGGCGATGTCGGCGCCTTCGGCCAAACCGCCCCAGCCCAGCTTGCTACCTGCCCCCATGGGCAGCACCCGCCAGCCATTCTCAGCGGCCAGTGCCATCACCTGCCCGAGCGCCACCGTCGTACCCGGAGAAACCAAGCACGCTGGTAGCGATTCTTTTGCATCGGAGCTGGTGCCAGAAAGTGCTAGGGCGCTCTCAATCTGGCGCTGCAGCTCGTGGTCAATAGAGTCCCAGGTAGCAACAGCAGCCTGACCCAAGGCATCTATCAACCGCGCTTGAATTTCCATGCCGTTATATCGTCCGTTTTTTGCTCTCCAAAAGCTTACCGGATCGCGTTTGGCCGAATGAGGTGCGTAGGTTAAATTCAAGCGCGGTTCGGTACTGCTTATTCAATTCCAATAGCGACGGGGCCACTTGCTGGGGCAGAGGCGGTGGGTCCAGTACGCGGCTTACGAAAATCGGCATAGAGGCGATCGCGCCATGTCCAGAAGACTTCGTATTCGGGCACATCCGCCAGACCCGGTACACCCTTACCACCGATTCCTGCAGGTAGATCCAGATAGAGTGCGGTCGGAAACTTCAAATACATAGAAAGCCCTGCCACTGCAAAATCTGCCAGCGTAGGCTGATCGCCGCACAGATAGGGCTGCGTGCTCAAAATCAAACACAGCGACTCCAAGTCCTGACGGAGAATATCGGTGGCGGACTTCACCGCATCTCCCCCGAAGCCAACGCCAGTGCCAAGCAAGCTCAGCAAATCGCTGGGCACCGAACCCACTACATTTTTCACGACCTCCGGCGTGGAGAGCGGCAGCAGCGCTGTACGGAAGTTAGGATGCTGGTTGAACGCGCCGATCATCGCTTTTCGCGCATTCAGGCCGATCGATTCATCGGCCCAAGCTTCCATCATTAAGCAGAGCCCCTTTTGCTTGGCATCGGCTGGAATGATAGGCCTTTCAGGATATTTTTCGTCTAGGTAGCGAGCGATCGCAGTCGAATCAGGTACGACTTCATCGCCATCTTTTAGCACCGGCACCTGCCGCTGACCCGACAGTCTATAGAGGTCTATCTGGCCAATGCCAGGGGAAACTTCAATGGTTTTGTAGGACAGTTGCTTGTAATCCAGTACCAGCCGTACCTTTTCGCAATAGTGAGACGCTTCAAACTGGTGCAGCTCTAACATGGATAATCTTCCTTATTTTGGCAAAATATCAGTAAATACCGAAGGCGCTACATCGCGCTGAATACAAAGTTTTAACCTTTCTACACGGAGCAGCAATTCACCGATTTCAGTCGGCTGACCGTATCTTGGCGCGTTTACAACCAACAAACATCTACCTAGGTATAAACATTGTGTTTTTCAAGTTATTCGATACACTTTGTAAAAGCTTAATGAACTTTAGTTAACACTTTTGCCATTGAGTAATCACCTGTGAGGGGTGAGACCCTCTCGGAGCAAGACGTTTCGCCCGCGGGCTGACGGCATTAGCGGTCAGTATATTCGCTCGAAATGTCGCCAAAGATACAAAGTATTTGGTGAGCGCAGCCGACCAGCAGGCGCTTTCTGTTCGGTTGATCGGTACTAGACGCTAGGGAACTTGCCCGCGCAGCACAGCGCTGGCATCGAACTTGGCAGAAAGCAACCATGAAATACACCTATACCAAGACAGCTCACAAGGACTTTAATAATGAGGATCTATGCAAGCTAACACTACTTCTCGCTTTATCAAGAACGTCATGCTTGGCCTCGTGGCCAGCAGTGCCGGTGCCTTCGTTGCCCTACCAGGAGCGGCAATGCCCGGACCTTCGGAAACAGGTGCCGCAGTTGAGGCTCCGGTCGAAGCTATTGACTCTGTCCCCGCGCCCGTCGCTGAAGAGGCGCTACCAGTGCCTGCAGAAGCGGAAGCAGTAGAGGCGGATGCGGTGGACACCGACGTTGTTACTGAAGCCGACGCGTTAGAAGAAGAGCCCGTTGCTGAAGAAGCGATGGCCGAGGAAGAGCCCATTGCTGAAGAAGCGATGGCTGAGGAAGAGCCCGTTGCTGAAGAAGCGATGGCCGAGGAAGAGCCCATTGCTGAAGAAGCGATGGTCGAAGAAGAGCCCGTTGCTGAGACAGAGGCGGCCCCTGTAGATGCTGAGACCGTTGAGGCTGCAGACATTGAGGCATTAGACGAAGAGGCTATTGAGGCTTCCGACACCATGGACGGTGAGCCCATGGTTGAAGAGCCTATGGTTGAAGAGCCCATGGTTGAAGAGCCTATGGTTGAAGAGCCTACGGTCGACGAAACCCCGGTCGCTGAAGAGGACATGCCCGAAGAGGCACCTGTGGTTGAAGAGCCTGCAGCCGAGGAAGAGCCCGTTGCTGAAGAAGAAGCCACTGAGCCGGTTGCTGAAGGTGAAGAAATCAATACAGAAGATTTCACTATCGCCGAACTCACCGACAGCAGTGACTCCTTCAATACGCTAGCAGCTGCGCTTGCCGCCGCTGACCTCACCGAAATCCTTGGTGGTGAAGGCCCTTACACTGTCTTTGCACCTACCGATGAAGCGTTTGAGGCACTTCCCGAGGGCGCTGTCGATCAGCTACTCCTGCCTGAAAACAAGGACGTTTTGGTTCAGGTTTTGACCTATCACGTGGTGCCTGGTGCCATTATGTCTGCCGACTTAGAACCCGGCGAAGTGGCCACTGTTGAAGGTAGCGAGCTCACGGTAGATATCACCGACACCGTTACTGTCAACAATGCAAACGTTGTACTAGCTGATGTAGAAGCTAGCAATGGCGTTATCCACATTATTGACCGCGTTATCATTCCGCCTTCTCCTGAAGCAGACGCCTCTTCTGAAGAGATTGCCATCCAAGATGCTGATTCTGTAGAGACAGAATAGTCTGAATGGGCGGAGGTGAAGCAACTCCAGTCTGCGAACTTCCCATCAGGCCTGCCCTGATGATGAGAAGAGGGCAACCGTCATGGTCGGCTTTACTAATGAGTTAGAAAGCGGACCATGCTGAGCCGCCTAATTGCCAAAGGGTGCATCTGATTAGGTAATCGGGCGGCTAGACTGCTAAATCAGCATCCTAGGTGCTACACCCTCAGTATCTAAGGGTGATGTTATGTAAAAACGCTTGTGTAGTTACATTCTCACGATTGTCTTGTGTTTATTACCCCCTCGAGCCAGCCGGTTCGAGGGGGTTTCTTATGGCTTGTTTCCTTGTGGCTTGTTGCCGGTAGCTTGTATAGCTAACCTAGGGCCTTGCAAGCTGTGTTCGGCGCAGGAGCGGTCTCGACCCTTACGTTCTCAAATCCTGCGCTCTGCAACAGCTGAGTCACCACTAGCTCTGCCCGGTCGCTGGCCTGACCCAAAATGTCCTGCTCGCAGGCTGCCTGCTCTATTTTTACCAGGGCTTCTTTTTGCGCTAGGGCCTGCAGCTCGGGTGCCCGATCTGGCCCCAGATTAAAGAAGCCCCGGCTGTAGTCGTACACATTGGAGCGCTCGACATCGATTTTGGTGTCGATGAGCTTAGGGGCAGGTAGCTGCAATTGAATCTCTTTGTCGGTTTCGGAGGTGGTGACGTCGCTGACGCTCAGGCCTTCTAGGTCCACACCTGCTCGGACTTCGCCATAGGCCACATACAGTAGGTTCGTTTGACCAATGGTAACTTCACCGAGCTTGCGATCGCTCTGAGCAGGCACCACCGCTTCCATCGTAAAGACCGCCGTCGTCAGTTCGCTCACTTCACGCACCTGCTCCACCACCACCGTACGAATATCTACTTTTTCCTCAGGGGGTTTGGGCGTCAGCGCCAGCTTCACAGCCTCGAAAAACTGCCCGCCCGTCCGCAAAAAAGCAAACAGCGCCAGGCTACCCAGCATGACTGCGCCGCCCGTGGTAGAAATAGCTATTAGCTGAAGAACTCGCACAAGGGGCGATCGCGTACTTTTTTCTGAGGTGCGATCGCGCCGACTTCTAGACGACACAGACTTTCGACGGTAGGGCTCACGGGTTCGGGTCTTCATAGGTGACAGGCAGGCAGCAGCTAAGTCTCAGATGGTTCTATCTTAGTGAACTTTCCCATCAGCCCGCTTACCCGCTATGCCGGTTGACCGCAGCTCAGATGGCAGCTAGATGGCAGTTGGATGACAGTTTGACATCAGTTACGTTATTTCTACATTAAACTTCGACATTCACCAACCGTGCTACCTGGCGAATACACAGCAGCCCTTACCCAAAAGCCTACGAAGCTTTACGGCAACCAGCAACCTGTAGCAAGGCGCTTTGCTACAGGTCCCGGTAAATAACCGCGAAGACTTATCCCTTACCGGCTACTCACAATCTTCAAAAAATTCATCCTCATAAATAGCAACGCCATCGTCCTCAAATTGATCTAGCCCTTCATCAGTTAGCTCACCTTCCCCAATCACAATAATATCGTTCTCAAACAGTTCTTGTATTTCTTCATCGGAGTAATCTTGTTCATTTTCAACCAAGAGATAGAGAACGTCTCTCGCAATCAATGTAGAGTCTACATCTGAGCTAACGACAGTCGCTGCAGCCGGATGACTAGCAAAGTCTATAACACCCGGGCCAACCACTGTCCTGGCAGCTGGCGTATTGGCAAAATCCCTAGGCAAAAAGCCATAAGCACCAGCTGTCAGGGAAAGAAATCGAGTGTCCATACTGTCTCCCAAAAAGTTGTTTGTTGTTTGAGATGTTCCAAGAAATTAGAACACCTCAAATTTAAGCAACACCAACAAAACAAACCTGAAGCAAATGTCATGTTTGTAACTAGCCCAAACGACTCAGGCACTAGCATTACTTTTTACCCTGGCACCAGCAAAATAGGCACAACGTCATAGCCGCCTAGCCCCTGTGGTTCGAGAAACATGTGTCATTCGCTACCCCCCGTGCTGATATGCCCTTTTTTACAAGCTTGTCTCAGCACCTTCCTGCGAGCCTTTCCGCCCAGCTCGCCCGCGCCCTACTCCCGTCATAGCCACAAAGACTGAGCATTTGTCATCATCTTATGACCAGTTGGCCGATGCCAACGCCATTACTGCCTCACCACAATGGCAGATGGCACAACCCCAAATCAGAACGTTCTACCGCAGCCATAATCGCGCTCATCACCCCTAAAAAAACAATAAGCGAATGAATAAACCCCACACGTTTGTTCGCAGAACAAGCAAGGCAATCATCTGGGTTGCCCTAGGACTTCTCTGCGCCTGCAACAGTACCCCTATTCCCCAAAACGCTTCCACAGAAGACAACACCACTTCCCAAACACCGCCCCTATCCCTCTGCCCACCACGCCCCGAGGCCCTTCCCGTCGAAACAACCCAAAAAGAAATCGACAAACGAACCTATGTCTTTGGCCGATTCGACTACGCCCCCAGAAAAATCCTCCTCCAAGAGAACACAATCCATTTCCAAGCCAGAGAATACGACTTCGTACACTGCCTAACGGACGGTACTTGGACCGTGCAGCCTGGGACCCTCGGCGACGAATGGATAGTAGCTCGCAGCGCGAAATTTACCGACAGGCCAGACTTCTCCAACCTAGAAGTCGATGGAGAAACCTACCAGTACCGGGTTGTCCGCACCCCCCATCCGCCTACCAACGCCGCCTACAAATCCGTCGTTTTAGAACTCTTAATCCCCGGAGAAGAGACCCCTCAAGAGCACACCCTATACACCTTAGAAGATCTTCAACAGGCCAGCGGCAGCTCCGATATGGGCCCAGCCAACAAACTCGGCATTCCCCATATCACCACCGCCATCTTCCATCGCGATCGCCTGTGGTGGACAGTTGCCTTCGAACAAGGCGAAGGCAATGGCGGTATCGCCACCATCATCAGCTACGACCCAGCGACCAGAGAGATTATACTCATCCAGCCAGACGAACTGTGGTCCCAGCAAATTCTGAATTTGGCCTTTACTGGAAGTCCAGAACAGCCCACCCTATGGATGGGAACAAAGCGGAGCAGCAAAGGCACCAGTGACGTACCAGCAGCCGGGCTAGTATCTTACCAACCAGCTTCTTTAGCAGAGCTAGACACTGGCAGAGTGCAATCCTACACCCCCTACAACAGTCCTTTGATTGGCGCGATTCCCACTCAGCTTGCGGTGAGCGGTGAACAGCTCTGGGTCGGGACGCGTAACGGCGTCTGTGCGCTAGGTTGGCAAGCGCCAACAGTCTCTGCTAGCTGGGACTGCTGGCAGTTTGTAACCAAAGCGATCGCATCCCCTAACGCCCAGTCCATGCAGTCTATCCCCGTATACCCATCCCGGCTTAGCCAGACTCCTGCAGCGGCGATTCCGGTTGCCCCTAACCAGGAAATAGCAGACGTCCTGTGGTGGATGCTAGCAGATAGTAGCTCCCAACAGGGACGCTACGAGGTGACCTTAGAACAGGGTTTGGAAGCAGCCATAGAACAAGGCGCATCACCAATGAGCGGACCGCAGTGGGTTGAGACACCAGGCCAGGTGCCGATGTTTTGGCCAGGGTACTGGTGGCACTGGCAGGGCGATCGCTTCGTCCGTCCGCTGGACCACCATTTGAATAATTGGATCGCAGGCGATCGCGGCATCGGTCCCCACCAGCAGACGACTTCGATTAATGACTGGTACGCCATGAGAGGAGAGTTAGAGCTGCTAGAGCTCTCAGCAGAATCGACCCGGGTAAAGCACTATTCCGGCTGGGTAGACGACACCTTGTTACTTCCATTTCCAGCTGTTGTAGATCCCCCAGGGGGGCCTTCACAATCGCCAGAACCCACGCCGAATCCACTCATTGAATTCAACCGTCAGATCAAAGCTGAAACGGAATAGTCCCTAAACGCAAAACGGCATCGCGATAAAACGGCAGACGATGAACAGAAGCTCGATGGGTGCGATCGCAAATTTGTTAAGAGTTATCACAACAGCTATTCAACCTGTTTCTGAATCCGAAGTGCTCTTTATTATTTAGCAGGCACAGATGCTTCAGAACGCGCAGAAACAAGCAGAAATATCCTGACTTCGGCCAATTCGTCAGCTCTGAAATAGCTTTTTCAAGACCCCTTTAAAGATACTTTTTCAGTGAAGAGAGACAATGCTAAGCGAAGCGACATCTTTGAGTCCTAGCGTCAAGTTTCAGGCTCCCCTACAAATCGCAATTATAGAGAATGACCCAGTCATGCGGCTGGGATTAGAACAGTTTTTAGAAGGGTACGACAGCTTTCAGGTAGTCGGCACCGCCAGAGATGGCAACTCAGCCGTTGCCCTAGCCCTCAGGCTGAAGCCTGATATCGTCGTTATGGATATCGGGCTGCCCCAGCTAGACGGCATCACCGCGACCCAACAAATTAAACAAAATCAGCCAAGTGTGCGCGTTGTAATGCTCACCTCCCATACCGCAGATTACGAGATGGTAGCGGCGTTGGCTAGCGGTGCCGATGCCTACTGCGTTAAAGGCAGTAGCTTAGAACAGCTAGAGATCGCTATCAACTGCGCCTACAGAGGGGCGACTTATTTAGATCCGCAAATTGCCCGCCGCGTCATTGGGCATCTGCAGTGCCATCAAAAGCAGGGATATCAGAAGCAAGCATCCGATATAAATCTATCGAAACGAGAGCGGGAGGTACTAGAGCTGATTGTAGAAGGTAAGAGCAATCCAGAGATTGCCTCTGAGCTTTTTTTGAGCATCAGCACAGTTAAGACCCATCTTCGCAGCATCATGAGCAAGCTCTCAGTCGATGATCGCGTGCAGGCCGCCGTGGCTGCTCTAAGAAGTGGCTTGATCTAAAGAATGCGTTCCTAGCAAAAGCTGCTCTCTAACAAAAGCTAATCTCTAGCCCATAGATTACATGACGACTAGAAGATATTTAGTCTGGTTTGGTGTTTTTGGATTGAGTGTTCTCCTAAGTCTTTGGCTGACAACCGGGCTCGGGTCCGTACAATCAGCCTCATCCGCGCAAACCGACCTATTTGATGCCGTGTGGGAAACGGTCAACGAAAACTTCTACGACGCCAACTTTAATGGTGTCGACTGGAGCGCTGCCAGGACGCAGTACCGGCAGCAAGTAGCCCAGGCCTCCACACAGCCGCAAAAGATCGACCTCATTAACCAGATGCTCTCTGAGTTAAACACTTCTCATACTCATCTTTTTACCGCCAATGAGCCCGCTTACTACCAGCTGCTGGGTATTTTCTATCCGCGATCGCAAGATCTACACTCTCAGCTCGAAGAGACTTTTCCAGAAGGCAAAATCGAATACACCGGCATCGGCATTGTCATCCAACAAAAATCCAACAAAACCTTTGTAAAAGCCATCTTTGACGGTAGCCCAGCAGCTGCCACAGACCTTAAGGTCGGCGACGAGATTCTCAGCATAGAAGGTCAACCGTTCAAGCACATCGAATCTTTTGCCGGAAAAGCCGACCAGTCAGTCAGCCTGCAGGTGCAGCCATCACTCAATCCTGCAAGTCAAACAGAGATTACGGTCACACCCAGAATATATGACGGTCTCACCATGTTTCTAGAAGCCATGGAAGAGAGCGTAGATATTGTAGAAAAGGCAGGAAAGCAGATTGGTTACGTTCATATTTGGTCCTATGCGGGCGACCAGTATCAGGACAGCTTAGAAGCAGCGCTAATGTTTGGCCGACTCAAGGATACCGACGCGCTGGTGCTAGATCTTAGAGAGGGCTGGGGCGGCGCGCCACCTACCGCGCTGCATATCTTTACCGCTGAAGGTCCCAGCGTGACAAATGTAGGACGCGATCGCCCGCCTTTTACCTATCACAGCCAATGGAATAAGCCAGTTGTTCTACTTATCAATGAGGGCAGTCGCAGTGCCAAAGAGATTTTGGCTTATGGCTTTAAGCGATACAACATTGGACCAGTAGTAGGCACTACAACAGCTGGGGCTGTAACCGCCGGGCGCGCTTTTATCATGCCAGACAAGAGCCTGCTGTATGTTGCAGTAGGCGATGTGTATGTTGATGAGACCGTTCGCTTAGAGGGCATTGGAGTCACCCCCGATGTAGAAGTGCCCTTTCAGGTTGAATATGCCCAGGGCACCGACCCACAAAAAGAGCGCGCAATCGCGATCGCACTTCAAGCCCTCAATTCTGATGAAGCGCCAGATACCGAACCCAATATAGAGCGGTAGGTTGAGCATCACACCATTTCAAGCTCGAGTATTTCCCCATTCTTCACCGGTAGAGTCTGTGCCAACAGTAATGGGGGGTTCAGTTACCATAGAGTTTGCCATAGCGATCGCTTTTTCAAAGGGAAATAAATCTTGTCTAAAAGACAGCGCGTACAATAATCACTCAAAAAATGACCCCTCAAAGAATCTCTTGAAGAATCTCTTGAAGAACCCCCTAAAAAACCGCCTAAAGAATCGAGCTACTCAAAGGCTCAATTCAAAAAAAGCTTACTATAATTAAGCTGGAGCAACTGACCAACAAACTATTTTCTCAGACAAGGACTTTAGGATGACTACACAAGAGGAAAACGAGACCGCAGAAAATGTCTCCGGCAGTACTGTTTTCGGTGATACTGTTGACACTAAAAATTTTACTGAGGCAGCTGTTTCAAATCACCGCACACTGGCTGATGTGGCCTATCAGTTTTGTCTAGGTGCCGCACTCGGATTAGTCGTAGCCGGAATTTCCCTAGCGATATCAATGCCAGACTTTCAGCGGTGGAATCTTCTCGCTTCTGTAGCAGTTGTTTTGGTGAGTGGCCTTCTATCTGCGAGCTTCGGTAAGCACTTTCTCAGCAGACTCATAAGCTTTATAGAATCGTTTCCGCCAATAGCCTAAAGCGGAATATCTTCTTCTTAATTGTCCGGAGTGCTTTTGCACAGTCACAAAGAGCATAGCCATCAGGAGCACGACCGTCGAGCGCAATGGCTGCCAAGCATTTTATTGACTTTAGAAAAATGGCCAGCGACTTTACATCATTTAGCCTAGAGGCGCTAAAGGGGTTAGACAATATACCCAAAGCTACACTCACCCATTACCAAGACAGCAAAAAAGGAGGTAAGGCACCTCTGCTTTTTCACCGCATACCTCATATTCACTACCAAGGTAGCCTGTCGTCAAACGAGATGACCCTAGTCACGACACGGCCACTTTCTCAAACGCGCTCTTTCAAACACGACTTGCTACCAAGCAACAGCCAACTATGAACGGACAAACACGCTTTCGAAGCGTAGCCATGCCTGCTGGAGGTGGCAATACAGACATTGCAGAGATAACTTCTTTACTCAGTGCCTCCCTGCTCGAAAGCAAGGCATCCACTATCCAAAAGGTGCAGACGCTGTTCGGCGGCAACCTGCCAGAAGATGTGTCGTTCCAGCCTGCTGAAGTTGAGGCACCAGCACTCGCAGACATGGCTTTTTTTACCAGCTACGACGAAGGCTACTGCGGTCACTTTTCAATTCCCCAGGGCAAAGGGGCAGCAGCCGCTTTTGATCAGGTAATGACGCAACCTGACCCGCTGCAGTTTATCAAAAACAACTTGAATTTTGGAGCCCGAGACAACGGCGAATGGATTCTCTTCATGCCAGGGCTCAATACGCTACACAAGGTTAAGCCAGGGTGGGAGCAGGAGACAACGACACCTCAGCGGCTCAGAGAACAATACCAGCCGGTTTTGGGCATGCAGATGGCCCAGATGCATTTAGGTACGGACATGGATCAAGGCGAGGCCGTGGTGCCAATAACCAGCGAGGCTCAGGCATTTTTAGAAAGTCAGCGATCGCAGCTAGACGCCGCAGACATTATGCCCAGGTTCGAGGAATCACAAGCCATCTTTAATGCTCGGCAGCGCGATCGCATCGAAGCTATTCTCTCCCAATACGGCTTTGCCCGTCCGCTCTTTCGAGAGCACATGGTGCGCCTGCTCACCGCCAACGAGACCGCCCAGCGACCCATGGTGTGTCTCGCCTACAGCCGCGCATCAACAGAGATCTGTCAGGCACTGCACGATTACATCGCAGCGGCGATGCAGCAACGCGGCGAAATTAACAAAGCTGAAATAGAGCGCTTTCTGCACGACCACCTCACCGTCCTAACCATTGGCAACGCCATTCGAACCTGGCCCGATGGGCCTGCCTATATTCACTACTCAGCCCAGAGCGATCGCCCAGAAGGCGGCACCGACCCGCTGACAAGTCAACTAGGCGTCCATGCTAGCGCCCCAGCTGGCGCAGGGCAAGACGCCGTTTTTCTCCACGCAGACGGTATCTTCTCAGGTTTCGACGCACACAACTTTGGCGCTGTCGGCGCTGCAACGCTAAAGCTCATCATGGATATGAATGGAGCGACACAATATCGCACCCTCTGGGAAAGAGGGCGCTTAGAAAGCTTAAACATTCCAAGCTACGAACAGATTGCCGCCAAAATTGTTTTAACCAACGGGCAAAAGTGGATTTGGAAGAATGAAACGGCTTGGAAAGGTGTTCAGCTCCCCTACGAAGAAGATGCCCAGCAGTTACTCTCAAACCTGCCCAAATTCAGCTGATAGAATTTTCTCTTTGAACGTCCTCCCTCTCACTTTCAATATCTTTTTCCTAGCATCTTTCTGCGTTATTTCAGTACCCAGCTCAACCATCATCACAGTCCTTTCAAGACAGCCTAGACAAGAGCCCACCAGTGATACAAACAGCTTATTTTCACAATTTACAATTCATATAGCTTAGCCCTGTTGCCATCTAGAAACTTCAGACATGATGAAAGAACAGAGAGCAATCATCAGAGGTCAGAATGCTTCAATCACTCGCTGGGCCTGGGCCTCCTGATCAACGTTTCAGCTCAATTTTTCAGACCAACGTTTCAAAGGCATCCGTCGCAAGAGAGTCCATCCGCGCAAGAGGCAACAAATTCTAATGTACGACCTAAAAGAGAGAGCGGTACAGACCAAAGAAGGCTGGTCTATTCATGTTTACAACAGCAATCGTCACTTGCTCTGCGCCATAGGCCCATCCCACGGATGGGCTTTTGGTCTTGGCACATTGGTAGGAGGGCTTGTCCTGATTATATTTTCAAATCTACCCTGGTCAAATAGCACAGGCATGCCCGCAACCGTAACAC
Source organism: Cyanobacteria bacterium J06626_6 (assembly GCA_038523095.1). Lineage (GTDB taxonomy): Bacteria > Cyanobacteriota > Cyanobacteriia > Phormidesmidales > Phormidesmidaceae > Phormidesmis. Next base: position 43,575 of record JBCBJS010000025.1, read on the forward strand.
CGACTGGCCAGACCCTTCCTTCACCCAAAAGCCTAGATAGCACTTCGCCCCAGCCCTCTATATTCTGGTTCGAGTAGGCCTAAATACACCCTTGCCGGTTGTTCAGATGTGCTGGTAGAGCTTTTTTGCCGCTCCAAGAGCATGACTCAATTGAGTTGGAAGCAGTCCTGATACGCTCTTATCTAGTGCGTTCTTATATGGTTGTAAACTCCCTCATACTGGTCACCTGGCTTCTTCCAGGAATAATCACAGCGCATTCCTTGCTTTGCCAGAGTCTCAAATAGTCTGGGTTCTTTGTGGTACAAATTCAAAGCCCGACCCAGAGCAGACTCTAACGCATAGCTATCATTCTCATAGAATACAAAGCCGTTACGCGCTTCCCGTCCGTGCGACTCATCGTAGTCCCAGTCGAAAATTGTATTTACCAGACCGCCCACGCCGCGCACTACCGGCACCGTGCCATACTTCAAGCTAATAATCTGCGTCAGTCCGCAAGGCTCATAATTACTCGGCACAATCATGATATCCGCCGCCGCGTAAATCAGATGAGCGAGCTCTTCATTAAATCCAATCTCTAAATGGCAGTCCGGATTCTCATTTAAGTGCTGCTTCTCATGCCAGAACCAGTCATTAATTCCCGACTCAGAGGCAGACCCTAGCAGCACAAATTGCGCGTCGTTAGCCAGCGCATAGTACAGTCCGTGGTGGACCTGATGCACCCCTTTCTGCTGGTCTAGCCGGCCAATAAACGCCACAATTGGCTTATCGTTTGCCGCCAGCAGCAGCCGCTCCCGTAGCGCCTTCTTGTTCAGATGCTTATTTTCAAAATCCCCAGTCGCATAGTTTGCCGGAATATGCGTATCTACTTCCGGATTCCAAATGTCGTAGGTAATACCGTTTAGAATGCCGCCAAACTTGTTTTGGTGAATCTCCAGCGTCGGCTGCAATCCGCAGCCAATGTCACTAAACCGCGCCTCCCAAGCATGGTGTGGCGACACCGTATTCACATAGTTTGAATACACAATACCGCCTTTCATAATGTTGATCGCGCCGGGGCTGTGGTTGTCGCCCATGCGCTCGATACTTTCGTAATAAGCGTCCCGGTTCAGACCCGTCGCCCACATAAGCTCGGCGCCCCAAACCCCTTGGTGCTTAAAGTTGTGAATGGTATAGCACACGCGCTGACTTGACATACCGTGATGCGCATACATCTCGTATAGCATCACCGGTACCAGCCCTGTCTGCCAGTCGTGGCAGTGAATCACATCCGGTCGCTTACCACTTTTCAGCAAAAACTCCAGCGCCGCCTTGCTAAAAAACGCAAACCGAAAATGGTCATCCAGCTCACCGTAGTATCGGCCCCGATTGAAAAAGTTGTCACCAGAATGCGGCTCGATAAAAAAGCACAGCTGACCGTGCACCCACCCACAATCAACCGAACAGTGAACCACTCCGTCGTACCAGGGTACGTACAGATCGTTGTACGCCCGGTGCATACCCCAGACGTGGTCATAGCGCATGCAATCGTACTTCGGGAGAACCAGTTCCACACAGTGGCCCCGGCTGTCTATCTCACGGCTCAAACCGTAGACCACATCACCCAAGCCCCCCGCCTTAATCACAGGCGCACACTCAGAGGCAATTTGCACGATATACATAGGCGTCCCCAAGGTATTTGTAAAGAAAATTTATGTTTATAAGTTTATTCAAGCAGAAATGCGGCAGAATTTCGACCCAGTCAGGTGCAGTGATTTGTCAATGCTTTCAGGCGACGCTTTCACTTGATAAAAAGCGCAATTCCCCGTCACGTTACTTATCACAGACTTATTACAGCTTTAGCTCCCGCCGGAGGAAATTGCATTATTATCTGACAGATCTCGGTCTATCAAAGGAACTGTCCAAATATGATCGCAAGCGCGCCAACCAAGTCCCAAAATCCACAGGAACCGAATCTAAATGATATGCGTTCGGGCCTCCCTAATATCTGCGGCTGGGAAGACGCCATTACAGCCGTCACAAGCCACAGTGACCCCGTTTTCTTGCCCGATACCAATTTAGACATCAATAAGATTACAGCTGGGTTTGCTTGCGCCCTCCACATGCACCAGCCCACCATCCCCGCTGGTGAAAACGGCGAGCCCATCAGCAACCTCCAGCACATGTTCGAGCATCAGGGCGACGGAGACAACCACAACGCCTCCGTTTTTGCCTGGTGCTACAAGCGTATGGGCGAATGGATTCCCGAACTCGTCGCCAAAGGCGAAAATCCCCGCATCATGCTCGACTACTCTGGAAACCTCTTTTGGGCTTTTCGCCAAATGGGTCGTGAAGACATCATCACTGACCTGAAAAGACTGTGCGAGCCCCAGTACCAGCCCTATATTGAGTGGATGGGGACCATGTGGAGCCATGCCGTAGTGCCTTCTACCCCCATTCCCGATATCAAGCTGCATATCCAGGCATGGCAACATCACTTTGCTGCCATGTTTGGCTTCGACGCACTCAAGCGGGTCAAGGGCTTCTCCCCCCCCGAAATGCACCTACCCAACAACCCCGACACCCTGTTTGAATACATCAAAGCCCTTAAGGACTGTGGCTACCGTTGGCTGCTCGTCCAGGAAGACTCCGTAGAGCGCCTCGATGGCTCCCGCCTCTACCATGACGACAAATACATTCCCAACCAGCTCGTCGCTCGCAACTCCCGCGGCGAAACCGTCAGTATCACCGCCTTGATTAAGACCCAGGGCTCCGACACCAAGCTCGTTGCCCAAATGCAGCCCTATCACGAAGCGGTTAGCCGCGATCGCCAAGAAATTGGTGGTGTATCTGTCCCCTGCTGCGTCTCCCAAATCGCCGATGGTGAAAACGGCGGCGTCATGATGAATGAGTACGGACGGGACTTTGTTCCCTTCTGGGGTGGGATTAAAGATAACGGTCGTAGCATAGAGGGCGTCGTTGGTCTAAACGGCACTGAATATATCGAAATGATCGAAGCCGCTGGCGTCCATCCGGACGACTATCCTAAGTGCCAGGCCGTTAGCCAGCACAAAATTTGGCAAAAGATCGATCCCGCTAGCGCGACTCCCGAAGCGTTAGCCAAGGCGATTGACGAGCTAAAGGCCACCGATCATCAGTTCCATATGGACGGTGCCTCTTGGACCAACGATCTCAGCTGGGTCAACGGCTACGAGAACGTCCTCGGACCCATGAACCAGCTCAGCGCTGGCTTCCACCAAAAGTACGACCGCTTAGTCCAGGCCGACCCTCAGACCACTCAGCGTGAAGACTATCAAGAGGCGCTGCTGTACCTTCTCCTAGTCGAAACCAGCTGCTTCCGCTACTGGGGACAGGGCACCTGGACAGACTACGCGCAGGAACTCTATCGCCGAGGCGAAGCCGCTTTGCAAAAGGGATAGATTTTTGCCCCTGGGTCTTACTGGAAGCCTCCAGTAAGACTCTCCATAAGTGAATGACCCTAAGTGAGTGCATGAAACTCACACAATTGCGCCAACTATTTTTACTCACGATCTACCTGCAGCAAAACGAGGAAAGCTACACAATCCGGGGGGCAATCCACTGGTCTAAATCATTCAACGTCTCAAATTCGTTGAGCGCAAGTCCCAAAGCAGGGATCTCAGCAATCGGAAGCTGCTTGACCTTTGCAGATAGGTCCTCAGATAAGTTTCCCAGCCTAAGTGACAGCATCTGGAGCACTATTAGGTGTGCACCTTCCTGGCGACCTTCCTGACGACCTTCCTGACGACCTTCTTGGCGACCTTCCTGGCGACCTTTCTGGCGACCTTCTTCGATAATGGCCTGATAGGTTACTGAATCTTGCATAAGCTCTATCCTCAGGATTTGCCTAACTATCCCTTTGTCTAATATTAGCCCAGCTAGAATATCCGCAGAAGCAGTGAGGTTCTGCTGAGTATCTACATCTTCTACCTGCTCAATCCTAGTAGCCACTTCGCTGAGAACAGCAGCGCTGTCCTGTGCATCGGCTAGGACTGCTAGCGGCAACAATCCAGGACTGGCAAAGAAAGCGGACGGCGGCTGCTCCCACAGCCGGATAACATCGAATTCGTGGCGAGTGCGCGGTAGCTCGAAAATATCGCGAAAGACCTCGGAGGATTGACTAGGCTTGAGATATATGACTATTTGACGGAGCCGCCTGTTTGGGTAACGACGATGAATCCGCAGACAGTAGTCCAACATGCGAAAGGGAATGTTGGAGTCGGGCCGGGTTTGGAATTCTAGATGGAGGATAGTGTTCTCTGACTGTAGCAACAGAGAATCTGCTCTGATGGGTTCGAGGGAAAGTTCAGTAGGGCTAAGTTCAATCAACGGAGTTGGCTCACCCAATAGCTAAGCAGCAAAGTCGGCAGGATATTGTTCTACTAGCAGCTTACAGATATTGTCGTACATATTGTGAAAGTCAGCATTCTGCTTAGGCTAGCATCGCAATGAGAATTTTAATACTAGAAGCAGAATAAGAATAAAGACTATCAAATGCTCACTAGATAACCTTCGTCGATAATCGCACAGTTTCCCAATTCCTTCGCCTTGTACATTGCATCATCGGCTGAAGCCATAATCTCATCCGGCGTTTCGTCGCAGTCAACGCCGCTGATCTTTATCCCTATGCTGCCACCAATAAAAATCTCATTGCCCCGGACATTGAAAGGCTGTTGCAGTTTATCAAGCAGCTTCTTTGAGAGATAGCCTGCAGCTTTTACGGCCTCAGCGGCCATATCAGAAGCGCTATCTGTTGCGGCGTAGGATTCTGTTGTTAGCGGACCAGTCGGGCCAATTTGCTCCGCCAAAATAACAAACTCATCGCCACCTAACCGAAAGATACTATCGCCCTGTCGCAGACTGGCCTGCAGGCGGGCCGCTACCGCGACGAGAAGCTCATCGCCCACATGGTGGCCATAGGTATCGTTGACACGCTTAAACCCATCTAGGTCCAGAAAGAAAACAGCGATCGCACAACCAGACCGCTTAGACATCGCCAACGCAGACTGCAGCCGCTCCGCCAGCAGTCGTCGGTTGGGCAGGCCCGTGAGCATATCGTGAGTGGCCTGCTCGACCAGCTGCCTCTCCAGCTGTTTGCGTCTCTCTACCTCCTTCACCAGTGCCTGTGTTCTCTCTGCTACCCGTTGTTCTAAGGTGGCCCTTACCGAGAGCACTTCCTCCGCCATCAGGTCAAACGTGCGCAGCAGATGATATACCTCCTTCGGCACCATATGACGCTTAATTTCTAGCTCATCGATTCTGTGTCCAGAGGCCAGCGCCCTCGCCGCCACCGTCACCGCCCGTATCGGACCCAAGATGTAGGCCGTTAGCCGCCAGCTTACAACCACTGCTAGCAACAGTCCCAAAAGCGACATTCCCAAGGCAACGGCCCTTGTCTGTCGCACACGGGCCTGAATTTCACTATAGGGCTGCGGAATCATCACACCCCAGCCGGTCTCAGGCACAATGGCAAACCCGGCAATCATCTCGGTCTGCATTGCAGGGGAATAAAATTCGGCAAAGCCTTTTGCCTGTTCTTTCATCATGGCAACGGGCTTCAGACTGCTCATGTCAAAAGCGGTTTCTTCCCATTCGCGCGAAGGGTGGGCGATCGCCTGCCCAGATTGATCCAAAATCGCCGCATGCCCCTTTGTGCCAAATTCAATGCCCTGCTGCACCTGACGGAAGTAGGCCGTATTCACCGCTGCCACCGCCAAGCTACCGCTACGCGTTGTCCGCATCATATACAGCATCGGCATCTGACGCGCGTTCATGATTACCGGACTGATAACAACCTTAGTAGGCTGGGCAAAGGCACGTCTTCTCTCCGTCAGCAGCGCCTCGATGCCCGCTTCAGGAAGAAATACCTCGTTCCCCATACAGTAGGCTATTCTTTCTGGGGAACCGCCCTTTACATCAATTATCGCCAGCATCTGAATATTTACAGAGCGCAGCAGCGCTTCGAGTTCCTCAGTCTGCGGCTCGGGAGCAGATTCCGACTTGGCAATAAACACTGCCTTTAAATCATTGACATACATCGACATTGATCGGCTGACATTTTCAGCCAGCAGCACGTGCTTTTCTTGTACTGCCAAAACCTGCGCATCTTTGGCAGTGTAATATATCCAACCATCCAAAAACAGGATAGGGATAAGCGCCACAAACGTGAAAAAAATCAGCAGTAAATTGCGCAGCCCAACGGCAACAAACCACTTTCTAGAAACTAGGGGAACAGCCATAATCTAGCTAGTAATCTACTGAACAGACAGTCAAATTCCAGCTGCCGTCAGACCACAATCAGACCGTAAAATAGGTTCAATCCTGTGCTCGCCATACAAAAACGCAGGAACACAATAAAAGAACATACATACTCAATGTCTCTAATGTTTTTGAGACACTGGTACGTTGAGCGGCTGGGTAAGAGCGATGTCCTCAGCGATCCGACACAACATACAGTTCAAATGCAAAGTGCTATTTCGGTAGATACCAATTTCTGTAGATGCCCTAACTTTCATGACAGCACACTATACACCCTCGGCTGTCGTTTATCAGTGATTTCACTTTGACTTGTGCAACCAGAGAACAACAGCCTAAAACCAGCAACGAGACCCTATGTCGACCGCCGACTGCGCAAAAAACATTTCTCCAGCTCAACCCACACAAATAGCAAACTACTAAAACCGACACACACCATCAGCTCAGTAAAAGACAGCGCCTGTGTGCCAAAAAAGCTACGCAGCGGCGCGAGGTAAATTAGCATCAGTTGGAGCACGGTCGTTACCGCCACCGCTAGCAGCACATACGGATTGGAAAACTGAGACATTTCAGCCGCCAGTCGCCAGTCCGAGCGGACAGAAATGGCATGGCCCATCTGTGACAGACACAGCATCGTAAAGACCATTGTTTTCCAGCGCTCAGGATTGCCACCAACATCAGGACTGTGGGTGTAGCTATAGGCCCACAGCATCAGCGCGATCGCAAAAATCGAAAAGACAATCCCCACCCGCAGCATGTACCAGCCCAGCCCCCTGGCAAAAATGCTCTCCTTAGGATTGTGGGGCGGGCGATCCATTAAGTTTGGTTCAGACGGCTCCACGGCCAGCGCCAGTGCCGGAAAACCATCGGTCACCAGATTCATCCACAAAATCTGCAGCGGCGTTAGCGGCACCGCCACAATTGGCAGCAGCAGTGGCGACAGCGCAATCGTAATCACTTCGCCAATGTTCGAGCCCAAAATATACTTCACAAACTTGCGAATATTGCCGTACACCACCCGGCCCTCTTCAGCCGCCGACACAATCGAGGCAAAGTTGTCATCCAGCAGCACCATGTCGCTCGCCTCTTTGCTCACGTCGGTACCCGTAATCCCCATGGCAATGCCAATGTCTGCCTGCTTCAGCGCAGGCGCATCATTGACCCCATCGCCAGTCATCGCCACCACCTGATGCTGGGCCTGCAGCGCCTGCACAATTCGCAGCTTGTGCTCTGGAGATACCCGCGCATATACGCTCACTGAGCGCACTGCTACCGCCAGCTCATCCTGGCCCATCGCCGCTATTTGCTGCCCCGAAAAGACCTCCGCTTGGTCCCCGGCAATCATCCCCAGATCCTGGGCTAGCGCCTTCGCCGTCAGCGGATGGTCACCAGTAATCATTACAGCCCGAATGCCCGCCCGACGACATTGACTCACAGCCTCCCGAACTTCTGGGCGGGGCGCATCTATCATCGCGACCAGCCCTAGCCAGATTAAGTTCTGCTCGACGCCTTCCTCAGTCAAGCGATCGGTTAGCGCATGAGTAGAACTATCAGATGGCGCGCTGTCGAAGCCTCGATACGCAAACCCCAACACCCGCTTCCCTTCTGCGGATAGTGCCTCCGCCCTGTTCAAGACGGTTTGCCGATCTTCCGCGGTCAATTTTCGCGCGCCGCGGCCAATGCGATCGCACTTCTCCAACAGCAGCTCCGCCGACCCTTTCGCCAGCACCACAGCAGATGCCTCAATGCCCAAGCGATTCGTCTCAGGCACTTCTACAATCACGCTCATCCGCTTGCGCTCAGAGGAAAACGGAAATTCATGCAGCCGCGGAAACTCATAGTCCAGCGTCTTCTTCTCCAGTCCGGCCTTCGCCGCCAGCGTCACCAGCGCCCCCTCTGTCGGATCGCCCACAATCGCCCACTGCTGGTCATCGCCCGCATCTTCAGTCGCTGGCTCAAGCTGCAGCGCCGCGTCGTTGCACAGCGCCCCATTCAGCAGCAGCAGCGCCAGTGTAGGCTTCTCCAAAGGAGAAACAGCCTTCTCCCCCAGCCAAAACTCGCCGTCTGGCGCGTAGCCTTCCCCCGTAACTTTAAAATCACTTTCAAAGGGCAGTCCCGGCACATGGACAGACTGCACCACCATCTTGTTCTGCGTGAGTGTCCCCGTCTTATCCGAGCAGATCGTCGTTACCGAACCCAGCGTCTCCACCGCCGGTAGCCGCCGAATCAGGGCCTGACGCTTCACCATTCGCTGCGTTCCCAGCGCTAGCGTCACCGTAATCACTGCCGGTAACCCCTCTGGCACCACCGCCACTGCCATGCTCAGCGACACCGTCAGCAACTCTTCAAAAGCAGGCCAGCCCAGCGCAATCGTCCCGCCCACCACCACCAGCGCCACCAGCATTAGCGAGCCAGCTACCAGCACGTTGCCCAGCTGCTTCAGCCGCTGCTGCAGAGGCGTCGCCAGCGCCGACACAGACTGAATCATCGTGGCAATTCGCCCCAGCTCAGTCTCCATGCCCGTCCGCGTGACCAGCAGCTTACCGCGGCCATGCACCACCTCCGTTCCCTGGAAGGCTAAGTTCTTCTGGTCGGCTAAACCCACATCTAGAGAGAGCATTATCTGAGCCTGCTTGCCTACGGCGGTGGCTTCTCCGGTCAGCGCCGATTCTCTCACCTGTAGCGTTGCCGTTTCCAATAGTCGCCCGTCAGCCGCAATCTGATCGCCCGTCTCCAGGAGTAAAATATCGCCCGGCACCAGTTCTTTAGCAGAAATTTGCTGGCGCTCGCCCTCGCGCAGCACCCGCACATCTGGAGCAGAAAGGCTTTTGAGCGCTGCCAGCGCTTGCTCAGCCTTGCTCTCCTGCAAGTAGCCCAGCACCGCGTTGATCACAACGATCGTCATTATGGCGATCGCATCTTTGGGAAACGCCCCTGCCCGCAGGTCTAGAACCGCCGACACAACGGCCACTGCAATCAGCATCAGCAGCATCACATCTGCAAACTGATCGAGCAGAATCTGCCAGCGCGATCGCCCTCCAGTTTCCACCAGCTCATTCGCCCCGTAGTCCGCCAGCCGCCGCTGCACCACCGAGTCAGAAAGCCCCCTATCAGCATCACTATCCAGCGCTTTTAGGGCGTCCTCGATACCGAGCGTATGCCACTGCTGAGCCGACTGTCGAACCGTAGTCATGGAAAAAATGAAAATCCCTTGTAGACAGGCCACTCAAGTGTATATGGCAAATGTCATCCATAGAATCTTCTCTTGGAGTTATCATCCCCGGTCTTGCAGCAACCCGCTTTCCACGTCCCGTTATAGCGGTAGCTCAATGACAAACTCACTGCCCCCGCCCGCAGTCGATACGCAAGACAGTCGCCCGCCGTGCTTTTCAGTAACGATTTGATGGCTAATCGCCAAACCCAGCCCGGTTCCTTTTCCCAGCGGCTTCGTCGTAAAAAAAGGATCAAATAGCTTATCAATCGTTTCCTGCGTCATACCAGGACCGTTATCTGCGATCGCAATTCTCACCCACTCACCTACGGCCTCAGTCGATATTGTGATGACCTTCAGGTGTTTTTCATCCGCTAGCTGCTCGGCGACCTGTTTCGCGCAGCGGCCTTCAGCACACTCCTCAAAAGCATCAATCGCATTGCCAACAATATTCATAATCACCTGATTAAGCTGGCTGGCATGGCAAGGAACCTTAGGCAGCACGTTGTACTTACGGATAACCTTTATCTGCGAAGTGTCAGCCGTCCCCTTCAGCCGACTGTTTAAGATAACCAGCGTACTCTCAATGCCCACGTGGACATCAACAGCTTCCTTCTCAAATTCGTCCAGCCGAGAGAAATTTCTCAAAGAAAGCACGAGCTCCCGAATCCGAGTCGCTCCCATTTCCAGAGAATCCATCAGCTTGGCCAGATCCTCCTGCAAGAAATCAAGGTCGATCTCTTCGATGTAGTTCTGAATATCTGGATTTGGATTTGGGTAGTGCTGCTGATATAGCTCAATCAGCTCAATCAGCTCCTCAACATAGCTTCTAGCCGGATTCAGGTTGCCATATACGTAATTGACCGGATTGTTGATTTCGTGGGCGACCCCGGCTAACATTTGCCCCAGAGAAGACATTTTTTCACTTTGCACAAGCTGCAGTTGGGCCTGCTTCAGCCGAATTCGATTGGCCTTCTCTTCATCGATAGCCCTCAGAGTTCTCTCCAGAGTAATGAGCAAATCCTTCGAGTTAATCGGCTTAGTAACAAAGTCAAAAGCCCCCTTATTCATAGCCGCCCGAATATTATTCATATCGCTGTAGGCAGAAACCACAACCGTTTTGGGCGGATATTCCAAGTCATTAAGCTTACCCAGCAGCGCCAACCCATCCATCTCAGGCATATTGATGTCAGTGAGCACCACATCAATATCAGGTGAGGCCGTCACTTTCTCATAGGCTTCTGTACCATTGCTCGCGAAAGTAAATACATAGTCTCCCTGGGCAATCCCACGGCGAAACTTCAACGCGATCAACATTTCGACGTCAGGCTCATCGTCGACAACGAGAATAGAGTGAGTCATGGATCTTCTTTTGCCTTCCCAGCTATGCCTTCTTAGCTATAATCCCCGCAAAGCGGCTGCGATACGCACTTTCAGCGCTGACAGTCTAGCGCGCCGATTCGGTGCGACTCACTCAGGAAACGAATGCGACAGCACCCTCAATTAAATCGAAAATATCTGCCTTGAGCCGGGCAAAGTCAACAGGCTTATTGATAAATCCACTCGCTCCATATTGCTTGGCTGTCTCCTGACTAGACTCATCTCCATAGGCAGTCACCATCATCACCGGTAAGTTGGCATATCGCGCCTTAATCACTCTCAACAGTTCCAGACCGTTCATTCCCGGCATATTGATATCTGAGAGGATCAAAGTCGCCTCGGCCCGATGCGCTGGCGCTTCCAGATAAGCCAGCGCATCAGTCGCAGACAGTGAGAAGTGAAAATCTATTCTATTTGCCCTAATCTCTTTTCGAAACTTATGCCGAAACATCAGCTCGACATCAGGCTCATCGTCAACAACAAGAATATGAATAGGCTGAGTCATCGTATGTACCCCAAATATACCTTCAATGTATCTTCAAAGAATCAATACGCCATAAACGCGCTACAAACGCGCTCTAGGCAGGCAAAGTAACAATAAAATCGGTGTAAATGCCTTCTTCAGACTCGACCACCATCGCACCTTGGTGCTGCTCCACCACAATGTTGTAGCTCAGCGATAGGCCCAGCCCCGTCCCTTCCCCCGTGGGTTTCGTCGTAAAAAATTGCTCAAACACCTTATTCTTTACTTCAGCCGACATACCTGGGCCATTGTCTCGAATATGTACTACGACCTCGCCATCCTGTCGCCGGGTGCGGACTTTAAGCAAAGGAGCAAAGCTTGCACCCTCTGCCAGCTGTCTTTGATAGACCGCGTAACAGGCATTACTGACAATGTTGAGAAATACTCGGCTGAGGTCCTTGGGTGATACTCGAATCTCGCCAAGGTTATCTGCATAGTCGTTGTCAAACGATAGATTAAAATTTGAGTGCTTTGCCCGCATTCCGTGATAGGCCAGGTTCACTGCTTTCTTCACCAGTTCATTAATATCAGCCTCTACCCATTCGCTCTCGCCGTCCCGAGAATGCTGCAGCATATCAGCAACAATGTCATCGGCCCGTTTACCATGGCGATAGATTTTCTCCGTCAGCGTTTTTAAGCTATCAATCGTTTCAGTTATCTCTGAGCAAAACGCAGGATCAAGCTGCTCTCTATGCTCAGAGATCGCATCGACAAGATCCTCAGCCAACTCTGCTGCAATCTCAGAAAAATTGTTCACGAAGTTGAGCGGATTTTTGATCTCGTGGGCAATGCCTGCCGTCAGCGATCCTAGCGAGGCTAGCTTTTCTTGAGCAATCATTTGCGATTGAGTTGAGATCAGCCGACAGTTTACCTGCTCTAGCTCTTGGCTGCGCAGCGTCTGCTCCTCAATGAGACGCTCGACCCGGTGCAGCAGTTCATTAAAAGCAGCAGCAACGGTCCCAACTTCGTCATCACTCGCCACTTCGGCACGCAGATCAAAGCGATCGCTCTGAGAAATTTGTAGCGCAGTTCCTTCTAACTGACGCAGCGGCCTGTTAATAGAGCGAACAATCGACAAGGCAAGTAGTATCGTCACCCCCGAAGACAACAGCATGCTGATCAAAATCAGCTGATTACGCAGCTTTCGGGCATCGGTAACGGCCTGACGAGCCAGCAGCAATTCCGCATTTGCAGCTTTAATAATCCCAGAGAGATCGTCTGAAATAGCGTCAAATCTGATTGCCAAGGGACTATTGGTAAAAGCCATCAGCCGACGTTGGGCGTTGGCAACAGCCTCAGGTCTAACATTTTCATTGGGTTCTACCGACTCTACTAGCCCCGCCAACTCCTCAAAATAAATAGCGTAAGTTCTATTGTAAGTATTCAAAAAGTTGCGAATTTCGGGCGATTCTTCGACAGTTCCATACCCATGGTCAGACGGATCTTTTAGATAGTCTGTAAGTTCTCTCCAAACGCTGTCAACCGTTTTGGCATGTTCTAAGATGTGACTGTACTCATCTTTGAAGTCTTCCGGAAATTCACTCAGGGGAATGAGTTGCTGTTGGTGCGTTCTGGCCTGCAAAACCCCTGCTTGTATCTGAGAGAGAAGCCTGACTTCTTCGAGCAGGTAATGTTCTGTTTCTAACGCCTTCTTTTGGTGTGCATTACCCACCAGAATACCTGCCGCAGTGCCAGCAAATGCCAAACCGAGGGTAAATGCAAATCCAAACGTAATTCGCTGGCTCACCTTGAACCGAGCCAAAAGGCCTTTCCCTTGTCTGTCTATGGGCGACGAGGTGTTAGCGACAAAAGCTTCCTTGATCTGTTCGGTAGTCATAGGCAAACAAGCAAGTCTTCGTTGAGACGAGGTAAGCAGGAGACGAGGCAAGCAGGAGACGAGGCAAGCAAAATCACAAAAAAATGACAAAGTTTATCAATTTTTTCTTATGTGTTCAGTGTGCCCATTGCCATTCTCCGCAACCACAGCAATCGCCCCATAGCCCGATCTCTATTCGCGAACATAGATATGAATATGACCATAGGCGTTGCGCTCAATAGAACCTGCAAAGCCCTTACTCTCAAAGGCGAAGCGATCGCGCTCTCCGCTCCTAACGGCTTCCAATCCCGCTTCTATGCTCCGAGTAGAGCGGCCATCCAGCATACCAAGCAGCGCAGTTCGCATCACCAGCCGATCGGTTGAAGGCGAAAAAGTTGCCTCCGACTGGCGCACCTCGACAGAATCTTGGTCATACACATAGGCCAAGCTCACTCGATTGGGCACCACATCATACACAGCCGTGTAAAAATTCTCCATTGCAGATTCTCGGGTGGGCACACCCAACCGACCGCGAATGTTATCCTCCGACTCGCCAGGGCCAAATCCAGGAATGGCCACCATGCCGCCCGTGTTACCGGGCCGGGCATTTGCCGGATTACCGCTACTGCCCAGCAGTAAAGGCGGCTCAGTTCCAGCAGAATCGCCGGTTTGTTCTCCTAGAGCAGGTGCCCGAGAGTCGCCTGGTTCCGCCACCTCTGGAAGGGTCGATTCTACATCTTCATCAGGTGAGGTTTCTGGCTCTTCACTTTGTTCTGCAGCTTCTGTTGTCTCCTCCGGCACATCTTCCTGCGCCTCTGCTGGGTCTGGGCTTTCTGTCTCAGGGCGTTCTGCAGTTGGCAAAGAGATTTCCGGCAATCCCGTAAACCGGTTGTAGAGCCAGTATCCAGAACCTACCGCAATGCCCGCGATCGCGACTGTCAAAATCGCCAGCGTCGAAACACAGCCGCAACCCCGGGCCTTCTCCCGCGGAACCGGGCTGTGGGCGACTGCGTGCACGGGCGGCATCATCGCCCCGTCAGCGGACTCGGCAGGTAGCGGAACCGCTACCGTCTTGCCACCTGTCAGTCCATCGCGATTTCTGTTCAGTCTCAGGAGAGGATTGGGCTGGGCTCTATGCTGGGGGCTAGGCTGATAGCCAGGTGCAACGACTCGGGTGGGAACCTCCGAAGGCGTAGGTAATTTTCCGGCAGAGCCATCGCCCATCTGGACAAACGTGCCCGGTGTCGCTGTCAGCATCGATAGCCAGCGACCGACCGACTGAGGCCGATCCTTCAGTTCAACATTCAAACCATAGGCGATCGCACTTGCCACCGCTTCACTCACATCCGGCCTACGCTCACGAACCGGCGCTAAAGGGGTGCGATCACGCAGCACTGCCGCCACCGGCACCTCCCCAGTCAGCAGGGTATACAGAGTTGCCGCCAGGCCATAAATATCCGTTGCTGCCGAACGCTGCGCCTTCGGTAAGTACTGCTCAATTGGCGCATACCCTTCCGAAACAATACTCGTATGCGTTTTTGTTGGGTTCTGGGTCAGCTCCCGGGCAATCCCAAAGTCAATCAGAACCGCCTCCCCCGTCAGCTGATGAATCATAATGTTTTGAGGCTTCACATCGCGATGTAGCAAGCCCTTACCATGCACTGCCTGCAAGGCCTTGCCAATCTGCTGAATATAGCCCACTGCCTCAGCTTCACTAAGCGGTTTTGCAGGTCCTACCTCCGGTATCACCATGTCGTAAAGCGATCGCCCCGGAATGTAGTCCATCACCATGTACGGCAGCTGATCTTCAACAAAAAAATCACTCACACGCACTACATTCGGGTGGCTACAGAGCGCTAGCCGTCTGGCCTCATCTTGAAACTGTCGCTGCAAATCGCTAAGGTTAATCGCAGACCAAAACGATTCGTTCAGCGTCTTGATCACCACCACCTTGTCTAGATAGTTCTGATGAGCCCGAAACGTTAGGCCAAACCCACCGCGGCCCAGCACCGCCTCCAGCTTATATTTTCCCCTCTGCAGGCTTTTCCCAATCAAACTACTCATAACCGCGACTAAAAGCACTTCAACATACACCGTAACTATTGTGTCTGCTCATATCTTCACAGACAATTCGCGCTGTTACGGTTTCTAAGCTATCCCGCCGACATCCATATCATCTTACCGCTACCCAGGTTTTCACCTATGACAGCAACGATTTCCAACCTCCAACACCCCACAGCACAGCAAGCCAGCAACAAGAAAACCCTCCAGCAGACCTGGGACAACAGCGCCTTCTTTTCCGGCACTAGCGACCCGAATATTCCCAGCGCTGTAGATGTGCTCAAAGCAGACATTGCCACTATTCGTGAAGCCTGCCAGTCCTTCACCACCATTATCGAAACAGCCGAGACGCTCGCCAAAAGCGAATACACCCCCCTGATTGAAAAAATCCGTGACATTCACCAGCAGCGCAAAGATGTGCTCGACCGCCTCGGCAACCTCAGTACCTACATCTACTCCGAGCTCAGCACCAACACCCAAGACCCTAGCGCCAACACCTACAAACCCATTCTCCAAAAGCTCAGCGCCGACCTCGAAGAGGTGATGACGCCATTTAATGTCTTTCTAATTCGCGCCAGTAAAGACTTCATAGAGACCCTGTTAAAAGACCCTGCACTCACCGAAATATCCTTTCTCATTCACCACTACCGCAAACAAAAAGACCAGCTGCTCAGCGTCGCCGAAGAACAGCTCATAACAGCCCTGTCAACTAACGGACTCCATGCCTGGGGCAATCTCTACACCGAACTAGCTGGCACCTTAAAGTGTGACGTAAACAGTGACACTATCGGCCTAGCCAAGGCAGCCAATTTACTCAGTCACCCAGACTCAGAGCGCCGCCAGGCTGCCTGGTATGGCATTCGCGAGGCCTGGGCAACACAACAGTCAGCCGTTGCAGCAGGGCTCAATGCCATCAATGGCTGGCGACTAGAAGAAGCGAAAAAAAGAAGTCATCATAGGCAGCTTCACTACCTAGATAAGAGCTGCCATCAGAGCCGCATCGAAAGAGAAACACTCGACGCGCTGATGGAAACCACCTATCGAAACCGAAGCATCGGTCATAGGGCTCTAAACGCCATGGCACAGGCGCTCGGCCAACCTAAAATGAACCCATGGGACCTGATGGCACCTGCGCCCGCACTCGAGCCCAAAAAGAACGATCAGAACAACCCTGAGAACAGCGACAGCATTAGCTTTGATGATGCGATCGCACTGATCGCAAATGCCTTCAACACACTCACCCCAGAGATGGGAGACTTTGCCATCATGATGGCAGAAAAGGGCTGGATAGATGGCAAACCTACTCCCAACCGTGCCACAGGCGCTTACTGCACCCGATTTGCGAGCCCCCGCGAGCCACGCATTTTTCTCACTTACGAAGGCTCCATGGGAAATGTCATCACCCTCGCCCACGAGCTAGGCCATGCGTGGCATAACTGGGTCATGCGTGATTTGTCATCCATGGAAAGCCGCTACTCTATGACCCTCGCCGAAACCGCCAGCATCTTTGCAGAAACCCTCGTACGCGACGCCCTCATGCAGCAGGCAACGACACCTGCTCAACAGCTCCAAATTGCCTGGGAAGATGCCAGCAGTGCCGCCGTCTTTTTAATCAACATTCCGGCTCGCTTCGAATTTGAAAAGCGCCTTGTCGAAGCTCGCAAGCTAGGTGCCCTCCGCCCCGACCAATTGAGAAAAATAATGGAAGAAAGCTGGGAGATGTGGTACGAAGATGCTCTCACAGAATACGACGATCTTTTTTGGGCAAGCAAACTTCATTTCTCAATTTCAGGATTAGGCTTTTACAATTACCCCTATCTCTTTGGCTACCTTTTCAGTCTTGGCATCTACGCCCAGCAAAACACGTACGCCGACCAGTTCAATCAGCGCTACACCAACCTACTTCGAGACACCGGAACAATGACAGCCGAAAACCTGGTCCAACGCCATTTGCAGAAAGATCTTCGCCAGCCCCTGTTCTGGGAAGACAGTCTAAAAATCGTAGAGAGCTCAGTCTCCCGGTTCGAGCAACTGGTAAAGTCAATTTCTTCTAACCAGTAACCTTCTAACCAGCACCTTTCTGATAGGTATGGCAAAGTGTCCTCATGCATCAAAACACTCGCCTATGCGTCTACCTCAGCGCCTACCTGCAGCGAGATATGTCCATACCCTTACCTATACACAACAAAGTAGCTCATACGGCTTTATGCTTGCCGTATGAGCTACTTTCTGCGTTTTATATCCACGCTCTGTAAGCGCGCCAGAAACTTATTCTGCCATCAGCCGGTAGGTACCGCGATCGCCCTTATACCACTCTCCGTCGCGCACCCCGCCAGACAACACATTCGAAATTCGATTCCGCGCTTTCAAGTACTGAGACTTAGGCATATCCTTAAACAGCGCATCCATCACTTCAGCAATCTTGAAAGACTTATCAGGCTGAGTCGACAAAACGAATCGAACCGCTTCTGGAATCGTCTTTTCTTTGACGCCCGGTCGCGTATACTTCTGCCAGCTAGCCGTTCTGCCGTCCTTCTTCTTTCCACCTTTCTTTTGCTTCGTGGATGTTGCTCTTGGGGTTCTCTTAGTCTCCTTCTTCACTTCAGCTGGTGCTTCTGCTTCATTCTCAGCATCGCTAGCTGCCAACTTTTGAGAAACAGCCGCGACCGCCGAAGCATCGTAAGAACCCTCTTCAAATAGCGGTAACACAGCACGGACGCCATTGAGCTTCTCTCGAATTTCTTCTAATTGGGCAGCGACTGCTTCCTCTTGGCTCTCTAAATCTGAAGCAATTTCCTGCAGTTGAGGCAGTACAGTTTGAGTCATGGATGAAATCTACAAAATGTGTTTTCTAGGAAACAATTTTAGCGCAACAGATGAAGTTTTTTTCAACTTATTAGAGATATCCCTAATTAAGTTATTTGACACTCCTCTTTTGCGCCCAGCAGAACAGTCAAAAAATCTAGAAAGCTTTGTTCTAAAAGCTGATTCGTATTTCTACAAAATAGTGCTCCGTAGCGTGCATTCCTTTGAAACGGCAAACATATGAAACGGCAACCACAAATATTTCCACTCAAGCGTTAGATATGTCTGAGTACATTCTGAGAATTTACTTTTTTCTCAGAATGTACTCAGAAAATATGCAATAGCTAAGGCTTACGGCGATTGAAGCGATTCTTCAAATCTTCCGAGCTGAGAGGGAACTCATCGGTAACAGGCGCTTTCCCGCTGGAAGAGGTCGCATCAGTTCCCTTCTGATTAGAAACTTTTGGCAATGCCCTGCGAGATGTCAGCGTAGGTACAGACTTTGTCTTTTTGTTAGGCATCGGCTGTTTAGAAACTGACTTATTGTTAGATTTATCGCCGTTTTTTTCACGTTCTACGCGGTTGGTACTTTTAGCTAGCCGCATACTCAGCCCAACTCGTTTCAGTTTTTCCTGAACCTCTAACACCTGCACTTTCACAACCTGCCCTACCTGTACAATGGCGCCCGGATCCTTTACAAAAGTATCTGCCATTTGAGAGATATGGACTAACCCGTCTTGATGCACGCCAATATCCACAAACGCCCCAAAGTTGGCCACATTGGTGACAACGCCTTCAAGTACCATGCCAACTTCGAGATCTTTGATGTCGTTAATGCCCGCTGCAAACTGAGCATATGTAAATTCAGCCCTAGGGTCGCGGCCAGGTTTCTCAAGTTCGTTCAAAATATCTTTTAGCGTCGGCTCACCTATATCCTTAGTCACGTATTTGTTGAGCGGCAGCTGCCTTAACCTATCGCTCACCTGAGAAATCTCTCGCAGTGAAACCTTCAAATCCTTCGCCATTGCTGCCACCAAAGCATATCTCTCAGGATGCACAGCGGTATTGTCTAGCGGATTGTCGCCACTACGAATGCGTAAAAAGCCGGCAGCTTGCTCATAGGCCTTAGGGCCTAGCTTACTCACTTTGAGCAGGGTTTTGCGATCGCGAAACTGTCCTACTTCGTGCCGAAAGGTCACGATGTTTTGAGCGATCGCTCCACTAATCCCAGAAACATACTGCAATAGCTCCCGAGATGCGGTATTCAAATCCACGCCCACATAGTTCACACAGCTCTCTACCGTGTCGTCTAACTTTTGCCTCAAGCGCTTTTGATCCACATCATGCTGATACTGACCAACACCAATAGACTTTGGATCGAGTTTCACCAGCTCAGCTAACGGATCTTGCAACCGTCTAGCAATGCTAATCGCTCCCCGCACCGTAATATCCAGCGTCGGAAATTCAGCAATAGCAATATCACTCGCAGAATATATAGAGGCACCCGACTCATTCACCGTCACTTTTATCGGTGGATCTTCCAGCATCGTGAGGACTTCCGCAACAAACTCATCCGTTTCGCGGCTCGCCGTTCCGTTCCCAATGGCTATTAGCTTCACCCCATGCGTTTCAATAAGTCGAGTCAGCACTTTCACCGCATCTAACCGATGCCCCTGACCAGAGTGGGGATAGATAGCCTCATACGCCAAAAACTGACCAAGCTCACTAATCGCCGCCACTTTACAGCCTGTACGAAAGCCAGGGTCAATCCCTAAAGTTGGCTTCATTCCTGCAGGAGAGCACAGCAATAGGTTGCGCAGGTTTTCAGCAAACGTTTGAATCGACTCATCGTCAGCCCAAGCTTTCCTATCTGCAATCACCTCATTGGTCAAAGAAGGCTTCATCAGCCGATTAAAGCCATCTTTAACCAATGCTGAATAAAAAGAGGCTATGGCCCGGTCCTCAGTCTTCAGCTGGGTGCTGAGTAAATATGACAAAACCTCAGACTCATCGAAACTCAGAGAAAGCTTGAGCACGCCTTCTTTATCCCCACGAAGCAGTGCCAACAGGTTATGCGACGCTATCTTACTCACCGCATTCTGATAGCTGCGATACATTTCATATTTCGTGCTGCCCTTGGGATAGCTCGACTTAATTTTTGAAGTAAAGACACCTTTTTTCAGCAGAAACTCACGAACAGAGGTTCGCAGCACTGCTTGCTCAGCCATTTCTTCAGCCAAAATGTCGGCCGCACCCTGCAACGCATCATCTGTAGTAGGAATATCATCGCTGCGATAGGGTTGAGCGATCACATCCAGATCGACCGGACGCTGCCTAGCCCCATTTAGCCGAGAAATTTCATTTGCAAGCGGTTCGAGCCCTTTCTCCTTAGCAATCGTAGCCCTTGTACGTCGTTTTGGCCGATAAGGAAGGTAGAGATCTTCTAGCTCAGTCTTGCTTTGGCAGCGCTCAATTTTTGCTCTCAGATCAGGCGTCAATGCCTCCTGTTGTTCAATAGCCCCTAAAATTGTCTTTTTTCGGGCCGTCAGCTCATTGATATAGGCATGTTTTTCTGCGATCTGGCGGAGCTGAACCTCATTGAGCGCTCCAGTCTGCTCCTTGCGATATCGAGCCACAAAAGGCACTGTCGCACCGTCCGCAAACAGGGCAAGTGCAGCCCTCACCTGAGTAGTCTGAACTGATAGTTCTTGGGCGATCAGCTGAGCAACATCCATGGTGTCAGTAGGTAATGAGGCTAGGATTTTAGCATTCCTAAAAGCAGAAAAAAAGGACAGAGCACATCGCTACGCGACCAATGCTCCACCCTTAAAGATACTCAAACTGTGGTAGATACGAATTTACAGCAAGCTGCTCAGACTATTAGCTGACTAATGCGCTTCTTTCGAAAGCATGCAACGAAAAGGCCAAGCCCGGCAAGCCCCAGCAAGGAAGCTGGCTCAGGAATTTCTCCGCTCGTATCAACCTGTACGATCCGAGCAAAAAGTCCTGCAAAATTATTAGCTTTCTCCTGCGATGTGAATTCGTTCACAATCGTACTCGCCGCTACTTGCTCAGAGAATCCCACAAGCTCCAGAGTATACTCTTCTCCTTGAAACATAAAAGAGCTAGATTCATCAATGGAGAAGTCCCAGGTAATTTGGTCAGAGCAGCCCTTGCCCGTATCAGTTTGGTAAGGACAGACAGTTTGATCGTTAACAGTTTCATCGATAGAGAAGGCAAAATTGAAAGATTGAGCACCAATTTCGCTATTCCCAAAGTCCAGATCAAGCGTAATCTCGGCAGATGTACCAAAGGCAACGTCATTAAACATACTCATTAAACATCCAAAGTCATTCTGCAATTATTTGGCATTACGAAGAACTCAACTCTCTTTGCAGAATCATCTCTGCGACCATAACGACTAAAACTAAAATCTAAATAGCGGTGCTTAGTTGCCAATACTCAACGGCTTTGTTGCAACAATATAAAACAGCGTAAGGAATGCTGTCCTTGCCGTCAGGAGAGGAGGATTCTGCAATTAGCA
>JBCBJS010000026.1:0-64133 GCA_038523095.1 Cyanobacteria bacterium J06626_6
ATCAAGTTTCAGTACCGCGAGGCGTGATTAGGAGTTGGCGCGTTTTCGCCATACATCAACAGCGCCGCACACGACGCGCAGTTTCAGTCCCGCGAGGCGGGATTAGGAGTTGGCGCGCCCTCGCTTCATGGTTATAGTATGGCTAGTATTCGATTTGTTTCAGTCCCGCGAGGCGGGATTAGGAGTTGGCGCGGAATATTGAGCACTATAGGGGTATAGCAAGCAAGAGTTTCAGTCCCGCGAGGCGGGATTAGGAGTTGGCGCGTCCGTGGCCTGGAGTGCCTTTCTGGTGGTAGTTTCACAGATGGTTTTGGCAAAGGTCGATAAATTGCTAGAAAAGCAGACGGCCTTTGAGCATTAAACGCATGTGATAACCGTGAAAACTATTCAATTATCTAGGTTCTGGCGTTTTGGCAAACCTTCAGGGAATTTGACCCCGCTTAGCTTTGCCAAAAGCATACTACCGGCTTAACCCCAAAAGTAACAGCGCCGCTACAGTTTAAACACTTTGTCTTAAGAACCTTGCCTCCCAAGAGCGATCGCACGTCCTATCCCTCTCAACCTCCAAACCCCATCCCGAAAAACCACTACACCGTAGTAATAGGGATGCCATCAAACTTGTTCACAGCAATCAGCGACCCTGCCAATAGCCCAACGGTCACCGCCGGAGACAGCAGCGAGCTAAGCGGTATCAGGCAAAGCGCCAACACTACAAGGAGCGATCGCATCCCAATCACCCGCCCAGGCAAACAGCTCGGCGAAGCCCACTGCAGCGTTGTCACCCCCAAAAGAAAAACCGCAATGCCCCCGCACAACGCCGTTCGCATCGGCAGACTAAACCCCTCCCCCGCCGCCGCCTCAATAGCAAACTGAATGCCCACCCCCGTCGCCACAATACCCATAAAAGCCAACACATGGCTGTAGCCATATATATAAGAGCGAAACAGCGCCCGCTTCCCACCCCTCAGCGCCTGGTTGATTGTCGTCTCCTCCACCCGCTCAAAGTACATCCACCACAGGCTCACCGCCGTCAAAAATCCACCCGTTGCCGTTAGCACGCTGCGCCACTGCCAGTCCGTATCGCCCACGCCGCTAGCCACCGCAATGATGGCTTCCCCCAGCACAATAATCACAAATAGGCCAAAGCGCTCATCCATATGAGATTCTTGCTGGGGCACATGGCGAATGGTGAGGTAGGTAATAGGTCCATTGCTGATTTCGATGAAGAGTGCGATCGCCCACAGCACAAACCGCAGCGGTGTCGGCACAGCCATCGACACCAGCCAAAAGAAAAACGCTATCGAAAAGCTCGTCGCATAGCGAGCCGTTAGCTCCCGCGCCGCAGGCACCAATCGCCAAGCCTGCAAATATAGCCAAATAATCACCAGCCGCAGCGCCGCATAGGCCGCAGCAAAATTCACCGACCCTTCTCCTATTGCTTCTGGCACCGTCAGCGCCAGCACAACAACACCAAACATCACCCCAAAAAACACCAGCCGGTAAATGCCCCTATCTACATCGAACTGGTCTGCGTAGTAGCTAAAGTCTATCCACAGCCACCACACCGGAATAAACAACCCCACAAAGCTAAGTAGCCCCGTCCAGTCGGGATGGCCATGCAGTAGGTGAGCCAGCTCCGCCATAGTCAGCACAAACACCAAATCAAAGAACAGCTCTAACCAAGTCGCATGGCGATCGCTCCCTTCACCCTGCGCTGCATACAGACGAAGCGACGGCACTGGCTGACGGGAAGGCGACGGCGGATGCTTCGAAGGCGATGACATGGCAACAGGCAAGAGTTACAGCAAACCCATCTTATAGCCTGCACGTTTTCCTACGAATAACGTCGAATGTCAGCTTAACAACGCCTCGATGTATCCTATTTCGGAAGCGAGTTCGTAACTGCAAAGCTGGCTAGCAAGCCGCTAAAGGCACTCCTACGCTTCGCCGGTGATAGATAGCTCGCTTACCCATACCCGAGGGCAAATACCGCCAGGAGTCACTTCTGCTTCAGGCTCGATGTGGGTAATATTCTTGAGAACTTCGCGGAAATCGCCTGCAACAGTAGCTGACTCGACACTGATTCGCTTGCCATCTTTTAGAAGCCAGCCATCGAAAGGAAGCGAGAAAGACCCCTGGAGTGAATTGACACCCGCATGCAGTGCCTGCAGGTCATCGATTAGTACGACACCGTCGGCGTTGTCGATGCTGTAGGCCTGATCTGCTGACTCGCCGGGTAGTACATCGAGGTAGTTTAGACCGACGCTAACTTTTGCACCAATGCTGGCGTGGCCAGTGGGCTCGGCACTCATGCGTTTGGCGGTGCCTGCACTGTGCACAAAGTTCTTTAGCACGCCCTTTTCTATGAGGGCGAGTCTGCGAGTTGGGGTGCCTTCACCGTCGAATGTCTCTGAAGAGACATTCTCAGGGTGCAGCTCATCGTCGTACACAGATAGAAGCGGGCTAGCCACTTCTGTACCGAGCGATTCAACGGTAGAAAGGGAGCGATTATCTAGCACGCTCTGAGCGTTGTACATGTTTGAGAAGGCGCTGAGCAGGCTCAAGAAGGCCTCGGCTGAGAAGACGACGGGGTACTTACCGGAGGCGATTTTCTCGTAGTCGAGGTGGCTGATGGTTTTTTCGGCGGCTTCTTTCACGCAGCTTTCTACGTCTAGCTGCTGCAAGCCGTTCTTGAAGCGCATGGCACCGGCGGCTCTGGGTTTGCGACCTTCTTGCTCTGTTTTTCCATATAGATAGACAGAGGCATAGGTGCGCTCTTCGCTGCGCTGCGCGCCCTCACTGTTGAGATAAAAGCGCTCAATATCTCGCTGGGCGATGCCGTTATAGGGCACAGAGGCGATCGCACTGTGAGCATCGAGCACCCCTTTCTCCGCACTCACCAATGTTTCGATTAGCTGAGGAACTGGCGCAGGCTCAGCCTTTACGAAGTTCACCTCAACGGTTGGCGACTTTGCCTGGGGGCTAAAGTCAGGAGCGTTTTCCCTAACGCCAAAAGTACTCGCTTCAGAAGCCGTTTTTAGCGCCAGCTCTAGGCCCGTTTCATCTACATCGGTCGTGGAAGTAACGCCAATTTGGTTCTGATCATTCCAGACGCGAACAATCACGCTAGAGCGATTAGATGCCTTAACCTGCTTGGGTTCACCCTTGTCTACCTGGACGCTGGTTTCATCGACGGAGGAGCCGTAGATGTCATATTTAGCGATGCTGAGCTTTTGTGCGATCGCCTCAGCCTGCTTTGCAATAGTTTGAACTTTCGCCATGGGAAATGGAAGGAGTATGTTGAGTGCAAATAGAAGTTAAACAGAGCCTAGAGTAAATCCCCTCTAGAGGGGATTTATCTGGGTCGGGTAGAGGGAAAGATTACCTACCGGCCACCCACTGTAATATCGTCCACCTTAATGTGAGGCTGACCCACCGTCACATATACGCTGCCGCTCACCGAGCCGCAGAATCCCGGTGCCAGGCTGATGTCATTCGAGCACATGGAGATTTTGTTCATGATGCCAGTCGCTTCACCAATCAGCGTGGCGCCTTTGAGCGGCTTAGTGATTTTGCCATTCTCAATTAGGTACGCTTCATCCACAGCAAAGTTGAACTGACCGGTAGGGCCGACGCTGCCGCCGCCCATCTTTTTGCAGTAGATACCCTTTTCCACCGAGGCAAATAGTTCTTCCACCGTGTGCTCACCAGGAGCGATGTAGGTATTGCGCATGCGGGAGGCGGCAGCGTGGGTGTAGCCCTGTCGACGTCCGCTGCCCGTGCGAGGGTGGCCAGTGCGCATCTCACCCGCCCGGTCCGAGATGAAGTTCTTCAAGATGCCGTTTTCAATCAGCAGCGTGCGCTGCACTGGCATGCCTTCATCGTCCATATCTATAGTGCCAAAGGCCTCTGTAGAAAGTCCCTCATCCCAGGCAGTGAGACTTTCGTGAGCAACTTTCTGGCCCTTCTTATCCATAAAAGGCGTGGTCTCTTTTTCGATTTGGGTGGTCTCTAGCAGGTGGCCGCAGGCTTCGTGGAAGATAACGCCGCCAAAGTGATTGGCCATGATCACTGGATAGTTGCCAGACTCTACGTAGTCTGCGTACAGCATGTTGCCAGCGGCTTCAGCGACTTTTTCGGCGGTTTCTGCATAGTCCCAAGCAGTGAGGAAGCTAGGGTCACCAGTGTTACCCAAGCGCTCGCCAATTGAGGCGCGATGCTCGCCGTCTGCGCAAAGCAGATTGAAGCCGACGGACTGGGTGAGGCGCACGTCGCGGGCGAAGGTGCCATCGCTAGAAGCTACCAGCACTTCCTGCCAGTCGCGGAAATAGGAAGCTCGCCGCGCCTGCACGTGGTCTGCCTTTTCGTTGAGGGCGGCATTGGCTTCTAGCAGCACGTTGCCCATGGTTTCCATAGAGGGGCAGCTGGCGAGCCAGTTGTCCTTGGCGCGGCTGACGCCGTAGTCACGTAGGGGCTCAAGGTTGATTTCAGGAATGCTAGCATTCGGCCCAGGCAGCTCCAAGCCCATAATGGCCAGCCCTTTCTCTAGGGCATCCTTGAGTCCTTCAAAGGTAAGGTCGTTAGTGCTGACGTAGCAGTCGGCGCTGCCTCTGAACACGCGCACGCCCGCGCCAGAGACTAGGCTGGGTGAAATGCTGGTGATGGCGTCATCTTCAGCCAGGCAGCTGATGTAGTTCTTACGCTCCAAGAAAAATTCAACGAAGTCGGCACCGACAGCGCGACCTAGGCCAAGCAGCGTAGCCAAAGGGGCTTCCCAGGTCTTGTCAAACTTATCTGGCGTGGAGGCATAGGTCAGTGAAGGAATCTGCTCTAGGCGCAGGGGCTGTTCGAATGTCGCAGCGGTCATACGGTAGCAAGTCCTTTTGATATCTTTGCCTTTTAGTCTATCAAATGTGCGAGGGTGTGGGTCGATGCGCATGCTTGGCTGCGAGGTTAGCACCGGCGCTCTGTAGCCGTTTTCTGCAGCCGCTTATAGCGATAGAAACAATGATGATGTTCTGGGCGGTGGTCTGGACCAAGGCTCTAAAATATAATATTTGGTACTACCACACAGCTTTATTTCTTGCTGAGGCAAGTCGGTCATGCCCCTTTCCCAACTAGAAACCTTGCCCTCGAAATACGTAGCGCCGCAGGCGTCGGTCCAGCTGAGCTCCATATTCAATCATATCGCCGAACACACCCCCGATATCGTCTTTGTAAAAGACACGCGGGGCCGGTACGTGATGGCCAACGATGTTGCTGCCCACTGGCTAGGCGTCTCTGTAGATGAGATGCTCAGTAAGACTGATGCAGATTTGTTTCCACTGGAGGTGGCCCAGGCAATCCGAGAGAAAGATCAGCAGGTATTTGATACGGCAAGCCCTCTGATGTACGAAGAGAACATTGTTCAATGCGGGCAAACGCGAACACTCTCAACTAAAAAGATTCCTTGGCTCGACGCAGATAATACTCTGCTGGGCTTAGTGGGCATATGCCGAGATATTACAGACCAGAAAGAGTCGGCAGTACGCATACAGGAGAGCGAAGAACAGTTGCGCCATCGGCTAGCGGAGCTAGAGTCAATTTATCAAACCGCGCCAGTTGGCCTGGCTGTTTTGGACGATTCGCTGCGGTTTCAACGAATTAATCAGTACCTGGCAGACATCAATGGCAAATCGATAGATGCCCACCTAGGGCGTACTGTTCGAGAAGTGGTCCCCTCACTGGCAGATAAGCTGGAGCCGTTGCTACAGAGCATACTCAAGACGGGCACTCCCCGGTTGAACATGGAGATAGAAGGTGAGACACCCTCCCAGCCGGGTGTGCTGCGCTCCTGGATAGAGAGCTGGTATCCCTTAGAAACCGCTGATGGGTTGATCAGTGGTGTGAATATTGTCTGTCAGGAAATTACCGAACGTAAGCGCTTGGAAGAAGAGCGCGATCGCTTTTTTGAGCTGTCGCGCGACATGCTGGCAGTGGCCAATACAGAGGGCTACTTCGTACAGGTGAATTCTGCCTGGACGCGGGTGCTTGGCTACAGTAAAGAAGAGATGCTAGCTCGTCCCTATCTCGACTTTGTACATCCTGAAGATAGGGAGGTTACAGAAACCAAAGCAGATGAACTCTCTCACGGAGAGCCCACGATAAACTTCGAGAATCGATATCGTCGAAAAGATGGCACCTACTGCTGGATAGAGTGGAGTGTCATGCCCTTTCCCCATCAGAATGTACTGTACGCGGTCGCTCACGATATTACCCATCGCAAGCAGGCGGAGATGGAGCGAGAGAAGCTATTGGCAGAGGCTCAAAAAGCCCGTGATGAAGCTGAGCGAGCAAACCGGATTAAGGATGACTTTTTGGCAGTGCTCTCCCATGAGCTGCGTACGCCATTGAATCCTATTTTGGGCTGGACTCAGCTGTTAAAGGAGAGAGGCTCTGACTCGGAACGGCTTCAGGTTGGGCTAGGTGCGATTGAGCGCAACGCTCGATTGCAGGTGCAGCTAGTTGACGATCTGTTGGATATTTCTCGAATCTTACGCGGGAAGCTAACCCTAGAACCGCGGCCCGTTGATTTGAAAGAAGTTACTGAAAATGCCATTGAGACAGTTAGTCTGGCGGCAGAAGCCAAGAAGATTCAAATTGAAACAGTTTTTCAACCGCCGGAAATGTACAGACTGAGGGGAGATGCCACCCGATTACAACAGGTTCTGTGGAATTTGCTTTCCAATGCCATAAAATTTACACCTGAAGGTGGCGCCGTCACGGTTCGCATTGAGCATGTTAACAATGCTATTCAGCTTCAGGTGACCGATACGGGAAAGGGCATTTCGTCAGATTTTCTGCCCTATGTGTTTGAGCATTTTCGGCAGGCTGATGGGACGACGACGCGTAAATTTGGTGGATTGGGATTGGGGCTAGCGATTACGTCTAAAATTCTTGAAATGCATGGCGGCACGATTGCAGCAGACAGTCTTGGTGAAGGTCAGGGCGCTACCTTTACAGTTGTGATTCCAGCGCTTGTAGAAGCGGCTGAGGTCGCCGGTAATTCTAAGCCTGTGCTTTTGCAGGAGGCTAAGCTGCCCCTGTCAGGTTTGAGTCTCTTGGTAATTGATGACGAACCAGACTCTCTGGAGATTGCCCGAATCTTTTTAGAATATTCGGGGGCTGCTGTTACGGCCATAAGTTCACCTGTAGAGGCCTTAGAGATTCTTTCAAGTGGCGCATTCGATGGGATAGTCTGCGATATTGGCATGCCTGATATAGATGGCTATCAGCTGATGGAGCAAGTTCGGGGTATGGCCATAAGAGAAGGCGGAAAAGGAAAAGGAAGAACAGGGAAAGACATACCTGCGATCGCACTGACTGCATACGCAGGCGCTTCAGAAAAGGCACAGGCCCTCGCGGCTGGCTTCCAGGCGCACATAGCCAAGCCGGTTAACCCTACTGAGCTAACCCAGCAGGTGTTCCAGCTGTGTAAAGCCAGTCGGGGCTGAGCGCAACGGAGCCCTATCTCGCACCGAGCGTTTTGCGGTCGTGTTCGTGAGGATGACGCTAGCGTGAGGTCGTGAATTTAAAATCTCAAAACTTTTCCGAAATTCATACCAGCCCCCTTGAAGACAGGAGCATCTACCCTCCCCTCCCTCAGCGCTATCCTCTCCGCTGGCACATGGCATTTTCCAACTTTACCGCAGGCCCCCGCCTAGCCTCTCAAACGCCCACCCTCTCCGTCCGCAATCTCACCAAACGCTTCCAGCGCAAAACCGTCGTCAGCGATGTTCACCTAGACCTCTTTCCTGGCGAAGTCTACGGCCTCATCGGCCCCAATGGCGCAGGTAAAACAACGCTGATGTCTATGATGGTAGGCGCTGAAATTCCTACTCTTGGTGAAATCTCGATTCAGGGTGAATCCTTCCGTCAAGACCAAAACCTGCCTCACCTGCAGCGCTGCATCGGTTTCTTGCCAGATGACTACCCGCTCTACGATGACCTCACCGTCTGGCAATATCTAGACTATTTTGCCCGGCTTTATGGCATTCCCGCAAGGCACCGGCGCGATCGCATTTACAACATCCTTGAACTCGTACAGCTCCACAGCAAATACCGCAGCCGCACCACCGAACTCTCCCGCGGCATGAAGCAGCGCCTCGGCCTAGCCCGCGCTATCATTCATCAGCCCTCCATCTTAGTCCTCGATGAACCCGTCTCCGGCCTAGATCCAGTTGCCAGAATGGAGTTTCGAGACATTATCAAAACGCTGCAGCAGGGCGGTATGACTGTTCTTATTTCCTCCCATGTGCTCAGTGACCTAGCCGATTTTTGCAGCACCATCGGCATTATGGAACTGGGGTATCTGGTGGAGAGTGCGCCGCTAGAAGAGCTGTACAGTCGGCTGAGCCGTCAGCAAATTTTTATCGCAACGCTGGCCGGGACTGCCGAAGAAAATACCCGTCACAAAGCTACCCTAACCCAGGTGTTGGAAGGCTGCCCGTGGGTCGCCGCTCAGACAAGCGTATCCAATCAGGAAATATGTGTAGACTTTACCGGCGATGACGCAGCCGCCAGTGAATTACTGCGATCGCTCATTGCCGCCAGTATCCCCGTCCGCCAGTTTCACCACACCCGCGAAGATCTCGAAACCATCTTTCTCAAGCACCTCGACCACAAGCAAGTGTCATGACATTCTTCAAACTCACCCGCCAGCTCTCCGAAACCGCATTCGACCAGGTAGGACAGCTAAACCCCCAGCTCCTGCGCGAATGGCAGGGCAGATTGAAATGGCGCAATCTGATTTTGACCGGTTTGCTCTCTGTGGTTGCCCAGGGGGTACTGATGTTAAAAACCCTTGTGCAGCTGCCTACCCACGAAAATAGTGGCGACAGCTACTGCATTTTGCTCAAAGGCATCTCTCGCTGCCGGCTGGGTCAATGGGATGAGCCCCTGATTAACTGGCCTTTCGTATGGGCGGATATCTTTCGAGATGCCAGCTTTGTGATGGTGTGGGTGCTGATTTTTGGCGGCGTTTATTTATTAGCGGCCGATCTCTCGAAGGAAAGTCGACGGGGCACGCTGAACTTTTTGCGGATGAGTCCGCTGCCAGGGCGAAAAATATTGATAGGGAAGCTCTGGGGAGTGCCTGCGCTGCTGTATGTGGGGGTGGGCTCGATGCTGCCTTTGCACATAGGGACAGGCATGCTAGCGGGCTATCCGGCAGGGCGACTGGGGCTTTTTTATATTCTGCTGGGTGCGATCGCCTTTTGTTACTACGGCGCCGCGCTCTGGTTTGCGCTTCTAGCTGAAAAGCTGCAGGGATTTCAAACCTGGGTCATCTCTGGACTGAGTGCAGGCTTACTCGTGTTGGGCTGGGAATTTGAGCATTACAAATTTTCTGGAGATTGGTTTCGCTTTTTCAATCCGCTGCATATTCTCTCCGACTGGGAAGTAAAAGGGCTGGACTATCGCACCACGTGGGCTTTTAACCAGGGTGAACATCTGCGTGGATTTCGAGATTTGGCCTGGTTCTTTCAGCCGGTAGGTGACCATGCCAATGTGTTTTGGGCTTTTGCGCTGGCAAATGCCATCGGCCTGGGTCTCTGGTTTTGGATGGTGCTAGAGCGAAAGTTTCAAACGCCGATTAAGACCGCTATCAGTAAGCGACAGAGCTACGGGTTGACGCTGTTTTTTTCTACGCTTGTCATCGGCTTCGATATGCAGTTTTTGCCGAAGAGTCCAGATATTCACTTCTCCCGGTCGCTGATGGATATCTTCTGGAGCTACGGTATCGCTATGATGATCTGGCATGCTGCGCTGATGTTCTTGCTCCTACCGGCTAGGCAAACGCTGTTGGACTGGACAAGATATCGCCATCAACAACCTCGTGAGAGCCTGCGAGCCTCGATTGGGTACGAGCCAGAAGACAGACTAGAAGACAGGGAAACCGCACATAAATCGGCCCATAAATCGACTGGAAATAGCTTGATTTTGGACCTCTTGCTGAATGACAACAGCCCTTCCACAGTCGCCTACTTTGTGAATTTAGCCATTACCGGGGGCGTCCTTCTGCCCGGTATTTGCCTCTACCGTTCAGTGGGACGCAACATAGCGCTAGGCATAGACCTTTGGGGCTGGGTACTTTGCGCGTTTTTCCTGCTGGCTTGCGCACTCATTGTTC
The DNA here is from genome assembly GCA_038523095.1 of Cyanobacteria bacterium J06626_6. GTDB lineage: Bacteria > Cyanobacteriota > Cyanobacteriia > Phormidesmidales > Phormidesmidaceae > Phormidesmis. The sequence goes on from JBCBJS010000026.1 coordinate 10,169, forward strand.
AGCTCATCTCGCTGGCAAACCTTGTTCACTGGCGCTGGATAGCTCTCGGTGCGATCGCAGCTGCAATCGTCGGATGGCCCACGATCTTGGCGATGTTGATGATAGAGAATGGCAGCGGATTCCTACGCCACCTTTGGCTGATAACAGCGTTTCCGTTCTACATTGTAGACGACGCCAGCTACCTAGGATTGGGCTGTGCGATCGCCCTTCACCTGACGCTGCTCACCACCCTCAGCCTGCTGCTTACTCGCCGCTGCCAAATCCTCGGACGGTCCGAGTGGAAGGCACTGGTGGAGTCCACCCATGGACCTGAAAGAAGAGAATCACCTACTAGAAAATCACTGACTGCGTAATTCTCTAAGGTCTAAGAATCAGTCCCATGCTACTTCTGATTTGCTAGCCAGTTTTCTAAATCCGCTAGGCTCGTAAAATCTAGCAGTGCTTCACCAAGTGCCTCAAGCTGGTCAAGAGGTAAGGATTAAATCTGTGAACGACTTTCAGAGGAAATGTCGCCAATGCGACGGGCGAGCAGACGCAAGACGAGTGATTGTTCACCTTCTTGGCGGCCTTCTTGGCGGCCTTCTTCAAGCCCTTGTTCAAGGCCCTTTTCTAGCCCTTCTTGAAGAAATTCCTCTTTCCACTCTTGATAAATTACTGATTGCTGCATAATCTCTCTCCGTAGAACTTGATTGATGAGGTTTCTCTCTAAGGCTAACCCAGCCAGAATTCCCGCTGAAGCTGCGATGTTACTCTGCACTCTTAATTCTGGCACATGCTCTATTCGCTCAGCTACCTGTCGCAATGTAGTGCCTAGCAACACAACATAAGCAACACGACAATAGTGCGCCGCCTATAATTAAGATGCAGTCGCTTTTCTGTGGGCTGATATGGAGTTATTCACAGATGCGTCTTGGTAGGTAAGGTCACAAGATAGGTATGCGCTCAAAACTTAGAAATCTAGTTGGTGAGGTGAGTGAGACCCTCCTTCAGAGAAGCTTCGCCGTGGTACTTCTCGGCATAGCTGGGTGTACAACACAGTCGGAGATATCTCCAACGGCTCAAACCAACACAACACCAAACGATGGCTCAGCTACGATTACTCGTTCGGAAAGCCCCGGCTCAGAAAGCTTAGAGGCTAGTGGTAATCCAAGTTTTCAAAAGGTTGCGCTCGTAGATGGCTTGGAGCATCCTTGGGGAATGGCCTGGCTTCCTACTGGAGACATGCTGATTACCGAGCGCGCAGGACGGGTACGTCTTGTGCAAAACGGTGTGCTTGCCCCAGAGTCTATTCCGGGTGTGCCAGACCTCTTTGCTAACAATCAAGGAGGCCTACTTGACATTGCGCTGCATCCTCAGTTCGAGGAGAACCGTCTCGTTTACTTTGCCTATTCAGACGGAACCAATTCGGCTAACCGGACGCGCATTGCCAGAGCTACCTTTGATGGTGAGGCGCTAAATGATTGGGATGTTGTTTTTGAAGTCTCTCAAACCAAGCCTGGCGGACAACACTTTGGTGCTCGCCTAGTCTGGCTGCCAGACGGTACCCTGCTCACTTCAATTGGCGATGGCGGCAATCCACCGATTGAAATGAACGGTGAATTCATTCGTCAGCAGGCCCAAAACACCGGCAGCCATTTGGGCAAAACTATTCGCATTAATGACGATGGTTCTATCCCTTCAGACAATCCCTTTGCAAACGATGCTGACGCTGAACCAGAAGTGTGGAGCTACGGCCACCGTAACATTCAAGGTTTAGCGTTTGATGCTATGCGAAATCAGGTGTGGGCTAGCGAGCACGGCTCTAGAGGGGGCGATGAGGTGAACCAAATTGAAGGCGGAGAGAACTACGGCTGGCCAGTGGCCACGCACAGCCGGGAGTATTCAGGCGGGTTGATTTCTCCAGAAAAATCGCTGCCTGGTATGGTCGATCCGGAGGTGATTTGGACACCTTCTATCGCGCCTTCTGGCTTGGCGGTTTATACAGGCGATCGCTTTCCCGACTGGCAAGGCGATCTCTTCGCAGGTGGCCTCGTCACTCAAAATATCCACCACATAGAATTAGATGAAGCCGGTAATGTGCTGAATGAAGCAACCATTGACATTGGCCAGCGAGTTCGAGACGTTCGCCAAGGCCCCGACGGGCTGCTCTATGTGCTCACTGATGAGCGCAACGGACAGCTGATTCGGATCGAACCAACCAACAGCTGATTGAAACTGTCGGAGCTGGTCGTGATCTTGGTATTTGTAGGCGTCTTGGTATCGGAAAATAGGCGACGACCGTGCTTTTTCTAGGGTTTTATCGTATTTTAGCGGCCATTTCTTCAGATGTGGGCATGCTGGCAAGAAGGTATAAGCCGCACTGTGTACCGCGGCCGATGCCAATGGGGTCATGTCGCAAACGTTCGATGTATTCGTTTGTTTGCATGCCGCGTTGCTCTTGTCAGGACAAGCGTGTCAGAACAACCGTGCCACGATTGAAGTAGGCCAGTAGCAAAGCGGTGAAGTCTATCGTTCTGAGAGTTCCTGTAGATATGTTGCTGCGTGAAAATCCTTACTTTGCAATTCTGTGCCTAACGACAGTGATTTCTGGTTGCGTTGCGTTTGTGGCGTGGGTACGCCGGGAAGAAGCGCCTGCGACACGGCCGTTTACCTGGTTGATGATTGCGATCGCAGGCTACGCAGGTGTCGGAGCCATGGGCGCGGCTTCAGTCACTGCGACCAGTACGATCTTCTGGGCACAGATGGAGGCCGTTCTCTCCAGCGCAGTAACCGCTTTGTTCTTTACCTTTACGCTGCACTTTACCCATCGGCGTCAGTGGCTGACACCGCAGCGCCGTAGCTTAGTCTGGGTGATGCCCATTTTCAATATGGCGCTCGTGATCTCTAATCCTTGGCATCAGTGGGTCTGGAGCGAAATTGTCCCGATTCAAGAGACCCATCTGCTGTTGTTCCAAAATGGCCCAGCCTACCTGTGGCTTGCGGTTTGGTTCTATATCTATGTGATTACCGGCTCACTGCTGGTGGGCCGAGCCGCTCTCAATATCGATAAACTTTACCGTCAGCAGGCCATTACCGTAATCGTCAGTGCCCTGCCACCTGTGGTGGTTGGTACGCTGTATGTCTTTGAATGGGTGCCGCCGGGAATTAGCTTGCTACCCATGAGTTTCTTGTTTACGGGCATTGTGTACTTTACAAGTCTCTTTCGCTTTCGCCTGTTTGATCTGTTGCCGATCGCCCGCGATACGCTCATAGAAAGAATGGCAGACAGCGTGCTAGTGGTGGACAACAAAGACCGCGTAACTGATATGAATCCGGCGGCGTGGCACTTTACCCACCGGGCCAACCGTGCCGAATCTGGAGACTTGAGCGGTGCCTACCCAGAGAAAAGTACGCTCCTGGGCCAGCCCATCGGAAAAGTCCTTGGGAAGTGGCCAACGCTAGTACGCCACTGCATTGGCAAAGAAAACACAGATATGCTGATTACCATGTGTCAGCAGCCTCCTTTACACATCAACCTGACCCGAACGCTGCTGTTTGATCACAACCGCAGGGTGACTGGCAAGCTGCTGGTCTTCAGAGATGTGACTGCAATGTACCAGACCCAAATCGCGCTTAAGCAAACTAACGAGATTCAGCAACAGACCCAACAAGAGCTGCAAAGAACAAACGAGCTGCTAGAGCGCCGCCTGCGCAAGATCGAAGACCTTCAGGGACAGCTGCAGGAGCAGGCTATCCGCGATGGCCTTACTAATCTGTTCAATCGTCGCTATTTTGAGGAGGCTTTGTCGGCAGAATTCACTAAGGCAAAAAGAGCCGGTACGCCCCTAGCGATTATTTTGGTGGACCTTGACAACTTTAAGCGGGTAAATGACACCTACGGTCACCAAGCAGGAGACTGTGCCCTGAGAGTATTTGCCGATGTGATTCGTCACCATGTGCGCACCAGCGATATTGCCTGTCGCTATGGCGGCGAAGAGTTTATTTTGGCCATGCCAGGAATGACGATGTCCGAAGCCTATCACCGGGCTGAAGCCCTCCGACAGGCGATTAAGAAGACCTCAATTCAGTATAAGGAGTATGTTATTCAGGCGACGATGTCAGGGGGTGTGGGCGCTTTTCCTGAATGGGGTGGCAGTCAGGATGGGCTAATTACCCTAGTGGATAAGGCGCTGTACGCGGCCAAAGAAGCCGGGCGCGATCGCATTTATCAAATCCAGCTAGACAACTTGCCCGCAGGCGCACAACCCTCTCAAGAAGCCGTTTATCCTGCCGTCAGCCAGTCTGCGATCGCAGAAACTATCTAATGACTGCATCAGCAACCATGTCAGTAGTGAGCCGCGCTGCTATGTTCATCTAGAGTTGAGCAACGTAGGATTGCGCTCTGTGAACAAGTTCAAAGGTTTGCTGAGCAGTTCCATAGAGTTCGACTCGCTTAGATACTGTGTAGCGTAGCTGGGCGCAGCAGTCGTCGTGCGCCCATTGCTACAGCGTAATGCTTCACCCAATAGCGCAAGAGGATACCGCTTATGCCTGTGACGCCGACCTATCCTGGAGTCTATGTTGAAGAACTTCCCAGTGGAGTTCGCACCATTACGGGCGTAGCCACTTCGATTACGGCCTTTTTGGGTAGGGCGCTCAGGGGACCTGTCAACGAACCGGTTAGAGTTCAGTCCTTTGGTGAGTTTGAACGGATATTTGGTGGGCTCTGGGTAGAGAGCACCCTGAGCTACGGGGTTCAGCAGTTCTTTTTGACTGGGGGCGGTGATGCCCTGATCGTGCGGCTGGCCAATGTGGTGGCAGTACCTGCTGATGAGGAAGAAGGCACCCCGGCGATTACCAATGGAAAAGCCACGATCTCTTTGCCGGGCGGCAGTGGCTCGCTCCTTCTAGAAGCGGCCAGTGAAGGCACCTGGGGGAATGGACTGCGAGCGACCGTCGACTACGACACAAAGGATACTAGCAATACCAATCTGTTTAACCTGAAGGTGGAATACGTCGCTGACGGGACGGTGCAGGCCGCAGAAGTTTTCAGAAATCTAGAGGTGACCCCAAATGCTCAGCGCTTTGTCAGTGATGTGCTCAGCGCTGAATCGCAGCTAGTGCGAGTGTTGACCCCGCTGCCAACCGCGCGCCCGACGAATTCGCCCGTTGCAGCAGGTCCACCCCCGACCGTAACGCCAACGACCGCATCTGCCACAGGCAGCGATGGCATCGCCCTGACAGATGCTCAGTTCACTGGCAGCGAATTGAACAAAACAGGCATCTACGCCCTCGAAAAGGCAGATCTGTTCAACTTGATGTGCCTGCCGCCACTGACAAGAGAAACAGATATCGCTGCAGCCACTTGGGGAGCGGCGCTGGCGTACTGTGAACGTCGCCGGGCAATGTTGATTGTCGATGCGCCCAGTGGCTGGAGCAGTGCGGGAAATGTAACTGCCAATACGGGCCTTGCCGCGCTGACAGCATCCTGGCAGGCCAAGAAGAATGCGGCTATTTATTTCCCTCGGGTGAAGATAGCCGACGCGGCAAAGGAAAACCGGCTGGCTGACTTTGCGCCCTGCGGGGTGATTGCTGGTGTGATGGCTCGCACAGATGTGCAGCGCGGTGTGTGGAAAGCCCCCGCTGGTATTGATGCCTCTATGGCCGGTGTGCAGGCGCTCACGGTAAAGCTAACAGATGGTGAAAATGGCCAGCTCAATCCGCTGGGGGTAAACTGTCTGCGTAACTTTCCGGTTTATGGAAATGTGGTTTGGGGCGCAAGAACGGCAGCTGGAGATGACAGGCTGGCCTCGGAATGGAAATATGTGCCGGTAAGACGGCTAGCGCTCTTTTTGGAAGAGAGTCTTTATCGGGGCACGCAGTGGGTGGTGTTTGAGCCGAATGATGAACCGCTGTGGGCACAAATTCGGCTAAATATCGGTGCGTTTATGCAAAACCTGTTCCGGCAGGGGGCCTTTCAGGGAACAACGCCCAAGGAGGCGTATTTTGTAAAGTGTGACAGCGAGACAACAACTCAAAACGACATTAATTTAGGCATTGTTAATATCGTGGTTGGCTACGCGCCCTTGAAGCCCGCCGAATTCGTGATTTTGAAATTCCAACAGATTGCAGGGCAGCTGGAGACCTAGGGAGAGGTCTTTCCCAATGGGCTGCTTTCAGTCGAATAGTCATCCGCTCAGCTGAAGAATTTTACCGTTTAAGGAGTTAGGAAAGAGCATTATGGAATTTAGCGTTAACGCCGGGCGGTTGGACCCCTACAAGAATTTTAAGTTTCGGGTGCGGTGGGATGGTCGCTATGTGGCAGGCGTCAGCAAAGTTGGCATGCTCAAGCGTACAACGGAAGTGATTGAGCATCGTGAAGGGGGCTCTCCGAGTACGGTGCTCAAGGCACCAGGACAAACCAAGTATGAGCCCATCGCTCTAGAAAGAGGCGTTACCCACGATAAGGCGTTTGAGCAGTGGGCGAACAAGGTTTGGAACTACGGCTCAGGCCTCGGCGCGGAGGTTTCTTTAAAAGACTTTCGCAAGGATATTATTCTGGAGCTGATGAATGAGGCGGGGCAAGTTGCGATCGCTTACAAGATATATCGCTGCTGGGTCTCAGAATTTCAGGCGCTGCCAGAGCTAGATGCCAACGCCAATGCGGTGGCGATTCAAATGCTGACGCTGCAGAACGAAGGTTGGGAGCGGGATGAGGAGGTAACAGAGCCAACAGAGCCCTCATTTACTGAACCAGCTTAGTCTGTGCCGCCAGAGCTGGCGGGGGGAGGACGGGATGATGTCTGATCATAGGCTGACTGAGCGTAGGTCACTTGCTTTGGGCGCTCGCGAACTGTTGCAAGTGTGGGAGTATGGCCAGGGGCAGCTGCCGGTGCAGCAGGCTTTGATGATTCTGTCGGCGGTTTATCCGGAGGCGGCTTTGAGCCAGCTGAGTGAGCTACCTATTGGGCAGCGAGATGCCCATCTGCTCGCGGTGCGATCGCACACCTTTGGCGAGCAGATGCAGGCGACTACCCGCTGCCCGCAGTGCGCAGAAGCCTTGGAATATTCGCTGAATGTACAAGACATGACCGTCTCGCCAGCGGCAGCGCCCTCCGCGCCCTCCGCGCTCTACAAGTGGCAGGATAGCGACTATCAGGTGAGCTTTCGGCTACCCAACAGCGCCGATCTGCTAGCGGTCATTCACGAGCCACCGGCGCAGGCACAGAAAGCGCTATTTCGATGCTGTCTTGTTTCGGTCAGCTGTCAGGAACAGGCGATCGCACCAGAAACACTCTTGAATGCCCTGTCAGATGATCAGCTTCAGTCGCTGAGTGCCCGCATTGCCAAGCAAGACCCTCAGGCAGAAATTCGCTTGAATCTGTGCTGTCAGGCCTGCCAGCACGAGTGGTCTGTGCTGTTTGATATTGTTGCTTTTCTCTGGAAGGAGATTGTGACAGCTGCCCAGAGGCTGCTTCAGGAGATTCATTTGCTAGCGGCGGTGTACAGCTGGCGAGAAGCGGACATTCTCAGCATGAGTGCTCGGCGGCGTCAGGCCTACATTGACCAGATTAGCCATCAGTTTGGCCAGGGCCAAACGACAGGTGCGGTGGCCTTATCCCAGGGAGGTGGCTAGGAATAATGACGCTCTTTTTTCAACGGCTGATCGCCCGGCAGCAGGGACAAGCCAACACGGTACAGCCCAGAATGCCTGCCCGCTTTGAACCGGCTGGGCCTGCTGCCGAACCATTCGCGCCCGGCGCAGCCCCCCGCAGCACAGCTCAGAGCAGAGCTTGGGAGACACCTGTCAATTTCGTTCCAGCAGTCCCAAAATCATCGCCTTTAGATCAAGCGCTTACTGCCCCTCCACCGGTGGCTCCCCCGCCTAGCCGGTCTGTTGAACCGACCTCGCGCTCACCCGAATCAGTAAGGTCAGAGTTCCATCTATCTTCTGTTTCTACGGTGCCCTTAGGACCTTTCCCGGTTTCAGTTTCAACGGAGATATCGACTAGCTCTGAGCCGTCCTTTGCACCTCCCGCCCCATCATCCCAACAGTCCCTCAGTCTCCGCTTAGACGCCATTGCTCGCCAGATTCAACAGTCTGCTCTAGTCTCCTCTGAGCCCGCGTTCGACCTTCAAGCTTCTCAGTCAACAAGCGCTGACTTCTCTGCAGGCGCAGATCCTGCAAAAGAGAAAACAGTTTTATCTGGCCAAGCCATCTCAGCCGCTTCTGACGCGCGCGCCGCTGCGGCGCTTTCTTCTCCCGCTGTGCAACCTTACTATCCAGCGTCTCCCGACGCATCAACCTCTGAAGTATCGGCTATTTTCTCTCCTCAGAACCCACCTGACCTGTCTGCTGCTGTTCCCCCACTCATGCCGCATCAGCCGCTGCCTCCCCTTGCTCCAGTGCTTTTGCCGCCTACCCCCACCATTCAAGTTTCCATTGGCCGCATAGAGATTCGGGCGACTGCACCTGCAGTTCCAAAGCCATCACCCCGCCCTGCACCTTCCCTGCGCAGACCTGCGGTATCGCTAGACAACTACTTACAGCAGCGTAGTCGGAGGTCGTAGAAGACGGTTATGTCAAATGCCATGGCGATCGCAGCGACTTCTGCTGTATTAAAGGACATTTTGGAAAATGGCATGGTCGGTGCTCAGCTGAGCAATGGCATGGTCGGTGCTCAGCTGAGCAATGATGTGAATGTTCGTGTGGGTGCGCCGGTTTCTATCGTCAGCGGCGCTACGAATCAGGGCGACCAAATCACGCTGTTTCTCTATCAGGTGACGCCCAATATCGGCTGGCGAAATGAATGCCTACCCAGATACAACCGCCAGGGCGTGCGGACCAACAATCCGCCATTGGCGCTCAACTTGCACTATCTGCTAACCACCTATGCCAGCAGCGAACTGGGCTCGGAAGCGCTGCTCGGCCATGCCATGCAGATACTGCACGAAAATACCCTTTTGAGCCGAGGGGCTATTCGCCGGGCGCTCGGTAGCGGCACCAACGCGAATGAGCAGGCCCTTGCAGCGGCTGGACTCGCAGAGCAAATAGAGCTCATAAAGGTGACGCCAGCGTATTTAGATACTGAAGTGATGTCACGAATATGGTCCTCCCTGCAGGCAAATTTTCGCACCAGTACGGCCTATCAAGTATCAGTGGTGCTAATTGAGAAGGAGGAATCGACCAAGGCGGCACCGCCCGTTTTGAATCGGCGAGTGTTTGCTTTGCCCGTGCGATCGCCTGTGGTGGAGCAAGTGGATCCACAGCTGATTACTGCGGGTGGCACCCTGACGCTGAATGGCCAAGGACTAAAGGGCACGCCCACCCAAGTGGCCTTTGGCAACAAGACCATTGCGCCGCTGAGCGTTTCACCCAGCAGCGATCAACAGATTTCGGTGACCTTGCCAGCTGGGCTCCAGGCCGGGGTGAATACGGTTCAGGTGCTGCATCCTTTCGACTTGGGTACGCCCGTAGAGCCCCACCGGGGTGTGGCATCTAACGTTGTGGCCTTTATGCTGCGGCCTGCGCTGGTGCAGACAGCTGCCGGACCGCCAGCCAGCTACGATGTGGCGCTTCTGGCAAATCAGGCAGCTTTCAATGCGGCTTTTTCTGCGGATGAGCGATCGCGCTTCACCCAGGGCCTCACCTTTCCTGCGGTAAGGCTGCGCCTATCGCCCGTTGTATCAGGCGACCAGACACTCACGCTCCTACTCAACGAAATTCCTGCGCCGACAGAAGATCGGCCCGCCCGCGCGTACAGCTACACCAACCCCGCCTTGCTGATTGCGGCGGCAGATATTCCGCCGACCGGTACGGCAGCAGATATGTTGCCAGCGGACCAGCGCAGCGAGGTGCTGGTGTTTTCGCTGCCGGGTGCGATCGCCGGTGATTATCTCGTTCGAATTCGCGTAGATGGGGCAGACAGTCCGCTAGAGCGATCGCCAGTCACTGACCCGACCGATCCGATTGCGCCCTTTGTGGGCCCTGTGTTGGGGATTGTGCCATGAGCTCAAAGCGGGGGGCTTGGACGAATTTGAATCAAGCTTACCTGCATGCTTGGGTGCGGGTTTTGAGATCGCGGCTAGCCGAACTTTGTGAGGCAAGCGATACGGCAAAAAAGTCGGCAGCAGGAGAAAGCGTATCAGCCACTAATTCTGTTTTTGTAGAGCCAGACTGGCCCAGTGAGCAGCGGCCTCCAGCACTTTTCAATCTGTGCCATTTACTCCGGCTATCCGCCTTTGAGCGAGGCGTGCTGATGCTGTGCGTTGCGCTAGAGCTCGATCCGAGTATGGCGCAGCTGTATGTGGCTGCTCAGGGCAATCCTCCCCGGCCCTATGCGACTTTGAACCTGGCGCTGCGCTGCTTTCCCCAGTCTCAGTGGAACGCACTTACCCCCTCTGCCCCCCTCCGCTATTGGCAACTGCTGACACTTGTAGGAGAAGGCCCACTCACGACTCAAGCCCTAGCGTTAGACGAGCGCATTTTGCACTACCTGATGGGGGTGACCTACCTAGATCCGCAGCTAGAAAACTATGTTTCTTGGTCGCCTTCGTCAACCTTGTTGCCGCCTTCGCAGCAGACCTTGGCTGAGCAGATAGTGGCGAAATGGATGGCAGAGGAAGCAGGCTCACCGCTGATAAACCTCTATGGAGGCACCTCGACGAGTCGAGCTGCGATCGCTAAAGTTGCAGGGCAGTACAAGGGTGCGCGGCCCTACCGCTTAGAGATTTCGAATCTGCCCGCAGAGACTGAACTGCGCAACCGGTTTCAGCGGCGCTGGGAAAGGGAAGCTGCCCTGGGCAATCACACGCTGCTGATAGAAATAGACGATCTCAACCGTCAGGAGAAGCCCGCTTTTTTAGAAACCTTTATTCAGCGGCAACAGGGTCGCCTGCTGGTGAGCAGCGATGAACCGATTAAGCTGTCGCAGCGGTCGGTTGTGCGGCTAGAAGTGACGCCCCCAAGTGCAACAGAACTACAGCAGCTATGGCAGCAGGTCATGGGCGAAGAAACACTGCAACAGTTTGAGGGTTCGTTTTCGTCTGTTGTGGGTCCGTTGATTAGCCAGTTTGCGCTAGATCCCAGTGGCATTGGCCAAGTGGCAGAAAAGGTAAGACAGGGCAGGCAAGATAGTTCGCCATCCAGCTTCAGTGAGCAGCCTTTAAAGGAACAGCTTTGGGCGGCCTGTCGTCAGCAGGCCCGGCTGAGGCTAGATGACTTGGCTCAGCGCCTAGAGCCAGTGGCCACCTGGGATGAACTGGTTTTGCCCGCTGTGCAAATGCAGACATTAAAGGCGATTGTGTCGAGCGTGCAGCAGCGATCGCAGGTTTACGAAGACTGGGGATTTGGCCAGAAGAGCCGTCGTGGACTGGGGATTTCGGCCCTGTTTGCAGGGGGCAGTGGTACGGGTAAAACGATGTCGGCTGAGGTCTTGGCCCAGGCGCTGAGTCTCGATCTCTATCGAATAGATCTGAGCGCGGTGGTGAGCAAGTACATCGGCGAAACAGAAAAGAATCTTCGGCGGATTTTTGATGCGGCAGAGCAGGGCGGCGTTATTCTCCTATTCGATGAGGCCGATGCGCTGTTTGGCAAGCGCAGCGAGGTGAAGAGCAGTCATGACCGCCATGCCAATATTGAAGTGAGCTATCTTTTGCAGCGCATGGAAAGCTATCGGGGGCTAGCGATTTTAACCACCAATTTCAAAAATGCTATCGATGGTGCTTTTTTACGAAGGATTCGATTTGTTGTCTCGTTTCCTTTTCCGGATGCCACTCAGCGGGCAGAAATGTGGCGGCGAGTATTTCCGGCTCAAACGCCGACCCAAAGCCTAGCCCCCGAAAAACTTGCGCGGCTGACGGTAGCTGGAGGTAATATCTACAGTATTGCGATGAATGCGGCCTTTTTGGCGTCAGCCGAGGCGTCTCCGGTAACCATGCGGCATCTGTTGCAGGCTGCTCAAAGTGAGTATGGCAAGCTAGGCAAAAAGCTGACGGACACGGAGGTGCGCGGATGGATCTAAGTATACATAGCCGCAATTCAGGTCGCAATTTAGACAGATTGCAATCTTTTGCGATGTCCGAGCAGCGTTTGCCCCGGCAGAGCGCCTGCAGTGTGGAATTATCGATTCAAGAGATTGTGCTCAGCGATGTTTCGGTGAAAGATCCACAGCTGCTAAAGCAGACGGTATCGGCAGAGCTGACACGTTTGTTTCAATCTCAGGGCGTACCGCCGACATTATCTCAGCGGCGACACTCTCCCACCCTAAGCGCCGGGGCAATTTCAGTGAGCCCTGCGGGGACAAATTCGCTAGGAATTGAGATTGCCCAAGCGATCTATCGCGGATTGCATCGGGGGCTAGATCAATGAAAACGCAGCTTCGGCCAAAGGCAAAGTCTTTCTCGGCTTTGCGGCCCCAAAAGAAAAAAACGACTGCTCAACAGCGGCAGCAAGATGCCTGGGCGGACTGGATAGCCACCTTAGAAGCAGAAGGCGAGGACGTGCCTGCCCTGCTGGCACAGACAGTTGTTGAATCTGGTTTGCGCTGGTCAGTAGAAGAAGAGAGTGCTGAGCAGAATGACCTAGAGGACAAAACGGAAGGACGAGCGACAGAAGCGTCCACAGAAGATTCCTTCAAGGATAGCTTTGAGGATGGCTTCGGGGATGGCTTTGAGCAGATAGGTCCTCCAAGCGGTCTGGGCCTTCAGTCTGCAGCACATGCATGGGTTGGCGAACCCAAGATTGATATTGCAGAAACGGCCTCGGTTGGAGAGCGAGTTGAAGCGGCTGCGCCGCTTGTGGCTGAATCTGTTGTAGAGCCCGTCATTTTTGAAGGACCGCAGGATGTTTCAGGCGTACAGATTTTAGAAGAACCGGTCGAGGCAGAACAGGGCGCAGTAGAACAGGGCGCGGCAGAGCAGATTTCTGAGTCTGCTTTGATGAATAGTGCAGATAGCTGGTTTGCCAGTAAAAAACAAGCGATCGCATACCCACCTCCTACCGAGGCCAACGCTGCATCAAACACAAACAGCCCACTCTCCGCTGCCCAGCTAGATACCCTTCTCACCGCTGCACCAACCGCCCAACTGCCCTATCGCCCCCTGCTCGAAGCCCGCTTTGGCCAGTCCCTAGGCACCATCCAAGTGCACCCCAGCACCCCAACTATTCGAGCGGTTTTAACCGAGCTAGACGCCACCGCCGCAAACTACAATCACCGAATCCTCTTCGCTGAGCCACAGCCCAGCCTAGAGACCGTCGTCCACGAAGTCATTCACGCCCTACAAACCCAATCAGACACCCTTTCCGTCACGGCTCCGACAGCCCCTCTGACGCCCCTTTCTCTCACTTCTCCTGCCGAACAAGAGGCCAGCCAGCTCACCGCAGAAATTGTCCCCACGCTGCACAGCGATAGCCTACGAAGCGATTCCTCCGCCCCTTGGGCACCGGTTGTAGTCAGCAGTACGCTTTCTTCTACAGAGGTGGCTTGCCTACGAAATGCGCCACCGGCAACACTCGGCCCTGCCGCAACGCCCCGCGACACTTTCCAGGCAAATGCCAAGACTGATCGCGCAGCCGACAGTGCCCCCACAACAGCTGCCGCAACAGATACTAGCGCCACAACCACTTCAGAACCTTCTACAGTCCAGGTTCAACCCGAAGACAGCCAAACTACCAACTTAAACGCTGGCGCTAGTGCTCCCTCAGATGCCGATGCTAGCTCACCCATTACAGACGAGCTAGAAACCGTTCCAGCTTTGGAAGTCCCGGCTCCCCCAGAGCCCGGCATCACGGCTGAAGATGTGGCCCAGCGTCAGGCCGAACTCGACGCTGCACAATCTGCCCTAGAAAATGCAACCGATGTCGATGACAAGGTAGCCGCCTATGCCAAAGCACCCCCCACCCTCAAAGCCAAAGCCTACGGCACCTTAGGCAGCGACCTAGAAACCTTATCCAAGTCCGAAAGTGAAACGTTTCAGGCTGAGATGCCGGACTTTGAGGCTAAGCTGTCGGGCAAAACAGAGGAACTGCCTGAGCTTGCCGTAGAGTCTCCTCCTGCCGAAGAGAATGTTGCTTTAGAAGAGAAGCCACCTGCCCCCGCCCCCAAGCCAACCGTAGAACCGACTGCAACACCGACCGCCTACACGGAAAATGACGCTGTTCTCAATAGAATATTCAAATTTTCTGAAGGGACTAGTCCGCAGTCTAAGGCGGGTGAAATTGGCGATACGCTGAGCGCCGTCAGTACCACTGATAAGACGGTGGAGACGTCGCCGGGCGAAGCGCCTACTGTGCCGCTGCAGGGGGAAAGCGATCCTGAGCGGATAGAAACTCAGGTGAGTGTTGGACGCGATCGCGCCACCAAAGACCGAGACAATGCCAAAAAGAAAGTCCTAGAAGGCCCCGGCCCAGAGCGCATTCAACCCCTCGTGATGGAAGAGAAAATGCCGATGGAGGCGCTTGCTGCCCCCACGGTTGAGCGGCCTGAACCTGTTGCGGGTATAGATGACTTTGGCCAGCGGGAGATGCCAGCAGAAGTGAATACCGCCTTCGACCTGACCCACCAGGAGAGCATGCAGGCAAGCATGACAGAGGCTCAGTCTGAGGTGCAGAAAACGACTGAAGCTCGCGATAAGGCCCGCAAAGACGAGGTGGATAAGGCCCAATCCGATGCTGACAAGAAAACGGCAGCAGCTGATAAGCAGCAGCGTGAGGATGTACAAACCCACAGAGAAAATATTCAGCGCGATCGCAAGACAGCGATAGACACTCAAAACAAAGCCGTCAAAGACGTTGAGAAGGATTCAGAAACCCGGCGAAAAGCAGACAAAGCAGCGATTGACAGTCGGGTAAAAGAAGATCAAAAAACGGTCAAAGCAGACTATTCAAAAGCGGAGGGTAAAGCCAAGGAAAAAGTTAAAGGCGGCGAGAAAAAGGCCGAAGACAAGCGCAACCAAGCCGAACGTGATGCTGAAAAAGAAAGCTGGTGGGACCGGGCCGTTAGCTTTGTGAAAAAAGCGATTCAGGCGCTTACGGATGCTATCAGCGAGATCTTTGATAAGGTGCGGGCTGCGGTCAACAAGATTTTGGATGATGTGAAGAAAGCGGCGCTGGCGCTGATTGATAAGGCTGCGAACTTTATTAAAAAGGCAATTTCTAAATTTAGTAAGTTTTTGCAGGGGGCGGTGAATGCGCTGCTGAAAGAGCATTTCCCTGGTGCTGCGAAGATATTGACCGATGCGATTAAGCAAACGGAGAAGCTGGCAACAGAAGCGGTAGACAAGGTCGCAACGAAGCTCAAGAAAGAGATTACCGAACTGGTGGAGGGCCTGCGCAAGAGTCTGAATGCAATTATGGATGCGCTGCAGGCTGGGCTCAAGTTTGTGAGCACCTCGATTCAGGCTGCGCTTTCTGGTGACTGGGGTGCCGTGTTAAAGATGCTGTTGGAAGCTGTCTTCAAGGTCATTGGGGTAGAGCCGGAGACATTTTATGCATTTATTGGTAAGGCGCAAGAGACTTTTCAGAAGATCCTCGATGACCCTGGTGCAGTCGTCAAAAATCTGCTCGATGCCGTCAAGCTCGGCATTCAAAAATTTGCAGACAACTTCCTCAAGCACCTCAAGGCAGGCATCATTGGCTGGCTCACAGGCGCTTTGGGTAGCGACCTAACCATTCCCAAGGAGTTCAGCCTGATTGGCGTCCTCGATCTTGGCAGGCAGATCATGGGCCTGACGCTGCAGCTGATTCGCCGAATTGCGGTACGCATACTGGGCGAAAAGAATGTTGAGAAAATAGAAGGCGTAATCGAGCAGGTCAAATCGCTAATAGAAGGCGGCTGGTCTGGACTCCTGAAGCGAATTACCGAAACGCTCACGGGCGTAAAGGAGATGGTGCTGGGGCAGATCAAGGAATTTTTGGTCACCCGGCTAATTTTGTCTGCTATCACTAAGCTTGCCTCACTCTTTAACCCAGTGGGTGCCATTGTGCAGCTTGCGCTTACGCTGTGGAATATCTTCACCTTCTTGAAGGAAAACCTTCAGCGAATGATTGGTATCGTCAAAACGATCACTGCTAGCATTACCGAAATTTTCAAGGGCATTGTCGAAAAAGCGGCTATCAATATCGAAACCACGCTGGCGAATTTGCTACCTATTGCAATCTCTTTCTTGGCGAACCTTTTAGGGTTGGGCGGAATCAGCGCTCGCGTTCGTAAAATTATCGGTCGTCTGAGAAAGCGAATTGAAGATGCGATTGTAAAACTTATTCGTAAGCTTGCTCGCGCTATAGCTAAAGGCGGGAGGAAGGTTGCCAAAAAAGCAAAGAGAGCAATCAAAAAATTTAAGAAGTGGTGGGGAGCGAAAACAACTCTAAAGGCGAACGATGGTCTGACTCATACCTTATATTTTAAGGGTACGGGCAAAAGCGCTGTATTGATGGTGCGCACTAAGCCGACACCATTTACAGACTTTGTTGACCGCGCTGAGATAAATAGTGATTCTAAAAAAGCAACTGCCCAGACAAAAGCTAGAGCAATAGCAGTACAAATCGACACTGAGAGAAACACGCCGGTAACAGGTGCAACTGATGAAGAGAAAGCGAAAGCAGAGACGGCAAAGTTCACAAAGGTAAAAAACTTACTAGATAGCTTAAAGCCTTACACCCAGGTTCTCTTTACATCTGCGATTGTCAATTCGTATCATGATAACAATAATATTAATGCTCCTCCTCAAGCTACTAGTGGTTTTGGAACCCGTATGAGTATCAAGCCATTAACTAACAAAAACAGGCCTGCGGGTACACCTCCTACTGCGAAAGCTAATGCGACGTATAAGGACCTTAATCAACGTAGAACCAAACCTGGGGGATCTGCCTACTACATGAAGGGGCACTTACTCAGTGAGGAACTTGGCGGACTAGGAGAATGGAAAAATATAACCCCATTGTCACGCTCTGGAAATGGCCTGCATGAAACAAGAGCAGAATCTATTGTCAAGAAAACCGTCAATTTGCCCGCAAATGTTGAGTATATCGTTGAAGCCAACTATATAACCCGCGGCGATAAAACAGCACTCCTAGCAAGAATTGCTAGAAGTAGCAGAGATTCAGCGAGCGCTAAGCGGGCCAAGACTGAAATCGTAAATGCTGAGGATTCAGTTCCAGTTTCTTTGTCTATCAAAGTTTACATTTTGAAGGATGTAAGCGGTACTTTGAGAAGACAAGAAACAATCTTAGATAGCACAATCCCAAACAAAATAGATCGAGACTTCAAGAGCTATTTTCTCTTGTCTTCTAGACCTCCAACGGCAGTCAATTTGAGTACAGATGATGAGACAAAACTAACCACACTGCCGGGTGTAGGACCTGCTCTAGCAAAGAAGATTGTCGAATTTAGAGATGAGAGGGAAGACAAAGGACTCTTACGTTTTGCAAGCTATGAACAGCTCACTGAGGTTTCTGGGATGACCTCAAGTAAGATACGAGCCATTAAGGCTTTGGATTACGTCGATCTCTACTAAGATTGATGGCAGAGTAAAGAATGGCTGTTCTAAAGGTTATCTCCTAAATACGTGTCATGGCCAAATTTAAGTTTCGCACTCCAATTACGAGCTGCATTCGTGAAATGAAGACCAATCCTAAAATTAGGATGGAAAGCGTCACCACCCAGCTTCCCATGAAGAAAGCAGCGAAGCAGCTAACCGAGTCTAAAACGCCACAGGAACTATTATGCCTTCATGGGGAGATGGATGGACTAACAGTGCTCTGGACTTCAGAAGATGATCCTGAAATTTTAGGCGCTGTTAAAATTCTTCCTGCAAGTGAGATCTTCCAGGATTGGGAAGAGGTTGTTTATTTTGATTTTACGCCGGAAGATGACAGGATTAGATATTTTCGGCCTATAGATTTCTTTGCGGATGAATGTTCCGTTGGCGCATACTTTAATGAACCAGATACTACCCAAGTCGATACTTCAGTGTACCTATACAGATTTGAGGGGGAACCTGTTAATCTTTGTTTAAACATGCCAGGATATTTGAAGATGTTGGTAGCTTCAAAAGGATTTTTGTACTGGCAGTATGCGGTCTTAGAACTTTTGGATGGAGAAGAAAATCCTACAAGTCAAAAGTTTAAGCAATGGATGCCTCAGTTATTTGAGGATTTCTCTTGGGATAGTTACGTATCGCTATATTCAGAGGTAAGAACTAGTAGTTAGTAGACAACATTTTTACCAGAATTGTATGGTTGTGTTGAGTCTGTAGTGTGATGGTAGTTTATGGTGGCTGGAGGCAGCTATGACGTCATTTCCCAATGCCCCAAAATTCTTAAAAGGCGCAATCGTCGCCCTGCCTCTACCCAACCCAATCCCGCAGGTGATAGCGTTTCAGTACAACCCAGTGACGCTGAGCCGTTCTTTGCAGGTGCAGGCGGTAGAGGGCGACAGCAATACCAGCGAAGCGCTGCGGCTAGAGGGCGCACCCGTAGAAGAAATCAAGCTAGAAGTGGAGTTCGATGCCACCGATCAGCTCGAAACAGCTGACAAAACAGCTGTAGAGCAAGGCATCTATCCACAGCTCTCAGCGCTAGAAACCTTAATTTATCCCTCTAGCACGCTGGTGATTAGCAATCAGATACTGCTTTCGCTAGGCACCATTCAAATCGCGCCGCCCCAGGCACCGCTGACCCTGTTCATCTGGGGGAAGAAGCGCATACTGCCTATTCGCCTGACCGAATTTAGCATTACGGAAGAAGCCCACGATATTAACCTCAATCCGATTCGGGCCAAGGTCTCTCTGGGTATGCGGGTGCTCAGCTACAATGACCTATCGGTCACCAATCCGGGCTATCACCTCTTCCTCTCCCATCAAATTGTTAAAGAAACGAGCGCAAACTTAGGACGCGTTAACAATTTAGACACGGTTCTAGGCAGTAACCTTAACTTGTTGTAAATACGCATATGTTTAATTCCAACAGTCGATATTATTCCCTTGCAACGGCAACCTACACGACCGCCGCCGGTCGAGAGGTAACCTATGCTCGGCGGCGATTTTTGCCTTCGACAGCCAACATGCCGACTATCGCGGAGGTCACTGTCACTGAAGGCGATCGCCTTGATCTCATTACCGCTCGTACGCTGGGGGACCCAGAGCAGTTTTGGCAAATTTGTGATGCCAACAACGCCATGAACCCGGTAGAGCTTACGGCTGAATCTGGCCGACGACTGAAGGTCGCTGTTCCGCAGCTGCCTCAGTAACGGTCTTCAGCAACGATCTACTAATGTATTAACGTTTCTCGCTCGAAATATTTTTGTTTCACTGTTTGTTTTCTTGGGAGGTGTTGTATGACACTTCTAGGGATTCGTTTGACCCTGCTTGCAGGTAAAACCATTCCGGCGCCCTTACCCAGAGCGCTCACCGAATCTGTTGCTAGCGTGGAGGTCACCCACAGCGATGAGGCCCGTAGCGGGTTTCAAATTGTTTTTCAGGTAGGGCGCGATCGCAAAAATTATCTAGACTATCCTCATCTGCGAAACGCCCAGCTAAAGCCCTTTTCTCGCGTCATTATCGTCGTTACCCTCGGCCCCTTTCCCCAGGTGCTAATGGACGGCATCATTACCCATCAGCAGCTCTCTCCCAGCAATGATTCTGGCGGGTCTACCCTCACCATTACGGGCGAAGATGTCAGCATTATGATGGACCGCGAAGAGAAAACTGCTGAGCATCCCGCCCAGCAAGAAAAAGCGATCGCAACCAAAATCATCGCCCAATATGCCCAATACGGTCTTGTGCCAAAAGTTATCTCTCCCCCCGCACTAGACACCCCTAACCCAGCCGAACGCACCCCCACCCAGCAAGGTACCGATCTCTCCTATCTAAAGGATATGGCCCGCCGCTACGACTATATGTTTTATATATCGCCCGGCCCGCTACCCGGCTCGAATACAGCCTACTGGGGCCCGTCCATACGCAAAGGCCTTCCGCAAAAAGCCCTCTCTTACAACCTCGGACCCAACACCAACATCGAATCCTTGAACTTTCAAAACGACGCCCTAAGCCCAAAAGTTGTCACTGGGAAAGTGCAGGACCGCCTTACCGGGCTCACGCTCCCGGTTGTTTCTGTGGCCAGTCTGCTACCGACGCTCTCTGGTAATCCTCCCGATATCAGCAGCCTAGTCGCCGTCGGTCGCCAGGCTTACCGGGCCTCCGGTCAAAATATTATTCAAGCTTTTGCCCAGGCTCAGGCCCAGGCAGATTCAGCATCGAGAGATACCGTCACCGCAGAAGGCGAGCTAAACGCTCTAAAATACGGCGGCGTTTTACAGGCCCGGGAACTTGTGGGATTGCGGGGTGTAGGCATGAGCTACAGCGGCAACTACTACGTCAAAAAAGTCACCCATCTGATTACCCACGAAACCTATAAACAAAAGTTCTCCCTTGCTAGAGAAGGCACCGGATCTGCTGTTCCTCTAGTAAGACCTTAACAACACACGACTATGAGCCAGTTCTTCGGAAAATATCGGGGCACCGTTGAAAACAATGTTGATCCTCTGCAGCTTGGCCGGGTGCAGGTGAGCGTGCCCGCTGTATTGGGAGATGGGCGAAGTAGCTGGGCGATGCCCTGTGTGGCCTTTGCCGGGCCCCAGGTAGGACTTTTTTTGCTGCCGCCGCGCGGCGCGAATGTGTGGGTGGAGTTTGAAATGGGCGATCCAGATTATCCCATATGGGTAGGGTGCTTTTGGGGGGAAGGGGACGCGCCTGCTGTGCCTGCCGTCGCCACAACCAAAGTCCTAAAAACAGACGCCGGTAGCCTCACAATTGACGATTTACCTGGCGCGGGTGGCATCTTCCTCGAAACGACTCTTGGAATGAAAATTTCGATGACGGCCCAGGGGATAGAAATCACCAATGGACAAGGGGGGACAATCTCTTTCACAGGCCCCCAAGTCTCGGTCAACGGTGGCGCATTGGAGGTGGTGTAAGTGAGTGGATTTCTGCTACATGTAGGCGCGATGCTCATGTGTCCCCATGGGGGACCGATGAGCATATCAACCAGTAATATTCGCGTCAAAGTGGGCGGACAGTCGGTTGCTACCGTCAATGATTTGTATTCGATTAGTGGCTGCCCGTTTCAGATTCCGGTGCCGCCGGGTGGTACGAAGCCGCAGCCCTGTGTAACGGCGCAATGGCCAGTGCCCGCGACACGGGTGCGGGTGAATGGTCAGCCGGTCATCTTGCAAACCAGCACTGGCATTTGTCAGAGCGCAGAACAGATTCCCCAGGGGCCGCCCAATGTGGTGCTCACCCAGTTTCGAGTGAAGGGGGTATGACGATGCAGATCGATTTTCCCTTTTATATCAGCGCGCAGCAGCGAACAGCGACAACCCAAGGGGATGAACATATTCGCGATCTTATCGAGCAGGTGCTGTTCACATCGCCCGGAGAAAGGGTGAACCGACCGGACTTTGGCAGCGGATTGTTGCAGCTGGTGTTTGCAGGCAATGGCGATGCCCTCGCGACCACGACCCAGTTTATGGTGCAGGGGGCGCTGCAGCAGTGGCTAGGTGAAGTGATTCAGCTAGAAGAGGTCACCGTGCTCAGGCAAGACGCTACGCTGCGCGTGATCGTTCGCTACATTGTTCGGCGTACCCAAGCGCGGCGGATAGACCGTTTTGAGCGGGAGGTTGGGTAGTGCAGTACTTCTGTAAAAATAGGCGCCGACGAGATCAGGTGCGGGATACGCTCAATCCTGACGGTACGCCAAAGCTAAATGGCATTGACTATATAGAAGTCACCGAAGACCAGACCGTGCTGGTGCTCTACTTTGTTCACGATGTGCCGACGGCAGA
This sequence comes from Cyanobacteria bacterium J06626_6, assembly GCA_038523095.1. GTDB lineage: Bacteria > Cyanobacteriota > Cyanobacteriia > Phormidesmidales > Phormidesmidaceae > Phormidesmis. The sequence goes on from JBCBJS010000026.1 coordinate 31,987, forward strand.
AGGCGGTGGCGATGTGATTGCCCCAGAGAATTTTCTGCTTGCTGGCGGTAGCCGCATTCAAAACCTGCGGGTGAGCGATGCTGTTCGGATATCTGCGCAGCCAAATGCGCTGCAGCTCACCGTCAATCAGTGGGGAGACTTTTCCGCTTATCACTTGCAGCTGGTCACTTCGGCTGTAGATGACAGCCCGCCAACAGGATTTGCTCCGCCGCTAGATCCGCAGCTCTCTGGGGTCTCTTTCTCTTTTAAGGTTGATTGTCCTAACCCATTCGACTGCCCTAAGCCAGCAGACTGCGCCCCACCAGCTTATCCTCAGCCTCAGATCGACTACCTGGCGAAGGACTACGCCAGCTTTCGGCAGCTCATGCTAGATCGCCTGTCGGTGACACTGCCGGGCTGGACTGAGCGCAACCCGGCAGATGTGGGCGTGGCCCTGGTAGAAGTGTTGGCCTACGCGGCAGATCAGCTGAGCTATTACCAGGATGCAGCGGCGACAGAAGCCTACCTGGGGACGGCTCGTCGGCGCGCTTCGGTGCGTCGCCACGCGCGGCTGCTAAATTATGCCATGCACGAAGGGTGCAATGCTCGTACCTGGATCCAGGTGCAGACCGAGACAGACGATCTGTTGATTCCGCAGGGGACTGCGTTTTTCACCAAAGTTAGGGGGCAGCCTGCCCGGCTCGTGGCAGGCGAAAGGGCGTATCAGGCCGTGTTGCAGCAGCGCCCTGAGGGCTTTGAGGCGATGCAGTCGCTGCGGGTGTACCAGGGGCACAACGAAATCGGGTTTTACACCTGGAGCGACGAAAACTGTTGCCTGCCTAAAGGGGCAACCCATGCCACCCTATTAGATGATGAAGAGAATCGTCTATATCTACGACCGGGCGATGTGCTCCTGCTAGAAGAAGCGCGCAGCTCGGCTACAGGACGCAGGGAAGATGCTGATATTACCCACCGGCAGGCGGTAAGGCTGACAGCAGTCTTTCCGCCTGCCGGTGAGGATGCAGACGGTCGGCGTACGGCTGGCGCGATCGCAAGAGATCCCCTCACAGATCAGCCCATTGTTAAAATTCGCTGGCACATAGAAGATGCGCTATCTTTCCCGCTATGCCTCTCTAAGGAGATAGAAAGTGACCTGCTTGGGGATATGGGCATCGCCCGAGGCAATATTTTGCTTGCAGACCATGGCAAAACCGCTGACGCGCCGGAGTTAATCCCTGAGATTGTGCCAGAAGGGGTTCGCTATCGGCCACGGCTGGATACAACAAACATCACCTACGCAGTACCTTTCGACCCGCTGACTGAGGGACCAGCGAGGTCAGCGATCCAACAGCAGCCCAGCCAGGCTCTGCCGTCTGTGACGCTGAAGCAGCCGGATGGAACCGTGTGGCAGGCGGCGAGAGATTTATTAAACAGCGATCGCTTCGATGAAAAATTTGTTGTTGAACCCAGTCAGGCACGGCGGGCAAGGTTGCGATTTGGCGATGGCATATTTGGACGCAAGCCTGCGGAGCTGAGCCGCTTCGAAACGAGCTACCGGGTGGGTAGCGGCCCTACGGGCAATGTGGGGGCAGAAGCGATCGCACACATTGTTTTTCCACTGCCAGGCATTACCCAAGTATCCAACCGCCTGCCCGGTATCGGTGGCACTGAGCCAGAATCAATCGAGCGGGTTAAGTTCGATGCGCCCCAGGCCTTTCGGGTGCAACAGCGAGCCGTCACCGAAGCAGACTATGAGATGATTTCGCTGCGCCATCCGGAAGTGCAGCAGGCCAAGGCGACCCGTCGCTGGACCGGTAGCTGGTACACCTACTTTGTAACGGTAGATCGTAAAGGCGGTAAACCTGTAGATGCCGACTTTGAACAGGATTTTCTCTCTTTTTTAGATCGGTATCGGCTGGCGGGCTACGACCTAGAGATCAATGCGCCCCAGTTTGTCTCCCTCGATATTCGCTTTAGCGTATGCACCCAGCCGGGCTATTTTGCCGCCGATGTCGAGGCGGCACTGCTCAAAAGCTTTAGTAATCGAGACTGGCCCGACGGGCGCAGAGGATTTTTCCACCCCGATAACTTTACCTTTGGTCAGCCGGTCTATCTCAGCCAAATAGTCGCTGAGGTGATGGCCACTCCCGGTGTCCAGTGGGTAGATGTCAGCGACTCAGGCACCCACCGTTTCCAGCGCTGGGGCCGCGCAGCCAATCGAGAGTTTGAAAGTGGTGAAATCACCTTCGACCGATTGGAAATTGCCCGGCTGGATAATGACGCCAATGCGCCAGAGAACGGTCGAATTGAGTTTGTAATGGAGGGGCGTCCATGACTGTTAATGCCAGCACGCAGCCGAATGCCAGCCCTAACTCAAGTTTAGACACCTGTGGCTGCTGCGAAGGGCTGCTGCAAACAGAAGCCAATGGCAATCGTCCGGGGCTGCCTGCCATTCGCTACCGGCTAGGAACATACGGCACGTTTATGACCCAGCTGGTGGAGCGGCTGGCTCGTCCTGCTCTGCCGGGCTACCCGACGCTGGACTCTCTGAAGACACGTCGGCTAGATGATGGCGCGATCGCACTTTTAGATGCCTGGGCCATGGTTGCCGACGTGCTCACCTTTTATCAGGAGCGCATTGCCAACGAAAACTACCTGCTGACAGCGACAGAGCGCCGCTCCGTGCTGGAATTGGCCCGCACCCTTGGCTACGAACTCAATCCCGGCGTCGCCGCTAGTACCTACCTGTCCTTCACGGTGGAGGATGCCGCTGGCCTCTACCAGACCGCCAAGGTACCCGCTGGCACCCAAATCCAAAGTCTCCCAGAACAAGATCAGCTCCCTCAAACGTTTGAAACCAGTACAGAAATTACGGCCCGCGCTGCCTGGAATGATTTACGCTCGCCCCAAACAAAAGTCCACATGCCATCTGAAGGCGATCGCACTCTCTATTTGGCGGGTATCAGTACCCGGCTAACCCCGGGCGACTGGCTGCTGTTTGTTGGCGAAGAGCGACAGACCAGTGCTGAGAGCGATCGCTGGGAAGTTCGCCGTCTGCTCACCGTCGAGCCCGACCCCAAGGCAAACCACACTCGCGTCACCTGGGACCAGCCACTTTCCAACAATCCCCTCCCCGAGAAGCCCAGCGTCTACGCCTTCCGCACCCGGGCCAATATTTACGGTCACAACGCTCAGTCCTGGCGCAGCCTACCAGATAATGCAAAAGCCACCTATCTGGGGCTTGACAGTGAAGACGATCTTACCGAAACCCACAGACGGGAGTGGCCAGCCTTCAACATTTTTGCAGCCAACAGCCGGGCGCAATCATCACAGATAGACCTTGACGCCATCTACGGAAAAATTACGCCCAACAGCTGGGTGATGCTGTCCTATCAGAACAACAGAACCCTCTACCAGGTCAATAGCCTTACAGAAGGCGCACGTAGTGACTTTGGGCTAACCGGTAAAACAACTCGTTTAACCCTGTCGGGGCTAGACTTAGTGGACTCTATTTTTGAAGAGGCCGTGCGTGGCACCCTGGTATATGCCGAGAGCGAAGTCTTGGAAGTCGCAGATATGCCTCTGAGCGCGCCGGTCGCCGGTAGCGAGATAGATATTCAGGGTCTTATAGAACATTTACTACCCGATGCGCCCTTGGCTGCCAGTGGCAAGGTTATGCGGGCCAAGGTCGATGGGTTTGAGCGCGGACTGGTGATGCGATCGCTCGACCAAACCGAAACTAAAACCATTCCAGCAGGCGCGCTTCTCTGGGTAGAAGCACTCCCCACACGCCTCAGCCATCAAAGCTACAAATGGACGCTGCGTGACCTCACCGGATTTGTTGGAACTGTAAGCGCAACTGCAGAACAAATTGCCTATGCCCCTGCCCTTGAGAGTGATGAAACGATCAGCGAAATTGCTTTTCTAAAATATCTACCCACCTTCAATCCAGCTACCCACCTCCAGCTGAAAGCCCCCCTTCAACACGTATATGACCGCGCAACGTTTTCTATCAATGCCAACGTTGTATCCGCCACCCACGGTGAAACCATTAGCACGGCCCTAAGTAGCGGCGACGGGGCTCAGTCGCATCAGACCTTTACCCTCAATAAGCCCCCTTTGACCTACCTTTCATCGAGTTCTCCCAGTGGCCGTGACACCACCCTCTCGGTTAGGGTCAACAACTTATTGTGGTCAGAAGCCCGTAGCTTCTTTGGCATGGGACCATCGGCTGAAAATTACATTGTTCGCATTGAAGATGATGGCACAACAAAAGTCACCTTTGGAGATAGCCTGCAAGGCGCGCGACTACCGACAGGCACTGAAAACATTACGACAACCTATCGCAGCGGCATTGGATTAATTGGCGAAGTCAAAGCACGCAGCTTAACCCTTCTAAAACAGAGGCCGCTAGGCGTTCGCACCGTGACAAATCCAGTTGCCGCCACAGGCGCAGAAAATGCTGAAAATCTCGGCAGTGCCAGAACCAATGCGCCGCTGACTGTTCTCACCTTGGATCGGCTCGTTTCCAGGCAAGATTATGAAGACTTTGCCCGCGCCTTTGCAGGGATTGGCAAGGCCCAAGCCGTGGAAATCTGGGATGGCTTTGTCAGCAGAATTCACATTACCCTCGCGGCTGCCAACGGCGATCCCGTCGATGAGACGTCGCCGCTCTACCAAAATCTCAACCAAGCGGTGGAGACTTTCCGAGATCCGGGCCCACCTTTTGTCCTAGCTAGTTTCAGGCCTTGCAGCTTTAATGTCGTAGGCAAATTGATGATCGATGAACGTTACGATCCTGAAATTGTGAAATCAGAAGCAACAGATCGGTTACTGAGCGTCTTTGACTTCTCACAACGACAGTTTGGTCAGGGGGTGAGTGCGGCTGAAGTGATGGCACTCATGCAGTCTGTACAAGGGGTGATCTCAGTAGACTTGGATGCGCTGCACCGGAGTGAACAGGCCAGGCAGCTAGAGACTTATGTGGAAGCTGCGATCGCCCGCTGGGATACGGCCAAATCGCCCCCTCAAGTGGCCCAGGCCGAGCTACTACTGGTTAACCCCGCTGGAATTGAGCTGGAGGTGAACAAGCGATGACCCCCCCTGTACAAGATCGCCTCTACAATCTTCTCCCTGCCCTTTACCGTCTGCGGGACAAAGAACCTCAGCAAGCCGAAGCGCTTAGAGCGCTGATGGCATTAATTGAAGAACAGTTTTTGGCTCTCGAAGCCGACGTTGACCAGCTCTATGACGATGCCTTTATTGAGACCTGCCAGGAGTGGGTGGTGCCTTACATCGGCGACTTGCTGGGCGTCAAGCCGCTCCAAAGTATCGCTCAAACCGGCTACAGTCAGCGGGCCTACGTCGCAAACACGCTCGACTATCGCCAGCGGAAAGGGACGGTTACCGTTTTAGAACAGCTGGCTAGGGATGTCACCAACTGGCCCGCGCGGGCGGTGGAATATTTTCAGCTCATGGAGTGGAATCAAAACATCAATCACATCCGCCCCCAGGGCTACCGCACCCCTAACCTGCGTGACGCCCAGTCGATAGCACGACTGAACGGCCCGTTTGAAACAGCCTTACACACCCCTGAAATCCGTCATATTTCCGGCCCTACAAACAAGATTCGAGGGCGGTACAATACCCATCACATTGGCATCCACCTGTGGCGGCTACAGGCCTATCCGCTCTCGCAGGTTCAGGCTCGCCCAGTGCCAAACCAACCCGGACTGTACTGGATTAATCCGCTAGGCCGGGCGCTTTCGCTCTTCAATACACCCTTGCCCGAAGCAGCGACAACAACCCTCTCTAAAGAGATAAATGTCCCCGAGCCCTTAGGGCGTCGCCCTCTGTATGACGAGGTGGAAGCGCTGGCAAGTGGCCAGCCACCGCAGACCGAGTATTTTGGCACTCAGCCTGTTTTTGAAGTGTTTGTAGAAGGGGATGCGATCGCACCTAGCAATCTACAAATTTGCGATCTCAGCGGAGCACCTGGTGCGGCTGGGTCTAGCTGGCAGCGACCCAACACCTCCCGGGCCATCGCCATCGACCCTGAGCTAGGCCGCCTCGCATTACCCCAAGCGGCGGCCCTCCCAGAAGATATCACCGTCAGCCATGCCTACGGCTTCAGTGGAGATATTGGCGGCGGCCCCTACAACCGCCGCCAATCGGTAGAAGAGGCGCTAAGTGCGCCGGTGACTTGGCAGGTAGGGGTGAGCCCGGAAGCGAGTGCCATAGGCGATGAAGTTATCCTTTCAGAATTGGCCGATGCGATCGCTCAGTGGAATGCCCAGCCACCGGGCACCATTGGAGCCATTCTCCTGATGGAAAACCACAGCTACGAGCCAGGCAATGCACCTATCGAAATCCCGGCGGGGAGCCAGCTGGCTATTCTCTCAGCGCGTTGGCCACTGGTCCCTTCTGCAGAGGGGGGTGAGCGGCGCAACCTAGAACAGTGGGTGCCCATCGGACGGCGGGCTCATGTTTCAAACAGCTTGGCCGTACGAGGGACTGCCCCGAGCGACCACCCAAACCCAGGCCAGCTCACCTTGGATGGTCTGTTGATTGATGGCCGCCTCACCATTGAGGCCGGCAACTTGGAAACCGTGAGAATTGCCCACTGTACGCTGGTGCCTGATCAGGGTGGTCTGGCGGCCAATTCTGGCACGAACAATCGGCTGACGGTCTGCATAGACCACAGCGTTACGGGCCCCCTCTACCTCTCCCAAAAGCTAGCCGCACTCACTATTAACGACAGCATTGTAGACGGAACAGCTGCCGGGCGAATCTGGATCAGCCAACCGATAGACATGCCTTTCCCAGGCGGTGAGTTTCGAGTCGTTCAATCAGACGGCACAGAAGATATTGTTTCTCTTCCTAACAGCAACACCCTAGGGGCTGTGATCGATGATTTGACAGTCGCTTTTCAGCTGCTGCCCGGATTAGCCGCTGTGCAGGTGGCGCAAGTGGATGAAGGCTTAGAAGACAGACGGTGCATCATTGTTTCACCTGTGCCGCTGACGTTTACAGCCACAGCCACAGATGCAACAACAGTTGATCGTCTAGGACTGCGAGCGGCGCCAGCGGCGATTGCTTCTCCTATCGCCACGGAAGCAGCACCGATAACAACCCTAGAGCGCACGACTGTCCTTGGTGCTAGCTACGCCCAGTCTTTTGAGCTGGCTTCAGAAGTGATTTGGACGGAGACTGCGATCGCCCAGCGCCGACAGACAGGCTGTGTGCGCTTTAGCTATGTGCCGCCAGGCTCTAAAACGCCGCGCCGCTATCGCTGCCAGCCCGAGCTAGAAAATGAAACCCAGCTAGAGCTAGCAGAGAAAGAGAGAGGGAGTCCCCTGACGGCTGCGCAGAGGAGAAGAATACGCGATCGCGTCCAAAAACAAATGGTGCCAACTTTTAGCGATCGCCGCTACGGGCAGCCTGCCTACGGTCAGCTCAGCCTCACCTGCCCTGTCCAGATTCGCACTGGCGCAGGCGACAGTTCAGAAATGGGCGCATTCTCCTTCCTCAAGCAGCCTCAGCGAGAGGCCAACCTCCGCGGTGTTCTAGATGACTATCTCCGATTCGGCTTAGAAGCAGGTTTGTTCTTTGTGACCTGACTGCTTGAACTGCAACCATCCTTTACTACTCTTCTGAACTCACCATGAAAGGCGACTTCACCCGTTCTACCTTTGACCGCCGCAAGCACTACAACACCGTGCTTACCCAGCAGGGCCGCTTGCCGATGGACGCCGACTGGAACGAAAACCAAGACATCCTTGCTCACCTGGACGAAACCACTCGGGTAGATGTCATTGGCCCCTGCGGCTTCCCCGAAGACAAGGCAGGATTTGAGCTGGCGATTTCCCCCGAAGGCGTGCCGGTCGTTGGCATTGGTAGGGGCTACGTTGGCGGCATCCTCTGCGAAAATGAGAATGCAGATCCTGCAGATGAGACGCCTGTCCCGATAACCGCGCAGCCAGATTTGCCTGGCTACGCACTGCCTGAAGAAAACGGCATTTATGTTGCTTACCTAGATGTGTGGAAGCGACATATCACTGCCCTAGAAGATCCCAACATCAAAGAAATTGCTCTGGGCAACGGTCCAGACACTGCGACCCGGCTACAAACCATCTGTCAGGTCAAGCTGGTACGGGTTAGTGATTCTTCTGTTGCAGATCCCCCCACCTGCGAAGACTTTGGCCCCGACTGGCAGCCCGCCGACCGCCAGGGCACTAGTCAGCTGCGCAGCCGAGCCGAACCCGATCCCCTGGCTTCGCGTCCCTGTATTATTCCAGCGCAGGCAGGCTACAGAAGACTCGAAAACCAGCTCTATCGTGTGGAAATCCACCAGGGAAGCGAGGCTGAAATCCCCACCTTCAAATGGTCCAGAGACAATGGCTCCATCGTCTCTGGCTGGAGCGGACCTGACACCCCCAATACCGACAAACTCACCGTCGATAGTCTTGGCCGAGACAGCGTACTGCGATTTCGCCCCAACCAGTGGGTAGAACTCTCCGACAGTTCGCGAGAACTCTCCGGCACCCCTGGCCGACTGGTTCAACTGGCCCAAGCCGACGGCCAGATGCTTGAACTAGACAATGGAGCTACCGCCAGCCGCAGCGATTTCCCACTGATTCCAAAAGTCCGTCGGTGGGACCATCAGGCGACGGTGGCTAGGCCAGAAGCGGGAAATGAAATTTCCCTTGACTTGGTCGATGGGGCAGTGCCGATTGTAGAAGGCGCTTGGATTCTCCTAGAAGAGGGTGTGCAAGTGTGGTTTGAACCGGGGAGTACCTACCACACGGGCGATTGCTGGATGATACCGGCGCGGACGATTGGCGCAGATGTGCTGTGGCCCAAAGATGACAGCGGTGAACCGTTGCTCTCTGATCCGCACTGCATTCGCCATCACTACTGCGCGATTGGTTTAATTGCCAAAACAGCGGCGGGTTGGGAATTACAAAGAGACTGTCGGCCACTCTTCCCACCGCTGACAGAACTGCCAAATTCAGGTGGCTGTTGTTTGCGAGTAGAGCCTGGAGAAGATGTGCAGCGGGCAATAGATAGCGTGATTGCGCTGGGGGGTGGTTGCCTCTGTCTTGGGCATGGTGTGCATACGGTAGAGGGCCCCCTGCGTCTGTTTAACGCTCGCAATATCAGCATATCGGGAGAAACGCCGACGACCACCCTAAGGCTGGTTGGCACGGACTCGGCGGGACTCGGGGGAATTGTCTTACGAAATGCTGCCCGAATTAATTTTCGTCAGCTGTTCATGCTGGGTCAGCAAACCCCTGCTGTGATACATCTGAGTGAGCGCGATCGCACCGGTAGCGAGCAGCCCAACGATTCAGACGATACGCTTGAGACTAATTTCGACATCTCACTGCGTGCGTCCACCCTAGTCAATCGATCCAATCTCGAAGGTCAGCCACCGACCTGCGCAATCCTAGCCAACGACGCCCGGCAAGTGCGCCTCGAATCGACGCGGCTAATTGCTCGAATCGGCATTCTATCTCGCCTGGGTGACCAGCTCCCAGACTACCCCACGGTGCCAGATGAGGAGATTTCTACTACAGAGGAAATTCCTACGACAGGGCTAGGCCGCTCTACCGGCGGCGGGGTGAGCACTATCGATTTTTCTGAAGCTCCCGTCGGCAGCGAATTTCGTCTCAATGAAACCTATCCTACGCCAGTGGCCGCTGGCGCTTTCAGGCCCTTCGTCAATCAGGGTAACCAGGCAGTCAACAATGGCACAGCACGCATTATTGAAACGGACAATAACAACAGTTCGGAACAGTGGCTACAGCTAGAGAGCATTAGCTTTCAGCTGAACTTTTCGCCGTCAGCTAGCCAGATAGCTTTCTCTTACTTTCATGGTTCCACAACTCGAAATCCGGATGGAAGTTTTCCGCCGGAGGGCAATCTCAACGTTGCGATAAACGGCAATTGGAACAACTTAAGACGTATGACGCAGCTGGACGGGCAGGTTATCGACGGCGTGAGAATCACTGTCCAAGAACAACTTCTCAGTGATATCTTTCGTGTGGGTACGGTGCTGCTCTCTGGGCCAGTGAATGAGCTGCGAATAGGCGGACAAAATCTTTCTCTCAGGCAGCTGCGGATTACCCAGCCATCCCAGCTTCCCCAAGCTGCCACAGCGCCTCAGGTACCCGCTCATTTTCATCTGCAGGATGTCACCATTCTCTATCAGCGCTACGGAATTTGGGCAGTCGCTGCAGATAGCTGGGAGATTCATCGCTCCACTATTCGGCCCATTCCGGAGACGTCGTCCCAGCCAGCATCCGAGCGTATTTCAGAGAGACCGGCTGTGACAGTTGAAGGCCCTCCTCCCAGCGTATCTATCGATGTCTCGGATAATGCCCCAGATGATGCTCCAGATGATGTCTCATTGGCCAGTGCCCCTAGAAAGCAGCTGCGCGCCACCGAGCGGCTCATGAATGAAATCGAGCGCCTTTTGCAAATGCCGAGCACGGTCTCATCAGACTCTGCGGCGGAGACAGCGGCTATCAAGGCATTTTTGTGGGATAAATGCCTCATTGAAGGGAGCAAACTGCTGGGCGATCGCGCAGCAGAAACAGCTTGGTGGTTCGAAGGGGCAGCGCACAACAATATTGTCACCAGCCAAACGCTAGGCCTATATAGCTTCTGGCAGCACAAGGGAGTATGGTCACACAACCAGGTCAGCTGCCAGGGCGGATCAGCCTTTGCCTGGGTAGGCAGCTATCGAACAGAGGTCTTCAACAATCGGGTGCGCGATAGCCTATTTGGCATTGCGACTATCGAAGCAGATGAAGGCTTGAGCCAAATAGCAGAGTCACTGCAAGAGATCCGCGCTTTCTATACTAGCGATGACGATGCGCTGCCCTTAGTAAGCTGGGTCTTGCTCACTCAGATTGTGCCAAGAATCGGACTAGCGTCGCTAGTTTCTCCTTTGCAGCAGTTGCTGAACGCGGTCAATATTCCCCTCCCTGTGCTGTATTATCTCGGTCGGTTGCTCTATCCCGCCCTAACCAGCGAAGAGAACAGTCTCAGCCCATTATTTTCTGCCTTAATTGGTCTGCAGCTAACAGAGAATGACATTGAAGCGAGCGATACCTGCGTGCGCTGTCAGGATTTTTGGACGCTGGGCGGACTCACCTTAAGAGATAATCGACTGCATACCCTTACAGGCCAAGCGCTGCTACTGGAGGCCAATGCTCTAGCTGTGAATACCCACTTGGTAGGCTTCGTATGGCGCTATGTGATGTCGCAGCTGACGCAGAAGTTTTTGCCGCAAATGCTGACCCGGCTGCAAACTTCAGATGAACCCTTAGCGGCTGTTACCCTACCCCTGATTCGAACGTTCAATCTGCTGCTGGAGAACTGGGCAAAGGCTTCCGAGCGCTTTCTGGAGATGGATTACCGCGTTGAGAGCAATCGAATTCGGAGCTTAGAGACTGCGATCGCAACCAATCTCTTCGAAATCAACCTGCTCAACAATCACATCACCCTGCAGGAGAGCCCCGTATCGCTAAAGTCTTTTCTCGCTGCGGTCGAGACGCTGAGTCGCAGCGCAGTCCTAGCCCCCCTCGCCTTAGCCCTGAAGAACGGATCTGGGCGAGAGCTGAGCACTGCAACAGAAAAGCTCAAAACTGAAAACACGTTTGCCAATACCGAAAACCGAACCAGTGCAGTTCAGGTCCTTTCTGTGCTAAACAGTCGCAACAGTCAGTCCGATGAGGTAAATGTGCCGCTTCAAGCAGCCACAACGAATCTGATTACGACCTTGAGCAGCGCGCCATCATCCACTGAGCCCATCTCCGAACAGGAGACAGGAGACGCCTCGGCAGCCGCCTTAGATGACTTCACCCAAGCCCTCGCCAGCTTTGTCGATAGCTATGGCATTTTACTAGAAGGCATTGGCGGCAGGCTAGTGGGTAACCATATCCTTGTGCCTGCCGATACGCAGCGAAATACTTGGAGCCGGGGCGGTATTCGGCTCTCTTCAAATCTTCGCTCGCTCTACCTGTTTGTGCTGGCCGCCAGACTGCTGCAAAAAGAAATCTTTAGTGATAACGACGACGATGCACCCGTATTGGATCCGCTGCTGGGCATTACAGAAACCCTCGTCGATAACAATGAAATTCTCGGCGGCATCGGCCATGGCATAGACATTCGAGGGAATGACGTGTTAGAAATTCTGTTCAAGCTGAAGCTTAGAGATAACCAAATTGGTGGCATGGGTGGAGCGGGTATTTTTGTCGATGAAGATGCCCTTGCCGTGAACTTAGACATAGAGGGAAATCGCATGGCTGACTGTGCCAATCAGCCTGACATCGCCGCAATGATGACTGCCCAAGGTGGGCTAGATGTGGAAGGTGCTCTCTTCTGCCGAATTCAGCAAAACCGGATCAATGCTTGCGGCAGTGCCGAACTGAGAAAGGTTTCTCCCTACGCCGTGAACCTCAAGAACATATTTGACCTCACCTTTACAGGCAATAGCGTGCAGTACAATCCGACCGGAGGCGTAGGACATGAGAATGTTTTCGGCACCGTCAGCTTTAACAACAATGAGATCTCACAGAACCGAGGCATTGGGTTTTCTTGGGAGAATGCAAACCCGAACGCTAAACCCGAATCTGCTAGCCCAGCAACAGACGATAGTCCTGAGACAGGCGCACAGACCCGGTTTGTCAAGCAAGCTATTTCGCCGGAAGTTGCCATTGCCCAGTTTAACCAGTTGACAAACCAATCCCTCTCAATTCAGTCCGGGCAAGTTTTCGCCAGCATTCAAAACAATCAGTTTCACGTTCCAGATGATGAGAACGCCCTTGCGTTTCGACTAATCGCGCTAAGTGAGCTAATCTTTTCTGGTAATTCGGCCTCCAGAATGAGCAGCGATCCAGTTGGCCTACTCGCCCAGATTGGAGAAGGCGTTGTCACGAGCAACCTGCTGCGAAATAGAACCTAGGTCACTTGCTTTCAGATCGTTTTTATCTCAAATCGCTTTTATTCCAAATCGCTTTTATCCCGAATCTTTCTTGTCTCAGTCCCCATTCGTTATAGAACCTCACCGCTATGGAAACCATCGCTTTTGCCACGCTTGCCAATACCAGTTTGGTATACACCAGCGTGAATGATGCCCTAGTGCTCGTCACCCGAAATGACCAACCTGCCTGCCTCAAAATCAGCAACATGCAGGCAGGAACCGTCACCAGCAACAGTGCTCGACAAAAGTTTGCCATAGAGCTTATCCAGAGTCCTCAGGTGCAGGCGGGTCTTAATTCTCCTGCGGCTAGGCGATTGTAGGTCGCCAAAGAAAGAAAGCGCTTCTTCCTATTAGAAATCAGTCCATTAGAAATCAGTCATGTCAGAAACAAACACATTTTCCCTCTCCGGCTTAGTCAACAATTTGTTGGACGATCTCAAAGCGATCGCCCAAACGGCTGAACCGCTCCAAACCCGTCAAGACATAGAGAATTTATCCCTACTGCAAAGCACGCGATCGCAATTTCAAACCGTGAGCACCTCACTCTCTACCCAACAGGAACAGCAGGTAGAACAGCAAAAGCAAACCTTCACCCAGCGACGGGAAATTTTTCAGCTGGGCCTGCAGCAACGGCAGCAGCTGATTGAACAGGTGACCCAGCAACGGCGGGAGCTACTAACCCGCCCCGTCCCAGACAAATTTGTCGTCACGGGCCAGATTTTGGACGAGGAAACGGGAAATGGCCTGCCCAACGTGCACATCCAGGTCTTCGATTTTGACCGTCAGGCCGACGATGTGATTGGTAAAACCATCACAGATACCGATGGCTTTTACCGGCTAGAGTACACCCGAGAACAGTTTCAAGATAGAAATGAGGGTAATCCCGAAGTCTATATCCAGGTGAAAGACGAAGCCAACGAAACGCTTTTCCAATCCCCTAGGACTTTCGATAATAACGAAGGGACTGTCAAGACTGTGAATGCCAGGGTAGATGGAACAAAGTTGCCCACCAGCAGAGCGATCGCAATCCAAGTTATTGAATCCCGCAGTCGCCGCATTGCCACCCTCATCGAAAAACAGCAGGCGCGACAAATCCGTAATTTTGGCCAAATATCTCTACAGAGACCATCTGCGCCAATCAGGAACGTCATCATCAACCCGACCAGACTGCCCACTATTGCCACGCCGCCCGTTCGCACCCCGACAGTTCGCACGCCGACAGTCCGCATTCCGACAGTCCGCACGCCGACAGTTCGCAACCCTATCACCAGAGAAATCCGGATCACAAACCCCTCAATCACCAGCCCTCAGATTCTAAACCCTGTGATTACAAATCCCTCAATCACAAATCCTTCAATCACAAATCGCTTAGTCACGCCAACAGAAGACGCTGATAGCTGAATCCGTAGCAAGGCTCTAATCCCACGTTTCTAGCGCGGCTGTCCAAGAAGATAGCTGCTGGGTGATTTGCGATCGCCTCGATTCAAACGTCGCCGCCACCCAAATAAACACCAGACCCAGCACGATGCCCACCGCCCACAGCAGTAGAGAATTGCTGTTGACAAATAGCCACATCACCCGCAGTATCTGCAGGATAAAGGTCGCTGTGCCCACATACAAAAACGCTCTAACTTTCAAAATAAGACCCGCAAAGACGAAGGCAATGCCAAGGGCGATCGCAACAGCTGCAAACAACAACATCGGTTCAGAAATTTCTGCCTGGTAGAGCGCGGTGAGTCCAACCAAGCCGGTGGCAAATGTGCGTAGCCAGTGCCGCTGCTGCCTTCTCTCCTGATGACGAAAATATGGCTCCACCTCGGCCACATACAGTACAGAGAGGCCCCCAACCAAGCTGAGCCCCGTTGCCGTCAGCCAGCCACGACTATCTAAAAAGTCAATCAGCGCCAAATCAAACAGTACAACGCTCAAATAGCTCAGCCGGACGCGCCCTGTCTGTTTTGCCATCCAGGCGTAAAAAGCCGCCACCAACAGCAATCCCTGCGTTTGTACCCACGCTAGCGTAATGCTCAAAGTGAGTGCAGGTAGTGCCAAACCCAGCACACGCCACGGCG
Source organism: Cyanobacteria bacterium J06626_6 (assembly GCA_038523095.1). Taxonomy (GTDB): domain Bacteria; phylum Cyanobacteriota; class Cyanobacteriia; order Phormidesmidales; family Phormidesmidaceae; genus Phormidesmis. Next base: position 47,029 of record JBCBJS010000026.1, read on the forward strand.
AAGCCCAGCCCAGCCGCTCCCAAGGTAGATAATAAAAAACAATACCTATGAAGCAGGCGATCGCCCCGCCCCAGGTAAATAGAGCCGTGCGATCTGGAAACCAAAGGTAGCGATCGTAGGCAATGCACAGCAGCAGTCCCACTAGCCCTAGCCAGGTCCATGCCTTGTGGCTGAGCCAGGCAATGGCAGGCGTCCAGCGCCGATTGCCCACACCCAGTGCGTATCCCGACAGCAACAGAGAGGTTACGGTCCACAGGGCAATTCCCCTCGGCTGACTTAGCCCTTCTAGCCCTGCTATCACACACAGAACACTGCCCAGCAAGTAGTGGCCGTGGTTAGCAAATTGAAATGACGCCGTCGAAATCTGCAAGTATCTCTGTGTCCAGTGTCCGAAGGCGCGGTACAGCATCGTTAGCCCCAGCGCCAGCATGGCCAGCAGCGTGTAGCCATCGCCTGGGGTCCCGCCTTCGGCTTGAAGCAAGCGATAGATCAACAGTTCATACGCGCCCGCAGAGAGAGCTATCAGTCCTAAATAGCTGAAAAACTTAAGCGCGGGCTCTCGCCTACCGATGCCCAGACACAGAAGGCCTGCAGCCAGCGTATACAGGCCGCTATCAGCCTGGAAAATAACATGGCCAAAGCAAAGTCCGAGTCCGGCATAGCCCAGCGGAATGTAGTGCCAACTGTTGCGATACGGCGGGTGCTTGAGCACCCAAACATCTGCCAAAATTTGAACGGCAAAGCCAAGGGCAATCGTGGCAATTCCTATCGTGCCTATTGCCACACCCTGTGAGGCACAGCCCAGAACAACAACAACTTCAACCGCCCAAGCCAGGCTCCAATACCGCCATCCGTTCGGGCGATATCTGATGCATTCAGCCAGTGCAGCAATCAGGAGAACCACCGCTGCTATCAAGTAGCGAACATAGTCGATTTCTGCGCCTGCTAGCCTTTCTGACCATTCCAAAATAATCGCGGCGACAAAGCTCCCCCACAGCAGCAGTCCCGCCATCAACAGTGCGCCCCAGCGCCGAGTTGCCCGCTCGTATAGAGCGCTCATCTCGCCCCCACGCCGGGCCAACCCTCTCTGAATCAACCAGAGTGACCAGATCTCAATAGCCCAAAAGATCAGCATTCTGCCTGCGCTGTTCTCCATGCCCTCAATTAGCCCGGTCCACAGCAGGCTGCTGGCGAGTAAAATGCCACTAGCCACCATCGCGAAGGCCGCATAGCCGCTACGCCAAACGCGGCTATTGAGTCCCACACCTAAGACGCCAATGCAGAAAGTGGCGATCGCAACTGGCCAGTTCAGCATCCAGGGCGTCTGCATTAGGAGCGTTAGGAGCATCACTTTTGCAGCAGTTTGTGGCTCTAGTGACCGGCGGTGATTGGTGACAAATGTCAGCGCTATGGGCACCGATAGCCAGATCCAGTTGATGAGAGATCGCCAGTCTCCGGGGGGTGATGCGGACGGAAATTCCCAGGCGCTCAGGAGCAAAATATAGCCACTAACAGCTAGGACCAGGCCCGCACCCCAGGTTTCTAGCTTGAGAAGACGGCTCCGCAGGAATGGATGGTAAATGAGTTCTGCGATCGCAGCTCCCAGGGCCAGCGTGCCCCACACCTCCAGGTTCAAGTCTGGCGCGACATAGTAAATCCAGCTCACCGCCGCTGTCAGACCGAGAACGTGAGTCAGTGTGGTTAGCCAGTTTGGCAGGTTACGCCGATTGGTTAATAACCAGACCAAAGTCATCCCAGAAAGTGAGAGATTAACCGCCGTCGTAAAGCTGTTGCCTAGGCTCAAGAGTGAGAGAAATGCACCAAATCCCAAAGCAATCTGTTCAGTTCGCGTAGCCAGGTCACGCTGCTGCTGTCGGCGCAGATAAAAGGCAAATGCCAACGTGCCTAGCAAAAATGGGAAAAAGCCAATACTAGCCCAGTTCTCAGAGGTGATATTGCCAACTTTGAACAGGCTAGAGAGCAGGATGAGCAGGCGATCGCGCAGCGTCGTGGGCACTACCGACCAGATGAGCCCATAGGCTTGTAGTGCGATCGCCAGTACCGCCAGCAGATAGCCTCGCTGCCAAGTCTGCCTCAGCCGAGACCCCACCAGGCCGACTGCCAATAGACTAACTGCGATCGCCTGCAGCGGCGGCGACTGACCCACCGAAACCACCCAGCCCAACGCCATGAGTCCTAACCCAGCCCGCTCCCAAACCTGACGGCTAGCTTTTGTGCGGGTAAGCCACGCCAGCAGCCACCCACAAATCCCCGCTGCCATCCCCAGCTGATAGGGCGGCACCTGGGCAATCAACAAGCTACGCACCAGCAAAATCAGCACAGAAAGCCCCACCGCCAGCACGTCAAAAGAAAGCTGCTGTGCGGAAGCCGTTGTTGCTGGCTCAGGCGATTCTGCAACTGCGTCCTGTGCTTCGCTCCGTTCTGTTTGCCAGTCTTGGCTAACCAGCAGCGCCGCAGTGCCAATCGTGCCGATATAAGTTGCCAGCACCGGCCAAAGGGCAAACCCCCATCCCCAGTGCAGCCAGCTCAAGCCCACCAGGTTCAACCGATTCACTCGGCGCGGCATTAGGGTTGCCGACAGGCCTAGCGGTAGACCCGTCAGTACAATGGCCGCAACTATCCCAATACCTTTGCCAGCCAGCGTGGCAAAGATGCCAAAGCGGTCCATCATCCAAAAGTTGACCGGAATCAGCAGCAGCATGGTCAGCGCCAGCATCCGTCCGGTGCTCTGTAGGTTTTCCTGCCTTAGCGCCCACAGGCTCGCCAGCCCAAACGCCAGCGTATAGGCAAACAAAACGGCATACTGACCCACCGCCGAAAACGATGACCACTGACTCGCCGCCAGCACTCCTGACGAAACAACAACTAAAAACACCCCCAAAAACAACAGCCAGAGCACGCTGATCTCTTCTACTAGAGCGCCAAATGCTTGGGCTAATCTGTTTAGTCTTTGGGGGCTAGCGAGGCTGCTTGCTGCAGGCTGGTCAATCTCTTGGCCCGCTGCCAGGGACGTGCTGGCTAATTCTGGTTGTGCATGTCCTGTTTGTGCATACTCGGGTGATACGTACTGGGGTATGGCTGCTGGCAAAGGCTCGCTGAGCGACTCGGCAATTTCAGTAATCTGCGCTTCTGATAGTAGGCCAAGCGCAATCCATCGGTCGAGCTCTGGTAGGAGGCGATCGCGCACCTGCTGAGATGTCAAATCGAGCCAGATATTGAGTCGCATAGCCGTACGCTTGTAGTTCCTGTCAGCATATGGGTATTCTGCCCTGCCTTCAGCTGATTCAAGCCAGATTTCAGAATGGACTAGCAAGCATAAAAAAGAACAGGCTAGCCTTCAAAGCCAACCTGTTCTTTTTCATCTATTTTTTTGTCGAAAAAGTCAGATGTAACTACGACCGCTTACGATAGTAAACCTTTTGTCCCTCATTCGGCACGTAGATACACTCCCTAGCAGATCGCCAGAAACTAGTCCACACCGAGTCTTTCGCCTCGCGATAATAATCTCCCAAAATTGGCTTAATAGCCTCAGTCGCCTCCTTTAGATGGTAGTGAGGCATACCCAAAAAGATATGGTGCGCCACATGGGTCCCAATGTTGTGATGGATATTGTTAATGAACCCATAGTCATAGTCAATGGTCGATAGAGCACCTTTCAAGAAATACCAGCTATCATTGCGATACCAGGGAATCTCTGGATCTGTATGGTGTAAAAATGTCACCAAATCAAGCCATACAACAAATACCAGGTAAGGCATTATGTAATAGTTAATCAAGAACAAGGGGCCTGCAAAGAAACCAACCCAAGCCAAAAAACCAACAAACAGCACGATACAGGTAGTGCTTGTAATAACATCCCACTTCTCAGAAGGGCGAAACAGCGGGCTACTTGGCAAAAAGTGAGAGCCCTGGCGCCCCGGCGAGCGGAAGAAAAGATAGAACGGATAAGCCAACAGAAACAGACTAAACCGCACAAACTTTGCACCGCTACCCATTTCGTCGTAAGTCTTCTCAGGGATAGGATACCAGCTTTCATCAGTATCCAAGTTACCCGTATTTGCATGGTGGGTGCGGTGACTAATTCGCCATCCGTGGTAAGGCACCAAAATGGGCGTATGACAAACATGCCCAATCAAGTTATTGAGCCACTTATACTTAGAAAAAGAGCCATGACCACAGTCGTGGCCAACAACAAACAAAGCCCAGAACATCGTGCCCTGTGCCAACCAAAAAAGTGGAAAGAACAACCAAGAATTAATGCTGTAGGCCAGTGCATAAAGTCCAGCAATGATTCCGACATCCAAAAAGAAATAGGAAAGAGAGCGGCTAACAGAAGGCTCAAAACAATAGTCAGGAATGGCGTTTTTGAGATCTTTCAGCGTAAATGGAAGATCTCGTTTCAAAGAATCAGAATCTACGGATACAATCGGACGGATACTTAGCTGCACGTATTACCTGCGAATTAATATGACAAGCGCAAACTCTGAGAGGCTGCCGCTGAACGCATAAGCACCAATAACAGCATCTCAGAATCACTTTACAAATATTCACAATACTATAGTTTGTACTGTGATGGGTATAGCGGCTGTTCTGCAGCAAGCTGCTCCAAACGCAAAACCTGCTCCTTAACGAAGGTAAGAAGCAGGTCACACCCAAACTTTACGGTGCTGCTAGCAGCCGAACTCCAACAAGGGGCTTTGAGAGTAAGATGCTAGCGGCTAGACTCAATGATTGGGCTGAATGACTGAGCTGAATAACTACCGGGCCACACAACCGGGCCTTGATAACCGGGCCTTGATAACTGGACCTTAACGACTGAACTCTACCGAGGATTCGGTCCTGAAAGCTTGTGATTTAGGCTGGTTGCGCAGACTAAGCAGCTTCGCGAGTACGAAGGTAACCTTATATTTGCCCGGTGCTGCTTCCTCTGGTAGCTCAATGGCTAGCTTTCCGTCTTCTCCGACCTGCAACAAGGCTTCAATAGAACGCATAATCTGATTTATTTTTCCTTACTACATGATTGCTTTACACAGCGTAAGGGGATAGTTTTACTCAGTCTGTGACGCGTCTCATCAAGTAACCTTGATCGAGTCCCGGTCTTACGTGGCAGCTGTATTGCTTACATAGCCGTCTGTTCGGGATTTACGCAAGTTCTTCTCGACGGTCACTTTCGCAAGTGTTTTGCAGAGAGTAAAATCACTTATTACTTGCTCCAAAACGTCAGTCCCTGAATAGAACGATCCGCTGGGACTTTCCCCACCAGAGAAATCCCAACCCCAAACAAGACTGCGAGTGGCGCAGTAATGGCTGAGCCCCAAAATGCAGGCAGGCCAAACTTTCCCGTCGCGGTCAAATAAGTCAGCGTTAGTACGGCCAAAATCGTGCCGTAAAAAGCGCCATTGGCATTAATTCTCGGCACCAGCACGCCCATTAAAAAGAGCCCGAGCAGAGGTCCCAAGGACAGCGTCACGTATTTAATCAAGAAAGGCAGCAGATTTTCTTCTGTTGAAGCCGCGTAGAAAGCTGCGCCAATTCCCACGATGCCCCACAACGCAATTAGGCCTTGGGCCACTCTCAAAGACCGCGCCTGATTCAGCGGTCCGCGCGAGAAGCGCTCATAAAAATCAACCGTGATGCAGGTCGCCAATGCGTGAAGGGCTGAGTCAATCGAAGACATGGCCGCTGCGAAGATCGCCGCTACCAGCAGCCCAGCTGCGCCTGCTGGAACGTTGTTCACAATGAAATATGGCAGGATGGCATCTCCCGCAATTTCTTCGGGGAGGCCAGGATTGATGCGATAAAAGCCAAACAGCAGCGTGCCAAGTACCAGCGTTGCACCGACGCCCAAAAGACCGGAAAACCAACCCAAGAGAATCGCTTTTCGCCCTGATTGCACATCGGCGCAAGAGACATATCGCTGTACCGACTGCTGATTGGTCCCGGCGACCGCAAAAGCCAGCATGCCATAGGCAATGACGGCAGTTGGCAGAGAGCGAATATTCCCTGGATCCCAGGTGGTATCTACGGCGGCGAACTTACCCGCGGCGGCGGCGGTGCTCCATAGCTCACCCAGCCCACCAGTCACCCCCGAAGCGGCTGCCCATACCCCAGCCCCTAGCCCCACAAACACCATGACGAACTGGAGCACATCTGTCCAGACAACAGCGGCAAGACCGCCTGCCATGGTGTAAACGATAGAGACAATTCCCACCAGCAAGATGGCGGCAGAGAGAGGCATATTTACCACGGTAGAAACGGCTAGAGAAGCCGCGTAGAGAAGGCCCCCTAGCCTAGCAATCACGAACAACAAAAAGCAGATTGAGCCCAACACTCTCGTTTTACTGTCGAACCGTCTTTCTAGGTATTCGTAAGCTGTTGTGAGGTTCAGCCCCACAAAAAACGGGAGAAAAAGTGCAATCACAAGCCCGTAGCCAATCAGATCGCCTACCTGCAGCTGAAGGTAGAGCAAACCGTTGTTGTAGCCTTCACCAGCGCCGCCAAGTAGGGCTGCCCCTGAGAATGACGTCGCAATAATAGAAAATCCAATCGCCCACCACGGCAGCTGTTGTGAGCCCTTAAAATACTCTTCAGTGTTGTTTTGCTTGCGACTAGCTGCAACCCCAATCCCAACCAAAATAGCCGCGTAGGCAGCGACAATTGCCCAGTCAATGGCACTCATAAGATGCCTCGTCCTCATTCGTTGCCGACATCATGCCACAAGAAGGACACCAGAAGGACAGCCGCGTAACGCTAGCTCGACTGGTCGCCAGCAACAATAGCCTGCACCAAAATCTGCATCAGAGGCTCAATATTCTCGGGCACGCGATAGCTTTCTAAGCCTACGTAAACATGCTTCGCTGGCCGATCTAATAAGGCAAATTCCCAGAGCTTTCCTGTCGTTACAGGCTCTGGCCATATTGCTACGGTCTGGTGGTTGCAATGCCGATACTTAGCTGCTCGATTGTTCGCAGTCGGTCCATGGCTTCAATCACCCTGCCGTGTGCAGCAGATTCATCAGCGCGGATAGTGACCAGGATGGGGTTGTTTGCAGCGCGCGATCGCACTTCATCAGCCAATCCTGTCAATGCCACGGGCGTCTCATCCACATACAGTTCACCCTCAGGCGTAATGGTTAACGTCACATCCACCTGATTTTGCGGGGTTGCCGTCACGGCCTTCGGTAAATTCACCGGCAGACCCTCCGCCCTAGTTAAGTAGAGCGTTGAGAGAATGAAAAACGCCAGGATTGCAAAAATGACGTCAATCATCGGCAAGATGTTGACACTCAGCCGGTTAACCTCAGTCTCTTCGGAGAGTCGCATTTTACTAAGCGCCTTTTAGGCTACTTCTTAGGCTATCTATGGAACTTTACCAGGCTACACACATAAGCTTTGCTGGGCCACAAGCCAGGCTGCATAGCCATTTCGGCACCGCGAAAAACCTAGTAAGCAAACCCTGCGACGAAGAGCAGCACCGTTAAACCGCCCACCAAAATCATCAGCGCAGTGCCAGCGTCCCAGCTACCTTTCCAGGAGTAGTTTTGCTGGGAGCTGTTAGTTTTTTTGTTCGTGTTAGACATGTTTTTTCTCGTAGGTCGCAAATTGCCAAGGCGTAACTTTTCTTAGCATAGCGCTACCTCAGGCATTGTTTATCTACCTTTAGCCATCTTTGGTATTAGCGTATTGCAAACTACCTACAGTAAAGACATCTGCTCACCTTGCTCCTCGTAGTAAAACGCTTCGACACCCCAGCGACGATACATCGGCAGCTTGCGTTTGTAAGAGAGGCGGCTTTCTACCTGAGCGGCAGCCAGCTTGGCTTGGGCCTCTTCTTTGCGGCAGTTGAGTATTTTTGCCGCGTCCTGCAGCCGAATCCACTGCTGCCCAAACCGCTTTAGCAAGGCGTCATCCGCTTCGCTTTGAACCTGTTTGAGTAGCTTTTCGGCCAGCAGCCAGCAGGCCATCGTATCGGCTTCGGCGCGGTGCGAAGTGCTGATATCAAACCCGAAGTGCTTAATCAGGTTGGGCAGACTGCGGGAGGGCAAGTCGGCCAGCAGCATGCGCGAAAGAATCACGGTGCAGAGCTTTTGAAGCGGTGGCTTATAAAAGCGAATGCCTAGGCGCTTGTATTCAGACCGCAAAAAAGAATAGTCGAAGTCGAGATTGTGCGCTGTAAACACCCGCTCTCCTGCTAAGAGCGACTGACACTTGGGCCAGATCTCTTCTGGCGGCGGCGAGGGGTACACCATCTCTGGCGTAATGCCGGTGATTTTGGTGATAAATTCTGGAATTTTGACCTTTGGATTGATCAGATGCGTTTCCTGGTGTTCTACCCCGCCAGCCAGGCTCGCTTGGAGGATAGATACCTCAATTACCCGTGCATTGTGGCCTAGGGAGCCGGTGGTTTCAATATCGACAACCACCAGCGGGGACTGGCTGACCTGACGGTAGTAGGTGAGCAGCTCGTGGGAGAGGAGGGCGGATTGGCCCTGAAATTTTGCGGCGTGGGCAACCATTTGAGGAAGGTGGAGAGTGGGGAGTGGGGAGTGGGGGGCGGGAAGATGGAACTATTGCTGCGATAGGCGTTTGACATCTGCGCCGCCTATCATGGCATGAATTTTGGCAAGGCGGCTTGGAATGGTGGCAGCGTGGGGGCTGTTTTTTAGGCTTTCGGTGAGGTCGTAGTCGGTGAGATTTTCGGCTTTGTTGCCAGGAAACCAGTGGCTGGCACCGCCGAGCAGGTTGTAGCGGGCTTTGGCGTATTCGGTCATGTCGAAGGCTTCTACCAGGTTGCCGAGCCAGAGGGCGATCGCAATATTAATATTGCCAGGGGTGGCCTGAATGTCGGGGAGACCCTCTTTCCAGGTGCGGTACCAGGTTTCACCGAGCGCATCTATGGCCTGCTTTTCCAGTCTTTCTAAAATGGGGGGCAATATCTCGTCTGCCTGCTCAATCAAGGGCAGCACTTTCCTATGCTCATCAAAGTCGGAAGGCTGGGCCGCGCCCAAGCTCAGCGTGTGCACCTGCGGATGGCTCAAGCAAAACAGGTCATTGAAAACCATGGGGCTCAGCGGCTGGCAAAGGTCAACCAGTCGCTGGGGCGGACTGTAGAGGTTACCGCCTTTGTTCGATGGGCTAATAATAAATACGCCCATGTCTCGTTGGGTCGCAGCTTGGATAGCGCGCCAGTTGTCCTGGAAAATGTAGTACCAGTGGATATTCACATAGTCGAACAGGTCACTTTCTATGGCATCGACAATGACCTGCGTCGGCCCGTGGGTCGAAAAGCCAATGTGTTTTACTTTTCCTTGAGCTTGCAGCTTGCGGGCGACCTCTATGCATCCGCCTGGGCGAATGCTGTTTCTCAGCGTTTCCCGATTGTTGACACCGTGAAACCCTAGCAGATCAACGTAGTCAAGCCTCAGGTTTGCAAGTGAGGTGTCAAAAATTTCTCTGAATTCTTCGGGGTCAGCTTTGGGCGAGACCTTGGTCTGTACGATCAGGCGATCGCGCTCAAATTTTGGCAGCACCTGCCCCAGCTGAATCTCTGAGGTACCATAGCCTCTGGCCGTCTCAATATGGTTGATTCCAAGCTCAATCGCCCGGTGAATCGTCGCTTCCAGATTCTCCTGATTCTTCTGCGGGATGTGCTCTAAGGGAACATCTCTCCATGAGTGCTGGTAGCGCATACCTCCACAGGAGAAAACGGGCATTTGCAGTTCGGTGCGGCCAAAGCGGCGATAGAGCATAGGACGGGTTCAGTCAGCCAATAGACAATCGGGTCAAAAAAATCCCCAAGCCTGATTGTAATCGCTTTGCTACTGAACCATCGTAGGCGATCGCCTATGCTACTTTTATCTAGTTCACAGTGCGAACAGCATCAGATATGTCAGTCAAAATACTTTGCAATCGCCTCACAGCGCTATTGGTGGCTGCGTTGTACTTGTTCCTATTTGGAATTCCCTCCGTGGTTCCTGCTGCTGCCCTAGCTGACCGCCTATCCCCCACACTGGCCCACACTGTGCCACCAATCTTGTTGCAAAGTCAGCCTATGACAGGTTCCTCAAGCATGACGCCCCCCACAGAAATTCTCTCTCGCCTTTTCACAGACTCTGAGCTTCAGAGAGAATGGTTTGCAGACTCATTTCTGGCGCAAATTTCCCTGGCCGAAATCTCCCAGATTATTCAAGGCATTACTGGCACCCTCGGTAGCTACCAGAGCATAGAAGATGTAGACAAGGGCTTTGTCCTCACCTTTGAGCGGGGCACCGTGCCCACCCACCTAGCCCTCAATAATCAAGGGCAAATTACAGGCCTGCTCTTCGAGACGCCTCAGCTAGCTGCCCGCCCACTCGAAGAAGTCATTGCCGAACTGTCCGCACTCCCCGGCGAGCAGCATCTGCTGATGACTCGCAGCGGTCAGCCCATTGCCGCAGTCAACGCGGATCAACCCCTCGCCGTGGGTTCCACCTTCAAGCTACTTATCCTGCAGGCACTGCAAACGCAGATTGCCAACGGCGAGCGTCAGTGGAACGAAGTCGTACCGCTCAAAGATGAGTGGAAAAGTCTGCCCAGCGGCTTCCTCCAAACTTGGCCTGCCGGTTCTCAGATGACGATAGAAACGCTGGCAACGCTAATGATCTCCCAGAGCGACAATACCGCCACCGACCATCTGCTTAATATTGTTGGCCGGGATGTCGTCGAAGCCCTTTCAGAACGCAACCAACCTTTTCTCACGACCCGCGAAGCCTTTGTGCTCAAAGACCCCGCCAATCGAAACATTCTTACCCGCTGGCGACGCAGCGATGAACGGCACACACTGCTCTCTGCCCTAGCGGCGCTCCCCTTACCTGCTGTGAGCATCTTTAATGAGGGACCTCAGGCCATCGACGTGGAGTGGTTCTTTACGGCGCGGGAGCTGTGCGAGGCGACGGAAGCAGTCGCAGACCTACCCCTGATGGGTATCAACCCCGGTCTAGTCGATCCGGCTGCATGGCAGAAAGTTGCCTACAAGGGAGGCTCTGAACCTGGCGTAGAAAACTTCACGACCTACCTAGTCGATGAGAATGGGCCACTGTGCGTCACTGCAACTTGGAACAATGAAGCTGGCATTGACGAGCTGCGATTTTCTACCCTGTATCGCGCCCTGATTGAGAGTGCCCGCCAATCAGCTGACGATGCCCTGATAGAAGGGCAATAGGCCTGCCTTAGTGGTTTGTCAAAGTCTATGGTGATATGCAAGGATTTTGACAGTCCACTCCATTCGTATCTCGCCCCACTGCGATCAGCCCATGGCCATTCCTATCCCAGCTCGCCCAAGTGGCTACAGAGCAGGTAGCGCAAATGCTCCTGTTGTTGTTGAAATGTTCCTTGATTTGGAATGTCCGTTTTCCAATCGGGGCTGGAAAAATGTTCTTTCTGTGATGGATGCCTATCCTACTGAGCAGGTCAGCTGGCTGTTTCAGCTCATGACGCTGGGTAACCACCGCCAGAGCTGGGATGCGACCAAGGCTGTTATCGCAGCGGCTGGGCAAGAAACAGAAAAGTTCATCGACTTTGTTAGCTACATTTTTTCTAGGCAAGAAGAGTTTGCCAACGAAGCCTGGAAAGACAAAACGCAAACAGACTTTCACCACCTGCTGGCCGACTTTGCCGCCGAAGCAACAGACTATAAAAACAAAGCCGCTTTCATTGAACGGCTCAATAGCAAAGACGTCTATGCCCAAGCGCGCATTCCGGCTCGCCATGCGACGGTGAGAGGGGTTTGGTCGACACCTACCTTTTTTATCAATGGCGCAGAGGCAACAATGCTCTCTTCCGGGTCGCACTTGTCAGAGTGGAAAGCCGTGATAGATGAGCTGCTGTAGTCTCTGCTGATTAGGTCTGTAGGCCCAATACCGACAGAATGCAGGGCGTAATATCGGTCAGGTCTTCTACTGACGCAAAGGCATCTGCCTCTGGCCCGACGGTCAAAAGCGGCACCGGATTCAGCGTGTGGCGCTTGGTTGAAAGGTCTTCTACATTACCGTGGTCGCTGGTGACGACTAAGGTGACTTTGGGCGGCAGCTCGGCAATGAGATGCTCTAAGAAAGTATCAATTCGCTGTAGGGCAGCTATGGCTTGTGTCTGGTTCTGTGCATGGCCTGCGTAGTCTGTCAGATAGCATTCAAATAGTGTCACACTGTAGCGATCGCTCATTCGCGCCAGCCGCTTCCCCGCCACCGCCGCCGATATCGGCTGACGACCACATCGATTGGCCGGTGCCCACTCGCCCGCAATGTCCCAAAATAGCGCCTCGCCCCGCTCATATTCGTACTGCAGTCTAAAGGGCAGCCCTGCTGAGAGATTGAGCAGGGTGCAGACCGAATAGCGGCGTTTTCTGTGGGCGATCGCATAAAAATAATCCGGCGAATACGCGTTCGCCAGGGTCGCCGTCCCACCTGCTGCCAGCACCCGCCCAAATAGCCCATATTGATCAATCAGCTTACGCAAAGACCCATTGGCAAAGCCCGACTGATGACGTCCCAAAAACACCGACGCATTCTGACCGGTGTATAGGGTCGTTTGTCCGGTTGCGCTCTGGGGCAGACCCGCAACCCCAAGCCGGGCATCTATTGGTTTAAGTAAATACGGTTTAGGTAAGTGCGGTTTGCGTAAGTACAAAGCGCCACGCGCAGAGGCTTTTGCCAGCAGTAGCCGACCGATGTAGCGCTCCAAAAAAGGCATTGTCCCAGGCGTTGAGAGTGGATTGTGCTCGCTATCTGCTCCTAGCCCCAGCCCATCTAAGAATACGACCACCACGCTTGCGGCGGCGGCTTCCCTTACCTCACCCAATTTTCTACTACGCAATCTGCTTAGACAGCGATGGTTCTAACGCATCAGATGTCGGTAGATTGAGCGAAATGCCGTTTTGAATCGCCCAGGTTTGGAGGTCTGTAAAGGCGCGATCGCGATACTGTCCATACCGCTCCCTTTTATTCCTTACCCGCTTTGCCAACGGTGGAATAATCCCCATATTCGGCGGCATCGGCTGAAAGTGCTTGGGCTCCGCAGAACTAATAAAATTCGTCAGCGCCCCAATCATCGTAGTCTCCGGCAGGACCAACGGATCTTTACCCAGTGCCACCCGCGCTGCATTTGTGCCCGCAAGCCAACCCCCAGCTACTGCTGCCGTATATCCTTCTGTGCCCACCAGCTGCCCAGCTGCCAGCAGCGTGGGCCGAGACTTAAACTGCATCGACGCGTTCAGCAGCTCCGGCGAATTAATAAACGTATTGCGATGCATCACACCCATGCGAACAAACTCCGCATTCTCTAGCCCCGGAATCATTCGAAATACGCGCTTTTGCTCCCCCCAGCGCAGATTCGTCTGGAAGCCCACCATGTTCCACAGCTGTCCCGCCTTATCTTCTTGCCGTAGCTGCACTACCGCGTAGGGCTTATGCACCTTATTCTCCGGCGCATCAAACGCACCGTACTTTTCAGTATCAAACAAACCCACCGGCTTCAGCGGCCCATAGCGCATCGTTTCTATCCCACGCTTCGCCATCTCCTCAATCGGCAAACACGCCTCAAAAAACTTCGCCGTCTCCCGCTCAAAGTCTTTCAGCTCTGCCTGCTCTGCCGCACATAGCGCATCATAAAAAGCCAAATACTGTTCTTTATCCATCGGACAGTTCAGGTAAGCCGCCTCACCCCGGTCATACCGAGACGCCATAAAAGCAACATCTTGATCAATCGACTCACCCACAATAATCGGGCTCGCCGCATCAAAAAAACTCATATACGCCTGACCCGCAAATCGCTCTAGGTCTTCACTCAGCGATTCACTCGTCAGCGGACCCGTCGTCAATACAACAATCCCCTCTTCTGGAATGCTCAACACCTCATCCCGACGCAGCTCCACCAGAGGATGATTCGCCAGTGTCGAAGTCAGCTCCGCCCCAAACACCCCACGATCCACCGCCAGAGCCCCACCTGCAGGCACAGAATGCTCATCCGCCTTGCCAATCACCACAGACCCCAGCCGCCGCAGCTCCTCATGCAGCAACCCCGAAGCGCGGTCCGCACCCATCGCCCCAAAAGAATTACTACACACCAGCTCCGCCAAATGCTCTGAGTGATGCGCCGGACTCTTCTTGACTGGCCGCATTTCATGCAGCACCACAGGCACACCCGCCCGCGCAATCTGCCAAGCCGCCTCTGTCCCGGCAAGGCCACCCCCAATCACATGAATCGGCTGCTGGTCACTCATAAGCTATCCGCAAGTCTGTTTTTATGTAGGTCTCGGTACTATTCTATGGGGCTGTGTTCCGTTCGGTGGCATTGTCATAACGGAAGAAAACATAAAACGCTAGAATGGCAAAAAGGCTTACCACATAAATAATGAATCGTTTCTACAACATGAGCTGACCGATATGAACCGCTTACTGCTACAGGACATTCAGAGCAATTTTGCTGAGGTTGTTACCAATCTGCTTCCTGGTGAAGTCGTGCAAATTGTCTCAGGCGACCAAATTGTTGCTCAGCTAGTGGGAGAACGAAAGCCGCTGAATAGAAAAGCTACACGTCAGCCTGGAAGTGCGATCGGAACGCTCAAAATAGTTTCTGATGATGACGAGCATCTGCAAGATTTTGCTGACTATATGCCATGAGATTTCTTTTAGATACTCATGCTTTTCTCTGGTTTGTACTTGATGACTCTCGGCTAAGCTCAGAAGCTTCCTCTTTGGTTAAAGATTTAGATAACCGTGTTTTGATTAGCCCTGCCTCATATTGGGAAATTGCAATCAAAGTGAGCATCGGGAAATACGAGATCCCAGGCTCGTTTCAGGATTGGATAGAACGTCAGCTCTCAGAAAATGGCTTCGAAGTTCTGCCGCTTCGAGTTGATCATGCTGCAAGGGTGACAATGCTTCCTTTTCATCACCGCGATCCATTTGACAGACTTTTAATAGCACAAGCACTGACAGAGAAAATTCCGATCATCAGCATTGACGGAAAGTTCGATCAGTATTCTGTTGATAGAAGGTGGTAAATTGTCGCACAAAGCAAACAAGCCTCTTATGAACTTAGACATTGGTGTCAGTGACCGCTCACATGGCTCGTTATCTTGGCTGCCGACGAACAGTCCTAATCTCAGCCATGATGCCTTTATCACTCATATCGTCTACAGGCGGTACTGAGTAAAGCTTTTGAATCAACGCAGTCAACTCTGAAGACAACCCTGCCTGTATAAGCGCCTTAGCTACCTGAGTGCGTTCTTCTGGTTGCAGCTTATGTATAGCCGTAATTAGCTGCTCTAGTGTGATTGAAACGGAAATCATGTGAACCTCGTGATAGCAAGGTAACGTTCGACGATAGATTCATTGTGCCAGAGATTACCATTTGCGTAGAAACGACATGTCAGAAGCAATGTGCAATTGATAATTCAGAAAGTTACAGGCCTTTTGCCCGAAGCTGCCTAGGCTACAACACTCTTTAACGTGACACCGGCAAAAGTAACTCATCCTCAATCTGTTGCCTTACCTCACGGCTCACATAGCAATCGCTATTCAGGCAGTCTATCAGCAGCTTGTTGGCATCGTAGTACTGCTGTAACAAGGCTTTCTGCTTCGGACTAAACTGCCAGTTGTGCCCGATGTCACGATGCTGAATCATGACAGTTCGTAGTTTTTCCGTCCATGCCATCCCATGTTTCGTCCACCACCTGCTGAATTGTTTTTTGCTTTTAGTTGAGGGAAGTTGATCTTTGAGTGACCGAAGTGATCGCTTCAACGAGGGCTTTCGGGCACAGTTACGAGCGTGATCAAGGCTACTGCTAAAGTCGAGGGAATGAGTGGAAGCAAGAGCACGAGCAAGAGCTCGGTCAAGGTCAAGAGATCGGTCAGGGTCGAATTCACGGTCGAATTCGAGATCTAGAGAGCAGTCTAGGTCTAGGTAGATATAGAATGCACGAACAGTAGTAGGTTTATATGGAATATTCACTTTGCTGCACTTTCTTTCAATCCAAGCTAAAAACTTTTGCATTTTTCCATCATTCTCAACCAAATCGTCAATCTGTTGCTTTATTTTTAACAACAAATCGTCTGCACTCTCTACCATACCAACAGTCAGCAAAAAGACTTCTCGCTATCGCTTCTCCGTCAGGTGGGGCAAAAGCCGAGTCGCAAAGATATCAGACTTTGCACTAGCAACCAGCTTACGCGCCGTGAAATACTCATGGAATGTCAGATAAGAGAATGAGTAGATTCCTCTTGCCCGCTCTACTAGCAAACCATGCTGCGACTCTATAGACTTAAGAACCGCCTCACTATCCGTTTGTAGCACTTCTTCTTCTGTATTGGCACCGGGCAGATTTTGGATGTATCCACTAATCTCCCGCTCCACCTCCTTTTGTTTAAAGAAGTAATTTCCCGATTCAAAGGTATCAATCGCAATCTGGCTCAGCAAATCCTCCTTTCGCTTCAGAGACAGCTGCTTATAGACTTGATCGCGTTCAATATTCCGTTTTACATCCCATTTTTTCAGCAATACATCCAAGCCTTCCTTATGCAGCTCAGATCGATTTGCCGGAAAGGTGCCCGACTCCTCAAACACCAAACATAGCAGTGTCAGCAGTATGGGGCTAGCCGCTAGCTCTCGAATACCTTTATCCTGTCGTAGCCGCTTCATAAAAGTTTCAGCCTTCACCTCATCTTTCTTAGCTTGAAACCATTTAGTCGAAAACGATTCAATCTGCCCATCATCAAAATCAGCAACTTCTACCTCTGTAAACTGCTCAAAGGTGTAGCCCTTTGCCGCAATTCGACAAGTAACGATAAATGGATTCTTATGAAATCGATCGGTAAAAGATTGAATCTGTTGCAACACCCGGCTGCTATCAGATTCTCTGACCTCATCCAATCCATCCAGCAACACAAAGACTCTACCTTGATTTAAGAACAACTCCACGGCCGTAGAGTGGTCGCTAAATAGCATTGTCAGAAAGCCTGTTTTGACCTTTGTGTGGCGTTGTTGCAACAATATTACAAAGGCAGCATATTCCTATCGCATCCTCTCAATGAGGATGTCGCCTTTGTCTAG
>JBCBJS010000027.1:0-62463 GCA_038523095.1 Cyanobacteria bacterium J06626_6
CTAATCCCGTTCATCGGGACTGAAACTCGACTCTTCTTAATACGTCCTGCGCTCAAGATGTTCGCGCCAACCCCAAATCCCGATCATCGGGACTGAAACCGAGAGTGAAGTTGGAATTCATCTCATCGAAATCGCGCGCCAACCCCTAATCCCGTTCATCGGGACTGAAACTTAGAGTGGCACTGGACATTAGTTCAGCACACACTCCGCGCCAACCCCTAATCCCGTTCATCGGGACTGAAACCGCACGTTCGGAACATATCTTTTGAACAACTCTCTTGCGCGCCAACCCCTAATCCCGTTCATCGGGACTGAAACCGTCGCGGGTATTTGGGAAGCTCATAGCGGGAATAATCGCGCCAACCCCTAATCCCGTTCATCGGGACTGAAACGGCTAGCTGGAGGACTGCGCTCTTAATCCGAGCGATCGCGCCAACCCCTAATCCCGTTCATCGGGACTGAAACGTGCTTTGGAATGATGAGTGTTTATGGGCTAAGGCCACGCGCCAACCCCTAATCCCGTTCATCGGGACTGAAACAGTTCAGCACACACTCGTATCCCAACACAGGATCCGAGGCGCGCCAACCCCTAATCCCGTTCATCGGGACTGAAACTTTTTGTGCTTGCAACCAGCCCCCTCCACAAGGCCCTACCGCGCCAACCCCTAATCCCGTTCATCGGGACTGAAACCTGCGGAAACCCTTCGGGAAATCCAAGGGCTCGCGACGTTGTCGCGCCAACCCCTAATCCCGTTCATCGGGACTGAAACATCACCGGGCCGCTGCTCACTCGGCTAAGCTGGGCGCGCTAACCCCTAATCCCGTTCATCGGGACTGAAACTTTAACTGGGTTTGCAGACTGCGCAGCGCCGCCCCGCGCGCTAACCCCTAATCCCGTTCATCGGGACTGAAACCCTCTTCAACGGCTAAGAACACCATTTTGATGCCTTCGCGCTAACCCCTAATCCCGTTCATCGGGACTGAAACGAACCCCACCATCTAGCTGGGGGGGGCGCATGGCTGCGCGCTAACCCCTAATCCCGTTCATCGGGACTGAAACATGAAGCCAGCCAGCGATCGCGCCCTGCAATTCGAGCGCGCTAACCCCTAATCCCGTTCATCGGGACTGAAACGGCTCAAATCAGAATTGCTCAGGACACGGCCGTGTCTGTACAGCGCGCTAACCCCTAATCCCGTTCATCGGGACTGAAACACGACATGGCAAGAAAGGCCCAGCGATCGCTGGCAGCGCGCTAACCCCTAATCCCGTTCATCGGGACTGAAACTAGAGACCTTGGTCATCGAGGTTAAAGACCAGCTTGCGCACCAACCCCTAATCCTGTTCATCGGGACTGAAACAGTTAAGATCCTCTGTGAAACATCGAAGGCTCTCCTGGGAGAAACCTTATGACAGATGATGAACTCAAAAATCTAGTTGCTAGCAACGCACAGGCAATTCAACAGTTGCGAGAGCAGGCTGCTAGCGTAGATAGGCAGCTTAACCTGCTAGCTCAGCAAGTTCAAACCATGGCAAACAGCCAAGCAAGTAGCGACAATCGCTTAATTGCTGCTGAACGAAATATTCAGGGAATCTACGACATCCTGCGAGCATATGCAAGCGAACAAAATGCTCGCTCTCAACTTATAGACCAACAAATTCAGGCTTTGATCGACGAACGCCGTCGCTCATAACCTGCTGACCCAAATCAGGACTAAAACACCTAACTGGCACACTACTAAATCGCCTGTTCTCTCGCAGAGAGCAGATGTCGAAACAATCAAAGACACGTTGACTAGTTGCAATCTGAGCCTGCCAACCCCCTGACGACGGCTACAAGAACGGTCAACCTTGCAAAAACAGAAAAACAGCCTGCAAGCTACCAATCACAAATCCCAAAATGCCACCCAGATTGACAATCGCCTGCAGCTCATTGCGCACAATATTCTGAATGGCCCCTTCCAATTCCTTTGGCGAAGTTCCATTTACCCGGTCAATAATCACCTGGTCAATATTCAAAATCGGAATCACCTGCATCACAATCGCCTCCAGGTCGCGCTCCAGATACCGCTCCAAAATCAGCGCCAGCTCCTGACTCACCATCCCCAAAGACTCCGTCATCACCTTCGAAGACTGCAGTCGATTTAAGAGCTGTATGGCCAAATTTTCCCAGTTCACCGAGGTGCTGATTGTCTGCAGCAAGTCCCCGCCATTTTCCTTCAGGTAGGTTTTGATCGTTTGCCGCAGGGTTTTTCTGAGCTGCCGCACCGTTGCCACAGGCAGCTCCTGCAGCGAAAACTGCTGCAGCCACTTCTGCAATCGCACCCTAACGCCCAGCGCAGCAACGAGTTCAGCAATACGAGCATTGCTCTTCACGGGCTCATCAATACAGACAGCTCGCAGCCGGGTTAGCGCGTTGCGAACGCCAAAAATATTGGCGACCACCCAGTAAGTGCCGCTGGTTTTAGAGCGCAGCGTTTCATCAATAACCTGGATATTGTAATCCGTCAAAAAATCTACCAGCAGCTGCCGAATCCGATCCGGCGGCAGCAGCCCATTCACCATCCAGTCTGAGACCTGGGCCGCCTGCGCCTCCGCCAGCTGAAAATCGAGCAGCACCTGATCAAAGATCTGATTGATCTGCGCTTCTAAGAAATCATCCTGGCGTGACCATACCCGCAGCAGCCTAGGCAGCGATTGCCCGATCATGTCCTGCAAAATGTTGCCGAGAATCTTTGCGGTTTTGGTTTGGGTGCTGCCCTGCACTTGCTCTAGGGCAAGGCGCAGCAGCCAGAGGATAGCTTTTTCGGTGCGTTCGGTCTGTAGCAGTCGGCGGGCAAGCCGCTGCAGCTCTTCGGGCGTGAGGAGCGATCGCATGATCACATCCGATACCTTTTGAGCAAGCCTAGCCTGGTTGCTCGGAATCAGCCCTGGGGTAAAAGGAAGCCGCTGCCCAAAAAGATACTTCGCGCTATACGGGCGAAAGAGCATCTTAATGGCGATGTCGTTGGTAAAATAGCCAATCACCCCGCCCAAGATAGGCGGCAGCAACACTATCCAAAGATTCACCCCACCCATATCACCTTGTACCTATCGTTGAGCGGCCTATCATCGCGCGGCCATCAATCTATTGAGTGGCTATCGAATGGCTATCGATGGCTATCGAGTCGCTACCAAGACACCCATCATGCCGCCCGCGATGGGATAGTGCACTGCATGGGCAAAGCCGACCGACGTCGCAAGGGCAACCTGCTCAGGCCCTGGCGGAAAGCGATCAACGCTAGGGCTAATGTAAGCATACTCCTCGCTCAGCCCAAACTGCTCTGCAGTAGGGACGACAATCGCGCTCAGATACCACTCTTGAAACTGCACAATCAGCGGGTTCGTCGGCCTATGAAAATCTAAAACGGCAGCCGTTGCCCCCGGCTTTAGCACCCGGTAAAGTTCGCTGAGTCCCTGCCGGATATCTGTAAGGTTGCGTAGCCCGTAGGCCATCGTTGCCGCGTCGAACTGCTCGCTGGCAAAAGGCAAGTTCAGAGCGTCGGCCTCTACCCAGCGAATTCGCGCTTGAATTCGCGCCTGTGAGTGAGGCTTACGGGTAGCTGCGATCGCTAGCTGCTCAGTCGAAAAATCTGCCCCAATCACTTCTCCATTCGGCCCCACCTGCCTAGCTAGCAGCAAGGCCAGATCACCACTGCCACAGCACACATCTACGCATCGCATGCCAGCCGCCGCGCCGCTCCACCGCACTGCCATCTGCTTCCAGACCCTGTGCAGACCCAGGCTCATGTCCTGATTTATCTGGTCATACTGAGGGGCAATCCGGTCGAACAGCTCCCGAATCTGCTCGGCTTCCGGCTGCCCAGAAGAATTGAGGGTGCGATCGCCCATATATTTTTCAGCCGTCTTACAGCGGTGGCCACATCCAAAAGAATAGTCTAAAAGCCAGCTTTAAAGACCACTTCAAAAGGTCACAGCACGGCTGCTTTGAGCCCAATCGCTAGCTGAGGTGCGATCATGCCCAGCAGCTGCCTGACATCATCAACCGTGGTGTAGGCCGTATTCCACTGCAGAGAAAGCACCGCTAAGTCCTCACCCCGATAGGCAATTGGGACTGCCAGATGACATTTTGTGCCGTCGGCATAGAGAGCCTCGCTTCTGAGTGACTCATCTGCCTGCAGGTTCGTAACCGACTGACTCGTTTGAGTTGCGATCGCTGCTTTCACCAGGCTGCTACTTGCGATCGCCCCATGGTCAACCACGCCATAACTACCAAAATCGTCACCTTCTGTCAGCAGCAGACTGCAGACATCCGCGTTCAAAATTTCACCAAACCCATTTGCCAAGAACCCAAGTGCCTCAGCCTTTTCCATGGGGCTAGCCGCGAGCTGGCCAATACTGACCATGAGCTTAGACTGCTTTTCCGCCCGGTGGAGCTCTTCATTTTGCCGTTTGATCAGGTCGTAGGTCTCCGATGCCCGGTCCACCACATGCTTGAGTTCATCGGGGTCCCACGGCTTAGTAATGTATCGGTAGACCTGGCCTGCATTAATCGCATCAACGAGATCTTCCACATCGGTAAAGCCCGTTAGAATGATTCGCACCGTATCTGGAAAATCAGGCACAGTCTTACTGAGAAATTCTGTTCCCTTCATCTCTGGCATTCGCTGGTCAGAGATAATGACCGCAACTTCGCCTTCATTGGAGAGCACTTCCAGTGCCTCTATGCCGCTCTCTGCCCGCAGCACTCTAAAGTCGCGTCTGAAAGTGCGAACCAGCAGGTCCAGATTGTCCGGCTCGTCGTCTACAACGAGCATGCGAGGTTTTTTGGAAGGCTTATGGCTAGCCAAAGTCAGCGGGCTAATGATGCTCATAGTTGGGGTCGCCTGTAGAGAAAGTCACTGCCCGTTAACGGCACAGGCAGCCGATAAAGTCTTCTCTCAGTAAGCCCATAGACCCATAAAAAATAACTGCTGCATAATCACTTCAGCGTCCTTGTAAAGGCGTTCTAGCTATCTTTTCTCAGCCTAGAGAGCACTGATATCTAGCAGCTCTACAACGTTGCCATCCGGATCTTTAACAAAGAGCGCAGCCCTTCCTGATGAGCTCATTTGGAAGGGAATGCCTTGTTCAATAAGAGATTGTTTTACCTGGTCTAACTCATTGATGGCGAAGGTAATGTGAGGATGCCTGCCCCACTTGTCTTCCCGAGGCGGATGTTTGGCCCATTGGCTGACAATCAGGTGCAGCTGAAAATCGCCAATTTGATACCAGCTACCGGGAAAGGTAAGCTGTCGGTCTACTTTTTGCAGGCCAACAACCTGGGTGTAAAAGTCATCGGCGCGGGCCAGATCGCTAACCTGCAGGGCGACATGCAGAGGATGCAAAATATCAACCATGGTTTTTAAGGGGTGCGTTTTTTCCTAGACGGGTAATGTTTTTGGGGGACGGGTATTGTTTTTTCTGGGTGGTCAATTCATCTATTATCTAACGGAACTCTTATCCAATGGAACTCTTATCTAATGGAACTTTCTGCAGAATGCTAAGTGAGAGAACAACCCACAGAATGTTTGGCCCCAGATGGCTATGGATAGGGGCATGAGAGCGTTGATTTGGTTTGGTGCACTGGCTGCTGTGATGGGTGCGATCGCCCTACTGACCGAAGGCATCTTGCGAATTGTGTTCGGGTTTGGCCACCCGCCCCTCTACGTCGCCGACGACACCATGGGCTACCGATTGGCACCCAGCCAGCAGGTGCGCCGCTTCGGCAATCGAATTGCTATCAACGCTTATTCCATGCGGGCAGGAGCCATCACCCCTCAGCCGAATCCCGGCGTATTTAGGGTGTTTCTCCTGGGCGATTCCCTCGCCAATGGAAACTGGTGGACTGACCAAGCCGACATTTTGTCCGCTCGGATTGCCCACTACCTCAAGCCACAGCTGCCAGCAGGCTACAGCGATATCGAAGCGCTCAACGCCTCTGCCAATTCGTGGGGACCGCGCAATGAGCTGGCCTATCTGGAGCGCTACGGTACTTTTGAGGCGGCGGCGCTGGTGCTGCTGCTCAATACAGACGATCTGTTTGGTACGCAGCCGACTGCTTTGCAAGTAGGGCGCGATCGCAGCTATCCCGACCATAATCCCAGCTGTGCGATTGCCGAAGTCTTCAGCCGTTTTTTCCAAAAGAACCCCACCATCCCTGGCCTGTCAGAAATTCAATCAGAGGCGGGCGATCGCGTCGGTAAAAACCTCACCGCAATCGACGGTATCTATCAGTACGCCCGCCAGTCGGGCAGCCGGTTTATCCTTATACTCTCTCCGCTGAAGCGAGAGCTACCCGGCCCCCGAGACTACGAGCTAGTCGCCCGGCAGCGCCTGCAGGACTGGGCCAGCGCCAACCAAGTCGCCTACCTGGATCTATTGCCGACCTTTCAGCAGCAGCCCGATGCTGAACAGCTCTACAGAGACCACATCCATCTCAGCAAAGCCGGTAACGAACAAGTCGCAGAGATTATTGCCAAAGCCATTCACAAACAGTAATTCGCAGCCTGTGAACAGATACAGGCTCACAAACAGTTTTTACAAACAGTTTTTACAAACAGTTTTCACAAACAGCCTGCAGACCTAGCTCACAGCAACCGGTTCAATGGCTTTTAGCGCAGAGCGCAGATCGACAGGAGATTTCCAAGCCTGACCATCTAGCGCCATCTGCTCAATGACGCTGGCAAGTCGCAGTGCCTTGAGGGCCTGTTCCCCACCAACCGAGGGCTGATTGCCACCGCGTACGCACTGCACAAAGTGCTCTAGCTCTGCATGCAGCGGCTCCGTGTTGCTGGTGTACACCTGCTCAATCAGTCCGTCCTGACGGTACAGCACCTGGCCGTAGTCTGCCATGCAGTTCTCAGTGGTCTGACGATGAATCTCGATTTTGTTGTTCAAAAAGTCAGCTTCTGTCAGGGAGTTTCGGCAGTGGGCTGAGATATTTCTAATTTTTCGGTGGGTGACCTTGCTAGCCGTCACGGTTGCCACAATCCCGTTTAGGAAGCCTAGCGTGGCGGTCACGTAGTCCAGATACGGAGAATCTGTGCCCTTGCTACCGCTAGCTGTTAGCTTCACGACGGGCGAATCCGCCAGCTCCAGCAGCAGGTCGATGTCGTGAATCATCAGGTCAAGCACCACAGACACATCGTTTGCTCGCTTGGAGTAAGGGCTCATGCGCCGCGCTTCTAAGGCCAGCACTTCCTCCGTTTTCAAGACATTGTGGAGTTCTTTGAAAGCTGGGTTAAATCGCTCAATATGCCCAACTTGAAGGATGCAATTAAGATCGGCTGCGGCATTTACCAGAGATTCTGCCTCTTCAATGCTCGCAGCAATTGGTTTTTCAATTAGCACATGCACACCTGCTTTTAGGCAGGTCATCCCGACTGAATGATGCAGCCGGGTAGGTACTGCAACACAGACTGCATCTACATGCTTCAAAAGCTTTTGGTACTCTTCGAAGTAGTGGACCTGATACTTGCTGGCAGTTTCAATACCGAGTTCTGCGTTGATATCAGAGACGCCGACCAGCTGTACATCTTTTAGCCTAGAGAGCACGCGGGCGTGGTGCTGACCCATATTGCCTACACCAATGACGCCAACTCTGATGGGTTCAGGGCGATTACGACTGTAGGGTTTGGCATCAGTGATAGATAATGGTTGTCTGGGCACGGTCTCACACCTCTTTAACAGTAAATTAAAGCAAACGGGCAGTAACTGAGCCTGGCGCAGATGAACCTAATGCGAATCAGCGACTGTCTTTTACACTCGGTCGCTACAGACTGACAGTTCGCTTACAGCAAGCCATTAGGGCTCCATCCGACAACAACGACCCTATTGTAAACAGTACTATAGAAATACTAATAAAGATGACAAACCAGCTGCGATCGCCTGTGCCTGTTTTTGGAGTGCTACCTAATTTGGGTTAGCGTTGCCGCTCCTAAGTAGGGAAGGTGATTTGTCAGCAGTGGCTTTGTCTAAGTCTTTTCTGGCCGCGGTAGGCGTGTCTGCGCTGTGCGTGTCCGCTCTGTGCAGTGTAAGCGCTTTGCCAGGCCTACGTATCTGTATTTTGGTCAGTTTTGGCCCTTCAGCAGCAATCACCGTAAATTCTAGGCCTTGATACTGGAGCTGCTCATTGACCGCAGGGATCTTTTGCATCTCAAAAATCACAAAGCCACCTAGCGTAATGTAGTCGTCGCTAGTGGGCAGCTCTAGGGATAGCCGCTCATTCACCTCTTCCAAATCAGTCTGCGCTGAAAAGATAAAAGTGTAGGCATCCTTGGCGATAACTTGCGCTTCAGCATTTGCTGTTTCCACATCTCCAACAATCTCAGCAGTTAAGTCGCGAAAGGTAACTAGCCCTGCGGTACCCCCATATTCATCGACGACAATGACCATCTCCCGGGCCGCTTGTTGCATCTGATTGAGCAAATCATTCAGAGAAAGCGCCTCTGGAACCACCTTGACGGGTGTAATCCAGGGTTCTATCGGCGTATCGGGGTGTAGCCTGCCTTCGGAGAGCGGCAGCGCCAAATCGTGAAAGTAAATCATTCCCAAGATGTCGTCGAGCGATTCGCCCAGCACCGGATATCGGGAGTGGCCCGAGCGGACAATTTCATCAAGCAAATCTTGGAAGGTGGCCGTTTGCGGTAAGGCGGCAATTTGTGTCCGCGGCACCATCACTTCTTCTACGGTAGCGCTCCGAAATTCGAACACATTGCTGAGAATTTCCCGTTCGTCTTTGTCCAAGTCGGGAATTTCTGTCGATGTATTGATCAGCAGCCTCAGCTCTTCAGGGGTGACCCTACCGTAGTGGCCAGTGCTATTGTCCCGGATACCAAGTATGGACAGCAGTAGGGTCGTAGACTGGTTCAGCAGCCATACGAAGGGGTTCAGCAGCTGGGCAATGGTGAGGCTTGGCGGGCCGAGAATGCGGGCCAAATACTCGGGATGGCTCAGGGCCACAGACTTGGGGCAGAGTTCACCCAGCACAATTTGCAAGTAGGCCAGCAGCAAAAAGGCAACGGGTAGGGCTGCCGAATGGGACAAAAATGCGGCCGTTTCTTCAGAGACAGGCAGCCGTGTAAACCAGTGCTTAATCAGCGCTGCCATGGTGTGCTCGCCTATCCATCCCAGGGCAAGGCTAGATAGGGTAATGCCCAGCTGAGTGGTTGAGAGCAGGCTGTTTAGCTTGCGCTGAAGCTTTTGGACGGTTTGGGCTTGAGCGTCGCCTGCCGATACGAGCTGGTTAATGCGCGATCGCCTGACCGACACAATAGAAAATTCTACTGTTACAAAAAATGCATTCAACAGAATCAACGACACCACTGATAAGAGCCGAGTGACTATTTCGGGCCAAGTGAGCGACGGTTGAATCTGCAGTAGAAGAACAGGGAGCACGGTACTAAAGTGAGCTCAGATAAGGGTTAGAAGCCAGTCGGCAAAGGCCGGTTATTTGCTCCCATCGGTCATTCGATCCTTCACATCTTCAATGACTTTGTCTTCATTGAGAAGCGTGAGGCCTGCTTTTTGGTCGCCGCTGCGATTGGCTGTAGCTGCATTGGTAGGGCGGGTTTCAGGCTGCCGAACACCGCCGAGGGCCTGCCTGCCGATGGCATATCCCCAAGATGAGCTGACAATGCCCGCACCGAACATCATGGTCAGCAAAATTAGCGTGAAGGCAACAGCTGGATTGATTCTCATAGGACGTGGTTACTGGAAGCTATGTATATTGTTGGAAGACTCTCGGTAAAGACCTCTAAATTGCAGCGTTAGTAAGCTGCAATGGATTGAAAACCTATTGAAAACTTATGGATCTAAACTTATTTCTCCTAATCGATTGACCCTAACATTCTGGGAGTTTACCCGATCCGCGTGCCGTTAAGCGCTATCTATAGATACGATTTTTGACTGGAACGGGCCTGTGCTAATAGTCTGCTCCGATAGAAAAATATTAATAATTTTGGGGCAGTCTGGAGGTGAAAATAAACAGCCGAGATAGTATATTAGCAACGACTACCAGGGTTGGCCGAGCGGATTAGGCAGCGAACTCATAATTCGCCTCAGGCAGGTTCAACTCCTGCACCCTGGATTTTTTCTCCCTATCCCTTTGTTAAGCTTCTATTTTATCGGATTGCCAAATGTCAAAACGGGATGACTTTTTGAGGTCATCCCGTTTTTGATGCTGGGCTCTCGATGCTGTGTGATCGTACAGCTTACCGGCGGGGCAGAGGCTCAAAATTGAGCTCGCTACCTACAATGCGACTGTTGAACTGAGACGATGGTAGGAGCTGTACCGAAGTTGTGTAGGGGTTCGGTAGGTCGGGAACGCGCACCGTTGGCGTGTTTTGCGTCTGCAAGAAAAAGAGCTCTTCGATTGCGCCAGAAAGGGCTTCTGTATCGCTCAGCGTGCGTTGCTCTGAAAAGCCACCTAGGCCGGTCAGGAAAAGAAACTGCCCACCGATAGAGCGGTTACGGGCGTAGCTGCCCGAGCGATTTTCGGCAATGTCCTCTATTGCGTCCATCACGGTCTGGGGTTCTTGGGCACTAGCGGCAGGTGCGAATAATGCGGTGGCCATCAGTACGCTTGCCAAGCTCAAAAAGCTACTGATTGCTCTGCTGCCAGCTGTCCGACTGCTAAATCTAATGGCCATAGTTGTAATTCCCTTAGTTTCCTTGAAAGCAGGCTGTGAATCCTTTCTCTGCGAATCCTTTCTCTGCAAAATCTTTCTCAAAGGGTACCCGCTGAGAAAAGAATCTTGATACCCGATACACTAATCAGGCTTTTGGATATCTACAACCCAATACTTAAACTCAATACCTACAAGGACCTGAGCGATGTCTATTTTGCCTGCTGACTTGCCGACTGCCGATCTGCCAACTGCTGACCTAAAGGTGTTGCGTGAATCGCTGATGGCGCTGATTTGCCAAGTTGCCTACAGGGAAGGAGACTTTACGCTCTCCTCCGGCAAAAAGAGCGACTACTACATCAACGGCAAGCAGGTAACGCTCCATGCTCAAGGGGGCCTTATGGTGGCTCGCTTACTGTTAGCCATGCTTCCCGAAGGAACCGTTGGTGTTGCCGGGCTGACCCTTGGCGCAGACCCTATGGTGAGTGCTGTTAGCATTGCCGGCATTTACGACAATAAGCCGGTAACGCCGTTGATTATTCGTAAGGAAGCCAAGGGGCATGGCACCCGCGCCTATATAGAAGGGCCTACCCTTGAGCCAGGCAGTCCAGTGGTGGTCCTAGAAGATGTGGTGACAACGGGCGCTTCGGCGATGAAAGCTGTGGACCGCTTAACGGATGCAGGCTACGCGGTAAATGAAATTTTGGCCATAGTGGACCGGCAGCAGGGCGGAGAAGCCCTATATAGAGAGGCCGGTCTCACGTTTAGGCCTATTTTTACAATCGATGAGATCAAAGCGTACGCGCGATCGCGCTAGCTTGAGGCGCATCAGCTTGAACAGACATAGCTTCAACCAGGCGACGCACCGCTGCTACCATGGCCAGCCGGTTGTCGAGCTTGTTTACCGCTGAGCCGACGCCGACACCTGCCGCGCCTGCTGCCAGTGCCATCGGGGCGGTGACATCGGACAGGCCAGAGGCACAGAGTACGGGAACTGAAACAGCGCGGGAGATGGCATGGGCTGCCGCTAGCGTGGGTGCTGCTTTCTCAATCAGGCCGAGGGTGCCGCTGTGGGTGGGTTCACTGCTGGTTCCGCCTTCCGTCTGAATGATGTCTGCTCCGGCTTCTACAAGCGCTTCAGCCAGCTGAACTTGGGCATCTAGCGTGAGGATGTGGGGCACCGTGACCGATAGCGTGATCTCAGGTAATAGCGATCGCGTTTTTTGGGTCAGTGCCAAGACCTCAGGGGCTTCGAACCTTCTTCCCTCGGCGTAGAATGCGTCAAAGTTACCAATTTCAAGCAGGTCCGCGCCTGCTGCGACGGCCGATACGAACTTTTGAGGCTCCACAGCAGAAACACAAATCGGTAGATCGATGAGCCTGCGGACATGGCGAATGAGTTCCGCATCAGCGGCAATATCTACAAAGGTTGCGCCACCTTGCTGCGCCGCCAAGGCAACATCTGTGACATTTTGAGTGTTGACGTTCGTGAGGCCGCTGATGATCTTAAGCGCTGAAGCTGTTTCGAGGGCTCGTTGAAACCTGTTCCACTGAGGGGTTGGCTGAAGGTTTGAAATAGTCATAAATCGCGTTTGAGATGACTTGCACACACATTTTGCCAGATATCCTGACAGAGAATAGTGAGCGATTTGCACAGGTGTCGAATTCTCGCCGATTTTCTGCGGGTTAGCATAGCCACACGCTGCTTGCGTGGTGTAGTATTGAAGACTGCAAAATAAATGTTGACTTTTTATTACGACCTGCTGATTCTTCAGAGCTAATCCTTCAAAACCTGAGACTATGCCAAAGCTAAAGACCCGCCGCGCCGCCGCTAAGCGCTTCCGCCGTAGTGGAAGTGGCAAAATTATGCGTCGCAAAGCCTTCAAGAATCACCTCTTGGAGCGGAAAGATCAAGACCGTAAGCGCAAGCTCTCGAAGGTGACTACTGTGCATGAAGCAGACGTCCCCAATGTACAGCTGATGATGCCTTACTTGTAGGCTCACATTTGCCAGTTTTGGTTCACCAAGCTGACTTTGCCAGACCCGTATTTTCTGGTTTTGGCTTGAGTGTTTGCTCTCAATGACTCACCGGAGATGACCAACTGGCCTACTCATTTCGATTTCAACCTAAAGGAAAACTAGACCATGGCACGTGTTAAGCGCGGTAATGTAGCTCGCAAACGCCGCAAAAAAGTTCTTAAGCTTGCAAAAGGCTTCCGAGGGTCTCACTCTAAGCTGTTCCGCACTGCTAATCAGCAGGTTATGAAAGCACTGCGGAATGCCTATCGTGACCGCCGTCGTCGTAAGCGCGATTTTCGTCGTCTTTGGATTGCTCGAATCAACGCAGCTGCTCGCATAAACGGGACGACCTATAGCCGCCTGATGGGCGATCTCAAGAAGGCTGATATCCAAATCAATCGAAAAATGCTTGCGCAGCTTGCCGTGCTAGATCCGGGTAGCTTTACCAAGGTGGTTGAGAAGGCTAGCAGCAAATAGTCAGACAGACCGTAACGACTTGATCGCAAAGGCCAAATTGCAAAGATTAGATCGCACAGACCGCAAAGGCAAAATTGCAAAGGTCACTACAGAAGCGGCTTAACAACTAGAAGCAGGTTAACAACAGTGCAATTGCTGCGGCGTTTATCAGACTGTGTGCTTGCCAAAAGTTTATTGCTCAGCATGGGCCTCACGGTGGGAGCGCAGTTTTTGTCGCTCCCATTTTGCGTTGGCGGAGCTTTTGGAGATGCTATGGGGCTAATGGCAAAGCCTGGCATCGCCGCTGAGCTGGCAGAGATTCGCGATCGCGGCTACCTGATTGTGGCCGTCAAAGACAACCGTCCGCCGCTAGGATTTACCGATGAATCGGGCGCGCTTGTTGGGTTTGAAATTGATGTTGCTCGTCGGCTGGCAAGCGACTTGCTGGGTAGCGCCGAGGCGGTGAGGTTGGTGCCGGTCCGCAATGTGGACCGGCTAGATGCCGTGCTAGAGGACCGTGTAGATGTTGCGATCGCGGCTATCACCCTTACAGAGCCGCGCCGACGGTTGGTCAGCTTCAGCGATCCGTACTATCTAGATGGCACGGCATTCGTCGTTGGCCCTGTGGGGGCTTCAGCTGTGCAAACGTTCCAGGACCTTCGCTTAGCGACGGTCGCAGTGCTGAATCGATCTAGCACCGTTCCCCATGTTCAGTATCTTCTGCCGGGCGCACAGTTAGTGGGTGTCGCCTCTTATGCAGAGGGGCAACGGCTGCTAGCAAATGGTCTTGCGGATGCATTTGCGGGGGATGCTTCTGTGCTCACTGGCTGGGTGCAGCCCGGAGGCGTTTTGCCGGGTTACCAGCTATTGCCCAACGTGATTTCTGCTGAGCCTTTAGCGGTTGCCCTGCCAAAAGGAAGCCGCTACGACCCCCTGCAGCGTGCTGTTAACCAGTCCATCAGACAGTGGTACGCCGACTCTTGGCTGCAGGAGCGAAGCGAGTTTTGGGGGTTGCCTTCGGGTGTGCTGCCGTCTGCCGCTCAGGCACAGCCGGATGAATAAAGCTAACTATCGGCGCGGCCACCGATAGATTCGTAATAAAATGCCAGAAGAAGAAAAATATGAAAACTGCCGAATAGCACCCGAATAGCCCCATGGAAAACAGCAACTATCTAGTTGTTTATTTAGGTATTTTGCTGGCGCTTCTGAGCGTGGCTGCCTTTTTTGTAATCAGACAGGTCTGGGTGACCCGTCGTACCGAACTCACCCTTTCAAGTCTGCAAACTAAGCTCAGTAAAAGTAGAGGCAGTGCGCAGGAATACTACGAGCTAGGGAGTTTGCTACTGGATAAAAAGCTCTACGCGCAGGCGCTGATATATCTTAAAAAGGCTTTGAAGGAGCTGGCTGAGGACGAGGCAGAAAACGCGGTGCTTGTGCACAATGCCATTGGCTATGCCTACTTTGCCCAGGAGCAGTTTGACCTGGCTATTCGCCAATACAATGAAGCGCTGAAGATTCGGCCCGACTATGTGACGGCGCTCAATAACTTGGGCCATACCTACGAGCGTAAGCAGCTGATGCCCCAAGCGTTAGAAACCTACGAAAAGTCGCTGGCGACGGAGCCTGCCAATGAGACGGCGAAACGTCGAGCGGAGTCTTTGCGCAAGCGCCTTGCCTAGCGATACAGACGGCTATTGATGGTGGCTCAGCTCTCTCAGCTCCGCGCAGATTGGCTAGCGCTGCTTAACCGGCAGCGAGCGATCGCAATTATTCGGGCAGGGAGCGTTGCTGAGAGCTTGTCGATGGCGAAGGCTGCTTCGGCAGGAGGCCTGCGCCTGCTGGAGGTGGCTTGGTCAAGCAGCGGGCCGCCTGCAGAGATGCTCAGGGCAATTCGGCGAGCGCTACCCCACTGTACGGTAGGGGCGGGTTCGGTGCTGACTCCGGCGGATTTGCAGACTGCGATCGCCGCGGAGGCTCAGTTTTGCTTCACTCCCCATACAGATCCGTATTTGATTCAGCTGGGCCAGCAGGCAGGGCTGCCCCTTGTGGCTGGCGCAATGACACCGACAGAGATTGTCACAGCCTGGCGAGCAGGTGCCGCTAGTGTCAAAGTGTTTCCTATTTCGACGTTGGGAAATGAGGCCTACTTGCGAAGCTTGCGTGGGCCGATTGGGCCGATTCCACTGGTCCCTACGGGTGGGGTGACGAGCGAGACAGCGCCCAGGTTGATTGCGGCAGGTGCGATCGCCGTTGGCCTCTCTACAGCGCTATTTCCTGCAGATGAAGTAGCTCGCGGCGATTGGGACGCTATTGAAGCGAGATCTCGCTATTTGCTGGCTTTGCTGGCGCGGTAGGCCTGACTGAACTGTCTGCATAGCACTAACTGCCTAGCTTAAAGGCTTCTACGAAGAGACCGTAGACCATGCCAAGCTTGAAGGCATTGAGTGCCTCTATAGTTGTAGAGCGCGATCGCACGGGTGAAATTTCTGTTTCAAGTCTGCCATCTATTCTGCCTGTAGCCTGTCTATCGATTGCTGAGGATGGCTTGGTTCGGGCGCGGTAATATAGCCAGCTAATGGCCTCCACAAGAATCACCAAAATTGCCGATGCGGTGACATCTAGCTTGGCTGCCTGCCCAGCTGTTGCTGAAATAGCCGTCGCAAAAAAGTTGCCGAAAAGTAAGCTGATAACTAAGACAGCTAGTCGCCGCCAGGGATTGAATACCCACTGTCTTAGCTGTAGGCTTGCCTGGCTCACCAGCGTACTTAGTCGGGTCCTTTGCATAATTTCAGTCTACGGTGTATTCCCAAGGGCAGGTGGGCATATCTATCTTGACTTTAGGCCATTTCCCATGCAATGCCGTAGTTTTTCTGTCGCCATTCCGCGAAGTGTCACAGCTTCAGAGGTTCATCACTTGTGCTCAGGGCTACCATTTAAACATGAATTCAAACCTGATAAACCGACCGCGGTCCTTCCTTCTTTCACACAGGAGTTCCCTATGAAACTCTCACCTTTTGCTCTCGCACTAGCGACAGTTCTGTCCGTTGGTCCGGCGGTACAGGCACAATCCGTAATGCGCACCCCCCTGGACTCTCCCTTGGAGCTGACGGGGCAAACCGGTGGGCGCGAAAGCTCTGCCTGTGGCAATATCGACCGGTCTGCAGGACAGACCATCGAAGTTACTGAGGCGTTTGCATCTCTGAGCTTTGAGGTAGAAAGCCAGGGTGACTACACCCTTTTGATTACAGGGCCAGATGGTTTTCGAGAGTGCGTCTTTGCACACAACTACGACGGCGGTGTCATTCAGGCGCCAGGCTTGCTCAACCAGGGTGAATACGAAGTGTATGTGGGCGATCGCCGCGGAGAACGCCACCCATATACGATGTCGATTACCCAGTAGTCACTGCCCTTTGCCTGTGAGCTGCGGGCGAATACTGCTTAAAAAGAATCCTCTCCGTGTTTAGGACGCAAGCCAATGCGTCCTTTTTCTTGCCCATTTTTCAGACATAATCTCGGCGCTTAGCCATCCGCTTCTGGCAGCTGCTGTACTTCTACATCAATCACAGCTGAATCGTCCTTTGAGGTTTCAACGGTGCTGCTCTGAACGTCGACCGCTTGGATATCGATAACCCCTTCAGCTGCTGTGCGCTGAAAGCCTTCTGCTGTGACTGTTACCTCAGTACCGCAGTTGGGGCAGGGCATCTTGAGATTTTTTAGGCTGGTGAGTGGCTGTTCGCACACCGGGCAGTTTCCCTCTACAAGGTTGCGCCTAATCCAAAACTGAAGCGCTGCAAAGGCAAGTACCGGTGCGAGCACAAGGAAGAGTGCCACTGCGAAGATAGACTTTAGAATGCCTGTGATGCCAATGGCTCCTAGCACCCAAGCTGCGATTAAGATAAACACCCAGCAACCAAGACCCGGAAAGCGGACCTGAAGCTGATTGAAATTTTGGTTCATGGGGGTGCCCTCCTGCCGATGGCTCGCAATTACTATCCTAGTGCTTGGCGCTGTTCTAGTGCTTGAGGCAGTCTTAGCACTTAGGCGGGTCTTTGCTGCATAAGCTCATCAAGGCGCGTGACCAAGGCGGGCGCGCTGAAGCTAGCTAGGGCCTCTTCGCGTAGCCACTGCCCGTCACATCTTTGGTCTTTTCCGTTGAGTGCTTCGATGCAGGCGGCGGCGACGGCTTCCGGGTCTCGGTGGGGCACCTGCCAACCTACCCGGCCATCTTGAACTGGGTCTGCAGAGCCATCGTCATCGCCTGCAATGACTGGCACACCACAGGCCATGGCTTCTAGATACACAATGCCAAAGCCCTCCTTGGAAGGCATCACATACACATCAGCTAGGCGATAGTGATCGATGAGGTCCTCGTCTGGTACGAAGCCAGCAAAGACGACTGACGCTTCGACGCCTAGTTCTGCTGCTAGCTTGGCAAGTCGGGGCTGGTCGTCGCCCCGACCAATGACGACGTACTTTACATTGGGGAAAGCCTGGGCGATTTTGGGTAGGGCGCGAATGGTAACGTCTACCCCTTTGTAAATGTCGCCGCGCCACAGCCGCGCTACGGTCGTCAGTACGCGAGAATCTTGCAGCCGGTATCGTTCGATCAGGGCTGGCGGTGGGTTTCCCGGCGTAAAAATGCTTCCGTCAACAACACAGGGCAGCATATCGAATCTTGCCTGGGGAATTTGGTTGGCCTGGCAAGCCAAGTCGCGGCTGTAGCGGCTGATGGTCCATATTCTGTCGGCAGCGGCTAGGGCTCGCTTTTCTTTGGGCTGTAGCTCATACCAGACTTCTTTACCATAGGTCAGCACAGTGTAGGGGATTTTGAGCGTGCGGCATAGCTGGCCGACCATTGCTGCGAGGTTGATATGGCCGCAATACACATGAGCAGGGCGCTGACGAATGAGATGGGCTGCTAGGGCCAGCGTTAGCGTCACGCGCTGTGCCATGGGGCGACTGTCAGATGGACTGTCTTTGAAGTAGTGATATCTGAGTGCGCCACCTTTTAGGGGATGGTCGATTTCGGCATCGCGCAGCAGAAAGACATCTGCAGTGTCTCCCGTTTCGGCTGAGCGGTGCCCATAGGCTCTTAGCACATCTTGAATGTAGGACTGAATGCCTCCTTCACAGCCGAAGACTTCCAGAAAGATGAACGTGTGTTTTACAGCGGCTTGTTTCATGGCTTAGCTGCTCCCATTGGGGCAATGTTGCCTGCTTTTAGACGCTCGAGGTCGGCCTGCACCATTTTTTCGATTAGCTGCTCAAAGCTCACTTCGGGAACCCAGGCCAAATTTGCTTGCGCTCGGGTGGGATCGGCAACGAGCTGAAAGTGTTCGTCTTCTCGAACCAGATTGGGGTCTGTTTCGACGTAGCTTTGCCAGTCTAGGTCGGCGCAGCTAAATGCGGTAGAAACCAGGTCACGTACGGTGTGCAAAATGCCCGTGCCGATGACGTAGTCCTCTGCCTTGTTAGCCTGCAGCATTCGCCACATCGCCTCGACGTGGTCACCGGCAAAGCCCCAGTCTCGCTTTGCGTCTAGGTTGCCGATAGAGAGGTATTTTTGCAAGCCTAATTTGATGGCGGCGGCGGCGAGGCAAATTTTGCGGGTTACGAACTGTGGGGGACGTCTGGGCGATTCGTGGTTGTACAAAATGCCGCTACAGGCAAACAGGCCGTAGCGATCGCGATGGTGCACCATGGTCCAGTGGGCGTGTAGCTTGGCTGCGCCATAGGGATTTTTGGGGCGGAAAGGGGTATCGACTGATTGGGGAGACGTTTGTACATCGCCGAAGATTTCGGAGGAGCTAGCCTGGTAAAAGCGGGTTTTCAGCCCCAGCTCGCGGGTTGCATCTAGCAGCCGAGTAGCTGTACCGGTCACCAAATCTAGCGTGCCGAGGGGATCTGCCCAGGAGGCGGGTACGAAGCTAGGGGCAGCTAGGTTATAGATTTCATTGGGCTGTAGCTGTTCGACGGCTTGTTTCAACGCGTCAGCACTGGTGAGCGCAACAGAGTAAATTTCTACCTGGTCTGCCAGCTCATCGAGCTTGGCAAGACTGCTCTGCCTCTCAGGGGGAACAAGCCCAACAACCCGGTAGCCCTTGCCCAGTAGCAACCGGCTGAGGTAGTAGCCATCTTGTCCGGTTATCCCTGTGATTAGTGCAGTTTTAGTCATGGATACCTCTAACGAACGGGCTACGTATAAAGCTATATACAGGTAATGGTTGATGCAAACCCTGACAAAAAATACTGTCTGCCTAGATCTTTATTAATCTGTAGATCTTCATCAATTTGTAGGTTTTATCAAGCTGTACGGCGCGGCACACGCATTACATAACTTTTGATGTTTTGACGATCCGTAAGCAGTTTCGCAGCTGGGAAGGTGGCTGCTTTTCAAAATGTTGTGAATGGCTAGCTGGCTGGCTGGCCATTCGCTTGGCCGCTAGTTGTGGGTGATGGTCAGACTGATGACTAGACTGTAAGCTCGATGCCGCTATGCGTGAGTAAGTCACTTGATCGGCCAGCCGCCTGAGTAAAAACCAGCCATACCCGCCTTCTCTCAGTGCCCCTGGCTGTGGCTCGCTGATACTGTCTGGGTCGAAGGGTTCCCCCTGATCAAAAATGCAAATTTCAATTTTTTCAGGGCGGAGAACTAGCTCAATCTCAATGGGGGTTGTCCGGGGCAGATTTGCATGGGCATGGCGGACGGCGTTGGTAAAGCCTTCTGCCAGTGCCAAGTTCAGCTGATCAAACTGGTCATTTATCCAGGGCGTGTCTTCGGCAAGCTGAGAAATGAGTGCTCGAAACCATTGCTGCACTGTGACCAGCTCTTCTAGACGGCTATTGACGCTCAGGTGAGCTTTCTCAAGCATGTTCAACTTAGATCTGACCCTACCGAAAGAGAGGGAGGACCATACGTCTATTAACTTTCCCAATCTATCACTTTGCTTATGGATTAAAGAGCCTCTCTTTGCTCGGAATACCAATCTCCTGTCCTTGAGAAACCTACATCGCTCAGGTTTTTTGAAAGATACGTACTTAGAGCCGGGTGGCTGCTCAGTATGATTCTGCCCGCTTCTTTGCCAAAATCTGTCTTCCTTGGCAGGGCAGATGATGTGGCAAAAGCCGCGAAGACAATACACAAACCAAAGGCCGCCCAGATGCCTAAATCTGAGCGGCCTCTTTGATGTTGACTCAAGCTTTCGCTAGGGTTAGCCCAATGCAACCCCGATCATCTACCTCAATTAATTGCCAGTAAGTGACCTAGCTCAATTAAAACAGGCCCAACGTAAGTGAAGAGTCGATTGGGAAAGTTGCTCCGATTCCTAACCAGATAGTGACCACTGTGCCAAACAGGAACACAGCTGTTGCAACTGGGCGACGGAAAGGGTTTTGGAACTTGTTGACGTTCTCAATGAAGGGAACGAGGATGAGCCCCAAAGGGATGGCTGTCATTGCAGCGATTCCCAGGAGCTTGTTGGGCAGTACGCGCAACATTTGGAACGTAGGATACAGGTACCACTCAGGCAAAATCTCTAGAGGGGTTGCAAAAGGGTTCGCAGGTTCGCCGACAAGTGCGGGATCGAGCACTGCAAGTGATACGCAGCAAGCAATGGTTCCCATGATAACGACGGGAAAGACGTAGAGAAGGTCGTTAGGCCAAGCAGGCTCACCGTAGTAGTTGTGGCCCATGCCTTTCTTGAGCTTCTCCCTCAGCATAGGATCGCTGAGATCTGGCTTCTTAAGAATTGACATCGATTAATTTCCTAAAAAATAATGACACCGACAGTTGATAAGTAGTGTAGCTCACCTCTGCTGTGCTCAAGGCTCGCTACAAACAATCCGGACAAGCAATCCCGAATAGAATAAATGATCCGGCTCTACAGAGGACCAGAGATGCCCTGTTTGCGAATCATGATGAAGTGCAGAAGCATGAAGACCGCAATGAACCAAGGCAATACGAAGGTGTGCAGGCTGTAGAAGCGGGTGAGTGTCGCTTGGCCTACGCCAGCGCCGCCACGCATCAGCTCGACAATTGTGCCGCCGACAACAGGGATAGCACCGGGAACGCCCGATACGATGTTGACTGCCCAGTAGCCGACTTGGTCCCAGGGTAAGGAGTAACCCGTGACGCCGAATGAAACAGTGATAACTGCGAGGATAACACCTGTAACCCAGGTCAGCTCACGGGGCTTTTTAAAGCCGCCTGTGA
The DNA here is from genome assembly GCA_038523095.1 of Cyanobacteria bacterium J06626_6. GTDB lineage: Bacteria > Cyanobacteriota > Cyanobacteriia > Phormidesmidales > Phormidesmidaceae > Phormidesmis. The sequence continues at coordinate 21,353 of JBCBJS010000027.1, forward strand.
GATACACACGGAAGACGTGAAGAATCATCACGAGAACCATCATGCTGGCAGACCAGCGGTGGACGGAGCGAATCAGCCAGCCAAAGTTAACGTCTGTCATCAAGTACTGAACAGAAGCGAATGCATCTGTGACAGTGGGCTTGTAATAGAAGGTCATCGCAAATCCAGTGGCAAACTGGATGATGAAGCAAACGAGTGTAATCCCGCCAAGGCAGTAGAAAATGTTGACGTGGGGGGGAACGTACTTGCTGGAGATGTCATCGGCGAGCGCCTGAATCTCGAGCCGTTCGTCAAACCACTGAAAGGTCTTCGAATCGGTGACTTGCTTAGTAAACATGAAGCAAAAAAGTTTGTGTCTTAGGGTTATGTACCAATACTAAAAAATGTAACACAGCCTAAGTCCCCACAACCCGTTGAAGTCTGCAGGTTTGGCCTTCTACTGCCTGTCGTGAAAACGGCGGATATCAAGCAATTTCATGAGACACGGGGAATTCCGGTTTTAGTCTGGAGATATTTGTGGAAACGTTAAGAAAAACCGATATTTAATATAATTTACATAGCGTTACACTTTTAAGGTGACGACTGAAAAGTTCTGTAGGGATAGATATTGAGTACTTTCATGGGACTGCGGATGAGGAAGCGAGTTTTTCAGGGTGTTGTGACCACTGGCTTAGCCTTTTTGCTATGGCTAGGTGCTGTAGGCTTTGGCGACACTGGCTTAGGGATTCGTGGCATGCCAGCAGCGATCGCCTTTACGAATCAGCAGCAGATGGTGATGGAGGTGTGGCGGATTGTGAATCGCAGCTATGTCGATGAGACCTTCAACCATCAGAACTGGTGGTTTATGCGGCAGCGAGTACTGAGGCAGTCTTTACCGACCTGGAAAGAGACCTACGCGGCTATTCAAGACATGTTGGCAGTGCTAGATGATCCCTACACCCGCTTTTTGCCGCCCCAGCAGTACCAAAGTTTACAGACAAATACAAATGGTGAGCTGCTGGGAGTGGGTCTGCAAATTGCTAAAGATAGTGAGGCAAGCGTCCTGCGGGTAATTGCTCCGATTGAGGGCTCTCCTGCTGAGGCGGCAGGGCTGCGGCCCCAAGATGAGATTCTAGAAATTAATGGCACTTCGACCAAGACGCTGAGCCTGGATGAGGCGGCGGCTCGCATGCGAGGATCAATTGGCACTCAGGTGACGCTGACGGTGGGGCGATCTGATGCAGATGCCTTCAATGTGAATGTGGAGCGCGATCGCATCACCCTAAATCCTGTGTCTGCTGAGGTTAGGCAGGTCCCCGGACTGCCCAAGCTTGGCTACCTCCGTTTGGGCCAGTTTAACGGCAATGCTGCTGCTGAACTAAAGTCAGCCCTGCTCGACCTAGAAGATCAGGGCGCGGATGCCTATATTTTGGACCTGCGAAACAATCCTGGCGGCTTGCTGCAGGCGGGCATCGAAATTGCTCGGATGTGGCTGGATGAAGGCACTGTGGTTTACACCGTGAACCGGCAAGGGGCTTTGGGGAATTATGACGCTACGGGCAAGTCGATTACGAGCGATCCGCTAGTGGTCTTGGTGAACAAGGGCACGGCGAGCGCTAGCGAAATCTTGGCAGGTGCGCTGCAGGACAATGGCCGCGCTCAGCTGGTGGGTGAAACCACCTTCGGCAAGGGCCTAATTCAGTCTTTGTTCGACTTGCCCAATGGGGCGGGTCTGGCGGTGACCATCGCCAAGTACGAGACGCCCAATCACCGAGATATCAATAAGCTGGGCATTGAACCTGATCAGCTGGTGACGAGCTCAGTAGAGCGCCGTAAGCAGTTTGGGACTGAAGAGGATGCGCAGTACGAAGCGGCGGTGGCACTGCTCACTCAGTCGTTTGCGACTGCTCAGCGCTAAGGGTTTTGACGCTTTTGGTGCGCCTTGTTGGATGGGCTTATCTGATGTGCTTTGCTCGATGCCCGGTAGCTGATAAGTCGCTAATAATCTGCCGTCTCGCTAGGTTCATCACAGAGAAAGGGCTATGTCTGGAAGCGTGCGTACCTATCACGACCCTCTCCACGGCGCGATTTCTCTAGATGGCGATGATCCGGTGGAGGCGTTGCTCAAGTCTCTGATTGATACGGTGCCTTTTCAACGGCTGCGGCGAATTCGGCAGCTAGGTCCGGCTAGTCTGACTTTTCACGGGGCGGAGATGTCTCGCTTTACCCACTCTCTGGGGGTGATGGCAGTGGCGCGGCGAGCTTTTGACCGGCTGGCCGGCCTGCACGCTCAGCTGCGATCGCACCGGGCAACTGTCCTATGCGCGGCGCTACTACATGACATTGGCCACGGCCCGTTTAGCCATACGGCAGAGGAGGTGTTTGGCACTCATCACGAGCAGTGGACCATGGCTATCATCGAGCACTCGCCCGAGGTCCGGGGGCTGCTAGACGCCTTTCATCCCCAGCTGTGGCGGTCGATTACTCAGGTGTATACCCACACCCATCCGGTGCCTTGCGTGTGGCAGCTGGTATCGAGTCAGTTGGATTGCGATCGCATCGACTATCTCATGCGCGATAGCTACTTTACCGGCGCATCCTACGGGCAGCTAGACCTGGATCGTATTGTGCTGGCGCTAAATTATGACCCGCTGAGCCAGCAGCTAATTGTTGAGCAGAAGGGTCTGGCGGCTATTGAGCACTATTTGGTTGTGCGTTCTTTTATGTATGCCCAAATTTACAACCACTCAAAAAATCTGTCCGCCTCGTGGATTTTAGAGCAGGCCTTTAACCGTGCTAGAGAGCTGCTATTGCGCGGGCTGCTAGAGGCAGATGAGACCGTGATTGCCTGGCTCAAAGGACCCGTGGAGAAGATGCCGTTAAAGCATTATTTGGCGGGCGACGACGTGGTGTTTACCTATCACTTACAGCGGTGGGAAAGCCATAGAGACCCGGCTCTTGCCGACTTTTGTCGGCGCTTTCTCAATCGCCGACTGCTGAAAGTGCTTGAGGTCACATACGCCACCCGAGAAGAGCGAAACAGCTTGCTAGAAAGTGTTCAGCAGCAGCTGCTGACAGAAGGGGTCGAAGCCCACAGGTACAGCGGCTTAAGGCATACCTGGAGCAAGGGTTACAGCGTGTATCAGCGAGGCATTAAGATTCAAACACCTAGGGGACTTCAAGATATCAAGCAGCTTTCTCCCCTGGTGCAAACACTGACAGAACCCGCTCAGCGGACCTGGTTGATTTATCCCAATGAAGTGCAGGTAGGCGTGTGTCCGCTGCCAGTTGTGTCTGGAGGCGGGTGAGTTCCTCAAGGTTGCTGCGGGGTCCCTACATCGCTGAAGGTGCTGTTGCAAGGGTCTGCCAGTCGGTAGTCTGCAGCTGGGCGTAGGCCTGGGAAATTTTTTTCTCGCCGCGCAGGAAGCCCGTGCTCGCACCGGGACAAATATAAGAGAGCGTCTCGGCTGTAAAGTCGGAAAGCAGCTGCTGGCTGCAGCGGAGCTGACGGGGCCAGTGAAAGGTTTTGGCGAGTCGTAGCGGCTGCGGTGCGCCGGTCTTATTGGGGATGAGATGGCGTCCGGTGAAGAGAATGCCGCCGTAGAAACTGTGGTGTAGGCAGCTAGAGCCAGGGGAGTGTCCAGGGGTCCACAGTACCCGGCTGGTTTTGGATAATGCGTACTCCCGGTGAAAAACTTCGGCCGAGACTGTCGGTAGCAGGTAGGCCTCTTGCTCTTGGATGAGTACTCGGCAGCTGAGGGCAGCCTGCCACGCCGGGACTTGGGCCATGCCGCCTCTATGGGTAATAAATAGGGTTTGTGCGCCACCATGGGCCGCAATGAAGCTTTGGTGCTCTTCGTTTAGCGCAGGACAGTCGACGAGAATATTTGCATGCTTTCCTTCCGGGTTGGTTTCTTGAATGAGGTAGGCAGTTCCGCCCAGGGTTTCTCGATTGGGCGGAAAGGCAAAAACCGTATTGAAAACAGGTTGGGGTGGTTTATTTCTGGAGGCTGATGAAACGGGCATTGATGGGGGTCCTGCTGGAGTTGAAGGGGCTGTCCTAAACGCTTTGTTTTTCATCTTCTAGGATGGCGATACAATAACAAATACCCCGTTAAAGATTGCGCGTTTAATTAGAGACGGCTTACTGGTTTTGGCTTTGCTTTTTTGGCAAATGATTAGTTCATGCCCCTTGTATTACTTACGTTAGCGCTAGGCGCGGTGACCTACTGGGTAATCCGCCGTAGCGCCACAAAGACGGCTCTGGTGCCTCTGTGGGTACTCTGGCTGATTATGATGATGCCTGTGCTGGTGTTCACCTTGTGGATTCTGGTGAACAGTGGCTCGCCCCCGCCGCCTTGGTTGCTGTACGGCCTCATGCTCGTCAGCACGCTGCTGCTGTGGGTGATGCTGAGAGTGTCGAATGCTCGTGCCAGGCAGCAGCAGGGAAGTGCGGCAGAACCGGTCAATGCCAAGGGCGCTGCCAAAGAGACTGATCAGCAGAGCAAACCAAAGGAAGCAGTTGAGAAGCCGATTACACGCGATGAGGAAACGCTGCTACAGCGCTGTTTCCCCTGGTCGATTTATTATTTGCAAAATATTGAATATCTGCCCCAGGCAATGATTTGCAAGGGCAAACTGAAGGCTTCGCCAGGAGAAGCTTATAAGACGGTTCAGCAAAATGTGGAGCGCAGCTTTGGCGATCGCTTCCTGGTGCTCTTTCAAGAGAGCTTTAATGGCAAGCCTTTTTTCGCGCTGGTGCCGAACCCTCAGGCCAAAAATGCTGAGCAGGCGCTGCTGAAGTCCTCTCCTGCGTCGGTGCCCAAGACTGTTCGATCTGCCCAAATTGCTCGGCTGCGCCAGCTGAACCAGGCTCGCGTTACTCGGCCTGGGTTAGCAATTTTCTTGGCGCTGGCAACTTTGCTGACAACGACCTACGTGGGCGGTAGCCTAATTGGTAGCGTTTCCGATGTGTCGGCGCTGCATGCTGACCCGGCATTACTGCTATCTGGATTGGCCTATGGTCTGTCGCTGATGTTCATTTTGGGCGTGCATGAGACGGGGCACTACTTGGCGACTCGCTACCATCGCTTACGCGCTACGCTGCCTTACTTTATTCCGGTTCCTTTTTTCTTAGGAACGCTGGGTGCTTTTATTCAGATGCGCTCGCCCATGCCCAATCGGCGAGCGCTGTTCGATGTGGGTATATCAGGCCCCTTGGCAGGGCTAGTTGTCAGCCTACCGATTTTACTGTGGGGACTAGCTCACTCGACCATCGTGCCGCTGGGTGAATCTTCCCAGCTACTGAGCTTCGAGTCGCTCAACCCGAGTCGGTCTATCTTACTACTGCTGCTGAGTAAGCTGGCGCTAGGCGGTGTGCTGACGGCAGAAAGTGCCCTGAGGCTTCATCCACTAGCTATTTCAGGTTGCTTAGGCCTGGTGGTGACTGCTTTGAATTTGATGCCGGTGGGCCAATTAGATGGCGGACATATTGTGCATGCCATGTATGGTCAGCGAACGGCGGTGACGGTTAGCCATGTGGCCAGAATTTTGATGCTGGTATTGGCTTACGCTTATCAAGAGTTTTTGTTGTGGGCGTTTCTGTTGTTTTTTATTCCTGCGGCAGAGCCTGCGTTAAATGACGTTAGCGAACTCAATGGTCCTCGCGACTTCCTAGGGCTGCTTTCTTTGGCGCTGCTGGTACTCATTATTCTGCCTGCACCCGCTGCCTTGAGAAGTCTGCTATTGTAAGGCCTTCTGATATGTCTGATATTTATGAGCGCGGAAAACATGAGGACGGTTAGTAATGGACCAGAATGTAGCTCAGTGGTTGGCTGAAATACAGTCCTTACAGCGGCAGGTTAGCCAGCTTCACCAAGAGCGTGAGCAGGCCTATGCCAGCGTCGAAAATTGGCGTAATCTCTATGAGTTGGAGGCCAAGCAGCGTCGCCGCGACTCAGAGATCAGTACCCGCGAAATTGCCCGTCTGCAGCAGGCGCTGACGGCCTTGGAACCACCTGTTATTTCTGAAACAGCAGAAAAAGGTGCTAATACGGTTTCCGGGTCGTCCAACGCTGAAAATATTCGTTCAGCTGAGCAGCTAAAGGGTCAGTTAGTTGCTGCGAAACAGTACTGTGAAAAGCTCAAACAACTGCTTGAAAGTGAGAAAGCAGAGCATGAGAAAACCCGTGAAAGTCTGACAGCTGCCTTAGGCGATGCGGTGGATTTGCTAGCGAAGGAGCGGCTTGCGGCAGGCAAGGTAGATATTCAATAGCTTTTGGTTCAAAACCAGTTGCTCGCAGGTGGAGCCGAGTTTTTTACGGCTTTCTGAGAGGTGGCAAATCGCTCTTTTGACAGCTTAGAAAAGTAGAGACCACGTCTCTAGACAGGTCTGTTTGTGGGTGCGTGTTGCTACTGTCAAACGATTACCACTTGGTAAATTGCCACACTTTCAAGGCGAAGGTTGATTTTTAGTTGGTTACTATCTAGTTCTACTATTTGGGTTACAATGCCTTTGCTTTTCTTAAGTATAAATTACTAGATAAATAGGTATTGCCTCTGGTATGCATCCTTTGGCTCTAGGGCTGTTTCTTCGGCGTTGCACCGTCTAGGGCTGTTGTTCGAATCTACAGCTTTGCCATTTATCTGCATGTTTCGTCCGGTATGCAGAGCTATTGAAGGCTGCCATTATGTGTTGTGAGTAAGTTGTGAGTGAGACCATGTCTTTGACTAAGTCGGTGCATTCAGTCGCTGTCCAAAATGATAATGACCAGTCGTCTGCCGCTTCGTCTTCGCTGACGGTCGTTGGTGCTGATAGCCCTGGGCCTTCGCCAGTGCAGGATGATGCGCCTGCACAAGACGATGCGAAACTATGCTGGATAGAGAGGGAGCGGCATCCCTACCGTCCGGATCATCAGGTTGAGTTACTACATTTGCGGGCTGAGGTAGATGCGTTGCTGCTACAGCTACAGGCCCTTAGTCAGAAAGTAACGCCCTCAAAGTCTGTTTAGTTGCATAGGATGACGTAACTGACTTTGACTAGACTATGCTACGGACTCTAGCTCGGAGTGATTTGGCCTGTTAAGAATTAGGCTGACTGCTGCGACGCAAGCTTTTATTCGATCTATCTTTATTGAGGCGTGGTGAGCTGGTCGCTAAATTTACTTTATTGCGACCACTGTGACGGACATGCCTTGAGCGGTCCTCTATGCTTGATGGATAGGTACTTACTTTGTATGGGTGGAGCAGAGCAGCAGCGTCAGAACGGGCCAGATGGGCGGAATTTGCGGCTAGAGCCGAACGGACCAAAGAAGCGTGAGTGGTCTGGGGAGATGAGCCAGCGACCGCTGAAGTACGAAGATACCTATCTTTGCCCGGCCTGTGGGAGCGGTCAGATACGGGCTGTTGCGTTGATGGATATTTTTGCCTGCGACTTCTGTCGGCATATGTTTACGGTTAATCTGCAGACGCAGTCGCTGCAGCTCGCTGACAGCCTACAGCCGATGGCGTGGCGATGGACAGGCAGGCGATGGCGAGGTGCCCATCAGAGCGATACTGCTGCCTACCTAGTCTGGGTATTTGCGGCGGGTTTGGTCATAGCGCCGGTGTTGATCATTTCACTCTCTAACTATATTTTTCCGCCTTCTGGTGGGTTCAAGTTTGTGCTGATCTGGGTCGGGCTGACTGGGCTCAGCCACAGCCTGATGTCTGGCTGGCTGCTGGCTGAGTACCATCGCTGGCCGTGGTATGTGTCGAGTCGTATTCGCATTCATCGCTGGCGTGAGCAGTTGCTGTCTTAAGGGCAGCGACGATTGGAAGCGCTTGAGGATTTAGCGCTTTAGGACTTCGGGGCTGATGCGGCTGCGCGAGATTTTTTAGCAAGGTATTGCTGGTGGTCTTCAGTGGCAAGCCAGTAGTCACTGGCGGGTTTGATTTCAGTGACGATGGGGTCGGTGTATGTATTTGTTGCGTCTAGGGTGGTTTTTGAGGCTGTTGCTGCGATCGCTTGCTCAGGCGTATGGTAAAAAATCGCAGAGCGATACTGTTCTCCTCTATCTGGGCCTTGGCGATTGAGCGTCGTGGGATTGTGGATTGTCCAAAATGCTTCTAGCAGCGTTTCGTAGCTGATTGTTGAAGGGTCGTACTGCAGCTGAGCGACTTCTGCATGGCCCGTAATGCGAGCTAGGACATCTAGATAGCAGGGATTTGCAAAGTGGCCTCCCATGTAGCCGACCGATGTATGGACAACGCCTGCCAGCTTGCGGAAGGCTGCTTCGGTGTGCCAAAAGCAGCCTGCGCCGAAAGTCGCAAATATCAGCTGAGAATTTTCTGGAGGGGTCATTCGGATACTGCTGTTGAGTTAGCCATTGGGTTGAAATGAACATAGCGCCTACGGGTAAACAACTTCAACCGCAATAGTTTGCATGAGATTTGCGTGTTTTGATGTGCTCTTGTGTATTCACGACTCGATTTTGATCGTTGCAAATTTGGATGACGCTGGTTTTTGTGGCCCACTACAGTGTGTGAAGTAGGCATGAAGCTAGTGAAATATACGCTGTTCACAGGTTGAGTCCAAGAAATTGCTCAAAAAGAAGATTTGCTTCAAGGCAGTTCTGTGTATTTCCTCGCAGTCGTTTCTATCTAAAAGATTTATTCAACAGGCTTCAATTTTCTTTTGCATCGTTCGCGAAGCCTTTCTCACCACAAATTTTGTGGACGGTGTGCCTGTTGTCTGATTCCTGAATTTTGCCGATCACTTTCTGATTCCTGAATTTTTCCGGTCACTGGCTGGCGCTGTGGTGCCTGTTGGTTCGTGCATCCATTCCCCTGCTCTACAAGTGCAGCGGGAGCTGGTGGCGTTCGACTGGCAGTTGACTGTCTGTTTAATAGGGCGGCTGAGCGAACTTTTTAATGGCCGTTTCTGACATGCCAGTACGGATTCTTTGCTGCGCGCAAAAAATCACCTGCAATATCTGCAATATCTCTGCAATATCTAGGAGTATTTCTGATGGGAAAGACTGCCGTATGGAGTCTGGTGCTGGTCGGACTTTTGGTGACTGGCTGCGATGACGGCGATCGCACTCTGGCTGACGGCAACAATGACCGTTTTATCGCTGGTGAAAGGACTGCTGAGAAGGCGGGAAACTGCGCGCCTTTGCAAGGATTCTTTTCGGAACTATTGAGCCTGACGAATCAGGCTAGGGCTGAGGTGAAAGTGCCTCCACTGCGGTTCTCTTTTCAGCTGGGACAGTCCGCGCAGCGCGGTGCTGCGGACTTGGCTGTGCAGGATTTCTTTTCCCATGTGGGCGAGGACGGGTCTACCTACGTTTTTCGGATTGATGCGACGGGCTACTCGGCTGGGGCTGTGGGTGAGAACTTAATCGCGGGCTATGAAACGGCTGCCCAGGCTTTTGATGGCTGGATGAACAGTGAGTCGCATCGCCAGAATATTCTGCACAGAGGTTTTAGTGAGGTTGGGTTTGGTGTATTTGATACGACGGGAAAGTCTACCTATGGTCGCTACTGGGTTCAACATTTGGGCAGGCCGCAGACAGGTGCTAGTGAAGGGGGCGTATATATTCCGGAGCACTGCGGCTGGCCGGTGGCCGGTGCAGAGGCTGATTTGGCACAGGGCATACAGGCTACAGTGCCTGTCAATGTATTGGCAGCTCGTGTGGCTGGTGTTGTCCATGGCGCAGAAGCTGGTGCAGGGGTGGGTGCTGAGCCTGTCCCTGAGCCGACTGTAATCTTTGGGCTGGTGGCGCTGACAGGGCTGCTGTGGCGTGAGGCTAGGCTGGCTGAAAAGCAAAGAGAATCGGTTAAAAAATTAGATGGGAAATGAGTGGTGTTTTTACCTTTTTGGATTTTTAGCGGTTGCTTTCTAACTGCCGGTTTCTATCGGCTGGCTTCTAGAGCTGTCGCTCTTCGACCAGCATGCGCCGGTAGGAGAGCCAGCCGACGGCAACCATTGCGATCGCAAAAATCGCCAAAAACCAGAAGTGAGTGCCACTCTCTCCAAGTGGATTGTCGGTATCGAGCAGGGATAGGCTGAGCGCTTCGGTCATGTGATAGATCGGATTGAACTTGGCAATGTCTAGCAGAGACTCTGGAAACAGTGAAATGGGGAGAAATGCCCCGCCTAGGACCATCAGCGGCACGCCAAAGGCTGCAATCAGGGCGCTGACGTCTTCGGTGCGGCGGGCGAACTGGGTTCCTAGCATGAAGCCAAGGCCGACGTAGGCCAGAATGCTGAGCCAGATGATGAGTAGAGACAGGGGCCAGGCTGCACCGGTGAAACTAGCGCCCGCAAAAGCTGCGATCGCAAAAATCACTAGCGTCTGCCCGATGCCAATGACGCTGTGGGCCAAAAAGATGCCTAGAAAATAGGAAACCCCGCTCAGGGGCGAAAGAAACAGCCGTTTCAGCGTCTGCTGCTCTCGCTCTGAGACTACGGTCGCCACCCCACCGCCCAAGCAGCTAAAAAACAGCGCAGCGCCAACCAGGGTAGGTGGTGCTGCGACTTCAAATGCCGTACTTACGGTGGTATCTGCTCGCTCAGCAGTAATCAGGCCATTGAGCATCAGAATGAGCGCTGGGAAAATCAGCCATGAGATCAAGCTGCGCTGCCTTCTGAAGAGTTCGGTCAGGATACGACGGGCCACTGCCCAGCTTTCTCGCCAGTATTTTGTGAGGCTAATGGCAGTCATCTTAATCCCTGGTTTTGTGGGCTTGAGCGCTATAGACTTAAGATTGCCCTATAGATCTATAAGTTTTATGTCGCTGCGCCGCCCGATTTTAGCACGCTGGATATTGACTGTGTGTTTTGCGAGCTTGCTTTGCTGCTCGACTGCGCTATCGCCTTGGATTCCGGCTGCCTATGCCCTGGGTGGTCCGCAGCCGGACCTCGATCAGCCTGCGCCAGCGTTTGTATTACCAAGTAATAGCGGAGATGGAGAGGTCGCGCTAGCCGATTACTTGGGTCAGTGGGTGGTGCTGTATTTTTATCCGCGTGACTTTACACCGGGCTGTACCCTTGAGGCCCAGCGCTTTCAGCGTGACCTGTCCAAATACCAGACGCGCAACGCTCAGATTATTGGTGTGAGTGCGGACGATGTGGCCTCTCACGAAGCATTTTGCGATTCGGAAGGATTGGTTTTTCCTTTGCTGGCAGATGTGGATGGCGCGGTCAGCCGGGCTTACGGTTCATGGATGAAGCCGATGTCGATGCGGCATACCTATTTGATTGATCCGGAAGGTGTTTTGAGAGAGCGCTTTTTGGGTGTGAGACCGGCTATTCACAGCCAAGAAGTGCTGGCTCGCCTCGACCAGTTACGCGCTGGCTGAAGCTGTCTGACCTGGCGCTATCTCGCTATCGGGTGTAATCTCGCTATCCGATGCTGACTATTGTGCTGCTGGCGCTGCCGAATGTGCCGCGATATCTAGTCTCGATGTCGATATTTAAGAGCGTTGCACAAAGCTGCTGCATGAGCGCTGTCGCATAAATAGCATCCATCTAAAATTGAGACAGGCTATTGACGATAGAACCGCTAGACTGGGAGTAATCCACGCAACAAAATTTACGACCGGGAGACTGTACTAAGATGGCCACGCTGGCTTTGACTGAACCTAATGTTGAGAAAGTACTCGACGAGCTGCGCCCCTACCTCATGGCTGATGGTGGCAACGTAGAGCTAGTTGAGCTTGACGGTCCGATTGTAAAGCTACGCCTGCAGGGAGCCTGCGGCAGCTGCCCAAGTTCGGCAATGACCCTACGGATGGGCATTGAGCGTCGCCTGCGGGAGTTTATCCCGGAGATTGCTGAAATTCAGCAGGTCGTGTAGGCCAACTGGGCTGAAGGGTGAGCGATCGCCGTGAATATTGGCCGAACATGGCTATTGGGGCGCCCTAATCGGTACCTGATGGACTGACCTAATGGAATGACTTAGCGGGACGGCAGAGCACTGACTCTGACCGTCCCTTTGGCTGTTAACCTTAGCTATTAAGGTTAGCTATAAGGGCAGTCAAGCGCATAGCATTCGTCTCTGCGCCTCTGATCGAGGGCTCCCGAGCTGCTAGGTTACTTCTCCAACTGATGAATATGCGGTAGGGGTAAAGGCCGGGCATCGTCATCTGAAGATAAGGAAAAAAATCGTGCTGGATATCAAGCAAATTCGTACTCAAACTGAGCAGGTGCAGTCGGCGTTGGCCCGGCGAGGTGAGTACGATTTAGGTCCATTGCTGCAGCTGGATGCCGAGCAGCGAGAGATTGAGAAAACCCGCTCCGAGCTTCAGGCCCGTAGCAACGAGGTGGGTAAAGCCGTCGGGCAAAAAATTCGTAATGGCGCAGACCCCAAGGGCGATGACGTGAAGGCGCTGCGCGAGGAAGGTAACCAGGTCAAGCACGAGATTAGCGAGCTAGAGCCGAAAGAGCGGGCGCTGAAGGCCAAACTGGAGAGCCTGCTGCTGCGGTTGCCGAACCTGCCCAGCGAGACGACGCCCGATGGCCAGAGCGAGGGTGACAATATTGAGGTGCGGCGCTGGGGCGATGAGCTGATTCCGCTAGAAGATGGCCGGTTGCCCCATTACGAAATCGGCGAAAAGCTCGGCATTATGAATTTTGAGCGCTCTGTGAAGGTGGCGCAGAGCCGTTTTGTGACGCTCATGGGGGCAGGGGCGGCGCTGGAGCGATCGCTAATTTCATTTATGCTGGCGCGGCATACTGGGTCGGGCTACACCGAAGTGCTGCCGCCAATTTTGGTGAATTCGCCGTCGATGCAGGGGTCCGGGCAGCTGCCGAAGTTTGCTGAAGACGGATTTAAGTGCGATCGCGACGACCTCTGGCTTACGCCCACAGCTGAAGTTCCCCTGACAAACCTGCATCGCGATGAAGTTCTGAGCGCCGATCAGCTACCGATAAACTACTGCGCTTACACCCCTTGCTTTCGCCGGGAAGCCGGTAGCTACGGTCGAGATACTAGGGGGCTCATTCGCCTGCACCAGTTCAACAAGGTCGAGATGTATAAGTTTGTCCATCCTGACAGCTCCTTTGACGCGCTCGAAGCGCTGACTGCTGACGCTGAGGATGTCTTGCAGCAGCTCAAACTGCCTTACCGCGTGCTGGAGCTATGCGCCGGCGATCTGGGCTTTGGCGCTACCAAAACCTACGACCTAGAAGTTTGGTTGCCTTCGGCAGGGACATATCGAGAAATTTCAAGCTGTTCAAACTGCGTGGGTTTCCAGGGGCGCAGGGCGAACATTCGTTTCAAGGAATCTGGCAAAAAGGGAACTCGGTATGTTCACACGCTCAACGGGTCGGGCCTGGCGGTGGGGCGAACGATGGCCGCTATTTTAGAGAACTATCAGCAGTCGGATGGTTCTGTGAAGGTTCCAGACGTTCTGCAAAAGTATATGGGCAGCAATATCATTCGCTAGAGGTCTCCCCTCTAGATACATACACACTCTGGTCTAGAACTGTACAATAACAAAAGTTAACCAAAAGATACGCTGCTATGAATGTACTGGTCGTTATCGGGGTGCTTGCGCTCCTTATATTTGTTCATGAACTTGGCCATTTCATGGCGGCTCGACTCCAGGGCATCCACGTCAATCGGTTTTCTATTGGCTTTGGCCCCATCCTTTGGAAGTATCAAGGTGCGCAGACAGAGTACGCACTGCGGGCAATTCCCCTCGGTGGCTTCGTGGGATTTCCAGATGACGACCCGGATAGCGCCATTCCTCCAGAAGACCCAGATTTGCTCCGCAACCGGCCTGTGCTAGACCGGGCAATCGTGATTAGCGCTGGCGTCATTGCAAATATGCTGTTTGCCTATCTGGTATTTGTGGTTCAGTTTGGCAGTATTGGCGTTCCCGAGAGCTTTGAGCTGAAGCCAGGTGTGTTTGTGCCCGAAGTTATGCCAAATACGCCTGCTGAAGTGGCCGGTATCAAGGCGGGCGATGTGATTCTCGCTGTAGATGAGACCGTGCTCGACAGTGAAGCCGACGCGCAGCAAGCGCTGATCAAGATTATTCAGGCGAGCGCTGATCAGCCGGTTGATCTGACACTTCAACGGTTTGACCGTGAGCTGACGGTGACGGTAACGCCTAGGATTCCAGCGTCGGGTTCTGATGCTGTGATTGGTGTGGCACTGCAGCCCAATGGCACAGTTTCCTATCGCCCTGCTAAGAATCCTATAGAGGTGCTGACGGTAGCTGCCCAAGAGTTTCAGATGAAAACCATGCTGGTAGCGAAGGGCATGGCTGCCCTGGTTACCGACTTTTCTTCGATGGCCGGCCAGGTGGGTAGTCCGGTGAAGATTGTGGAGCAGGGCGCAGGTCTTGCCAAGACCGACGGCAAGAGCCTATTTCCCTTTGCGGCCATTATTAGCATTAACCTGGCCATTATTAACATTTTGCCCTTGCCTGCGCTGGATGGCGGACAGCTCGCTTTTCTGTTGATTGAGGCGCTGCGGGGGAAGCCACTGCCCATGCGACTGCAGGAGAGCGTGATGCAGACGGGGATTTTCTTGCTGCTGGGGCTGGGTATCTTTCTCATTATTCGAGATACGACTCAGCTGGAAGTTCTGCAAAATCTGCGCCAGTAAATCTGTGCTAGTAAATCTGTGCCAGTAAATCTGCATCGTTACAAGGCTGCACTATTAGAGCATTTTGATAGAACACTGTGAGTGCTTATAAAGGACCGACTAAGGCCAACGACTACGAAGCCATTCCCCTGCCCTTGCCAGGGTTGCCGCCACCGCCCCAGAGACCTTTTCAAAAGCTGGCCAAAAAGGTGAGGGCGCTGGCATACTTGGACCGGCTGAAGTTGATATATCCGAATGCACCTTGTTCTTTAGATTTTGACTCGCCGGTTCAGCTGATGGTGGCGACGATGCTGGCTGCTCAGTGTACAGATGCGCGAGTGAATAAGGTAACGCCTGCCCTCTTTGAGCGCTTTCCAGATGCAGCGGCAATGGCGATCGCAGATATCTCTGAGCTAGAGGAGCTGGTGCGTTCGACGGGGTTCTATCGCAACAAGGCGAAGAACATACAGGCAGCCGCACACCGGATCATGACTGAATTTGGCGGGGAGGTGCCCCGTACGATGGCGGAGCTGACCTCTCTACCAGGCGTTGCACGTAAGACGGCCAATGTAGTGCTGGCTCACGCGTTCGATATTCATGAAGGGGTGACGGTTGATACGCATGTAAAGCGTATCTCCGGGCGGATGGGACTCACTAAGCACACTGAGCCCATTAAGATCGAGCAGGATCTGATGAAGCTACTGCCCCGTGAGGACTGGGAGAACTGGTCGATTCGGCTGGTCTACCACGGGCGTGTCGTTTGTAGTGCCCGCAGCCCTCGGTGCACGCGATGTGATTTGTTAGATATTTGCCCTGGCGCGGCCAAAATTCAGAAAGCGGCTGACAAGGCTGCAAAGCTGGCCGCAAAAGCAAAGAAGGCAAAAGCAAAGGAGGCAAAAGCAAAGACGGTAAAAAGTAGAGCTACGAAAGGTAGCACTGCTAAGGGAAATGCTACTAAAGGCAGCGCTGCGAGCGGAAAAGATAAGAAGAAAGCGGTTTCTCGGTAAAGCTAGGCAATGAGTATGCGACAGTTTGAGGAGTGCTTTGAGTGATGTTGATTTTCATGGTTTACAAAAGCTGTAGGTGCCGATACTATTAAAGACTGTGTAATTGAAACCTATTTATCCCTGCCTCATGGCTAAAAAAAGCATGGTCGCGCGCCAGAAGAAGCGCGAAAAACTCGTTGAAAAGTACGCGGCTAAGCGTGAAGCGCTGCTCAAAGAATTTAATGAAGCGCCTAACCAAGCCCAAAAATTAGCCATTCACCGCAAGATTCAGCAGCTCCCTCGCAATAGCGCGCCGACTCGTCTGAAGAACCGCTGCTGGAAGACCGGTCGTCCCCGCGGCTACTACCGGGACTTTGGTCTCTGCCGTAATGCGCTACGTGATATGGCCCACCAGGGACTGTTGCCTGGCGTTGTAAAGTCTAGCTGGTAATCCGCCGAGGCTTTCTGCTACCTTCGTTCATCATCGTTCACGGCCTCAACAGAGCAGTACACACAAATGCCCTACCGATTCGGTAGGGCATTTGTGTGTACTGCTTATTTATTTTTATTGTTGGGTTCGTTCGTTGCCCAATGGAGAACGAGATCGGACTTGTGCCGTTCGTTGCCGCCCCAAAAAGTGACACCGCGCTTACTGTCTAGTTTCCACAGCAGCGCTCAATGCCTAAACTATCTAGCAGGAGGTCACCGACGGCATTCGCGACTGCAAACTCACTATAAAAGCTTTTGGAAAAGTCGTAGCCTTGCATTTCCGTTAGGACGGCTAACACCAGAGCGTTGAGATTATTTTCGCCTTCCATACGCTGCCTGACAAATACCTGGGAGGCGCGGGCTGCAATGTGCCCATTGACCGTTTCTGGCAGAAATTCCTCGTCAAGCCATTTATGCAGGGTCGCCTTTAGCCACTGGCCTTCCTTCGTGGCGTCTTGTGGGGGCGGTAGCTCAATCGATTCGATGGGAGCAGGGGTTTTCTCTGGCGAATCAGACATGTTAAGGGTGGTTTCTTTTATGCGATATGGGTATCTAGGCGTTGCACTTTGAAGTTGCCTCTTGTGAGATTGCCTTTATAGAGAAGCCATTGGCTTGTAGACGGCGTTATCGTTCGTCTATTCGGGGAATTATGGTTGTCTGTGATTCAAGCTCGCCACGGGTTTTGTAGATACCTTCTATCGCTTCTGTGAGTCGTTTTAGGCCGCTAGCCGATTTTTTTGAAGTATGTGGGTGCTGTTCCTAGGTATTTTTGAGACAAGAATTAGATTTTGTACCTTGAGCCTGAATTTAAGGCTGCTTGAAGCATGAAAAGTAGAGATGGGCGAAGCGACAAAAGTTGTTATTACTTTACCTGGCTTCGTGGTTTGAGCGCTAGATAGTGGGATCATTGTATCGAATGTAGTCAGTGTTTAGAGGCCTCTCTTTAGAAGGAGAACGACGAAGAATTTCTGTATGTGTTACTCCGTTCCTCAGATTTTGCAGTGCTACGCTCAGGGTTACTTTTTAATGGCTGAGGAGGATGGTCAAACGCTCAGCTGGTATTCGAGTAGCCGACGTGCCCTGATTCCGCTGGATGAGCGATTTCGCTATCCTAAATCCTTGCGCCGGGTCTTGAATCAGGGGCAGTTTAGCCCGGCGATTAATCGAGATTTTGAGGGGGTGCTGGAAGGCTGCGCCGACCGTGAGACTACCTGGATTTCTGAGCAGCTGAAAGTGGTGTACCGGCGGCTTCACCGGGCTGGCTATGCCCACAGCTTTGAGACCTGGCAGGGAGATGAGCTGGCGGGCGGGTTTTTGGGGCTATCTATTGGTGGGGTGTTTGTGGGGGAGTCGATGTTTTACCGTATTCCTGAGGGTTCTAAGGCGGCGATGGTGATGCTGGTGGAGCATTTGCGATCGCGCAATTTCAAGCTTTTTGATGCCCAGATCATCAACCCCCATCTAGAGAGATTCGGCGCCTACGAAGTAGACAAGGCGACTTATGAAGCCATGCTGTACGACGCTATCCAGACGCCCTGTCAGTTCGTATAGGCTAATTTCGTAGGCTAAACAGAGTAGGCATTATTCTTCAATCCGAGTGAGTAAAACCGGGCAGTTGGCATAGACCCGCACGTAGTCGGACAGGGAACCGCCTAAGAGCCTATCTAGGTCGGGCATGCCCTTGGCAATGGTGGGCCTTCGGTCGGGGGAGCCGAGGATGAGTAAGTTGATATTGAGCGAGTCTACCAGTTCGCAAATGCGCTGACCTGGCTTGCCTTCTGGGGCGAGGCAGCGGTAGTTCAGACCCATCCGACGGACTTTGGTGACGGCATCGGCTAGGACAGGGTCTTTTTCAGGATCCTTGCGAATGGCTTCTTCTAGGCGGCCGCTGAGCTTGGAAATCGTGTGGACTAAGATTAGCTCGCTCCCTTCTATATCGCGGGCGAAATCCATCGCAACGGATAGGCTGTTTTGACCTGAGTCGGTTTTGTCGATGGCTACTAGTATTCGCTTAATGGGCCGGATGGCGTAAAGGTCATCTTTAACCAAGAGCATGGGCTTGGATGAAAGCTGGAAGACATATTGGCTGACGGAATTACCAATGATGGCTTTTAGCCCTTGGAGACCTCGTGAACCCATGATAATAAGGTCGGTTTCGATTTCGTCCGCTACCTTGCTGACGACTGTTTTGGGGTCGCCTTCTCTGAGGATGGCGTTCACGCGGGACGGTTCAAGCGCGAGTTCGGTGACGGCCTCGGCTAGGGTTTTACCGCCTTGTTCCCACTTTTCGGCCATGGCGGCGGCTGAGCGCTGAGGCGGAACGACGTGAAGAATGGTCAGGCGCGATCGCTCGATTCTGGGAATCTGCATGAGCGCCTTCATCATGTCGCGGGTATTACCCATGCCGGCGTCGGCTAGCAAAATGTTTTCAATCATGATGAAGTGCTCCACTTTATCTAAATAAATTGGTCTGGCGTGATTCTCACAGGACTCTGACGTGATTCTGACGGGACCCTTGGAAGTCTGTTTAGCTTGCGAGTTGTCTGCCGTCACCGTTCAAATGCCACGGTTTCCGTTGCCACGAATTAACGCCACTAATTAAACAGTAGAAACAAACCTGTGATCTATGAGACAGTTCGAAACAAACTTAAACCATTCGACCTCTTAAACCGCCGTGGCAGAACACTCCCTATCTTCCGTTTCCCCAGAATCCGCTTCTAACGAATCTATTTCCTGGTTTGAGTATCCTGTGCGGGTGCAGCCGCACCATACGGACTATGGCGGAGTCGTGTGGCACGGCACCTACATCACCTGGATGGAATCTGCGCGGGTGGAGTGCCTACGGGCGGTGGGCTATCCCTTTGAGCGGCTGGTGACGCTGGGCTACGACCTGCCGGTGGTAAATCTAGATATCCGCTACCGACAGCCGCTGACACTCGGCATGGCGGCTATCGTAAAAGTGCGCTGGTTACCCGTCAAAGGAATTCGTTTGAACTGGTGCTACGAAATTGTCACGGCAGGACCTGATCCGCAGCTGTGCGTGACGGGTTTGGTAACGCTGGTTACAGTTGATGGGTGCGATCGCCAAGTGGTCCGCAGGTTACCTGACGAAGTGAAGTCGCTCCTAAAAGAAATAGAGACCTATTTTGATGTGACAAGGGAATCTCCGTAATTTTTACTAGAAATTGATGAAATTCTTGTCTTGAAAACGATTCTGCCTTTCTAGAGATGAGTGAAATGTCAGAATCACCATAAATTTACAACTCTTAGCGTGGGAGTGTTATTCTCCACAGGCTTTCCACAGGTTTTCCACAGGTTTTCCGCAGGTTTTCCACAAGCTAGAACGTAGCTAGGTCGTTCTATCAACTTCTGTGGATTGTTGAAATTGCTGAAAAAGTGGGTAGGGATACGGCCTTTATGTAAAGGTATGTAACGAAAAGGGGGGTGAAAGCCTACTTTTAGAAAAACCTAAATCTTTGTTAAACGAACAGTCGCCTCTTGGGTCCGTTGCTATTTCTAAAACCATGCTCCACAATGAGAAACACATTAATCGAGCGCCCCATCTTGCTAGCACGATTTGTTCTGTAGGTAGAACCGTTCTAAGCAGGTGAGCCGTGATGATTTTTGCTGTAAACAAGTCAAGTGGAAGGAGCCTTCGTGGTGCAGCAGTCCGTTAGTTTGTCCGTTGAAATTCCTGAAGAACTACATGCCTCCGTACAGCACTATTTGGACATTCATTCTGGATGGAGCCAAGATCGTTTGTTTTGTGCGGCGATATCGTTATTCTTGATGCAAAACGGCGTGACTCATCGACAAGTGAGTCGTATTTACTTAGATAGTTTGTTTGGTCAGCAGCCCGAAAACAACAGAGAGATGATCCAGTCAAAGGCCTAGTATGCCGTGATCTATGTCACGTGAGTGCGCTGAGGTGAGTTTTCACTTTTGGGAATAACTCTTTTTATGATGTTTCCTGCCATCTGCTTTTAGATAGGAATGAAAACCTTACCCTTGAATATTCAAAAACTACAGCACAAATCAAAATATTGAGAGTCTGAAAAAAGTCATGTCACATCATCTTTCAACTATTTCAACTGCGTTGCTAAACGCGTTTCAGGGCGACCGTATTAAATCTTTAGTATGGCTTTATTGCTGATAGTAAGTGCCCGTTAAACGCTGCTTATGTGTGAGCAGCTCAGGACAGGATTAAAGCAATAAAAGCATTATTGAAGCGAGTGTGCTGTTATGAACATTTAGATTCTATTGGTCGAATTTATGAGCATCGGTTGTTTACGATGATCCTGTAAATTCAGATATTACTGACACATGAGAAAGCCGCTGGACAAATGCGTCGTTACGTAGGTCCGGCGGCTTTCTCTTTCTCTTTGTCGGTGTTTGCTTGGTGTGTTTCGGCCTATTGCCGCCCTATTTCCCAATGGCTTTGACCAAGCCAATCCCGCCAAAATAAAGAAACAGGACCGCGCCGCCCAGCAGGCTCTGGGTGATGGGATCTGTCGATGGCGTAAGGACTGCTCCTAGGATAGCGGCGCCTAGAAGAACATACCTCCAGCCAGAGAGCATTTGATTGGATCCGACGATTCCAAGCAGCCCAAGTAGTAGCTGTATGACGGGAATTTGGAAGGCAAGCCCTGTGCTAAAGAGTAGTAACAGTACAAATTCGAAATAGCGATCAATCGACCACATCTGTTCGACAACGTCGGCGCCATAGTTGATGAAAAAGTTTAGGGCTGCAGGGACTAAGGCAATGTAAGCAAAGGCAAGTCCGGCAAAGAAAAGGACGCTGGAGCCGATGACAACAGGTGCAATGAGCCGACGCTCTCGGCGGGTGAGACCCGGTAAAACAAATTGGATGATTTGGTAAAGGATGAATGGGCTAGCAATTAGAATGCCGCTGTATCCTGCCACCTTTATGGAGACGAAAAAGTACTCGCCTGGGGAGAGCTGCAAAAATTTGGCACCTTGGGCTGGAATTTCTAATAGCTCAACGATTTGCCGGACACCTGCAAAGCAGCCAATAACGCCAATGAAGACTGCGATAAGTGCGTAGAAAATGCGCGATCGCAGCTCATCGAGGTGATCAAACAGAGACATTTCAACATCGTTTGGCACTTCGTCTAGGTAGTCCTCGCTGGTTTGCGACTCTAGTACGGAGATGCCTACGGGTGATGCTGTCTCAAGGTCTGAAGGAGGCGTCATGGGAGAAATGCATTAGGACGGTGGCTACATTGTAGCCGTTGCGTTCGAGACGGGCAGCCATGGGCCTATGGCCAAAAACTGCTGGCCAAAAACTGCTGGCTAAAAACTGCTGGCTAAAACTACTGCGCATTAAATATTTTTTGCCCAAGCTGGCCATCCGCTCCTAGCACTTCTCCAGCTTCTCCATTGGTAGAAAGCTTCAATCCACCTGCATTCGCCGAGTAGACGTCAATTTCTTCTTGGGCTTCCCAAAGCTGGCTGTCGCCTGCTTGCATTAGCCCCTCAAACACAATCACACCGTCTGTTTTGATGCTGACCCAGGTTTCAGCTGTCGCTTCGCCATTGACAAACACAGGCGCTGTGCTAGCGGGTGGCTCAGGTTCAGCAGCAGGGGGTGCAGGCACTTCGGGAGGTGCTTCACTGGCTGGTGGGGCTTCGGTTGTTTGCTCTGGTGTTTCACCTACGCTACTGACGGTGGCGCGTTCGCCGCTGCCTAGCAGGTTGGTCAGCAGTAAAATACCTGCTGTGACCGCAGCTACCACAACCGCGCCGATGGCAAAAGGTTTTAGGTTAGGCGCTTCTGAGTGGCTTAGTTCTACGCCGACGGGTTCAGGATTGTAAGGCATTCGAGGCGTTGTCGGCGCTGCGGCGGCGGGTGTCTGAGTTGTAAAGGCTGCGGGCAAATTGTCGTCGAAAGTGGGTGTTTCGATCGGTAGCTCTGCAGTGGACTCTGTGCTGATCCCTGAGCTGGCAGACAGGTTTGCCTGATCGAAGGCAGAGACTTTGCTTGCGAAGTCTTCTGATGCATCTGTTGAGATGTTTGAAGTGGTGGTGGGTAGCTCAGGGATGGCGCTGAGCTCAGGGCTAGTTGCTGGCTCTGTGAATGCAGCGGGGGTGATTGGGCTTTCTTCTGCTGTTGCTGGCGCTGTAGCGAGTGGGTCTACGACCGGTAGCGAGCTGCCATTTTGCAGGGCGGGGCTCTCTTCTTTGCCGTTGCTGCTGGTATTGTTGCTATCAGCCGGTGCTTCCACGGCATCGTCTACGGTTAGCGGCGTTTCTTCCTCGGTGTGTGCAATCTCAGGCTCAGGGTCTGACTTAGCTGCCGGGACGAATTCTTCTAGAGGCGTCTGGCTGGCAGCGCTGAACATAGGGGGATCTTCCGCCACGCTGGCTGCAGCTTGCTTAGCTGGCTGTGAGGTCGATGGGTAGGTGGCCGGACGGGTGAGCAGCCGAGTGGAGCTACTTTCTGGCTCTGCGACTCTGACCGGGCGCGGCGTGGAGGGAATGGAGGTGACTGTAAACTGCTGGGAAAGCTCTATCCCCTTTAAACCTAGGGTTTCGGCGTAACGACGAATGAAGCCCTGGACAAAGATGGGCTCGGGTAGCATGTCTGGGTTGCCCGTCTCAATGCCATTGAGCAACTGTGGCCTGATATAGGTACGGATGGCAATATCTTCCAGGGATTTTTCTTGCTTTTCTCGATGTTCTCGCAAGAAAGCGCCGATTTGCGCTAGCTGACTCTGTTGGGAGGCACTAAATTTAGTCACAATACTCCGTGAACCCGACGACTACCGTAGTTTTACTTATCGTATCAATGATTTGGTCATTGATCGGGATAGAGCCCTGTAAAAGCCGTTTGTACGGCAGGGCTTACGCACTGAAAGACCCTACATAAAAGGGCTGCATCTTACAGAACTGTGTATGGGGGCTATGTTAGAGCGCTGCGACCTTGGCTGCGATCGCGGGGTCGTAGGTGCGCAAATAGTTCCAGTAGCCGCCAAATACTTTTTCGACGTAGCCTTTGGTTTCTGGGTAGGGAATATTTTCCACGAACTCATCTGCACTGGTGAATTTACCTTCTTCTATCCACTGGTTAACAGCGTTGGGCCCCGCGTTGTAGCTGGCAACTGCAAAGAGTGAATTGTTGGCGTATTCGCGGTGAGTGAAGTCAAGGTACCACGTGCCAAATTTAACGTTGTCGGTGGGCTGATTGAGGGCGTAGCTGTCTTGGCCAATTTGGCTACTAATCCATTCGCCTGTCTCTGGCATGACCTGCATTAAGCCCACCGCACCGACGACGGATTGGATATCGGCCTGAAATCTCGACTCTTGGCGGACCAGCGCAGTGACCAGTAGGGGATTGAGATCGCGCTCTGCGGCCCAGCCCAAAATTAAATCTGGAAACTGGAAGGGATAGATTGCCTGCCAAAAGCTGGAAGAGGCTTTGAGCGATTCGTATTCGGCAATGTCGGCCGGGTCTTCGCGCCAGGCCAGGCTAGACACCATAAAAATGCCGTCCAAATTATCGCCGATGGCCAGCCTCAAAATGCCATCGGTAAACTGCTCGCTGACTGAAGGTGTGCGCCGACCGGCAAATTCGCTTTGCCAGTGGTTCCAGGCTGTCTGATCGTGTCCGAGCAGGTAGAGTTCCTGTAGCTCGGGAGATCCTGCAGGCAGTGGGGTGCGACGCTGGGGCAATACCACATTGGGGTTGAGGGTGCGTACGGTGTCGAAGTTGCCGACTTCCCAGTCTAGGTAGATGGCTGAACGCCAAGCGTAGTAAGCATCTGGGTGGTTGACGATGACCTGCTCGAAGGCTTGTTTTGCCAGGTCAGGCTGGTTTTGCCGGTAGGCCCATTTACCCAGCCAAAATCCGGCTTCGGCGGCGAGTTCATTTTTGGGCGCAGCTTCAACGAGCTGCTGCGCCCAGCTGATGGCTGCAGGTATGTTGCCTGCTTTGGCGTTGGCTTTGGCCTGCTTGAGGCGCATTTCAGCGGCAGCGTCGGAGTCGGAATATTGGGAAAGAATGGATGCCTTGGCCTGCTTGGCCGAGTCTGGGCTGTTGAGCCCTTCGAGTCGGTCAGCCCGCTGTACAAGGGCTTCGGCGGCTCGCTTGGGGAAGCGGGCAATCACCTGGTCCAATGTCGCGAGGCCCACAGGACCCGGCTGCAGCCGCGCAAGGTTCAAGAGGCCAGTGGGCGTTTCGGATGCTTCTGGAAAGGCTTGATTGAGCTGGGTGTAGAGCGCGATCGCCTCTGTGGTTTTGCCATTGCGCTCTTTGCCGCGGGCCGCTCTATACAGGCTGCGCGGGGTCGCGGGTGCTTTGGCGTAGGCGTCGCCTGCTCTGCCGTAGGCCTGATGCTCCCAGTAGCCAAAGCCGACTGCGGCCCAGTCTTCCGGCGTTAGCGCGTCGCTGTGCTGACTGACGAGACGGTCGAGCGAGGCGACGTAGTTGGGATGCTCAACGCCATGATAGGCAATGTTTTTTAGCAGCGATCGCGCATCGAAAGCAGCGGATTGAGAACTGTCTGCTGCCTCGGGGGCTGGTGCTGGGCTGTCTGGCTCAGCGGTGTCTGGCTCGGCTTTGGAAAGTCGCTGTAAGGCTACGCTGACGCTGCGTGGATGGCTCGGTAGGGTTTCGATCAGACTGCTCCAGGCGTTTGAGTTGCCATCGCGCTGGCCAAGCTGATAAAGGGCCTCAGCTGCGGCTGGACTGTCTGGATACTGGCGGGTGAGTTCGGTCCAGGTGGCTGTGGCTGCTTCGGTTTGATCCAATGCTGCGTAGGCTTGACCACGCCTAAGCAGCACATAGGCCGGTAGCGCTGTGTAGGTATTTTCGAGGTCTTCGAGCAGGGGGAGGGCTTGGCTGGCTTGGCCCTGATTGATGAAGTCTGTGGCGAGCATATAGCGGGCGCGATCGCGCTCCAAGCCTTCATTTTGCTGGGCGATGCTGGCTAGCGTGGCTGTTCTCTGCGCTGCCGGTTGGCGCACTAGCCCCAGTACGGCAGATTCTCTGATGGCCCGGTTGGTCTGCTCTGTGGTGACAGGGGATGGCTGCCTGAAGGCGTCTGTGTGCTTGAGCAGCGAGACAATGAGTCCCACAGAGAGTGTACTGATGCCGATAAGCGCCATGAGTGGCCACTTTTCTTTTAGCGTTTTCAACATAGGTTTCAACATTGGGGTTGATGCCTAACTGCTCGTAGGAACTCACTTTTGCACGGACGTCCTCTGAAGTTTTAGCAGAAAATCCGATGCGTCGTGTTGTCGCCGATGAAAAGTTCAGCCTGGCAAGACATGGAAAAACGGCAAAATCAGTAGATACTATAGAACGGGAACTTAGAGCAGCGAATAGCGAATGGATTTTATAGCGTCGGATAAGTCTTGCCTGAGCTGGCAGGGAGATTGCCTGGTGGTGGGACTCTTGGAAGAGTCTCTGCCGCTGACAGGTATTTTGTCAGACTTGAATGACAAGGTCTCTGGCCTTTTGCAGCTGCTCATTGACGAGGAATCTTTTGAGGCAAAGGCAGGGGCGACGGCAATTACGCGCCTGGGTCCGGACGCGCCGATTAAGAAAATTGGCCTCGTTGGCTTGGGTAGCTCTGATGCGATGGACCTAGAGAGCCTGCGGCGGGGGGCTGCGATCGCCGCCAAACTTTCTCAGCAGGCAAAGTGCGCCACGCTCGGCGTGAGCTTCCCGGTGTGGAATAACAGCAGCGCCCTCACCGTGCAGGCCCTCACCGAAGGCGCCGTTCTCGGGCTCAATCAGGACAGTCGCTTCAAGTCTGAGCCGGACAAGCGCAAAACTGATATTACTGAGGTGCATTTGCTCTCTTTTGCGGGCGAAGATGCTGCCATTGAACAGGCAAAAGTTGTGTGCGATGGGGTTATTTTGGCGCGCGAGCTGGTGTCTGCGCCGCCCAATGTCGTCACGCCTGAAATGCTGGCTGAGACGGCTGCTGGCATAGCCCAGGACTACGACCTGACGCTGGAGATCCTGGAGCGCGATGACTGCGAAAAACTAGGGATGGGCGCGTACCTAGGCGTTGCCAAAGCCTCCGACCTGCCGCCAAAGTTTATCCATATGACCTACAGCCCAGAAGGTGGCGCTGAGCGAAAAGTGGCTCTGGTGGGCAAGGGGCTGACGTTTGACTCGGGCGGGCTGAATCTCAAGCCGAGTGGGTCAGGCATTGAAATGATGAAAATTGACATGGGCGGGGCTGCTGCTGTGCTAGGCGCTGCGAAGGCGATCGCTCAGCTCAAGCCCGCTGTAGAAGTTCACTTTATTAGCGCTGCAACAGAAAACATGGTGAGTGGCCATGCCATGCGCCCTGGTGACATTCTCACAGCGTCGAATGGAAAGACCATCGAAGTGAACAACACTGATGCAGAGGGCCGCTTGACCCTTGCCGATGCGCTGACTTTTGCCGATGGGCTGGGGGTGGATGCCATTGTGGATTTGGCTACGCTGACCGGTGCCTGCGTGGTGGCCCTGGGCGACGATATTGCCGCGCTGTATAGCCCGGACGAGGAGCTGGCGCAGTCGCTGGCTTCTTCAGCAACGCTAGCGGGTGAGAAGCTGTGGCAAATGCCCATGGAAGACAAGTACTTTGAGGGGATGAAGTCGGTGGTGGCCGATATGAAGAACACAGGGCCTCGCGCTGGCGGCTCGATTACGGCTGCGCTGTTTCTAAAGCAGTTTGTGAAGGAGACGCCTTGGGCGCACTTGGATATTGCCGGTCCTGTGTGGACTGATAAGGAAAATGGCTACAACAGCCCTGGTGCGACTGGATACGGCGTCAGACTTCTGGTGCAGTGGGTGAGCCAGACGCCGGTTAATGCATCGTAAGGGTGCTTTTTAGGTGATTTTTAGACGTTTATTCCGGTCTTGTTTTGTCGGCTGAGGTCTGCTGACTTACGTTCGGTCAGCTTGAGATCTGGGGCGACACTGGCGACGGTGTTACTGGCGATGGGTCTGCGAAAGGGCGTATCTAGCCGACAGGTCGGGCAAAACCAGTACAGCTGTCGTTGTCGCAGGTGGCGCAGGAGTCTGTCATTACAGAGCCCACACTGATGACGGGCGGCGTTGTCTAAAAGATTGGCCATAGATGCTGGGGAGAGAGAGATTTCAGTGTATGCGCCACCCTATGAATAATCCCTCTGTAGTTCCCTAGATTGACTGTGCTTTTTGTTTAACGTTTTGTTTAATCAAGCTCGTTTGATCTGTTGGTTTGGCTCATTCGTCTGGCCCGTTCGTCTGGCTCGTTCGCCCGTTGCATTCCATGCCCGCGTCAAACCTCTGTCCAATGCTTGGCACGCTCTACGGCTTTCTGCCAGGTTTGGAAGCTCGCTTGAGCCTGCTGAGCATTCTCAGACGGTTTGAAAACCCGATCAATTTTGCGGTTGCTTACGAGGGTTGCGTAGTCTGACCAGAGGCCAATGGCTAGACCTGCGGCAAAAGCGGAGCCTTGGGCCGTGGCATCGAGAACGGCAGGACGCTCTACAGGAATGCCTAGGACATCTGCCTGGTACTGCATCAGGAAGTCATTGCTGCAGGCACCCCCATCTACTTTGAGCTGGGTGATGGGTGATCCTGCGTCTTGGTTGATCGCTTCGACGACTTCTCGGGCTTGGTTGGCGATCGCTTCTAGCACGGCTCGGGTCATGTGCGCCTTGGTCGTGCCCCGCGTAATGCCCAGGAAAGCGCCCCGTGCACTCATGTCCCAGTGGGGAGCACCCAAGCCGCTGAGAGCAGGCACAAAGTAAACGCCGCCATTGTCTTCTACTTGGGTGGCGAGTCCTTCTGTCTCGGGGGCGGTGTCAATAATATTGAGACCGTCTCGCAGCCACTGAATGCAAGCGCCAGCAGTGAACATGCTGCCCTCTAAGGCGTAGCCTAGGTCGTAGCCTTTGGCAGACTCTGGCTGGGTGCTGGTCCAGGCGACTGTGGAGAGTAGCTGGTGCTGCGATCGCTCTCTGTTTTCTCCGGTGTGGGCAACTAAGAATGCGCCGGTGCCGTAGGTACACTTGAGCAACCCAGGGCGATCGCACCCATGGGCAAACAGCGCTGCCTGCTGATCGCCCAAAATGGCCGCGATGGGTACTTCTACCCCCAGCAGCTCAGGCGTCGTATGGCCAAAAACGCCCAGGCTCGGCTTAATCTCTGGGAGTATCTGCGCTGGAATCTCAAACAGGGCCAGTAGCGACTCATCCCACTGTTGCTGCTCCAGATTCATCAGCATGGTGCGGCTGGCATTGCTGTGGTCGGTGGCATGTACTTTGCCGCCGGTGAGGTTCCACAGCGCCCAGCTGTCGATAGTGCCCGCTAAAACGTTGTTCGGGTCGATATCGCCGACTTCCTTGAGAAGCCAGTTGAGCTTGGTGGCAGAAAAGTACGCATCGAGGAAGAGGCCTGTGCGCTCGTAGATATCTGCCTGGGAATCGGCGATGGACTTGCAGAAGTCGGCGGTGCGCCGGTCTTGCCAGACGATAGCTTTGTGGAGAGGCTGGCCGGTTGTTTTGTCCCACAGAAGGCAGGTTTCGCGCTGGACGGTAAGGCCAATGGCCGAAAGGTCCTGAGCTGTGATGCTGGCGTCTTTAAGCGCTTCACCCATTGCCCACTTGACCGCTGCCCAAATCTCGCTGGCATCGTGCTCTACCCAGCCAGGCTTAGGGTAGTACTGAGTGAGTTCTCGGTAGGCCTGGCCGACAATGTCTCCGGCTTGATTGAAGACGATGGCGCGGTTGCCGGTAGTGCCGAGATCGAGAGCGAGAATGTGGGTCATGTGAATAGGAATGATTTATGTGTTGGTCTGCGCGGCAGGGTTTTGATGACTTGTGGGCTGGCTACAGCAGCCATGGCATGGCTACATGAGAGCTTCGAAAAGCCCAATCAGATTGCCAGCGGGGTCGCGGCAGTAGGCAACCTTGAGCGAAAATTCGACGTTTTTGGTGGGGGGCTCAGCGAATTCGACGTTGGCTTTGCGAAGCTCGTGGTAGATGTCATCCAGGTTATGGACCTGAAGGATGAGGGCAACGTTGTCTTGGGCGTTGGCGTTGGCGGGGCGATCGCTGGTACGCAGAATTTCCGACATTTCCTGCTGGCGAAAGAGGGAGATGCGCATGTCGGCGATTTGAAATTCTGCGTATCCCTTCTCGACTTGGATGGTGATGGGTTCGAACTGAAGCACATCCCGATAAAAATCGGCGCAGGCTCCAATGTCTTTTACAAACAGGCGTGTATGGGCAGCTTTGACTTCCATAGGGATCGGCCAGTAGAGGTCGGCGACTGGAGAAGTATATTAAGCGTTCTCTCAGCGAACAGTGTCTTGATTATTTCCCTATTCGGCAGTGCTTGGGGATGGAGTTTGAGGAACTTAATATAGCTTGCTCGGTATGGGTTGCGACCAGTCGAAGACACATGCTGTGGCGTCAGGATTGTTGCTGTAGGAGACTGTAGCCCTCTGTAGGTTCTTAGCGATTGCAGCTCTAGCTCGTGTCTTTGCTGGTTTGGCCTATACAGAGCGCTTCTACGTAGGCAAATCCTGAGCGCCCGTTGTTTTTCGCTTGTGTTGTTTAATACGGTTATCGCCTGCTATGTCTCACTTATCTTCGAGTTCGTCTGCTGTCTCGTCAGATTCTGTTGTTCGCTCTAAAAAAGTGATTATCCTTTCAGCCGCTTATGGTCTCTTTTTCTTGATCATTCTAATTACTGCTTACACGGGGCACTTACCGGTAGGCTGGTTTACCCAGTTTCACAATGCAGATAAGGTCGGGCACTTAGTGCTGTACTTTATTCCGAGTTATCTGGGCCATCGGCTTTGTCGCTGTCGTCATATTGGGCGACTGAATCTCCCCTTGTTTCCGTCGTTGTTTGCTTTGTTTACAGTGACTGAAGAGCTGGTTCAAGGCTTCTCGCCGAACCGGACCTTGGATGCCGGTGATATGGTTTGTAGCCTAGTGGGTATTGCCGTTGGCTACTGGCTGGCGCAGCGGCAGTATCGGATGGCTAAGGCTAAAGAATGAACCAGGCGAAGGTAGTTATGCTACTCAGCGATAATAAGTTTTGAGAGCATCTCAGCGCAGACGAAATTACAAATTTGTCGTTTGGTTTGTTGTTGTTCTCGCGTGGTCGGCATCGCATCTATTCTTGTGCAACCCTAAAGGCAGCTATTGAGCTATTGTTAACCAATTTTTTTGGTGGCTTGTATTGCTGGAGTAAGACGGCCATCTTCTAAGTAGACGATGCGGTCGGCGATATCGAGAATGCGATTGTCGTGGGTGACTAGGAGAATTGTGCAGTGCTGCTCTTTGGCAAGTGTCTGCATGAGTTCTACGACATCACGGCCTGATTTTTTGTCGAGGGCAGCGGTGGGCTCGTCGGCGAGCAGGATTTTGGGCTTGCTGACTAGCGCGCGAGCGATCGCAACTCGCTGCTTTTGCCCACCAGAAAGATTTTCAGGATAGTAGTCGATACGTTCACCTAGCCCTACCTGCTTGAGGATAGCGATCGCGCGTTCATCTAGCTCTTCCGTATTCACGTCGTCATGAAGCTCTAGCGACATTCTCACATTTTGTTTGGCAGTTAAAAAGCTCATTAGGTTGTGCGCCTGAAAGATGTAGCCGATTTGCTTACGGAGTGCGGTCAGCTGCTGCTTGGTCGCGCCTAAAATTTCGCGATTTAGGATTTTGAGACTGCCCGACTGTGCGGCACGGAGACCGCCCATGAGTGTGAGTAGGGTTGTTTTTCCTGAGCCAGACGGGCCTGTCATGATGACAATTTCTCCAGCCTCAATTTCTAAATTTATTCCGTGTAAAACCTGTTTTTTTAGCTCACCGCTGCCAAAGCTATGGTTTAGCTGAGCGATGGAGATGACGGACTGGGCTTGGGGCGGACTGGATTGGAAAGGGCGTTTGGCAGTGTCCATGCGTTTAGAGAATAGAATCGGAAAAATCAGCGCCTAGAAAATATCGGCAGGGTCGGCAGAACGCAGCTTGCCTAGGGCGATGAGCCCGGAGCCACTGCACATGACCAGTGTGAGAAATAGCACTAAGAAGGCTCGACCTGTTTTCATGACGACTGGGAGTGCGGTGACGCTGTAGGTGAGCTGGTAGAGTCCGATGGAAAGAAAGAGCCCTGGAATGAAGCCTAAAACTGCCAGCACAAGAATCTCCTGGGCTAGAACTTGAGTGAGGTAGCGATCGCTGTATCCCATCGCCTTGAGCGTGGCGTATTCAGGCAGATGATCGGACACATCGGTATATAAAATCTGATAGACAATTACCGTGCCTACAACAAACCCAACGACTGCGCCTAAGTTGAAAATAAACCCTGTTCCGCCCTCACTCCAGAACTGTCTTTCTAGCCCGACAAATTCTGCCTTGGTTAAAACCTTGACATCTGCCGGTAGTCCTGCCTGCAGCGCATCTTGAATGCGCTCGATATTGGCACCGGACTGCAGCTGAATGACGCCAATATTGACCTGATTGGCCAGACGCTCTGGAAACAGGGTGAGAAAGCTGGGGGCGTTTGTCACTAGATTGCCTTCTGCGCCAAAGGAGGCTCCCATGGAGAATACGCCGACCGCTCGAAACTGCTTGTCGTTTACTTCGGTGGCGACTTGTCCCTGCGCTTGAATGAGTTGTTCAATCGGTCCAAACTTGTCGTTGGAGAGCCGATCAAACAATCCTCGATTGAGAAATTTGATCTGTTGTTGCCGGTCGAGATTTTGTAGGAAGGTAAAGGCAGGCTGGCGTGAATCGACCCCGAAGATGAGGATCTCTTCGCTGCGCCGGTTTTCTGGATTGCGCCAAGTGCCCATTCCAACATAGACCGGACTAACGGTGGCAACGCCTGCGTATCCTTTTGCCTGATAGATCCTTTGCCGGGAGAAGCTAGGCAGGTCAATTATTGTCTTGGCCTGGGGATTGACCAGGAGCAAGTCTGCCTCAATCAGTCGATGGGGCTGGGTCGCGCTGTCGTAGAGCGATTCGAGCATACCCATTTGAATGAACATTAAAATATCGGCGAACGCAATGCCCGCTACAGCTACGGCAAGGCGCGTTTTTTGCTTCATGAGCTGGTGCCAGGCCAAGGGCGTTTTTCGGCGAAGGCGTTTTAGCATTAGGGCACCTTGTTGGGAGCGATCGCAACTTCTACTTGGAGATTGGTCAGGCTGGCAACTTGCTGACTCTCTGCCGGGTCTAGCGCAATTCGAACTTCTACGACGCGGTTGTCGAGGTTGCTGCCGGGCTGATTGCTAAATACGGACTGCCTGCTCACCGCTTGGCCGATGCGTTCTATGGTGCCTTGTAGTTCTCCGGCGAAGGCGGGCCCTGTCACCTGTGCAGTTTGCCCAAGCTGCACTTGTTGAATATCCGATTCGTCTACTTCTGCGACAACGACCATGTCTTGGGTGTGGCCGAGTTCGACGATGCCTTGCTCAGCTATCTTTTCGCCAGGGTAGCTGTGAATTTTGATGACCTTTCCTGCGATAGGTGCGTGAATTTGAGCCTGCGAGAGGTCTGTATTTGCCAGGGCTAGGGCCTCTGTGGCCCCGGTAACTTCAGCCTGTGCTACGGCAATATCTTCTGGGCGCACTTCGCTAATTTCATTCAGGGTGGCTTGGGCAGCGATGATTTCTGACTGGAGGGTTTGGCGCGATCGCACTCTTTCGGCTGCTGCTGCTTCTACTTGGGCCTGAACAGTTTCGAGGGCGACTTGCTTTTCATCTCGAGTAGACGCTGACACCGCTCCCTGCCGATACAGTTGTTCGAACCGCTCGAATTCTGCCTGGGCGTTTCGCTGCTCGGCGCGCAGGCGAATTAGCGTCGCTGACTGTGCTGACAGAGCGCCGCTCAGATCGGCTTCGAGCTGGGCAATGGTGGCTTGTTGGGCTGCGATCGCACCGTCTTTTTCACCGGCCTGCACCAGCGCTAATGATCGCTCAGCGACCTGCAGCTGCGCCTGCGCCTGGGCGACTAGCCGTGTCAGACGTTCTTGAGAATCCAGCACAGCGACGACTTGCCCGGCTGTGACCGTTTCCCCTTCTGTGACCAGGAGTTCGGCGATGCGATCGCCCTCTAGCGCCAGCGGTACCGATAGATTTATCACAGCTGAAGCAGGTTCCAGACGACCCAGCGCAACAATCCTGGGTGGCGAGGTTGAAACTACCTCAGACTCATCTGTCGGCGGCTTGTTCAGCGCGGATAACACTCTGGACACGGTGACGCCACTGGCAATAGCTGCCAGCAATCCAAACCCTATGAGCCCGCTGCGCTTTGACCTAACTTTAGCGGCCATGTAATATAAAAGAGCGAATGTTCATTCTCATAATAATTCATGGCAATTGATTGTCAAGCGCTATGTTGGACTTGCCTGCTGTTTAAGTGATGACCCAATCCCGCTATGCCTAGAGTTCGAGACGAAGAAAGCTTTCAGAAAAAGCGTCTACAAATTCTCGATATTGCTGCTCAGTGTTTTGTTGAGTCCGGTTTTCATGGCGCGGGTATGGCCAAAATTTGCAAGGCTGCTGGCATGAGCCCCGGGGCGCTGTACCGCTACTTTCCTTCTAAAGAGTCGATGATTGAGGCGATTGTAGAGCAGGAGCGGGCAGATGCTGCTCTGTTTTTGGCAGACTTGGCCGGGGCTGAAAACAAGGCGAAGGGGTTGGCTCAGCTGATGGCTAATGCGGTTTTGTTTTTGGCGAAGGACCGTGGCTACTGTCAGCTGTCGGTAGAGATTTCGGCGGAGGCGGCGCGGAGTGAGGTGGCTGCGCAGCTGTTGGCAGAGGCCGATGCAGACATCATCGACGCGTTGGTAGTGGCGGTGGAGAAAGGGCAGGCTGCGGGTGATATTGATGGTGCGCTGGCACCTACAGCGACCGCTCACCTTTTGATGATGATGGTGGATGGCTTTGTGGGGCGGCTGGCGGTGACGACGGATTGGGATGTGGGTGCGATCGCAAGGCAAACAGAAGCAGCTGTCTTTAAGCTGCTAGCTACACCTAAGGCGTAAGCGCTGGCCGGTACCTGCAAGATATCTGCGAAGTGCTGGTTTAGAGGGCCGGACTAAAAGTTGCGACCCAAGCTAGACCCTCGGTTTGACATTGATTGCTGGCTGGCCGGAACGACGTGGCGGTTGACGATGGCTTTGTTGCTTTCTTGCTGGGTGGCCATATCGACTGCGATCGCCGCAATCTGCACGTCTAGGCAGCCCATGGGTACGCGCAGTTCTGTGCTGGTTTCTAGGTCACCTAGGGCATCGGGCTTGAGGTTGGTTAGGAGCTGTGGCTCGCCGACGAGCGTGCGACTTTGGCGGTCGATCATCCAGAGCTTGATGAAGGGTTTGTACGCGCTCGGGCGAGTGCGGACAGTGATGGTGACCGTGCCACCTGCAATCAGGTCGCCAACGGGGACGCTGATGACAGGGAGTGCCATTTCGGGGAGATCTTCAGGGGCAGTTGCGGGTGGTGGCGTTAGGTTTTGGGGTTGTGTGAACGAAGCGGGCGGGTTGCTGAATGGACGCGCTGTGTCGTGAGCGGTCGGGGAGGCGGGGTTTGGGGGAATAGATGCCGCAGGAGATGGTGTAGTGGGCGGGGTTGGCTGTTGCGATCGCAGGCGATTTGCCGGACGTCGCCGCCTGGCAGGCCGATAGGAAGACGGCCTTTCAGGTGGTGTCTCAGATGGGGCAGGCGAGTTGACGGCCGGGGGGGCAGGTTGGGCTGATGTGGGCTCGTCAAAAATGACCACTTCGCTGTTGGCTGTGAGATGGGGCGGCGCCGGGGAGGTACCTGCGGTTACGCCTGCAGCCTCCATATTTTGAGACAGCTGTTGCGCTTCCTGCCGACCTTCGTGGGTGAGGTTCGATAGGCGATTCCAGAAGTGATCTTTGAGTTTGAGAGACTTGAAGGCTGCGTTGGCTTCGACCTGCTGTCTGGACTGGCGGTGAAAGCGGTTGTTTGGCTTGCTGCTCTGCTTGCTGCTCTGGGCCAGAGGGCTGCTCTCTTGGGCGGCTGGGCGAAGCGGTGGCAGCGCACCTTCAATCCCTGGGGGCTCTAGGGCATCGAGGTCGGAGACCTCTGTGGTGAGGTCGCTGTCAATATCTTCGAGGAGGGCGGCAATTTGAGCAGTTTCTAGATCGTCATCTTCAATGCTGGTACCCATGAATTGGGCAGGCTGCGCGACCATATCCCGGGGCGATCGCGCCAAGTTATCGAGCGCGTACGTGTCTGTTTCTAGGTTTTCCTCTGAGTTTTCTGTGGCGGTATCTGGGCCAATATCTGGGCTAGTAGACACATGCTCATTGAGCGCTGGCTGGCCCAGTGCAGATGGACTCTGCATCGTGTGGTTAGCGACTATTTCACCGGGCTGCGGTGTTTTATTTTCTTTGTAGGCGCGGTCTTCTTCGGGGGTGCGCATTCGCTGAGGACTATCACTCACGATGAGCGGACCGGTGTTGCTGTTGGCTTTTGGGAAGTTGGGTAGCTCGGGCTGCTCGGTGCTGCGGGCGGTGATGCCGTAGCCGTCATGACCTAGGCCATCGCGGCCAATTGCGGGCGGGAGGACGACGCCCACGGCAGGGACTACTTCCTTTTGCACAGGGTCTAGCGCAGGCACTGAGATGGAAGGTCCAGTGCTGCTTGCTGCCCCAGTCGGGACCGATACTTCTTCTTCAAAAATACCTGTGTCTTTATTGGCGAGGTCATCTAGCAGTTGGGCGATGCCTGCTGTGATGGTGAATGCGGTAGAGCTTAGGAGCTGTGTGGTTTCTCCTGTCTCTATATCGGCGCTACGTAGGGAAACTTCGCCGAGCACGACTCGGGTCATGACGTTGGTCGGCAGCTGAATTTTGACTTTGAAGTCTGCTGGGAGACGGGCCAGGCTCAGGGGGCGATGCGCTTCCATAATGACCTGGGCAGTTTCTGGATTCTGCAGGCGTAGCCACAGCTGGCTGGCGGTTTCGTCGTGGCTGATAGGGGTGCGCGACTGTACCTGACCGGTGATGGTCATCGGCTGGTCGGGCCTGGCGAGAAAGGCCTGTTGCTTGAGAAAGATGTGATATGTGCCGCTTGTAGAGGGTAGCCCTGAAGAAGATACGGCTGGGTCGGTGCTCTGGCCTTGCTGGTTAAGATTTTCCTGGAGCTGGGCTTGGGCCTGTACGAGGGGCAAGGCTTCTGGCGTGGCTGCGATCATGCCATTTACGCCCTCGGCCTCTGTCTCAATGAGGGTGCTCGCCACCGTTTCTGAATCTTCGGGGACAGGCCATTCGGAAGACCAGTCTTCATCGGTTTCTGCAAAGACCTGTAGCTCGACGCTATATCGCCAGACCTCGCCGATGAGGTCTGGCGATACAGCGTCAATGCTGCTGCAGGTTAGCTCCCACTGCCCGGGCTTGAGGTGCACAAAGGGCATCACCATGACCAAGCCAGCTTCACTAATCTGGCTAGTGCGCTTTCGGACTCGCTTGCGGGGGGGCATTTCATCTGTGACAAGCTGGCTGACTCGAATTTCTAGAGGAGCGTT
Organism: Cyanobacteria bacterium J06626_6; assembly: GCA_038523095.1. Classification (GTDB taxonomy): domain Bacteria; phylum Cyanobacteriota; class Cyanobacteriia; order Phormidesmidales; family Phormidesmidaceae; genus Phormidesmis. The sequence continues at coordinate 57,900 of JBCBJS010000027.1, forward strand.
GGCTCTGTCGGTATGGGCCACAACCCGATAGCGACCTTCCAAAATTTCTACCTGCTGCGTCTCCAATGGCAGCCAGGTTTCGTCGCCCTCTTTCTGAATTAGAAATTCCCAATATTTCATGTTGCTCGCTTCAGATGGCTGAAATGCACGGCTCAATCGTGCGGGTTCTATCCGTGGTCAACGGCATCAAACAGCGCTCAATCTGTAGCTTTGACCACTTGCGATACTACCTTGTTGCTACAAGACGTTGGGGCGATCGGCCTATCAGATTAACTTTGTTTGATGTGTTGTGCTTTCAAGGTGCCCAAACGGGCCTGCTCACACTATATAAGGAGCAGTATAGGAGAAATTGTATGACTTAGCTGAAGCGACCTATCGGATTGCGATGACATCTTTCTGCTCTCTATTCCTGCCTTCTATTCCTGGTAGTCGGTTTGAATATCGACGGTCAGCGTCTGATCGTCAATGGAGATGTAGAGGATGTTGGGCCTGCAGCAAACCTGGCAGTCTTCGATGTAGGACTGAATCATCCCGGCGCTGAGGTCTATGAAGGTGGTGCTGGTTTCTCCGCAGAAGGCGCAGATGTACTCGGCGGTGGTTTGCATAGAGGGTTTGCTTTCGGGGAGGGTCTCTACGGGCCGCCCGCTTTTAAGGGAGGGCCCGTAGAGACGGGGTGGGTTAGCGGTGAGTAGGTGTCTTAAACGCCTACGTCAATGATCAAAATTATGTAATCACTGCTTATGTGATTACTGTAGGCTTGTCGCGTCCGGTCAGTTCCTGAAGCTTCGAGACCTGGTCGGCAATCACAATCAAGGGTTTGAGAGCTGCTTGTGGATCTACGCTGTGCTTCGATGCGTCTGGTTCGTAGCTTTCTAGGTAGAGCCGGATTGTGGCGCCTTGGGTGCCAGTGCCGGAGAGACGGAAGACCATGCGAGAGCCGTCTTCGAAGCCGATGCGAACGCCCTGCTTTTGGCTAATGCTGCCGTCGATGGGGTCGGTGTAGCTGAAGTCGTCGGCGTAGGCGACGGTGTAGTCGCCGAGGGTTTTGCCGGGCAGGGTGGAGAATTGCGATCGCAGCCCGTCCATGAGCTCATTGGCTTTGACCTTATCGACGCCTTCGTAGTCGTGACGCGAGTAAAAGTTGCGACCGTAGGTTTTCCAGTGGTCCACCACGATTTCTTCGACCGACTGCTGACGTTCTGCCAAAACATTCAGCCAGAACAGCACCGCCCACAGGCCGTCTTTTTCGCGGACGTGATTGGAGCCGGTGCCGAAGCTCTCTTCACCGCAAATCGTGATTTTGTCTGCGTCGAGTAGGTTGCCAAAAAATTTCCAACCGGTGGGGGTTTCGTAGCAGTCGAGGCCGAGCTTTTCGGCGACGCGGTCGGCGGCTTGACTGGTGGGCATGGAGCGGGCAATGCCAGAAAGGCCCCCTTTGTAGCCCGGCACCAGCTGGGCATTGGCGGCGATCAGTGCCAGGCTGTCGCTGGGATTGACGAAGAAGTTGTTGCCGAGGATCATGTTGCGATCGCCATCGCCATCTGAAGCTGCACCAAAGTCGGGTGCACTGTCAGAAAACATGGTCTCAACGAGGTCGTGGGCATAGACCAGGTTTGGATCGGGGTGGCCGCCGCCAAAATCTTCTAGGGGTTCACCGTTGGTGACAGTGCCTGCTTTTGCCCCTAGGGCTTGCTCAAAAATTTGCTTGGCGTAGGGGCCGGTCACCGCATGCAGCGAATCCATGCATAGACTGAAGTCGCCAGTGAGTAGCTGGCGGATTTTGTCGAAGTCGAATAGCTGCTTCATCAGTTCGATGTAGTCGGCGACAGAATCGACCACTTCTACCTGCATACCCTCAATTTGGCGGGTGCCTAGGCCGTCAATATCGATATCTTCGGCGTCTGCGATTTTGTACTCGCTAATGGATTTACTGTTTTCAAAGATGGCGCTGGTGACTTTTTCGGGGGCAGGACCGCCATTGGAGACGTTGTACTTGACGCCGAAGTCGCCTTCTGGGCCGCCGGGGTTGTGGCTGGCAGAAAGGATAATGCCGCCAATGGCATCGTATTTGCGGATGAGGCAGCTGGCAGCTGGCGTGGAGAGAATGCCGCCTTGGCCAACGAGAACTTTGCCGACGCCATTGGCAGCGGCCATTTTTAAGATGGTCTGGATGGCTGGGCGATTGTAGTATCGGCCATCGCCGCCAAGCACGAGGGTTTTGCCTTGGAGATCTTCGAGACTATTAAAAGTAGACTGAATGAAGTTTTCGAGATAGTTCTGCTTTTGGAAGGTCGGAACTTGCTTCCTGAGTCCAGAAGTTCCTGGTTTTTGGTCGTCGAAGGGGGTTGTCGAAACCGTTTTGATAGGCATTTTTCTAGGGCGTTACATCAAATACGCAGCGTATTTGTACCCAATGATTTCACACTGCGGAATCTGTACAAAATATTAAGGCAAATGTGTCGATGGGTTTGTGCTGTAAGTAACGTTGGCCGCTCAGGCACTAGATTCAGGCGTTAGGCAAGAATCTCAACGCTATCACCGATGGTGAGCTGTCCTAGCGTGTCTGAGCCAGCTGGGCGCTCTTGGAGTAGGTTCTGACCGAACCAGATTTCTTTGTCCCAGGCCCGGTAGGTAGCCAGGGTGATGCTGGGTTCTCGGGTGCGATCGCCCGTTGCCTGGTTCACATTGGGTATGGAGCATCTGGCGCAGGGCTTAGCCACAGTGAAAGTGGCTGAGCCGATGCGAATCTGCTTCCAGTGGTCTTCTGCGTGGGGGGCGCTGTCACCGCTGATAACCAGATTGGGCCGGAATCGGTTCATGGGGACCGGAGCGACTTGCTTGGCAGCGAGCTTTTCGTTGAGCCCTGTGAGGGAGGCTGTTGTGATGAGTAAGTAGGGGTAGGCATCGGCGAAGCTAACCTGTTCGGCTGGGCCGAATTTGCCGTGGTCGGTAGGGCGATCGCTGTGCTCAGCCATGCACACGAGCTGGCAGGGTGTTGAGAGAAAGTCAGTAAACCAGTTGGCGATGGTAGGGCCTAATGAAATGGCAGAAACGCGATCGCCCCAAACCTCGACATCTAAAAGGTTTTGGCTCATTTCTACCTGATGCTGAAGGTTGGCAGGATCAATGAACAAATCATCCATGTCCGGCGCCGTGACCTTGAGCGAAGGAACATCAGATGCAGTCGCTACTGAAGTCAGAGTCGGACAAACTAACGACAGCTTAGGAAAACGTCGCTGGGTTATAAACTTACCCGTCGGCGAGACAAGCATGTATCGCCGGTCTCCTTTCAGCCCTCTTGCAGTCAAGCCCGCTGTCTTTACAGGAATGCCTGCCGCTGACTTAATTGGATAAATGAGCAGATCGCTGAGAAAAACCCTTTCTTTAGTGCCCCGCTTGTCGTCGGTAGACATGGTTCTCGCGTTTGGGTGTAGTCGAGTGCCCTAAGTATAAATGCCTTAAGCAAACAAAGAAAAATCGTTGCCATTTATGACAACGATATGTAGGGCCTACTCTTGCGTTTTGACTACACTGTGTGGCTATGCTCTTCTCGATTCAATCTTGGAAAAACCGGAGAGAGTAGTTAAATCTTTTATCTACAGAGCTCTTCAGCGTGATAGACACTGTGGCTAAATTTCAATGGGAGATTCTTCATCATGAACTGGCAAAAAGATTTTGAGATCGCAGGTAATAGCGATGAGGATAACCAATATAGAAAAAAAGATGAAGAATGTTGTCCTTAGGTATGGAATCATGGAAGAGTCTCTCTGACTTATGAAAGTAAGGTGATGAGTGAAGTTTGACAGTGAAATTTGACAGTGAAGCTTGACAGTGAAGTTTGTTGCGTGAAAACTGTTTTATTGTGTGCAGCTGGGATGGGGCTCTGCACTGTCAACTTGAAGTTGGACCGTGCCCGAAACACCTCTGTGCTCGACGTTATTTGTAGGCGATGTAAACCTGTAGTGAGCTGCCTGGCTTTCTATCACAATAATGCGTTCTTCAGGGGGAATGTGTCCCCAAACCGGATGCTGGAACAACATTGTGAATATACAGGCCAGAATAAACAAAATTAAGATCTTCTTGCAGGCTTTTCTGATCATCCGCAGTCGCTTCTTTGCTTTGTTCTGGAAGCTGGCCTGAAACACTTGACTGTAAGACATAATGCTAAGTTGAAAACAATAAGAAAGCGCTATGGGAAACGTTTGAATATTTTCTCAAGCATCAGGAGAACAACATTGTTTCTGTAGATGCTCTTCAGAGAAAAGTGAATTAGGAAACGTTTGTACTAGGTGCGCCATCTGTAGCAGACACCTGAGGAAGCATGTGCACTTCGAGTGGCTGACCTAGTACAAACCCGAACACCTTCTCTATTACCTTTGTGCTCGTTAGTAAGATATTAATCCATCATGTAAGGTTAATAAGTCAGAAGAACTACTGATATTTCTTACTTTTATTACATGAAGCCGGGCTTTGTAGGGCCAATTCAGCTTCAGATAGTTTGGTTATATGAGGTTTTGCCGATTCTGCTGGATTTTCTGGGTTGATGTAAGGTTTCTGCATTTTG
>JBCBJS010000028.1:0-62058 GCA_038523095.1 Cyanobacteria bacterium J06626_6
GTAAACTTCTACGTTAGTTTACTAGTTGATTGCTTCTGTACCACTAGGGCAGAAAATCGTAGTACCGTTCGCTGCTGCATCACCAGGAGCAGTTTGCCCGATATTTTCAGCTTCACAAAGGAGTGCAGATGTTGTTACATCGTTTGCATTGCCACCGACACTAGCGTAGCAACGCCTCCAGCATAACCCTTAAGAGCATCTTGTCGTGCAGCCGCTTTATTGGTTGCGACACTACCTGTTCCAGGTGCTGAAGCATTTCCAAGATTGATAGTGTAAGAGTAGTTTTCAGTTGTAGGTTGAATGCCTAGTCCCAAATCAGCAATAGTAGCTGTAAACTCACCGTTTTCCATGTAGTAAGCCTGCTGAGCGCGGTTCATAGAACCAACGTAAGTCTTAGCTTCAGACTGGCGAGCTTTGTTTGCTTGGTTCAAGAAGGAAGGAAGGGCGATCGCACTCAGGATGCCGATGATGATGATTACAACGAGAAGTTCAATTAGGGTAAAACCGCCGTTAGCCTTTTTCTTAGAGAAGTGCTGAAGCAGTTTTGCTTTTAGATCAGATTTCATGGAAGGTGTCTCCGTGATGTTTTGAGGTAAGTTGCGTGTTGTCTTGAAAAGTCAAGTATTCCGCCTGCACCCTGAAGTGTTCAAAATATTCGAAACCTCTTGTGCAATTGCTCTGTGCGGTCGGTATGAACTTGCTTTCCGCTCCGAACTTAAGTTGCCCCCCAAGAAAACTTGAACAGTCAGCTTATTTACACAAGCAACAGACTTTCGTTTTTAAATTAATCCGTAGTTTGCCGGTACCTACTACAACGAAACAACAGCCAATAAGCTGTCGTAGTAGATACATCAAGACATTCTTATACTGCCCACTTATCAATCAAAATATCTTGCTGCTAAAAACTGTTTTCCGCCACAAAGCCATCAAATCGCGATGCTGTTATAGGGCAGCGACCCAAAAGACAACACCAGAGTAAAATCCATGCTGGAGGGGTGGCCGGAGCGCAGCGGAGGTCGGGGTGGGTCTCAGTAAACAGCGCTAGCGGCCGTACACACCTCCAAGCCGCAAAAGACTTACCTCAGACACCAGCTCTCGTTAATCCTTAAAACCGCTCTAACCCCTTAAACTCACCTACTGCCTTCTGAGCAGCTTCCCCGCAAGTTCGCGGCGTCGGAAAGATCTTAGTCGGATTCGCCAGTCCCTTCCGATTAATAGCAACTCGCACCCACTGCATCGTCTCCAAATCTACATCGCTAAACATATCAGCCATATAGCACCGCTTATCGGCACCGATACCATGCTCACCAGAGATACTGCCACCCACTCTGACGCAAGCTTTCAAAATATCGCCACCAAGAGCTTCGACAGCTTCTAGCTCACCCGGCACCGAGTTGTTATACAAAATCAAGGGATGCAAGTTTCCATCACCCGCATGAAATACATTCGCCACCCGATAGCCATGCTTCTCACCGAGCTGCGCTATCTCCTTGAGCACTTCGGGGAGCCGGGTCCGAGGAATCACGCCGTCCTGCACATAGTAGTCAGGGCTGATCTGGCCCATCGCCGCGAAAGCCGCCTTCCGCCCCTTCCACAATCGCAACCTATCCGCCTTATCGGTTGCATGCACGAGTTGTCTCGCACCGTTACCATAGCAAATCTCTTCAATCTGCTTCGCACTAGCCGCCACCTCTGCTGGCGCACCATCTATCTCTATCAGCAAAATGGCAACCGCATCCCTTGGGTAACAGTTTGTCCCAACAGTATCTTCCACCGCATTCAGGCTAAAGTTGTCCATCATCTCCATACCAGCCGGGATAATGCCCGCGCTAATAATATCGGAAACGGTCTTACCCGCAGCTTCAACGCTCGTAAAATCAGCCAAAGTCACCTGCACCGACTCTGGCACTTTCAAAATGCGAAGCGTCACCTCAGTCACAATGCCAAGCGTCCCTTCCGAGCCCACAAATACTCCTGTCAGGTCATAACCTGGTGTCTCCGAAACCGGACCACCGACTTCCACAACTTCTCCATCCGGCAAAACTAGCTTCAGCCCTAAAACATGGTTCACCGTTACACCATACTTAAGGCAATGTACACCCCCAGAGTTCTCGGCAACATTCCCGCCAATTGAGCAAGCCAGCTGGCTAGAGGGGTCTGGCGCATAGTAAAAACCCGCGCCGCTAACAGCCTGCGTAATCCAGTTATTAATGACGCCTGGCTGCACCACCACCTGCTGATTGCCATAGTCAATATCTAAAATTTCCTGCATGCAAGTCGTGACAATCAGCACGCACTCTTGGATGGGCAGAGCACCACCAGAAAGCCCCGTCCCCGCTCCACGGGTCACAAAGGGAATATTCTGCTCATGGCAAAACCTGACGACCGCTGCGACTTCTTCAGTCGTCTTCGGCAAGGTCACTACGGCTGGTCTCTCTCGATAGCTGGTCAGCCCATCGCATTCGTACACCAGCAATTCTTCTTTGCGTCTCATGACGCGCCCAGCATCCAGCAGCTTTTCTAAAGACTGAACGACAGGTTGCCAATCACGGGAAGTTGATTGCGGCGCTACCGTTACCACCATAATGACCACAAGGTGAGGGATGGACCTCTTGATCCTATCGTAGAAAATAGCGACGCCGCGAACAATTAACCGCCGCGACCCTTCGCGAGCGTTTCTCCGTTCAGCATTCTCTGCGCAGCGTCGAGCAGGGCTTCTTCTAGGTACGGCTTGGTGAAGTATCCGCTAGCACCTAGGTCTACTGCCATTTGCCGGTGTCGGTCGGCGCCTCGGGAAGTCAGCATCGCGATAGGCACATGCTTCAGATGGTTGTCCTTTTGCATGCGGGAGAGTAGCTCCAGACCATCCATGCGCGGCATCTCAATATCGCAGAACACTAGGTCGCAGGGTAAGCCAGAGCGCAGCTTATCCCAGGCCTCTTGCCCGTCGCGAGCTTGCTCTACACGGTAGCCCACCTTGTTAAAGCTCATCGAAAGCAGTTCGCGTACCGTAATTGAGTCATCCACAATCAGCACGGTTGGGTCGCTCTTGGCAGAGGTTTCTTCTGCCTGGGCTTCAGCAGCTTCTGCCCACAGCAGTGAAGCGGGCTCCCTGCGTACACGGCCCATAGCAATGTCTATCAGCTCTAGCACATCGGCAATAGGCATCACCCGGCCATCGCCGAGGATAGTAGCACCGGCAATCCCCAACGGCTTGGGCACAGGTCCTTCCAGCTGCTTAATTACAATCTCCTCTTCACCAATTACCTGGTCTACCTGAAGGGCGACATAGGTGTTAGCGCTTCTGAGCACAATAATAGATAGAACATCATCATCTTGGCTGCCGCCATACACACGGCCTCTACCCAGCGTCCGGTTAAATTTCAGCAGGTCGGTGACCGTTTGGAATGGCAAGAGAATTTCGCGCCAGCGTACGCAGTCGTGTCCCTTGTCATTTTTCACGATGCGATCGCGCGGCACATCTAGCATGTCTTCCACGCCGTCCATCGGGAAAGCAATCCGCGCCTGATTGCTCACACAGCTCAGCGCCTTAGAGATACTCAGCGTCAGCGGCAGCCGAATCGTAAAGCCCGTCCCCTTTCCCAGCTCCGAATCGATGGTAATCGCTCCCCGAATTTCAGCCAGCGACGTCCGCACCACGTCCATCCCGACGCCCCGGCCGGCAAAGTCATCCGCCTCATCCCGCGTACTAAAGCCCGCATGAAAAATCAGCTCATAGGCTTCAATGTCAGAAAGCGCATCTGCCTCCGCCTGCGTAATCAGCTTTTTCTCAATGGCTTTGCGCTTCACAAAATCAGGATTGATGCCACCGCCATCATCTGCCACATAAATAACGGTCTGATTACCCTGATAGAACGCCTGAACTGTAATCACTCCCTCAGTCGGCTTTCCAGCAGCCTTCCTCTCTTCTGGAGTTTCAATGCCGTGCGTAATCGCGTTATTCACCAAGTGAGTGAGCGGATCGTACAAGTGCTCTACGATCATCTTGTCAATCAGCGTATCTTTTCCTTCTACAACGAGCCGGGCTTCCTTGCCACACTTCAGCGAAATATCTCGCACCGCCCGGGGTAGTCGGTCAGCTGCCTGAGAAAAGGCCACCATTCGCGCTGTGTTCAGGCCTTCTTGGAGCTGAGTAGTAATCTGCCGGAACTGACGCGTCACTTGGTCAGAAGATTCCACCGTGTAGCCAATATCAGAAGAAGACTCTCGCACTCGCACAATCAGCTCAATCATCTCTTGAGAGAGCGTGTGGAAACCGGTAAATCGATCCATCTCCAGCGCATCAAAGGTCGCACCAGTAGCATGGCCATCTGATGCCACATCAGACTTATCAGTGCCTGTCGCTGCATAGGCGCGGCGGTTAGAAACCAGGGAGCTTTCGAGCAGCGATCGCTCATACAAATCCCGCATCCTCTGACCAACATCATTCAGTTGCTGCACCTGAAACAGCAAATTATCCAAAAACTGCCTCAGCCTTTCCTGATCGCGCTCTAACGTATTACGACTAACGACCAGCTCGCCAACTAAATTACTCAAATTGTCCAAGTGCTTCACTGGCACACGCATGTTTTGTTCGCGCACACCACCACTTCGACGTGTAACACGCGGTACAGTACGCCGAACAGTCGTTGTTTCATGGGGAGCGATACCTTCCCCTTCATCCAAAAGTCGTTCTAAGTCACCAAAATCTTCATCATCACTTTCAGCCCCTGACGTCTCACTTTCTGCAGGAACTACAGGCATCGACTCGGTGCTACTTTCTGCAGAAGCCATATCCGATGGCTCCGATAGCAGCGACTCCAGATCTTCAAAATCATCCTCAGCTGTTTCAGAAATAGTTTCAGATGGGCTAACTGCAGCACTGTCTTGTTCTTCAGAAGCTTCTTCAGCGTCCTCCTCCAAAGCAACATCTAAAAACGCCTCAGAAAACGCCTCAGAGTCTTCAAGGCTTTCTGCATCAGATGCTACAACAGAGGAATCTCCCGCAAAAAGGTCTACTAGTTCCCCCTCAGGAGTACCGTCAGCAGCTTCCCCTAAGTTGTCTATTCCACTCTCTTCTTCAGCATTTTCCAAACCATTTTCTAAGCCGAACTCTTCTGTCAATAACGATTCAACCGATAGGTCTTCTGCTGGTTCATCCAATTCGTCAGTTTCAGATGATTCAACAACTAAACCACTAAAGGTTGTAATCGCCTCATCAACGACAACAGCATCGAAGTCAATAAAGTTCTCTGCAAAATGGGTCCCTTCATCTTCGCCACCCTCAGAAACTTCCTCATCCAACGTAAAATTATCCAGACCGTGAGACAGGCCCAGTGGATCACTATTGTTTTCAAAATCGAGGCTTTCCGCATTATCTAGCGATGGAAGCACCTCAGCAACATCAGGCTCAGCAACTAATTCGTGGCCATCCGCTAACGAAAAATTGGCAGACAGATCATCCAGGGCAAGGACCGAGGCAGCAGCTTCAGAAACTTCAGGCTCAGCAGTCGAAGGGGTTGAGAAATCATCCCAAGTGTTGCTGTCACGTTCACTGTCACTCGTCGAAATTGCATCCTCTTGGGAGAACACCTCTGAAAGAACAGCCTCGGATGAATCAGCATCTGAAAGAACAGAAGCTGATTCATCCGCAAAGTCTGCAGACGTCTCCGACAAGTCAGCAAAAACATTATCTAACGCCTCAACCCCGTCTTCTTCAGAGTGCGCGTCCTCTGCTGTTTCAGCCCCATCGCTCAAATCTTGAGGCGATGAAGCAGGATCAATCGAAAGTTCCCCCCAAGGATCATCTGCAAGCTGATCGACAGTTCCCGGAGATTCATCGGTCTCACCCGCCAAGAAATCTAGCTCATTGCTTTCCTCTGCAAGTGAGCTATCTACCTGGCCATCAGTAATCTCATCGTCAAAAAAGCTATCAATAGACTGTTCAGCTTCCTTTAGCTTCTTACCGGTAAGCGTCGGAAATTCTATTTCGTCCTCGCTTGGGCTGACATAGCTATCAGAGAACAAGCTCACAGCTGGCGTAGGCGCACCCGTCCGTGAGATATCTGGAGCCGAGTCTGCAGAAAGTAATGAAGGTGCTAGCTCAACTTCCTCATTCTCAGACAAGTCACTCTCGGAAAGATTACTCTCAGACAAGTCGGAAATAGAAAGTCCAGATTCAGAGAAATCAGGATCTGGAAGGTCAGGGACTGGTAGCTCTGAAGCCGGTAAATCCAAATCATCTAAATCTAACGGTTCGATATGTGGCACATCAAGGCCAACATCATCGCCCATATCCAATCCGGCGGCCGGGCTAGAAGTCTCCATCCCAGATAGATTGGATTCTGGCACATCAACCTCCAACTCTGCCAAAAGAGCGTCCGAAGCGAGCCCAAAAAGAGCTTCATCCTCGTCCTCAGTGCCCCAGACATCTTCAGTTAGCGCAGCCATATCGTCTGATACTACGCCTGCCGAAGAGACCGCAGATGAAAACGGGTCAGACTCTAGTTCAGCGACATCACCTTGAGCATCTGCTGCTGCAGAGCCTTCTCCAAGCTCTTCATCAAGAGCCTCTAAGTCGTCAGGGTTTGCAAATCCGGTGTCAGTAAGGGTACCACCAAACAAATCATCTTCGAATTCATCTTTATCATCCGGCACCGCTTCAGAAGCATCGCTGCCAATTTCACTTCCCAGCAAATCTGTGAGATCGTCTTCTTCATCCAAATCAATCTTTTCTGGGTGAAGTCGCATCTCCTCAGAGACAAAAGGATGTCCGCCTAGGGTATTATCAAGCTCCTCCAAATCACCGTCGAAGAGATCGGCCAAGCTGTTGAGCTCCTCTGCACCCACATCAGGGCCAGTCACATTAACCGTCGCTAAAAGGGCATCCAAAGATTCATCAGCTTTTTCCGCACTTTCAGCATCTCGATTCAAGCTAGATAGTTCAGAAGGAATCTCATTGAAATCTAGATCCACACTTAACCTGGCAGGCTCGTCAATTGGGTCAGCTGTATCTGAGGAAAGTGCCACATCAGCGTTCGCAGAAACGCTTTGAAGAGCAGTCTCAAGCCCTACCTCAGACGACAAATCTTCTTGTACGCCGTCACCTTCTACATCGACAAGGCTACTAGGCTCGAACAGGCTATCAAAATCTTCTGTCGCTTCTACATCAGCAGCATCAAACAAGCTCTGTTCTATATTATCTGGCTCTTCAGCGAACGGGTAACCAACTGAAAGGTCATCTTCTGAAAAGTCATCTTCTGAAAAGCCATCCTCTGAAAGGTCAAGATCAAGAGCTGCGATCTCTACATCTTCTGAAGTCGCTAAGATATCTTCAGGCAACAGCTTCTGAAGCGACTCTGAAACGGCAACTTCAGAAGCCCTACCGGAAAGAACTAGGTCCTGAGCTTTTTTGATTTCTTTAATTAGTACAGGCGCAAGCGTCCGGTACTCATTTACTCGATTCGCCGATGCCAAGCGAGCTGTCTTGACAAGATCACACCACTCAGCCAGGGAGAACCGTTCACCCATTTCAAAAAACTGAGTGCAAACAGATTGAATACGATTGCGAGTTTCATCGTTATCTGGCTGCTTGAAGGTGGCTAACATTTGCCGCAGCAGACTAGGAACATCTCGATTGAAGCTAGCTTGGATCGCATCTGCATCCGCGCTTTGCGCAGAGACCGACTCACCTAGGCCGCCTCCTGACTGAGTCACCAACTCAGAGAGATGCTGTTCTAGCTGACCAAAGACTGGCTCTACGCCAGCCATGATTTCTTGTGCTTTCTCTTGTGTGAGACCAAAAGGACCTTCTAGCTGCTCTAGCAGGTCTTTTAGACCGTCAGAAATTCGCAGAAACATCGTTTCAAGCGTGCGGTCTACCTGTACCGGAGATTCTTTAAGGATCTTAAAGTAGTCCTCCATTCGGTGAGCTGTCTTCTGAATACTCTCTAGACCCAACATGGCTGCACCACCCTTTACAGAGTGTGCCGCTCTAAAGACTTCGTTGGCTTTTTCAGCATCCTCAATCGTAGTCTGCAGATTAAGCAACCCCTGCTCAATGGTGTTGAGGTGGTCTTTTGCCTCCTCAATGAAATATCCCATGATGCGTTGTTGTTGCTCAGGCAGCATAGCTGCGGTCTCCCTTATTGCAGTCCAAAGTTATAGCGCAGTCCAAAGTTGAGGTTGAGAGGTCAGTCGAAGGTGAGTCAATACTACAGGGTTGTATTTTAGTGGACTGATAGACAAGCGGTCATTTAGGTCCGTATATCGCGGTTATGCTTAGCTCAGCATGAAAGCCATCACTTCTTTGTCCATCTATTTTTTCTTGGTCGTGCTCACCTTAAACTTATCTACCGATGTGAGCAAATCTTTTGCCACACCCACTAGATTTTGTAGCGATGCTGACACCCGCTGCGACTCCTGTGACGTTTCTTGGGCCGTCAGCTCAACGGACTGCATCACCTGCGCAACGGCTCTAGAAGTTTCAGTCTGCTCGACGGTATCTGCTGTAATAGACCGCACTAGGACGTCGATTCGGTTTGAAACTTGAATAATGTCATCGAGCGACTGCTTCGCCTGCTCTGCCAGGCGAGTTCCTTCAATGACCTGCTGTGTGCCTTCTTCCATTGCCGTCATGACGCCGCCCGTTTCACTTTGAATTTGGAGGACGATTTGCTCAATTTCTTTGGAAGCTTTCGCAGCTCTATCTGCCAGCTGCCTGACTTCATCGGCAACGATAGCAAATCCTCGTCCGGCCTCACCCGCTCTGGCTGCCTCAATACTCGCGTTCAGAGCTAAGAGGTTGGTTCGAGAAGCAATCTGTGAGATCAATGCCACAATTTTAGAAATTTCTTGAGAGGACTCAGCTAGGCGTTTCACTTTGCGAGTGGTATCGGCGACGGTTTCTCGAATATCTAAGATACCTGCAACGGTGCGTTCTACAGCTTCTCCACCGCGAAGGGCCGTTTCAGACGCCGATCGGGCGACTTCCTCAGCTTCGCGGGCACTCTCAGCCACGCGCTGAATTGAGTCGGTCATGACCTGTACAGAGTTGAGCGTTACGGCTAGTTCTTCTGCCTGTCTCAAAGCATCTGCAGATAGAGAGCGGGCAAACGTTTCATTTTCAGTCGAGCCTTGACTGACCTGTCTGGCCGCTACGCTAACCTGCTTCACGATCTCGCGCAGGTTCTCGATAGTGAGGTTAAACGAATCTGCGACTGCTCCCAATACATCGGCTGTCACTTCTGCCTTTACGGTTAAGTCACCTCTTGCAGCACCTTCTACATCATCTAACAACCGAATCACTTGGCGCTGCAAGTCTTCTTTGGCCTGCTCTTGCTCTTGTGCTTTGCGCTGCGCTTCACTGGTCGTTGTAAAAATGGCACCTGCCATTTGATTGAATCCTTCGGAAAGCTGACCAAACTCATCGCGGGTAAAGATAGTGGCGCGAGCGTTGAGATTACCTTGAGAGATCTGACCAAAGCGAACCTGCAGCTCACTGACACTTTCTTTTGTACGCCTGTCTACCAAAGCACCTAAACTCATGACCGTGCCAAAGCTGACTAATCCCGCTGCTGCACTGCCTGCAACCAGTGGACTGAGAGGCGACTTACCCTGGCCTGCAGGCGCCGTTGTAGAGGAAACAAAGAGCCCGACAATGCCAGCTGCGATCGCAGACAAAAAGCCCGCAGATCCTGCCAGTATTAGACGCTTGTTTAGCATAGAGGCATTTTCCAAGGGCGCGAGTGCTCCTTGCTTACGCGGCTTGGGATTGCTGACAGTTTTTTTATTGAAGACTGGCATCGCAGCGGTCGCCGTCACCGTAAAGTTAGCACCCCCTAACCCAGTCGTCGATTCTCCCATCGCGTTGCCAAGCTGGCTGGGAACAACCCCCATAGAAGGACTGGTAAAGCCAGCAGAACTATCAGAAAGGTCAAAGTCGGGAACGCTCTCAAAATCATCAAAATCATCAAAGCTATCGTCATACCCCGTAGTATCAGCCGCATGCGTCAGATCTACAGCTTGATCCGCAGGCGCATCGAGCATCGTCCCACCTTGAACCTCATTACCTCCTATATAATCAATATCCTCAGTAGATGCCAGAGAAACCGACGAAGCCTCTGCTGGATCATCCATCATGAAGAACGTCTTATCCTCGGCATCGGCATCAGATTGAGGGGAAAAAGAAAGCCCATCAAAGGCTTCGTCATCCTCCCCAGACTCATCCGCAAGGGCAGCAAAATCATTAAAAGCTGAATCATCTTGTTCAAGATTTACGGCTTCTAAAGCCTCTCCTAGTAGTGACTCAGCCATCTCAACAGCAGGTTCTTCATCCAGAGAGAAACCCACAGAAGATTGTGCACCGACCGACCCATTCGTATTGCCAAAAGCCTCGTCAAACTCGGCCATATCAAAGTCGGCAGTGGAGTCGCTAAAAGTAGTAAACCCGCCCTCTTCTGCAGCCTCTCCTTCAGCAGGCAAGCCAAATGGATCGTCCAAAGTAGCTGCGACCAAAGGGTCCTCCGGCAGATTTGCTTCAGCAGAGGGGTCTACCTCAAAAGGATTGTCGCTAAAGGGATTGCTATCGTCCCCCCCATCTGCATCTTGGGCAGCCGACGCTATTGGCTGATCGTCAGAAAATTCGAAAGGATTATCAGTCTCTGCGGATGGAGCTTCCGCTGAATCATTCTCAGAGGTGAAGTTGCTAAAAATACCAAGCTCATCATCTGCCGGGTCCTCAGTCTCCGTCTGGCCAGACCAAGCCGAGACATCTGCGTCTTCAAGCGTCTCAAGATTGCCAACAGCCTCAGAGATGCCATCATCAAATTCATCTGGCATGGGCGAAGTCGCTTCTGCCACGGGTTGTTCAGTTTGAGCTTCCGTTTGAGCGGCGTAGGCCAACCCATTTTTGGCGTAGTCGACGAACTCAGGGTCCGAAGATAGATGTAGAACAGATTTATACTGCTGCTGAGCTATTTCATACTGATGTAGGCCATAGCAATATATATGCCCCTTCAAGAGCAACACACTTGGATCAGTCGGATATTCATCAGCTAGCTGATCAATGGCTTCAGCAGCCATCTCGTAGCTGCCTTGCATGTAGGCTTTCTCTGCGGCCTGATAGGATTGTGCGTAGTCAGTGCCCGATGCCATTGTTTCTTTCCTCTTGCCGATCTAGATCCTAAATGATTGCTTTTTGAGTCGCTTACTTGAGAGAGTCGTCAGGCTTCATGCCTACATCATGCCTGCTTACCGATGAAAAAATTGAACGTAGGTCGAGAACTTGTTGTCAGTGAGCAATACATATCAGGCGACCCATCGGGCGGAGCGCAGAATAGCAACATGGTCCAGCAGTCTCAGGGATCTATCAGCTTCTAGCGGCCATTCTCCTTTGAGGAAAGGAGCCATTCCATCTGAAGCGTTCGCAGTTGCCCTGAGCCCTTCAACATCTAGCCAATCTGTTCCAATGACATGGTTTACAGCAAGGCCGAGCATTGTTCCCTGTTCTTCTACGGCAATCACTGGAATTTCAGCGCGGTCAGTATTCATAGGCTTGGCATACCCCAAAAACTGACCCAGATCGGCAACCCAGATTACTCGCCCCTGCTGATTGAGCGTCCCCAGCAAAAGAGGAGAGACGTTGGGTACTGGGGTAATGTGATCTGGAGCATGTTCAATAATTCGCCTGATGCCGGTAGCAGGCAGCGCAAACTCTTCCTCATCTGTGAGAAAAAAGCGCAGATGAAGTTCACCTTCTGGCGTCTCAATTTCTTGAAGCTCAGGGGCCTGGTCCTGTCCCGATATTGTTTGAAAGTCAGGATTTCCTACCATAGTGCTTTGCTAGAATCAGTACCCTTGTAGCAGCTGTTTGACAGTACCGACTAGTTCAGTCGGCTGGAATGGCTTAGCAATATATGCATCCGCACCTTGTTTCATTCCCCAGTAACGATCAAATTCTTCCCCCTTAGCTGAACACAACACCACAGGGAGGTTTTGTGTTGCAGAGTTTGTTTTTATACGACGACAAACTTCGTATCCATTCATTTTTGGCATGACAATGTCTAGCAATACTAAGTCTGGTGGTGGCCCCTGAAGCAACTGCAGCGCTTCAATGCCGTCACTGGCAACAGTGACGTCTAAACCGCTACCTTCCAGCAGATCTTTCATCATCTCTCGTTGGGAAACGCTGTCTTCAACGACCAAAACTTTGCTCATAATCTTTTTTAACCCTGGGGCCATGAGAGCTGCCCAACTAAGTTTCGCCCAACTTAAAGCAGCTGCCTGTCAGCTGGGTCAAGCATTCCCCGAGAGATAGAGAATAGCGCACTTCTAGACAATGGCTTTAAGGACATCTCAGTAGATTTCACCAAGGCCAATGCACAGTCACAGGTGTCCCTAACGAACTTTTTAGCCCACGGTTCATTGACTTACTGTCGCTGCTCCATGGCCAATACTTACAGCCACTGCCCTATGGCCAATGACCTACAGCCACTAACTTGTAGCCACTGACCTGTAGCCACTGATCTGTAGCCACTGTGTAATCAAAGTACCCTTCAATGTTTTATTTGTTAAACATTAGTTGATAAATCGTCCATAAAGTCTTGCATTTTATTACTGAGTTTGCTGGTGCAGAGTCTGATCCAATAGTTGCACTCACCGGAGCCATCATATATCAGGTGTTAGTCTGCCGGGGGTGAACGGGAACTTATAGAGGGCAGGGTTTTGGCCAGGTTGAATTTGAATTAGGGATATCGATTTAGATGATGCCAAGTTCATATCCCTTGGGTGAATCTATCCATAGGCAGGTCTGTCAATACTTGTGATCAAAATCATGAGTCGTGGGCACACTGAGAACCCGTGTCGAGCCCATATCGAGCCCATGCCTGAGTCTGCACAAACAGAGGGAATGCCAGCGTGCTTTATCTAGCCGAAACACAGAAAAAAAGTGGATTTATGGGGGGCGGCAAAGCAGAGTTTAAGCTGCTTGCGGCTCAACGGTCAGAGCACGATTGGAGTAGCGTTCCAGGTGAAGAACTCATTGCAGCACCGGATGACGCGCCCTATGCTGGCGGCGTATTGGTGCTTATTGAACTCACGAACAACAGGCAGATTAAGCGCCATCAGGAAGCGGGGCGTACCCTCGTCGGCGTTCTACAAAATTTTTCTAGCCTAAGCAAAAAGTTTAAGTCGCAGGGCGAAGAGATAGAGCAGTGGAAGGAGTCGCTGACCTATCAGAGCCAGGCCCTCAACCGCCGGGAGATGGAAATTGAAACCCGGCAGGATCAGGTCGAGCAGGCAGAGGCTGAACTGGCAAATTTTGAATCGCAGAAACAGGCGTTTGAAGCGCAACAGCAAACAGTTGAAGCGCAAAAAGCTGAAGTTGAGCAGTTGCAGGAAGAGCTAACTCGAAAAAACGCAGAGCTAGAGGGTGCCTGGGCGCATCTCAACGGCGAAATTCAGCGGTTTGAAGAACGTCAGGAAGCGTTTCAGGCCGAGGAGAGCGCTGGCGGCGTTAGTGATGAGCAAGCTGCGCAAATACAAGCGGCGTTGACGCAGATAGTCACCGCTGAGGTTAACGCTATTGAGGCAGAGAACAACCTGCAGGCTATGCGTGAGCTGCTAGCGCAACAGCAAGCTGATTTATCCAACAATCAACAACAGCTGGAACAGGCAAAAACTGACGTTGAAGCGGGAAGAGAGACCTTAGAGGGGCACGCTGCTACTTTGGCAGATGCTAAGCGATCGCTCACCGAAGCCGAGTCGGCACTTCATTCCACCCAGCTACACCTCCAAGAGCAACAGGCCCTCCTCGGTGCCAAGCAGGAGCAAAATCAGCTACTGACAGAACAGCTCAAAAATCAAACGGATTTGCATCAGCGGGTATACGAGCTACTCAATGCAACTGACAAAGTTCGTTTGAGCAAGAAAGTGGATGTGGCTTCGTTAGAAGCTATGCCAGAGGTAGCGCTACAGACCTTGGTGACTAACCTCGAGCAGGATCTCGACAAGATGGTTCGGTTTGTGAACGATCAGGAAGAGGAGCTCCGGCTACAGCAAGAAGACATCGACGCGCTCAAAGCAAAGCTCAGTGAAGTCAGCGAATATGATCGGCTCCAGCTCGAAACTGAAATTTCTGAGGAAAAGGATCGGCACGTGATGCTGAACCGGACCCTAGTCGGACAGCGGCGAAACTTACTAGAGCGCGAAGAAGTCCTTAGTCAACATCGCGCGGTGCTATTGCGCAGGCAGGGGCTAGCAGCAGAAGGCACGGGCGCAGCAGCCGAATTAGAACCTGTGCTCAATGACATCGATGAGCTTCGCGCTGGCCTAGGACAGCAGATACAAGAGATTGAAACCGAGAGCGCTCATATTCAGACAGAAATAGATACGCTGAAGCAAACCCGGCAGCAGCAGCAGGCAAACTTAGAAGCCCAGCAGCAGCGCGCTGCAGAAGCAACCGTCCACTATGAAACTCAGCTGCAAACAATAGGGGAAGCGAAAGGTCAGGTAGCCCTTTACGAATTACGGCTATCGCCCGTGGGAGAGAACGTAACTAACCTGATGCAAAACCTAGAGTCGGCGGCATCCATTGTCAGTCAGCTGAGGGAAAAAGAAGAGCAGCAGCAGGATGCGATCGCCAGTGCCCAGCAAATTTTACAGACCCTCACTACAGCTGAGCCCGCTGTAGCCTAAAGCAGACCATAGACCAGTCCCAGTATAGGCTCAATCTGATACAGGTCTGATTTCATAATCTGATTTTGTAAAGAGCTAACTCAGTCTTTAGCTTGCGACGGATCGCAACAAATCCTATCGTGGCAATTAAAGGTTGTAGGAGTCATGACCGAAGCATTCATTAAGCTAGACCAGTTTTTAAAGGTTATTGAGGTCGCAAGCTCTGGCGGACAGGCAAAAACGATTATCCGTAGCGGAGAGGTGTACGTCAACGGCGAAATGGAACTTCGGCGGGGCCGTAAACTATTTGATGAGGATGTTGTTACTGTAGATGAGATGTCGTTTACGGTGCACCTTACCTCTGCGGAGTAGGATTACTGGGTTGCAGCAGAATAGCTACACAGAATTTCAAGCGCCCCTTACACTAGAGAAGCTGAGAGTTTGACCGTTTTACGGTTTGCCTGTTTCGTAGAGGGCAGGTTCTGCGGCCTTACTGCTTAGGCTATTCTCCATACAAATGTGCTCGAGCCGAAGAGGAAAACAAGAATGCAGCCCAACATCGAGATATACACCTGGAGCCGGTGCCCGTTTTGTATTCGTGCAAAGGCCCTTTTGGATAGGAAAGGGGCTGAGTACACTGAGTACTGTATAGATGGAGACGAGAACGCACGCAGCAAAATGGCGGAGCGCGCGGGTAAGCGGTCAGTGCCGCAAATTTTCATTAATGACCAGCATATCGGTGGATGCGATGACATTCACGCACTCGACCGACAGGGCAAGTTAGACAGCTTACTGGCCGCCGCCTAACCTGCAGGCAATGAACGCGGTTAATAAACACCATCAAACAGCGGTTATGACGCGGCTTTTGAGATGGGTGTGACGTTAGTAGCGACGGTCTCTGTGCGATTGTTTTGATGGGTCTTATTGTGAGTTTGCCGCGGCTGCAATAGACCGTAACCCTTGTGGTTGCGCTCATACACAACGTTGATCTCGTCGGTTTCTACGTTGCGGAACATGTAGAAGTCATGGCCGACCAGCTCTAGATTTTCTAGCGCAGATTGGACAGTCATAGGGGGCATCGCAAAGTATTTACTGCGAACAACCGCGTCTGGTAGCTTTGGCTGGTGATTCAAAACTTCAGTAATGTCTGGACTGCCTTCTGGCGTGATATCTGGCGCGTTAATGGCAGCATCAACATTAGTTGGGCGAACAGAATCGTGGCTCTGGTCACGGCGCTTTTCTTTGTACTTGCGTAGCTGACGGGTAATCTTGTCGGTCACCATGTCGATACTGGCGTACATATTGCCGCTGCTTTCTTCTGCGCGGACAACAGCATTACTAAGGTATATTGTGACTTCCGTGGTTTGCTTAGGGGCGATCCGAGGGTTGTTTTCGATAGATAAATTGACGTCTACTTTATAGATTAAGGTTTGAAAGTGTGAGGCGGCCTTTTCAATCTTTTGATGGACATGACTACGAATAGCATCTGTGATCTCAATATTTTTACCCTGGATTACTAGCTTCATAAAGCAGCCTCCCATGTCGCGGTAGGTTTATACTCCCCAACCCTAACACCTGCGACTTTACCGGTTCTTAATCTGTCAAGATTTTAAGCATCCGTTGATAATTCTTGACTTGAGCTGTGCCCAAAATATCAACAAAAATTGCTGATGGATGATAGCGATCCCCAAACAGAGCAATCGCAAAGATTTGCGCCTTTCGCGAAGCCCTTCGCAACGCCATCAGAACAGACTGCTATCGATACACGAGTGGGCGATTTGTATTTGTTTGGGCAGGTCCCCTACGCGATCGCCTGGCAATGGCAACAGCAATTAGTCACCGAATACAAAGCATATCTGAACTCAGCACATTCGGGCGCGGGGAGCGTGTTGCCCAAGACAGGTAGCCAGCCAGAGACTATTCAGGCAAAAGACGCCCTGCTGCTCTTGCAGCACAATCCCGTCTACACGCTGGGACAAGGGTCAGATAAACAGTTTCTGAGGTTTAATCCTAACAAAGATGGTCACGAGCTTTTTCGTGTGGAGCGCGGCGGAGAAGTGACTTATCACTGCCCGGGTCAGCTGGTGGGATATCCCATTTTGAACCTTAGACACTATCGTCAGGACCTCCATTGGTATCTACGGCAACTAGAAGAAGTGCTGATACGAACACTCGCCCGCTATGGGCTGAAGGCTGAACGGATTGAAGGCCTCACAGGGGTGTGGGTGGAAGGGTACAAGTTGGCTGCAATTGGGATCAAAGTTAGCCGATGGATTACGATGCACGGCTTTGCGCTGAACGTGTGTCCAGACCTCAGTGGGTTTGAACAGATTGTGCCCTGTGGCATTGAGGATAGAGCTGTGGGTTCTATGGCTCAGTTTTTGCTGAGTGAAGTCGCTGTAGAAACCGTCAGACAGGTGCTAATTGGTGAATTTGAGCAGGTCTTTGGACTTTCGCTGCAGCAGGCAACTCGAGCTGATTTTTGTCTTGATTGATCGCAGCTGCCCTACCTTTGAAAGTCGATTTCTAGCAGTGAGAGATCGTCTTCGAAGCGATCGCCCCCAAAGGCGCTGACGTAGTCAATCAGCGTCTCCAAGCTGAGCTGATTCTTCGACTCTAATTGAGTCAGCAGCTTTACAAAGCCATCTAACCCCAGCAAAGAATCCGACGTTGGGCAGGGCGTGTTGGCGGGGTGAATTTCGTAGATGCCATCGCTAAAGATGTAGAGACGGCTATTGCTAGCAATATTGCATCGCTGCCACTGATAGAGACTGTCTGGCATCATGCCAATGGGCATACCTGGTGTGCGTAGCTGCTCAAGGGTGAGACCGCTGTTGGCTTTGGGGTGGGCAGGGGTCACTAGGATTGCGGGGGGATGGCCCGCGCTGGCATAGGCGAGCTGATGGGTGGTGCGGTTGTAAACGCCGTACCAGATGGTGAAGTATTTGTCGTTTTGATCGTTCATTTGGAAGGCTTCGTTGAGGCCTTTGAGGACGGTTTCTGGGCGGTAGAAGTTAACGCCGGGAAGAGACTGCGATCGCAATACATTGAGCACTGATGTTGAAAGCAAAGCCGCACCCAGTCCGTGCCCCGACACATCCAACAGATACATCACCAAATAGTCAGGATCGAGCCAGTAGTGGTCAAAGCAATCTCCTCCCAACTCCTGAGAAGAAATAAACCGCGACGAAATAGACACGCAGTGACGTGCATCTGCCGGCGTATCCCGTGGCAGCAGGGAGGTGACATAGGTAGCCGCCTCAGCTAGCTCTTTTTCCAAACGGTGGGTTTGCGCCTTGAGCGCCTGAGTCAGCTGATGTAAGCGCAGGCCAGATTTCACCCGGGCATTGAGTTCAGCTGTATCAACAGGCTTAAAAAGTAAATCATCCGCCCCCGCTTCGATGGCTTCTGCTCGGTTGGCCAGATCAGTGTGGCTGGTCATGATTAAGACAGCCGTTGTCGAAAGGTGAGGGTCTTCCTTGATATGGCAGCAGAGGTCGAGCCCACTCGGACCATCTGGCAGCAGTAAGTCACAGATAATGACAGAAGGTCTCAGCTGAACTGCCTTTTGAAGACCAGTCGTTGCATCGCTAGCGGTCTCCACCCGATAGCCTCGCTTCTGTAACGACCGCTGCAAGTTTTGTGCCACCGGCAAATCGTCATCAATAACGAGAATATCTATGACACTGGCTTGTGGTCCAGCAGTTGCAGAGTAATGATTCACAGACAAAATTTCACAGACAAGAATTCACAGACGATAAGTTCATAGACAAGACGTCGCAAACAAGCACTGAAAACTGCAGCCATATCTCTTCAGAAGAGGTCGGTGTTTAGAAGTCGTACGTAGCATTGAGTGGAACATCCGCTTCTGCAGACACTGCAGTCTCTAAAATGAAGCGATTGGAAATGGAGTGGTTCCAAAGGTCGATAAAATCGACGAGGTAATATGGCAATTCTTCTGGAACATCTTCTTTTCTTTCAGGAAGAGTGTAGTCTTCTAGATCAAAGAGATGCAATCGCTCCATTGTCTGAACCTGGGAAGGTTCTAGAATATTGGCCCGGTAAGCACCCGACTCGTCGATAGCACTAAAGCAGCAAACCTGATAATAGTTTTCGCCGGAAAGCTCGCGGTACTGCACCAGGGTATACACATCAGCAGGCTGAATGGGGAACGGCAGGGATAGAACGATTTTTTGCTGAGTGGGCAGCAGCGAGAGACGCACCGCGTTACGAACCCCGTAGTAGCCGACCTTATCAGACTGCAAAGGATATTTGCGATGGCGGGGCTGCACGTGCGTGCGCATGAACGTCGCGATGCCTAGAGCTTCTTCTGTGTAGGCTCCGATTAGGCTGACGTGCACATCATAGGCTGGGACATTACTAATATTGAATACCTCAAGGGAGAGGTGGCGCTTGCCTTCATTGCCTTCGGCAGACTGCAAATCCCAGTAGAGATGGGGTAAGGCGGTCAGCCGCAGCTGCTTTTCAACAACGTCGCGATAGTATTGGCTCTCTTGCTGCACCTGCTTCAGGTTTTTGCTAGTTAGCCAGGCGTAGGTCCCCGTTAGGCCAACGAGCAACAAATTGCTGATAATTAAAATGGGTTCCATGCGTTCA
Source organism: Cyanobacteria bacterium J06626_6 (assembly GCA_038523095.1). Taxonomy (GTDB): domain Bacteria; phylum Cyanobacteriota; class Cyanobacteriia; order Phormidesmidales; family Phormidesmidaceae; genus Phormidesmis. The sequence continues at coordinate 19,291 of JBCBJS010000028.1, forward strand.
TTCCTTCCCTAGTCCCCCCACCTGAACGTTTTATTTTTCCAGTATTCACCGAAAAAACTTATTTCGATACTCCAAACCATACCCCAAACCATGCTTTCTATTCAGGCGAAGCAGACCCTTTCTATGCAAACCCGCGACGGGGTCCGGCTGGACGCGGATGTTTACACACCAGGCAGCAATGGACCATTTCCCGTGTTGCTCATGCGTCAGCCCTACGGACGGGAAATTGCTTCAACGATTGTTTATGCTCACCCGCTTTGGTACGCGAAGCAGGGATACATAGTGGTCATTCAGGACGTTCGAGGGCGGGGCACGTCTGAGGGCCAGTTCGATCTGTTTGCCCATGAAGTATCTGATGGGGAAGACACTGTCCAGTGGGCAGCGCAGCTACCTGGCAGTGATGGGCAGGTAGCCATGTATGGGTTTTCCTATCAGGGGATGACCCAGCTACAGGCAGCTCAGGCCCAACCGCCCGCACTCAAAACGATTGCACCTGCGATGACGGGGTACCAACTCTACGAAGACTGGGCCACCGAGAACGGTGCATTTTGCTTTCAGCTGGGTCTGGCATGGGCCATCCAGCTAGCCGCTGAAACTGCCCGTAGGGCAGGAGATAATGTCACGTTTTCTCAGTTGATGAAGGCGTCACGCGATTTGCCCGTCTTAGCTCCAGAACCAGCTGCGCCAGACGTATTAGAGGGCGTAGCGTCTTTTTTTCACGACTGGGTGAGCCGACCATCGGACGATCCCTATTGGCAGCAATTGACCCCGCAGTTGGATCGGGTAGAGCTGCCAATGCTACATATCGGCGGCTGGTTTGATCCCTATCTGCGGGGGGACCTGAGACTTTATCGAGAGAAAATCTCCTGCGCGCAAACGCTGCACCATTTCTGGGTGGGGCCCTGGAGGCACATTCCCTGGGGGAACAAGGTAGGCGCTGTGGATTTTGGCGCGGCCGCCATAAGCCCTATCGATCAGGTACAGGTGCGCTGGTTCGATGCCATTTTGAAAGGGAAAGAAAAAACTGACCTGATGGCGGAATCTCCGATCAAGCTCTTTGAGATGGGTAAAAATCAGTGGTATCAGCTAACCTGTTGGCCAGATATTGCGAGCCCAAACGCCAGGGTGGCCACTTACTTTCTGCAGAGCGCAGGGACTAGTCATATTCGCACAGACAGCGGACGATTGAGCCGCGCTAAAGCGTCACAGCAAATAGCCGATGTCATGGTGCATGACCCCTGGAATCCAGCGCCCGCACTAGGAGGCCATAGCGCGATACCGGCTGGTTCCTTTGATAGGACGGAGATCGATCAAAGGGGTGATGTACTGACGTACACCACTGAACCTTTGACGCAGAGGTTGCGGGTTGCGGGTATTGCTGAATTAACCTGTGCGATCGCAGCTTCTACCCCGAGCTACGACCTCTGCGCTATCCTCTCTCGCGTCAAAGCCGGAAAGGCATTCAACCTAACCCAAGGCTATAGGCGAGTAGATGCTGCCGAAATGACCGAACAAGTTGTCCTGCTGCCGCTGCATCCGACCTGCTTCAGCCTAGAGCCCGGAGAAAGCCTACGCCTTAGTCTGAGCGCGGCCTGCTTTCCGGCCTATCCAGTCAATCCAGGCACGGGCACCCCTCTAAGAGAAATTCAGCAAGTACAGGCGCGAATCATCACCTTAAGGTTCGCTATCGGCGGAGCATCAGGCGCAGCGCTTAGGCTACCTCAACCTCCTGATGTGGCTCGTGATTAAACACCTCAAACACCCGGCGACAACAAGTCCGCAGCACTTCACCTGCCTTTGCTTCTGGCGTCAGCGCACCTTCAAACTGCCAGTCATTAATAGTAGATAGTCGCCACTGCTGGCCTCGATGGTCAAACCCAGCGACCTCAAGGCCAATAGCGCGGCACTGACTAGAGTCCATGTCCTGATGCAGACGAATTTGAATCAGTAAGCTGCGGCATTGATACAGACGGCTAACACCAGGAAAGTGGAAGCCGATATCTACGGAGTCTGGATCGAGCAAATTGCGGGTTGCCGTATCGTTCGACCAAGGTTTGAGGTCGGCTTTGAGATCGGGTAGTTCAGCCTTGAAGACTCCGATGGTTGCGGCAATTTTGCTAGCAAACTCGATTGTTGATGCTTGTTCTGCTGCGTTCACATCCCCTCGTCAAATTCGTTGTTTTATATTGTAGCGGCCAAATATTCCTAATTCAGTAGCAGCCTCTCAACATACGCTGACAAGTCTCACCCAGCTATTGCATGCCTTTCATTCCTAGCCTTTGAAGAGTCAGGCAGTCTTGACAAAGGGAAGCAGTAGAATATAAACAAAATATAAAGGCAAAGTTCTCGATAAGTCTTAAACGAACCTGTCAGCGATCGCTATCTGGCTCTAAAAACGGCTTGTGAACTGGATTTATCAAAGGTTATGGTGAAGTATCAAACATGTAGAAATGTAATAGGAGGCTGAATGGAGGCGTCCGCTCCAGTTTTGCCTGAGGCCAACGGGCCTTTCAAGCTCTTACTTTTTATCGATAAGCGACCCAACTCAACAGAGCAGATTAGAAGTGTTCGCCATCAGCTAAAAGAACTCTGTGAGCAGGGTCCCGAACATCTATCGGCTATTGAGTTAGAGATTATCGATGTCATCAACCAGCCGTACCTAGCTGAACACTTTAAGCTAGTTGCGACACCTGCGCTGATCAAAGTTTCAGCTGATAAGCATCAGATTTTGGCTGGCAGCGACATTACCATTCAGCTAGCGCACTGGTGGCCGCGTTGGCAGCGGGAACATGAGGCTACGCAGCCGGAACAATCAGCAGCGACAGAAGTGGAGAGCGTTACGGTCGATGCAGTTGCGCAGTCAACGGAAATTTTAAGACTCTCCGATGAGATATTCCGACTGAAACAGGATAAAGAAACGCTAGCCTCTCAGCTTTCCTTTAAAGATCGCATCATTGCCATGATGGCGCACGACCTTAGAAATCCACTCACGGCAGCCTCCATTGCCCTAGAGACCCTAGAGCTTGCCTACGAACCGACCAGCAAGCAAAAAGACAAGTTCACACCGGAGCTAATTGCCCATCTGCTGAGAAATACCAAGGTGCAAATTCGCACTATCAACAGCATGATTACCGAAATCTTGCAGGCCGCCAGAGGACCTAGCGCCAATCTCCAGATTTCACCTCGCGAGCTTAATCTACAGACGCTGTGCGCGGAAGTCCTGTCCTCTTTCCAAGCTAAGCTCAACGCTAAGAACCAGGGGATTGATACCGACATTCCGCAGGATTTACCGCAAGTTTACGCCGATCCTGACCAGGTACAAAGGGTGCTCAGTAACTTGATTGATAATGCAATTAAGTACACTGCCATAGACGGAAAGATCGGAATTGTAGCGCTACACCGAACTACTGAGAAGGTGCAGATTAGCATTCGAGACAACGGGCCAGGCATTCCTCAAGACAACCAAAAGAGCATTTTTGAGGAAAACTTTCGCCTCAAGCGCGACCATTCCAAAGATGGCTACGGTCTAGGGTTGGCACTCTGCCAGCGCATCATTCGGGCACATTACGGTCAGATATGGGTCGATTCGAAACAGGGAGAGGGGAGTTGCTTTCACTTTACGCTTCCCGTTTATCGAGGCTGAAGGGAGGCTCAACAAAAGCCGACCAAAGACCAAAGAAATGTGACCGTATTAGGCCTGACCGTCTTGCAGCATTTTTGCCTTGAGCTGCGCAAGCTGGTCATCTACGGTGCTGCTACCTTCTAGCTGAGCGAACGTTTGGTCGAGGGGGTCTGAGCCCAGTGCGGCAGTCACTTCAGCCTGCGCTTCTAAGTCGAGCACGCGCGACTCCATCCTATCGAAAGCACTCAGGCCGCTGGGCGTGCTGGCATTCAACATTTCATTCAGACGCACGCTGGATTGAGCGGCCCTAGCCCGAGCGATGTACATGTCTTTTTGAGTGCGAGCATCTGCAATTTTCCGCTCTAGCAGAGTCATGTTGGTCTTGAGCTGCTGGACAACTTCTGCCTGCTGTAGGGTCTGCGGTTTAAGGGTTTGCGCTGTCTGCACATAGGTTTGCCTGCGAGTGAGGGCTGCTTTCGCGGTGGTCTCATCCGCTTTTTGCAGGGCTAGCTGGGCCCGGTTGTACCATTCCTGGGCGGTACGCTGGGCCTGTTCACACTGCCTTTCTGTGCGTTTTTGGGTTGCGATCGCCTGCGCGACGGCCTGACGCATCGAGATCAAATCCGACTGCATATCAGCGACTGCCTGCTCTAGCGCTTTTTCAGGATCTTCAGCCCCGTTCACGATGTGATTAACATTTGACCTAATGAGGCGAGAAAAGCGATCTAGCAGTCCCATCCGTGGTGCCGTCCTACTATTTGACTAGTGCCTATAGAAGCAGCATAGCAATTTCCCTCTTTATTTTATGAGCTTTACTGCGGCCCTTACTGCAGCCTTTACCGCGGCCCTTACTCTGTGGTCGGACCGTAGATTTGAGCGGTGATGTCTTTGCTCTCTAGCACTGCGATGAACTGCTGGGCAGCTTGTGGATTGTCAAAAGCAGCCATTTGAATTCGATTGCCATCGGCAAATCGTCGGACAAAGGCTTCGCTGACCGATTCTCTGATATCCAGTAGCCGCTGCTGCGTGGTAAAGGGAACGGTCACGTAGTACGTGAGGCCCACTGGCATCACCACAGCTTGAGTTTCAATCGGGGCGATCGCACTCCCTGAAACCGGCGCAGTCGGTGGCGCTGCCCTGTTAGACAAGGGATTTCCTGCGGGAAGATTGCTCGATGCAGGGGGGGGTGTCGGCAAATTATTAGGAGCACTACCGGCAGGTAACGGTGGCAGTAGCGTAGCGTTTGGCGCAGAAGAACCAGCCGAAGAACCAGCCGAAGAACCAGCGGGCTCAACAGGCGGTAGCGCTGATGGCACAGGCGGCGCCGCAGCTCCCGTTGGCACAATAACCGCAGGTGGCATTGTTAAAGAGCTGAGATTGTCAATCTCCAAATCAATAAACTCGCTGGCTGAAAGATCCGGGCCCGGGGGATCAAAATCTCTGATAGACTGCGAAGCCGTCTCTAAATTAGGCTGCCGGAAGCGCCCCGCTAGGCGCTGTGTCAGGCCAGGGTTGGCCATAAGATAGCTTGCACCGAGTCCAGCGACTAAGCCTACAAACCCTAGCGTAGCCCCGGCCAACAGTGAAACCGTTTTACGCTTGGGCTTTCGGCCGCTGCCTACCGAATGGTCTACGGGGTCTGGCAAGGGTGGCACTTCTGCCAGGCTTTCGATGAGTTTTTCAGAAGAGGCCAAATAGCTAGTCCGTGCGATCGCGCCATCAGATGCATCGTCAGCAGAATGACTCTCTGCGCCTAAGGAAGCCCGCGGAGCAGCACCAGAGAGCGGCCTTACCAAATGCCCAGGCAAAGAATCTGGTATCTCAACGCTAGAAATGTGCACGTCCTGCATCTCAGGATGTGGCTCATGGGTCTGCCCTGTGAATGAGGGACCAGAAGCTGCAATCTGTGATGCGCCCGCTAGCTGAAGGCGCTCTGCTTTAGAGGAATCTATACCTTCGGCCAAAAGCTTCTTATTGAGTGGTAAAGGTGGCGGCGTCACAGGCCCAATAGCCAAAGGTATTGACGCAGCGGCGTCAACGATGGGCACCGGCAGAACAGGCTCTTCCTCAAAAACCGGCTCATCTAGCGCAGCAAACAGGTCATCGTCCTGATTGTCCAAGTACCGGTTCCTACGGTAGCGGAGCAGCTCGGCCTCCAAACCAACATCGAGCGAACCCAGCACAGCACGCAGCTGAGGAGACAACTCTTGCAATGACCGCTGCTCTACCATGACAGGCTCTCTAAAATTTGGGAAAGGAATACGAAAAAAAACGACGAGAAAAGGGCTGTAAGAAAAAAGCTAAAAGGAATAAATGAAACGTAGCCAACAGTTAAAGTAATTTATCCTCGCAGAAAACTCAGAACAAGGTTGAAATCACTCAGGCATGCGGCGACTAATGATACGGCTCAGCTGCCAAGCGTAAACGCTACCCTGCAAGATACCCGGAAAGCATCCGTGAAATAACACCACAAGTTGATACAACTGTGCTGAAAATGGATGAGGGGCAGTTGAAAAAGCAAATAAAAACGCACAAACAAAAACATGGGACAGCTTGAAGGGCTCGATGGCCTATTCAAAGGATTAGAAAACCAGGACAGCTGGCAAGCCCAGCGCCAGTTCCACATCGTAGTGCAGCACTGGCCCAAAGTCGTAGGGTTTGCCGTCGCCCGAAAGACGCGGCCCATCAGCATACAGAGGCAGTCCTTACAGGTCGCCACCGCGACAGCAGCCTGGGCCCAAACCCTAACCTACGAGCGCCTTCACATCCTCAAAAAGCTCAACCGATACCAGACCCGGCCAATCAGAAATATCCGCTTCTCAACTGCCCAGTGGAATCAGGGAAAGCCTACCAGCAGCGCGCCAATAACCGCAGAGCATCCCAGCTACACCGGACAGCTCGTACCAGCCGCGAAAACAAAACCCAGCACACCCTCCGAAGCCTTTGAAACCTGGGCAGCCGTTGTTCAGCAGATGCAAAAGGGGCAGGCGATATGCCCAAAGTGTCGGTGCCACTGTCCAAAAGGAGAGCTTGAGCGCTGGTCCTTATGTGCGCTGTGCGCAGCAAAACAGTGGCACTAGACGATCGCAATACTGTGCAGATGATTTACCAAGCAGCCTTAGCACCTGCCTGCCTGTAGCTTTCAAGGCAAACATCTGAAGGCAACCGTAAACTCAAGGATATAAAAGATAAATGAAATCTAAAAAATGAGATTTTTATGAGTACTTTTTCGGAGTGTGTAACTCAAAAGAAAAAATCATAAAGAAAGATCAATTTTTTTCACTAATGAGAACTTTAAAAAATGAGACTTAGCGATCCCCACGGGGTGATCCCCGCTTACAGAATTAGCTAGGACAAGTCCGTAATCCCCACCACAGAAGATATTTCGCTTCTTTAACCAAAGATAAAGAAAAGCTAAAACAAGAGATGGAAGGACCGTGACTTGTTTCACTTTATTTATCAACAGATGTAGGTTTTCTAAGGTTTAAAAGTAGCTTGTTCGATTAAGTCATTATGAAGACTCTGGTTGTCACTTAATAAATTAAACTATGGCTGCTTCAAAGTGTGGAATATCTCGCTGTGGTCTTTGCAGATTTTATAATCATGAAGGACGTCGAGGTGGCCGCTGCAATCAGCTAAATGTTCCGGTGAATTCTCATTGGAAATCATGCGGGTTGGCGCTCCCACCCTTCCTGGAAACGTCAGACTCACAGTCGGGGATCGCAAAGTGGGTAGCTTCTCCAAAAATTTCATCACCCGTTATGGAGCCGGTTCCCATACCGGTTGGTAAGCTGCGTCCAGTGGTTGTTCGCTAGTGCTTATGCTTGCGATCCCAAACCAGGTTTCAACTCGAAACCAGCTGTAAAACACACTCGTAAAGTAACCGATGAGAAGCGCCGGAAAGCCTTCCTCGGTTACTTTTTTATGGTAACCACGGATACTGACTGAAGTTGGGTGATCGCTTCTCCAAGAATGCTTTTTTGCCTTCCGCACCTTCTTCACTGAGGTAGTAAAGCAGGGTCGCATTACCGGCAAGTTCCTGCAATCCAGCCTGTCCGTCGCAATCTGCATTAAAAGCAGACTTCAGACAGCGAATCGCGATAGGGCTCTTCTGCAAAATTTCTTGAGCCCACTGAATACCTTCTGCCTCTAGCTGCTCGATAGGCACAACAGTATTGACCAATCCCATCGCCAAGGCCTGACTCGCATCATACTGACGACAGAGGAACCAAATTTCCCGGGCTTTCTTTTGCCCGACGACACGAGCTAAGTAGCTAGCACCAAACCCACCGTCGAAACTCCCCACTCTAGGTCCGGTTTGTCCGAAGATCGCATTGTCTGCAGCAATGCTCAGGTCACATATAAGATGCAAGACGTGACCACCACCGATGGCATAGCCAGCGACCAAGGCAATCACCACTTTGGGCATCGTTCGAATCAGCCGCTGCAAATCCAGCACATTGAGCCGAGGGACACCGTCTTCACCGACATAGCCTGCCTCACCGCGCACGCTCTGATCACCACCGGAGCAAAAGGCGTACTTTCCGTCAGTATGAGGGCCCATTCCGGTGAGAAGTACAACACCGATGCGCGTGTCCTCTCTGGCATTGCAGAAGGCATCGTAAAGCTCAAAGACGGTCTTCGGGCGGAAGGCATTTCGCTTGTGGGGGCGGTTGATAGTCACTTTAGCGATGCCATCAGCCTTGTGATAAAGGATGTCTTCGTAGGTGTTAACCGGTTGCCAGGTAACCTGCATGGGCGTTGTATCCATATCTGTGAATGCTGCGAGTGAACGTTAAGAACCAACGTTAAGAACCAACGTTAAGAACCTATGAGGGAAACAACCAAAAGATAGGCTCTTGAAAGAAAATAAAAGAAGTCCCTGCTGCTCAACCTCACTGAGCAAATTGGACGACTCAAACTAGGTAAATCAATGGCTTATTACTGGTTCAAGGCATTTCATATTATCGGAGTAGTGGTCTGGTTTGCAGGCCTTTTCTACCTAGTAAGGCTGTTCATTTACCACGTTGAGGCAGAGCAAGAACCGGAACCTGCCCGCAGCATTTTGCAGCAGCAGTACGCAGTGATGGAGACCAGGCTGCTAAAGATCATCACCACGCCGGGTATGTTGCTAACGCTCGCTATGGCAGGGGGGCTATTGTGGCAGCGCCCCGATGTGCTGCATGAAGGCTGGATGCATGCAAAGCTAGGATTCGTCGCGCTGCTGCTGGCCTACCACATGTACTGCGCCCGCCTGAGGAAGCAGTTGGCAGCAGGCGAGTGCAAGTGGGGACCCAAGCAGCTACGAGCCCTCAATGAAGGCCCTACGCTGCTGTTGGTCACAGTTGTTATGCTGGTTGTCTTTCAAAATAGCTTCCCAACGAGTGCGACAACCTGGCTGATTGCAGGTCTGGTGCTTTCATTTGTCATCACAATTCAGCTGTATGCGCGGAAACGCCGACTCGACAAGGAAAAGGAGGCAGAGAAATTGCCTTCAGGAGATCAGGTCCTACAGAATTCCTAAAATTCAACTCCTAGCCCTCACCGCGTAACGCTCCAGTGGATCTCAAGCGTGGAATTATGTCGAAAGATACAGTTAGTCTTGGAGATATTGATTAATATATGTTTACACACTGCGTTATCCGCCAGATACGTGCGGTTAATGTCTTCACATCACCGATAACCGAGGAAAAGAAACATGGAAAATACACCTGCTAAGCTGGGATTTACTGAATTCGCTGAGACGTGGAATGGCCGATTGGCAATGATCGGCTTTGTATCTGCACTGGCTATTGAGTTTGCAACAGGCAAGGGAATTCTGGCTCAGCTTGGCCTGATGTAGTCGCCCCTCTCAGGGAGTGCTCCCTTGACTCCCCATAGGAGGCTAATCGTAAATCTAAGCAAATAACAAGCACCGACCTGACCCCTGCGTCAGGTCTTTTTTATGGTCATGGTTACGTTATGACAATGGGTCATCTTCATCATCTTCTAGGCTGCGCCAAGTCGACATGGGGCGAAGCTCGGAGGGAATTTCATCGGCAGGGTCAAATTCTAGCTGGGTTTCCTTGAGACCTAGGTACCCGGATTCTGCAAAGGACATGAGCATACGATTGAGCGCTATCCAAACCCTTTCTTCAAATTCCCACTCTTTCTCAAAGGGCGCCCGATCTGCAATAGACTTTAAGGCCCAGAAGTAGCTATTACGGACAACTGAGCCCCTTTTTTTGTAGGGAGGAAGGTCTGCATTACGGATGAAGAGGACACCGTTGTCGATTCTAGATCGCATGACAAGGTCAGGAAAAAGGTGAAAGCGAAGGGGTTTGCTATAGGCTGGATTGGGAGAGCTAATCGGATAGCAAGATCAGAAATAAGGGCCTATGGTTGCGGCAGTTTCTCTGCAAAACGTTCACAAAGTTTATAACAATACCTGCGTCGTTAACGACCTGTCACTGGCGATTCAGCCGGGCGAGATTTTTGGGCTGCTCGGTCCCAACGGAGCGGGGAAATCTACGACTATTCGCATGCTGACGACCCTGGCTCAGCAGACCCAGGGAGATATTGTGGTGGCAGGTTACGATGTCAGTCGTCAGCCCGCTCAGGTCCGTAGACAAATTGGGGTGGTGCTGCAACAAGTCAGCGTAGATGCTGACCTGACGGTGTGGGAGAACATGGAGTTCCACGGGCGAATGCACCATATTCCTCCGGCCCAGCGGCGGATAGAGATTGACCGCTGGCTGAACTATGTGGGTTTGAGCGATCGCACCCATCACAGGGTAAAAACCCTTTCTGGCGGTATGAAGCGACGACTGCAGATTGCCAGGGCCCTACTGCATCGGCCCAGCATTCTGTTTTTGGATGAGCCGACCGTCGGGCTCGACCCGCAAACCAGACGACGCCTCTGGGAGATTATTCGTGAGCTGAACCGTGAGCAGCGCATGACCATGCTACTGACTACGCACTACATGGAAGAGGTGGAATATCTGTGCGATCGCATTGGCATTATGGACCAGGGGCAGCTGATTGAAAGTGGCACGCTGACAGAGCTGAGGCAAAAGCACGGTGAAGGCATCGTGATGAAACAAAAGGGCGATCGGTGGGAATATTTGTTTTTTCCGACGCTGGCTGATGCTAATCATTACCTTGACCAGCAGCCAGATAAAACCGGTATGATGACCCGACCTGCCAACTTAGAAGATATTTTTGTTGAGTTGACGGGGCGGAATCTGGATTAGCCGCTGCAGCACAAGGGAGTCACGATGTCTCGACTGGCAAATAGGATCGAAGCGATTTTATATCTGAAGGCTCAACCCTTACAGATTGCCCAGATTGCCGAATTTGCCCAGTGCGATCGCGAAACGGCAGAAGAAGGACTGATCGAGCTGATGGGCGAATATGCCCATCGAGACGGCGCCCTAGAGATTGCAGAGACCGAAGAGGGCTACGCCCTACAGCTCAGAGAAATATACAAACCCCTAGTCGAGACGATTGTGCCGCTCGATATTGGCCTGGGCGCACTGCGCACCCTAGCTGCGATCGCGCTGCGAGGCCCCATCGCCCAGAGCGAACTGGTAGAAGTGCGCGGGTCAGGCGTCTATCAGCACGTGCCAGATCTCGTTGAGCAAGGCTTCATAAAAAAGCGACGGCAGGCAGATGGACGATCCTCTTGGCTACAGGTCACCGAAAAGTTTTACCAGCACTTTGAAATTGATAAGCTACCGCAAATTTCCAGCCTCAGGCTACCAAAACCTATAGAAACGAATGAAGCACCTGATAGCTCAGCCGGGAATGACGATTCGATGGCGCAGGATGCTGCTGCCTCAGCACCGGAGTCCTCAGGCAGCAGCGAAGCGAACACTAGCGAGGAAGCTGTTTAAGCAATGAGGTCTAACTGACTTGCATTCGTTTAATGGTGCGGGGGAAATAGGGCTGTTTGAAATCGCTGAACTGTCACTTAGGGACATTTTTCGTTAAGCTATGAGCAGCCGTCAGGGGAAATCATAGATTTTTTAAGAAGTCAATGTTCTAGATAGTCACCACAACTTGGATGAACTGGAATCTTGTGGATATCTACTCATTCTTAATTTGATTTCAACCGTTAAGCTGATATTAGTTATTTCGCATTTATATGGTCTTCAATCCTGAAAGTGCAGACTTCATTAGCCTGAATCCAGAGGATAGTAAGTCAAACGAGCTTTTGAATTATCTGCAGCATCAGCCACCGGAAGTACTGACCCGAGTTGCTCAGTCAGTCAGCGGTGAGATTAAGCAGATCATTTCGCACAATGTCCAAGGGCTAGTTGGCGTGCTACCGTCTGACGGCTTTAACGTACAGGTCAGCACTGATCGTGAGAACCTTGCAGGGCTACTGGCCTCCGCGATGATGACGGGCTACTTCTTGCGGCAGATGGAGCAGCGCATGGAGCTAGAAACCAATCTTTCAGGCTCTCTAGATCTGGGCTTAGACTCACAGAGCATGGACACTTCAAGCGCAGACACGCCGAGCGCAGACACTTCAAACGCAGACACACCAGAGCAGGAACCCTAGGCAGACTCATTTTAGGAATCAGAGGCGGCTAAAGGGCCTATTGCAATTCCGGCGGTAGCGCCGTTGGTCTTACCTCAATCACCTCAACCTTGCCCGAACGGATAACTTTAAGCTCTAAGTCCTCTTCGAGACCGCCATTTTCAACCTGGTACTGAACGTCTGTCACGTCCAGAATGGTCTCACCGCTAATTTCTTTGATCACATCGCCCCGCTGCAGACCGGCTGCTTCAGCGGGCGTATTGGGCATCACGCGGACAATCACGACCCCTTGCTCTTCGGTGATTCTGACGCCGATTTCATCGTCTTGATTGATGCGATCGCGCATGTCCTTATCCAGGTTCACCATCTGAATACCGAGATATGGATGTTGGACCTCACCGGTTTCAAAAAGCTGATCGGAAATTCGCTTAGCAGTTTCAATTGGGATCGCAAAGCCCAGGCCCTGGGCATTGGCGCGAATGGCTGTATTTACCCCAATCACTTCACCATTGGCATTGAGCAAAGGGCCACCAGAATTGCCAGGGTTAATGGCCGCGTCAGTTTGGATAAACTGAACTCGCTTGTCCGCAATACCCACCTGAGTGCTTGTCCGGTCTAGGGCGCTGATGATGCCAGCTGTCACGGTATTGTCCAGACCTAGCGGGTTGCCAATTGCGATCGCCCATTGCCCAGGAGAAAGGCCGTCCGTATTCCCTAAGGGAGCAACCGGCAGGTCGTTAGCCTCAATTTTGATCACGGCGACATCGGTGACTGGATCTGCGCCCACCACTTCACCGGTAAATGTACGCCCATCTTTGAGGGTGACATTTACGGTGTCGGCACCTTCTATCACATGGGCATTAGTTAGTAGCTTGCCATCTGCGCTCAAAATAAAGCCCGAGCCAGTCCCCTGCTCTAGGCGTTCAGGTAGCTGGGGGCTCTGGGGAAACGGGGAGCCCTCCGGCAGCTCATTACCAAAAAACCGCTTGAACAAGCGGCGATCAAACGGGTCAGACAGACCGCTGACCGCTCGGGAGGCATCGATCCTAACCACGCTAGGGCCAACCCGATCTGCAGCGCTGGCAATAAAGTTGGAATTCACCGGCAGGCTAGAGGTCGGTGGGACCTGTGCGATCGCCTCTTGGGAAGCTGGAATAACAGCCGTTAGTGGACGCTCCGGTGGACTGAGCGCCTGGCGAGCAACATAGGTATGGCCAACCCATCCGGCACCAGCACCGGCAAAGAGCAGTATTCCACCAATGCCTACACCGAGACCTAATTTTTTAGGAGAAACTCCCATGTTCTATCTGTCCCTATTGCTTATGAATTAGCTGATGAGCAGGCCGCGAGAAACTCCAAAGGAAACCTCACGAATCTATCCGGCAGGGTCCGAAAAAAGGCAGAGGCCTGAAAAATTATAAAGGCGTTTCTTCTACTTTAGCGAGGTTGACTCCTTTAGCAAGACTGGCTAACCCTTCTGTCCGATTTGGAGCGATCCGCAATGCCATTCCGTAATGTCATGATGACATAGACAGCTGATTTACCTGGAGTGTGCCCGACCACCACATCGGTTGGATTATTTTGGCGTCTGAATCATTTCGGCGTCAATTGTGCGATCGCATCCTGAAACCCACCAGTCCCGCTTGAAAAATGGCCTATCGAGAGTAGCTACACATTCGGGTGAATCAATCGGTCTCAATCAATTAATCTGACCCAGTTCATCCGAACTAATTGGCCTAAACCAGTTGGTCTAAACCAATTCAGCTGACTCAATCGAAGCGGACCAGTTTGAATGAAGGTGGCCAACAGGCTTGTTAAATTAACAGCACACGCGAACGCCAATTCCCCAGGCTGTCCTTTTTATCCTCCCCAGTTTGACTATGTTCTGGCCACGCACATCAAAACATCGCCCCGCAACCGCCATCGCCGGGCTATTTGTGCAGCTATCTTTTTTATCTGCCGTCGCCGCTGGTCCAGGGATGGCAAGCACCGCCTGCCCAGCAGCATTAGAAAGTACCGAACAGCACCAAGTAGAGCCGGGAGAAACCCTTGCCAGTATTGCCGCTGCCTACAGCTTAGGAACAACCACCCTCGCCCAGTTCAACCCTGAATTAAATACTAGTCCCTCTGCCGCATTAGCCGCAGGCTCTGAAATAACGATTCCACCCTTCAATGGACGTGTAGTCAGCGTTAATAGCGGCGAAAGTTGGCAGTCTCTGGCCGAACGCCATAGCAGCAGAGCGGATGTGCTCTTTGAAGTCAATGGCTGCGTCAGTGCAGTACCCAACCAAATATTCGTACCGATGGCCACACCTATCGCCCCGACCGCCAGCCGACCCACCACCTTGCAACTGCCCGGCTACCCCCTGTCCCAGCCAGCGAGCATCAGTCGTAGCTATGGCTGGCAGCCACACACCACCAGAGATGAACTGGTCTTCAATAGTGGTATGGCCTTCGAGATTTCAGAACCGATCGATGTCCGCTCCGTTGGATCGGGAACCGTTGCATTTGCCGGAGAAAGAGAAGGCTACGGTCTGCTGCTTGTGATTAACCACGAACAGGGGCTGCAGACCCGTTATGCAAACTTAAGTAATATTTCGGTTTCGGTTGGGCAGCCTGTAACTGTAGAGACGACCGTGGGTAAGGTAGGAAGCAACGCACCTACTTTTTTATATTTTGAAGTTCGGACGAATTCCTCGTCGGGATGGATAGCTCAAGATCCAGGCAAATACTTACCCGCCCTAGAGCTGCGCTAGTTTGAACGACTCCGCCAGACCAGCACGTGCTTTCGTCTTTCTACATATGCTGTTTTCTGTACGCTGGGTTTTCTTCTACGACATATACATTGCTCCTGTGCCAATCGGGGCGATATGAAAGAGGTAGAACCCGCGCCTGAATTAAGCAACCTGGCAAAAGCTATAGCTTTTTAAGCGATTTCAGAAGAAAAGCTAGCCAATCGTTCAATATGCCTCTACAATTCCGATAACTTTTGGAAAAGGGGCTCTTCAGAGGAACTCTTTTGACTATGTCTAGGCCGCCAGAGAGATTGACAACCATGAAGCTTCCCTTGACACATCTTCAGCCGCTGAAGCTTCAAAATGCGGGGTATATAAAGCGCCTCCTTTTACGGTTGTCACCCGGGAAGCTGTCGCCATCCGCTGAAGTCGAATCAGCTCAAGCAAAGATTAGCCAACCCTCTGCCGATAGGTCCATCGCTAATCCTTTAGCAGCAGCGAAATCTTCTAAAGGATTTCGTATTGCGATGCATCTCCTCTTAGTGAAGCCCTGGGTTCTGGTGTTGGGATTTTGGCTGCTATCTCTGGCGGGTGGCTCGCTAGCACTGAGCGGCATGCTGAGCCCGAGAAGATTGACGATGGCACTGCCCGAGCCAACAGCAGTAGAAACGACTCAGAGCAACCCTCTTATTACAATTGAGCAGCGTTCCGACGAAATTTCAGGTGAAGCTGAAGCACTGGCGGGCGAAACAGTCGTCATCGGGTCTGAAGCAGTTGCACCAACTACAAAGCAAGCCGAAAATTCAGCAGCGCTGACGGTTTTACCCGTCGCACTTTTTGTAGGGTCTTGCGCGGCTGGCTGCCTAGTGATGTCGCGGCGACGGGCTATGGCCAGAAAGGCAGCAGCGCGATCACGAGCCCGTGCCAGAAAGTCTAAGCTACGTCCGGTCACAGCAGGAACCAAAGCAACAGCGACTCGAACGCCTCAAGCAACCACTCAGCTCACAAGTCAGCTAGCTCCTTCCGCCCAAGGGACTTCCAGGGTTCAAAAAAATCAGGAGCAGCGGCGAGGCAGAGCCAACCACCAGCCAAAGCGAAAGGTAGCGATCGCAAAATCTACCCGCCAAGAAGCAGTTCGTAAAGGACCCAAAGCAGCGCCCACGCTTAAAACAGCCGTCTCTACCGCTTCAGCCCAAAAGCCAGTTCAGAGATCAGCCCAAAAGCCAGTTCAGAAACTGGCTCAAAAACCAGCTCGCCCCTCAGCTCAACCGAAAAGAAGGCGGCAAAGAGTCCGGATACAGCCCGCACCTGCTACTGCAAATGGCAACCGTGTCCTGACGTCTCGGGCAACTGCGCAACAGCCACTCACCAGCCAACCGAAAGAGTCCAGACGCCGCACACAGCGAGCCTCGGCGCGCGTAGGAAGCCGTCGGCGCAGTGCTACTGGTCGCCAAATTGCGAGTCGTCAGCCGGTCGTAAGTGTAGTGCCAGCTGGCGAAGTAAATGCACTTGATTGGACCAATGGCAGCTTGGCGCATCAAATGGATATCAGACAGCATCGTGCGATGTAGCTGCTATCAATGTGGCGGCCATCAATGTGGCGGCCATCAATACAGTTTGCTACTGATGTAGTCTGCCACTGTAGTCTGCTATTGGCGCATCCGCCTTGCAGCAGCACATGCTGGCATTTAGCAAAGATTCCGTGCCTTTCTTACGGCTCGGCTATGTGACGCTGCAACCAAGCGATCGCTGCTGTCTGCGAGCTAACGTCACCCCGTGCCTGTGCTTGCTCCACCGCTCTTAGGAGCTCTCCGATTTTAGGGCCCGGCGTCAGACCGAGCTGGCTAATCAAAACGTTACCTGTCACTAAAGTCGGCGCATGGGCCAAGGCGCTACTGGGATCTAGAAAGTGCTCAATCAGCGGCTGCAGCCTCGTCAGAGGTATGCCTTGGGCCAGCGCCAGCAGTGAAACTGCCGGAAAGCTCTGCCCGGCCATCTTGAAAAGAAAGAACTGCTGCTCCCGCCCTATGGGTCCCTGATGAAGGCCGTCAAGCATGGGCTGGACCTTGAGCAAGGTCAGCACGACTTTAGCCTCGGTGCGGCTGTACTTGAGGCGGGTCAATTCTGTAGCGGCGATCTCTGGGTCAGCGCTAAATAGGCAGCTGAGCTTGGCCGCTTTGACCCAGCTGCGGCTGAATCCAGTGGGCACCGGCTTTAGCCAATGGTGCAGTTGTGTTGCATAGTCAGGCAGCGTGCGCTGAAGAGAGACTACGGCCCGATCGATAGCCCCCATTTGCTCGATACTTTGCTCATTGAAGTGAGGCAGACAGTAGTCCAATAGCGACTGTTGCCAGATGGGAATGAGCTGAGTCGTCGCATTTGGCACGCAGAGAATGCCCTCTAGCTCGCTGCGAACCCGTTCAATCGAAACCGCCTGCAATTTTGGCGCGAGCTGGCCAATGGCGGTCTGGGTATCGGGTGAAACGGTAAAGCCCAGCTGAGCAGCCTGACGATAAGCCCGCATTAGACGCAGCGGGTCGGCTAGCAGGTTCTCAAAGCTGACCATGCGTACCTCTTTGGCCTTGAGGTCAGCTTCGCCGCCTAGGGGGTCAATCAAGGTGCGATCGCGTGGGTCATAGGCGATCGCATTCACCGTAAAGTCGCGTCTGTGCAAGTCAATCTCAATGCTTTCCCCCTGCTGCTGAGCAAAATCTACCGTCACCTGATCAAACACAACCCGGGCAATTTGCCTAGCTTCATCTAGCACGACAAACCCAGCGCCATAGGCTTTAGAGAGTTCAAAGGCGGTTGTAACCGCATCTACTGGCAGCACAAAATCGAGGTCCAAATAGGCAGCCTCACGCTGAAGCAGCTGGTCACGAACGCTACCGCCAACGAGATACACCTCATCAGGCAGGCATTTGAGTGAAAAGGGCCAAGTTTCGGGCAAAAAGGGAGACATGAATCAGTGAACATTACCACCGAGAAAAGGGGTCTGCTAACAGCAATCAACAAACTACAAAAATCCTACGCTACAGTGGAGCAAAGCGGTCTCACTTGTAGAGGTCTTGGCCTATGTGTATTTGCGTCAACTGTCACTACGTCGATAGCTGCATTACCTATCACGCAGTGGAAGCCAATCACCAGCAGCCCCACCTCGCCGAAGCACCGACCTTTGAACCCCACAATCCCACCATTAACGCCAACATTACGCTACCGAAAGTTTCTGTAAACAATGAGCAAATCGCACAGGAAAATGAGTTTGGCTTTGAATACGATGTCGTCGGGTGCGGTAGCTACAAGGAAGAAATGGGTAAGTGGGCAAGGTTGAGACCGGGCGAAGCCATTCCGACTTAACCTATCCATGATTGTCTAGGCACCCGCCTTAGCGCCTATATTCGACATCGCATACATCTGTGGGATGCTACTGAGAATATGGCCTACTGTCTCAACCCTATCTGCCCCCAGCCCCAAAATCCGTCTGCGGCGAGGTTTTGCCAAACCTGCGGGACTTCGCTGATTTTAGAAGGGCGCTATCAGCTGAAGTCACTGCTCGGGCAGGGCGGGTTTGGCAAAACCTATCTAGCCACTGAGCTGACAAATCGGCAGCCAAGCGACACAGACAGCGCCCAAGACAGGGACGACGAAAAACTGTGCGTAGTCAAGCAATTTTACGCGCGCGGGGCAACTAGAGAGTCCGGGTTTCAAACAGAAGCTGAACGACTGCAAAAGCTGGGCGAACATCCCCAGATTCCTCAACTGTTTGCCGCCATTGAAAATGAGCTGGGTCAGTTTTTGGTGCAAGAATTTGCCCCAGGAGAGAATCTGCAACAGCGGGTTGCAACGGATGGCCCATGGAGCGAGCCAGACGTGCGATCGCTCCTCCAATCCTTGGTCAAAGTCCTTCAATACGTCCACAGCTTCCAAATCATCCACCGGGACATAAAGCCCGCCAATATTGTTTATCAGGCCCATTATCAAACCCATTATCAAACCAACCATCCGGCCAACTATCCGGCCAGCCAGCCAGGCCCACCAACTAGCCGACAGAAGCCGTCACCAGCGCCCATGCTGGTGGATTTTGGCGCAGCGAAGTGGGTTCGTCACACCGTAGCGAAAACCGTCATCGGCAGCGCTGGATACGCAGCCCCGGAGCAGTCTATGGGTCAGGCAACCTATGCTAGCGACATCTACAGCTTAGGCCTCACCTGTCTGCATCTTCTGACCGGAATCCATCCCTTTTCGCTCTATTCTGCCGCTGCAGACAAATGGGTCTGGCAAGACTACATCACTACCCCTCTAGCGCCCAAATTTGCCCAAGTCTTGGGTCGCATGGTCTGCCGCTCACTCCAGGACCGCTACGAAACGATAGAGGCAGTCGCGCTGGACTTGCAGTCATCACAGCACCCTTACCAAACCCTGCCAAGACAGCTCCTCAACCAGGCAAAAGCCTCTATGCCTGGCCTTACCAAAAGACTGAAACAGGAGGGTAGTGCAGTTATGGAGCGGCTCAGACGCTTCGAAACTCGCCCCTCTCTACCTCCAACCGCACGCCTAGCCAATAACCTAAACACCAAGAACCTAGCCAACAGCTTGGCAACCAGCAAATCTACTCAAGATTGGCAGCGCCGCCATCGCTTAGCCCCTGATATTGGACTGACACAATCGCTTGCCGTTTCGCCTGATGGGCAGCAGTTTGCCAGCGGTGGTGTAGAGGGTGCGATTCATTTGTGGCACCTCCCGAGCGGCGAACTTCGCCATACCTTTCCCCGCAGACGGCTACTCGGCAGCGGCCATGCGGATAGCATTACAGCCCTGCGCTTTCACCCGGATAGCCGCGCGCTCTACAGTGCCAGCACCGACGGCACCCTAAAAGAGTGGGACAGCGCCGAGCGATCGCTGCTCAATACGCTGCCAACAGCTGGCTGGACAACTACTGATTTGAAAATAGATGCTCGCGGCAGGTTGCTAGTCAGTGCCAACAGCGATGGCCGAATCGTGATTTGGGACATTGAAACACTGCTACCCGTTGCGCAGCTGGTTCAGCACCAAAGCCGGGTCAGTGCGATCGCGCTCTCCCCTAAAGGCGACTTACTGGCGAGCATCAGCACCGATGGCAGCGCCAAGCTTTGGAATTGGGAACAGCAGCCCCCCCGGCTCAGCAAAACCCTATCCCTAGCTCAACTGCATAAGGATTTGGAAAAAGAAACCAACGGCAGCGAAGGGGTCGCAATTGCGATCACCCCTTCCAATCAAAGCCCACCTAACAAGGCCCCGCTCAGCAAAAGCCTGTCTCAGCTGATCATTGCAACTAGCCGTTCGGTCATCGCATATCCACTGGGCAGCCATCCTCAGCAGGCCCAACCCGTTGGCATTTATCACTCTCCGCACGCCATTACAGCCATGGCACTCAGCGCAAACGGCACGGTGGCCATCGGCACCGAAGACCGACTGCTAACACTTTGGGATCTATACACCGGAGACTGCGTCGCCCAGCTGGCTCACGACTGGGGGTTCAAGGCGATCGCTTTCTCCAAAGATAGCAACACCCTAATCACAGCCACTGCGGATGAGGTCATTTCCATATGGGAAAACAAAGGTCATAGAAACCAGGCTTAGTCAGCTTTAGCGGCCTATCTTTGCTCGGATGCGCTGAACCAAAATATCTGCTTCAGGCACCTTGAGAATAATGGTGAGCAGCGCAAAGCTCGCCAGTCCAACCGCGCCCGCCACGCACATTTGGGCCAGGTTAGGCAGGAAGCCCTCCGAGCCAATTATGCTAGCCAGCCCGCCCTGGGTCAGCCAGCAGAAAATACCGCTGACAAAACTTGCCACTGTCAGCGCCACAATCGTCTTACTCCAGTCACCAATCGGTAAGCCATCTATCTTGCGAGCGAGCAAAACAGTCATGGCCAGCAAAGACACAATATTGACACCGATGGTTGCGACCACCAATCCCGGCGGTCCTATCCAATTGAAAAATAGATAGTCTAAAACGGCATTGGTGACGATATTTGCCAGGCTGATATTAAAAGGTGTCTGACCATCGCCTAGCGCATAAAACACCCGCACCATGACATCTCGGGCCAGGTATACAAACATACCGCTGCCATAGGCAATGAGCATCGCAGTCACCAGCTGCACTGCATTCTCGTCGAAAGCGCCGCGCTCATACACCACTGTGACGATGGGCCTCGCCAACGTCACAATAAGTGCGCTCAGCGGCAGCATAGTCAGAGCAACTAGCACCAGGCTCTGACGAATTCGCTGCTTCAGCTCTGGCCACTGGGTAGGCGCTGCCAGTCGGGAGAAGATAGGCAAAAACGGCACCAGAATGATATTAGACACAATGCCTAGCGGCGCCTGAACTAACAGATTGGCAAAATTCAGCGCAGCCAAGGTGCCCGGCACAAACGCTGCAAAATACAGATCGGTATACACATTGATCTGCATCGTGCCAGAGGAAAAGGTCGCCGGGCCAAGCACTTTCAAGACATCCCGCACGCCTGGATCTTTGACGTTGAACCCCAGACGCGGACGGCCCAAACCAGACTTCCAGAGGGCGGGGACTTGAATCAGCCACTGCAAAACTGCACCCACGAGAGAACCAGCGGCCAGCACCATACCACCCAGCATCAGATTGCGGGGATCGCTGATATCGCCTCCTAGGGCCAGCCAGAGTATCCCCAGGCACACCATCACCGCTGAGCTAGACAGCAGCGGACTAATTGAGGGGAGCCAGTACTGATCGGCGGCATTTAGCGTGCCAAACCCGATACCGATAAATCCGGCAAACAGGGTAATCGGGGCCATAATGCGAAGCTGTGCAACCGCGATCGCCCGACTCTCTAGCCCCACCTCAGTAGCACTAAATCCCTGGCCCAAAAAGCCAATAATGGGGTCAGCAAACACAATCAGCGCGACGCTTACAACCGCTAGAGCGATCCCAACTAGGGTCGTCACCGTTTCTACCAGCGATGCAATGTCCTCTTTTTTTCGCTTAGCCACGACGCTGACAATAGCGCTGTGAAAAGGACCATTGATCCCGCCGAGCAAAATCAGCAAAAAGCCGGGAATCACATAGGAAATGCTGTAGGCATCCGTCACAGGCCCTGTGCCAAAGGCAGCCGCGATCGCAGTTTCCCGCAGCAGGCCAAATACCTTGCTCAACAGCGTAGCTATCGCCACAATTCCAGCAATTCCAGCCAGCGATCGCTTACCCAAAACCTCTCTCCAAAATGCGATTGTGCCACCCTTCAGATGGCCCTTCAGATAGCTGTACCTCAAGCGTCACGTAGAGCCGTCAGCAAAAGCCCCATCACAGACGCCCAGATAACTCGCCCAGATAACTATAGTGAGAAAAGGTCACAAATGAGAAAAGGAACATGCACAGTTGACAAACCCGCTCCCAGTCCCGTCCTCAGTTGCACCACGAGTTCCGGCTTCAACGGAATGGTTCTACCGCTATCCCGAACTGCTCCAAGGCAAACTCATCAAGCGCTACAAACGGTTCTTAGCAGATATAGAACTTGATACGGGCGATCGCATCACAGCGCACTGCCCCAATACCGGCCCCATGACAGGCGTCTGCCATATTGGCAGTCCAGTGATGGTCTCCCGCAGCACCAATCCCAAACGCAAGCTGAAATACACCTGGGAACTCATAGCGGTCCCGGATGCCAGAGACCCACGAAAGCTCATCTGGGTCAGCATCAACACAGCCCTGCCAAACCGAGTGATGCAATCAGCCCTAGAACGCCGACTCTTCTCCGAACTCGGCAACTACGAAACCATAAAACCAGAAGTGCCCTACGGCACCAATAACAAGAGCCGAATAGATTTTCTACTCACTGGGACACCAAATAACAAGCCCATTTACGTGGAAGTCAAAAACACAACCTGGGCTACAGGGACCCGGGCTCTTTTTCCAGATACGGTAACAACCCGTGGGCAAAAGCACTTACGGGAACTGGTCAATCTAATACCCGACGCAAGGTCTGTAATGGTCTACTTCATCAGCCGGGAAGACTGCAATGAGTTTTCCCCAGGCGATGGGTCAGACCCCCTGTATGGTGATTTACTGCGCCAAGCGAAAGATCAAGGCGTAGAAATCCTTCCTTTGCGTTTTCAAATAGCGCCCGATGGAATTCGATATCAAGGAAAAGTCACCTTGGTGCTGGAAGACATATAACCAGCAAAGCCTTAGGAAACTTGGGCTTGAGCGTTCAAGAATAGCGGCTCCTGAGAATAAGCGCAACCGAGCAGCAAGCCTGTTGGCCACTTTGTATTAATTTATTTTTTTAATGTTTGCAGATTGCTTTCCACAAGTTATCCACCGATTTACCAAAAGTTTTCCACAGAGCGCACAAAGTTTTCCACAGGCTTTTACGAAAAACCAACCGCTTCACCAGTTTCTTGGGATTTCTCAAACCGCCAACCAAAAAATGAGAAGAATCCCTTTTAAGGTAACAGATTGTAACAAAAAGCCCCTGAAAAGCCTTATTTTTCGTTGTGTCATAAGACGCAAAAAACTTGCAGCCAAGTTTTTTTATCATTGACAAACCCTCCCCCCCCTAGCGCACAATGTTGCGACTACCTGCCGGAAGTACAGTGACTACCCAGAGGTTTTCAATGCAAGTAAATATCAGCGTCCTGGCAGAAATTCCTGAAGAACTTCACGAATCTCTCGCACGCTTTCTCGAAACCCATCCAACCTGGGACCAAGACCGGGTTTACCAAGCAGCTCTTTCCTTGTTTTTGCTTCAGAACGGTCAACGAGAAGGCGATCAAGCGCCATCACGCATATATCTAGATACGTTATTTGACTACGCTCGCTAGTCAGCGTGACCTAGTCAGGCCTCAGGAAGGTGGGCGAAAGTGCGTAAAGTTCCCCCACCTGGGAGGACTTTGGGTATATTGGATGTATACAGATAGATAAAGCATCACCCAGCTATGTCTGCCAGTCCTGCTGAGCGGGCCCTACCCCAGGAGGTAGCCCATCGGACAGCGACGCAGGATTCTTTGCTTCTCCAAGAAGTATTACAGAGTATTAGTGCGCAAAGCTGTCCGAGAACATACAACTTTCATATCCACACCCACTGCTCCGACGGAAAATTGACGCCTTCAGAGCTGATGGCCCAGGCAGTCGATATTGGCCTCAGTGGGCTAGCTATTACTGACCACCACAGCGTGCAGGGCTACTACGGAGCTCGGAAGTGGATGGAAGACTGGCGCTGGCACAACCCATCTCGATGGAATAGGAAGGCAAAGGCGGGCAAAAAGACCGATAAATCGCACCCTCAGCCAAAATCATTGCCAAAGCTGTGGAGTGGAGTCGAAATTACCTCCTCCTTAGCAGGGGCGGACGTGCACATCCTGGGATACGCTTTTAAGCCTCGGCACGAAAGTATGCGCCCTTACCTTCAGGGAATGTCCCCTCGGGGTAAGGACCGCCAAGCCAGCTGCGTCATTCAAGCGATCCAAGCTGCAGGTGGCATTGCGGTATTAGCCCATCCCGTCCGCTACAGGCAGGATGAAGGAACGCTGATTCGGGCCGCAGTCGAAGCAGGTATTGATGGGGTTGAGACTTACTACGCCTACGACAACCCCAAAATCTGGAGACCTAGCCCTGGCAAAACAGAAAGGGTGGAGGCACTTGCAGATGAGTATGCCTTGCTCAGCAGCTGTGGCACCGATACACACGGAAAAATCCTGACTAGGCGCCTTTGAGCACCCGCAGAAATGCGCTACAAAAGCAACTAAGCCGGCATCGCAGCCCGGTGAAAGCCAAATAAATGAAAAACCGCACAAATGGAAAGCCACCTGAACATCCAGTTTCAGGTGGCTTTTGCACGTAGCTTCTATGTCTACAGTCGATGTCTACAGTCGGTATTGCGAACTGGTATCAGTCGACATTGCTTCTACAGTCGATATCGCCCCACAAAACAGCGTACGACATCAGCACAACCACGCCAGCACATCCAACGGCCAGCAAAAGACCTAATCCAACCGATTGTCCGAGACCTTTCTTCCGAGGAGCTTTCATGGTGCAAACTGGCCATTGAGCCTTAACATTTTTGTTAACTCAATGTTAAGTCTGCACTCAGTCTATTCGTCGTTTAATGAACGTTTAGCAAACAAAAGCAACGCGGCTTAAACAAAATGAGCAAATTCATGAACAAACATTAAGCTGCTTTTTGCGGAGAGCATTCTCTAATTCCCAGCAGCATCAGCGTGTTTAGGTTTCATCCAAGGCTCCAAATCGTCAAAGCGTCCTGAAAGGATTTTGCACATATGTCTCCCGCATAGGAGCTTGTGATAACAAACAAGTGTAAAGTTTGTGAAGCCAATTCTGTTAGAAAGACGCTAGACAAGCAGGTAAGTAAGCTGCCGACAGCAGTCGTTATCTGCCTAGCACTTTACTCAGCTGCCGCCGCTTCTGAATCTTCAGGAAGGGCCTCTACACAGCCTTCTGGGGTGTAGTTAACGTCGATAGACACCTGATACTGAGTCGGGGTCTCTGGCTGGCCAAAGTCATAGTAAGCAACGGCATCAAGTGCCTGACGATTTAACAGATCGTAACCGATGCTCTTCAGCACTTGAGCAGATTCCTGAGTGCCGTCAGGGTTAACAATGACACCTATGAGCCCACGCGCCGGAGGAACCTCTTTACATACTTTGAAGTTGGAATCAATCGTAAGTTCAGCGGTGTCTGCATTTACCTCACCTTTGTTCTCAGCGCTAGATATTAGCCAGGCTTCCAGATTCTCCTGGGCAGTCACATCATCCACGCTAGTCGGGTCATAAACGAATCCAGACAGAAGTCTGTCGGCATTGCCTTGAGCAGGAGCTGTCTCAATAACCTCAGCAGGT
Organism: Cyanobacteria bacterium J06626_6; assembly: GCA_038523095.1. Lineage (GTDB taxonomy): Bacteria > Cyanobacteriota > Cyanobacteriia > Phormidesmidales > Phormidesmidaceae > Phormidesmis. Next base: position 45,044 of record JBCBJS010000028.1, read on the forward strand.
TCTACGGCGATCTCCCTGCCCGATTCTTCTCCTTGCACAGTCGAACTAGGGGGAGTATCAGCGCCATCGTCGCTAACAGCCTGCTGTTCTGCATCTCGGCCTGCAGCCTCTTGAGCCCGCAGCGCCTCATCGATAGATTGGCCCGGTCGTTGACCTTGCAAATCAGCAGCTGTACCGCCGCTACCCGCTGAACCGTTACTGTCTGTCTGGCCACTAGGAGATATCCCCAAACCGGAAGCCTCACCAGGCACACTAATAGAAGGGCTAGCTGGCTCTAGGGCAGGCAGTGTATCTGTATTGGGTGACGGCGTAGGAATCACAGAAACGCTAGGCGCAGGCCTAGCAATCGGTAAATTAACCGGCTGCCTAGGTCTTAAAACCGAGGGGTTGATACTTGTGCGAAAAGAGGGAACCTGACGCGTTGTTGGCCTTGGCAAAGCAGTGGTTGGGGAAGGTAGGGGGCGGGCAGCCGTCGGCGTTCTGAGGGCGCGTGAGTTGGCGATGGATGGCAGTCCGGGGGGCAATGAAAGACTGCCCAGGCCAGCTGGGTTCGGAGGTGAGCGACGCGGTTGGGCAAAGCTGGGTAGCCGACTTTGCTCTGCTGGCGTGAGCTGAACCAGCGGCACAATCGTTTCTTCAGCATCTGCCTGCTGAGCAGCTTCCGTTAGCGCAGCGAAGGAAAAATTAGCTCTGGGACCATAGGCAATGACTGCGACATGGGCACCAACCGACAGCAGCACACCAACCGCCGTGGGGTTCAGCATGTGGATAAACCGCCCAATAGGATTGGGAGCTGATTTAAGTCGATTAGTGAAAGCCATAGCGTTCAAAGGCGAAGAAGTTCAGAAGCGAAGAAGGTTAGAAAAGAAGAATCTCAGGGAGAAGGCATTTCCGAAGCAATGCATCCTAGGCTGAGCCACAGACACAAGCCAAATAGAAGAGTAGCCAAACAGACTGGTACTAAGCAGAGGAGTACGTGCGTATAGTCCGAGTCTACTGTAAGCGTATTCGATTTATGTCGAAATGCTAACTATGAGGTATGACAATTTGTGGGCGTCCACAGAGTACGCTGTCCGGGCGATTCTGCCAGGCATCTCCTCGTCAGCGACGCTGCACAATCAGGATGGAAAAATAAGGCAGTGCCAGATCTGGATAGTTCTGCAAACCGGTGTAAGTTATCTGCGCGGGTTGGGTTGCATTCTCCACGACATAGCTACTCTCTAACAGGTGATGCTTCGTAAGCATGTGCCAAACCTCGCGGTAAACGCTGCTGACTTTCATAAGCACGGTGACATCTGCCCAGGCCAGCGTGTTTTCCAGATGCTCTATTGAATAGAGTGCGGGCAAGATAGCGAGCTTTTGGGCCTGGCAGGTCAGCGGAATTCCTAGGGCAGCCGCAGCGGCCATGGGTGAAGAAACGCCAGAGACCGCTTCAATCCGAACCTGTGGATGCTGAGCCTGCAGGCTCTGAGCTAGGTAAGTGAACGTACTGTAAAAACTAATATCGCCTTCACAGGCAAACGCTACATCGCCCCGCTGCAGGTATGGCCAAACAGTTTCAGCGGCTGCTTGCCAGGCGATCGCTAGCTGATCTGGGTCTTGAACATAGGGAAAGGTCAATGGCAGTCGCTGTTGCGCATCTGAGAGCCAGGGTTCGATGATGCGTTCTGCCACACCGGGCTGGCTATGCAATCCAGCTGGGAAAGCCACAACAGGAGCCCGTTGCAAATGTTTCAGTGATTTCACTGTAATTAGCTCTGGATCGCCGGGGCCAACGCCAAGGCCATAGAGCGTTCCGGGCGGTTTAGCGATCACGGGTTGAAATCCTGAAACACGGACGTTTGGATTGTGCAAAGTAGAGTGTCAGCGAGGGTATAAGGTAATACTATGACTTTACAAAGTCCCGATAAAGAAAACGTCACGCCTTACATCAGGCAACGTTTTCAAGCCGCATTTTGACACAGCCCCTTTTATGCCCTTACCCACGGTCATCTTGCCGGGATATCTGGCAAGCGCACAGCCCTATCAGGAGATGGAAGCAGCGCTCGCAGCCGCAGGATTTCCCTCAGTGACAGTGCCCCTACGCCGTCGAGACTGGTTCCCCAGCATAGGCGGGCGTTCAGTCATCAACATTATTCAAGCCTTGGATGCCACTGCGCAGCGCGCCATGGTGGACTATGGCTGCAATGAGATCAATTTAGTAGGGCACTCGGCGGGCGGATGGATTGCCAGAATATACATAGGCGAATTTCCCTATGACATTCACCCTAGCGATCGAAATCGAACCCTGCCTCGGCCCGCTCGCACCCACGTCAAAACGCTCATCACCCTAGGAACGCCCCATGAAAGTCAGGAACGCTGGACCCGCCGGAATCTAGAATTTGTCAATAAAACCTACCCAGGCGCTTTCTACGATGATGTAAATTACGTTTGCATTGCTGGCAAGGCCATTGAAGGCAAGAGAGCTGACTGGTTCACCTTCAATAGCTATCGGCTGACAGCAGGCGATGGAGAGCTTTGGGGAGATGGCGTGGTGCCAATTACAGCGGCCCACCTAGCGGGCGCAACCAACATCACCCTGGCAGATGTCCTACACTCACCGCGCACCAATGGGCAGTGGTATGGCTCACAGACAGTGGTGGGGAAATGGTCTCAGTGGCTTGATTAGGGCCGTCATTCAAAAGGGGTTGCGTTCGGCATCCAAAGTGCCAGCTATGAAGTCAGGCTATGAGTCTAGCTAAGAAATCAGCCATAAGTTTTGATTACTTTTAAGCTTTAAAGAAAACTTGCCTAATCTTTCACAGCACGCAGGGAAACCTGCCGATATTCTAGAGTACATACCGTATTTTCACTTAAATCATGGATGGTGCGCCGTCAGATTCACTGCCTCAGAAAATCGCTGATTATTTCGAATTTCAACGTTTACACACTAGCTGGCGAACAGAAATCCTTGCCGGTGTGACGACATTCGTCACCATGGCCTACATCTTAGTGGTCAATCCGGGCATTCTATCGAACGCTATTTACTTAGAAACCTCCGGTGATCTTTTTGACGAACTGGTAATTGCGACAGCCCTGTCGGCGGCAATCGCCACCACTATTATGGGTCTCTACGCTAAGCTGCCGTTTGGTTTGGCGCCGGGTATGGGGCTCAATGCCTTTTTTACTTTCGCCGTCGTGCTGGGCATCGGCGTAGACTGGCGGGCAGCGTTGGGCGCAGTTTTTATAGAGGGGCTGATTTTTATTCTGCTGACCGTTACGAACGTGCGATCGCAAATTATTGCAGCCATTCCCGACTGCATCAAACACGCAACAACCGGGGGCATTGGCCTATTTATTGCCTACATTGCGCTGCAAAATGCTGGCCTGATCGTGACGAACGAAGCCACGCTGACAGGGCTGGGAGATTTTCAAACGGGGAAAAGTGCGATCGCCCTGCTTGGCATCTTGATCACAGCTGCACTCATTGCCAGACGAGTCACCGGTGCTCTGCTGTGGGGCATCTTGGCAACGGCGCTGTTTGCCTGGGGGTTTGGCGTTGCCGATTGGCCCACTGGCCTGATTGCAACGCCTTCATGGCCTGCCGATTTATTTGGTCAGGCTTTTTCAGGGCTCAGTGCGCTCTGGCGACTCAATCTTTGGGATGCGGCTAACATCGTTTTTGTACTGCTTTTCGTCGATTTGTTCGACACGGTGGGCACGCTGGCAGGGCTGGGCAGCAGAGCAGGCTACATCGATGAGTCGGGTCGGTTTCCCGGCTCTGAAAAAGCCATGATGGCAGACGCCGTTGGCACTACAGCAGGGGCTGTCCTCGGAACCTCGACCGTGACCACTTACATCGAGTCCGCTGCAGGAATTTCGGAAGGGGGGCGTAGCGGCGCGACGGCTGTCGTGATTGCCCTACTCTTCGTCGCCTCTACTTTTTTCATTCCGCTGCTGGCGGGTATCCCCGACTTCGCCTCAGCGCCCGCACTGATCATCGTCGGCAGCCTCATGCTGGCGGGCATTCGCTACATCAATTGGGATGACCCGGCTGAGGCTATATCCAGCTTTTTGACACTACTGGTGATGCCCCTTAGTTTCTCCATTGCTGAAGGACTGGCGGCCGGTCTGGTGACCTATCCGCTCATTAAGCTTTGTCAGGGAAAGGCAGGCCAGGTAAGCTGGGTTGCTTGGGTGCTGGCAGCCATCTTCATAGCCAAGTACATCTTTAGCCCGTAACGCGGTTGGCGAGTAGCGCTTGTCTGATGTGGAAACGCTGACCTAGAAACGCTGAAACGCTGACCAAGACGCACTAAGCAATAGCGCCCCTATCGTCTAGTCCCTTCTGAGCATCCTCTTTGTCTTTGGCGCGCATCGCATCGCTGTCTTGTTTTACAACTGATGCTTCCGCGCTTTCTGATTCAGGTGCGATCGCCTCTGGGATTGCTGCACTAGGCGTAGCCTCCCCTGCTGCTGGCTTAGCAGCTTCCCTAGTAGGCTTCACAATCTGACGAGACGGCTTGCGAGCACCCGAAAGGCGCTTAATCAGCTGTGGCGTTGGATCGTGCAGTAAGTAAGTCAGGTGGCTACCCGCCTGCCATCCCGTTTCACCCAGGGCAACCTCTACTTTTCCCTTTTGATCCTTACCCTTCTGCTCCTTACCTTTCAGCTCAACGATCAGCGGAATCAAATCACCTTCACGGATCAGTTTATTCACCTGGTCGCGCTGCAGCTCAATGGCATCCTCAGTAAAGTCGTAGGTCCCCGTCTGCACAGCATCATCCTTAATAAAGGTATTCCACTGCTTAACCGGGAATCGAGGCGTCTGCAGGCCACCTCGATTCTGAGTGTCCGTTTCACCGGTCTCGGTTCTGGGCAATACAGCGACAACCCGCGGCGGTTGAAACTCTTCTTGTGCCCGCTCTGCAATCACAGAATTAACTTCGCCGTTATTCGTAATCGCTAAAAAGGTTCCAATGGAGCTCAAGCCTGCCTCCTCCAAGATTTCACCGTTCATGGCAGACCCGACATACACTTCGAAGCCCTCTTGGGCGGCTTTTTCAGCTTCCGCCTCATCTGTATCAATTATCACGACCGATTCACCGCGACCTTTAAACAAGCGACCAATCGTCAACCCAAGCGGGTTGCAGCCCACAATGACGACGCCCGTCGCACTCAGTGAGGTAACGCCCAACACCTGAGCTAGGCTACGCGCCGTCAGCCCTTGGGCAAAGACCGTCATGATGATGGTCAAAAAAACCAGCGCCTTAATAGAATCACCACCGTTGATACCCCGCTCAGTCAGCAGAATGGCGAACAAAGAGGCAACAGAAGCTGACACGATGCCACGAGGCGATATCCAACTCATAAAGGCTTTCTGCCGCCAGTTGAGATCGCTGTTGAGTGTGCAGGCAATAACGTTGAGCGGTCTGACCACAAACATCAGCACTAGGACCGTCAGGATAGACCCCGCCCCCAGCTCAAACATACTGTCGATCGATAGGTCGGCCGCCAGCAAGATAAACAGAACCGATACCGAAAAGATAGTCAGCTGCCCCTTAAAACGCCTGAGCAGCCGCTCCTCTGGGATAGAGATTGCGCGGACGACAATCCCAGCAGCGACCGCCGCCATCAGCCCCGACTCACCCCTAACGCTTTGTGCTAGACCATACAGCCCCCATATCCCAGCTAAAACGACCAGATTGCGCAATTCCTCTGATAGAAAATTAGCCGTTCTCAAAAAGAGTGCCATCAGCGCACCACCAACGCCGCCGATGACGACACCAATGCCTAGCCGCGCTAGCAGTCCGCCAAGCACAGAAGCAGGATCGGCAGCGCCGTTGAGAATGATATCGAGGACGACCACAGCGAGGATAGCGCCTACCGGATCGATCAAAACCCCCTCACCTTCGAGCAACGTGGCCACTTTGCGCTCGACGCCCACCTGCTTGAGCAAGGGCGTGACCACCGTAGGCCCTGTCACCACCACTAAGGACGCATACAAAAAAGCAATAGACCAGGGAAACTCGCCTAACCAGTGAGCCGCCATCCCACCGCCCAACAGGGTGATGAACGTGCCAATGGTGATCAGGTTACGCAGACTGCCCGACACCTTACCAACCTCTTTAAGCTCTAGGTTGAGCCCGCCTTCGAACAGGATAAGTGCCACGCAGAGTGAAACAATGACCTCCAACCCGACTCCCAGGGTTTGCGGCGCAATCCAGCTCAACCCGTCCGTACCCAGAGCAATCCCAAAAATTAGCAAGAGGATGATGCTCGGCAGCTTCAGGTAAGCAGCCACAACCTGCGCAGAAATCCCCGCTAGAACGGTGAGGACAATTTGCAGCGTAATTTCGAAGGGGGCTTCCATAGGAGGGGAGACCGACGGCAGGGGCTAGCATTCAAAGATCTGACAGCTGAGATGCTGGAATTGTTCGCGCTGTGTTTTCGCGCTGCTTTCGCACCTAATTTTGACGGTGGGAATTTTGGCGGTGGGAATTTTGGCGGTGACCATGAAGACAGCTGGATGATGACTTGGCTCAGGGATGATGACTTGGCTCAGGGATGATGACTTGGCTCAGGGATGATGACTTGGCTCAGGGAGATGACTTGGCTCAGGGATAACTGGCGGCCAGATGATTCAGGATAGCGCTATTGGGTGAACTAGGTCACCAGGAGACCTCCCGGGCAGTGTCTGCCGTGAGCTGACTCGCAGCCTTTAACAAGCGGCTAGGGTCTTGGGGAAAGGTGCGATCGCTGCGGTCACAGCGAATATTGTACGGGCAGCGATCGCACAGCCCCTTTTCAATAGAGACCTTGGGGAAATCAGCCAGCTCTCTCATGGCTGTCAGCTCGTCGGTCAGCCGCTGCAAATCCTGACGCGTGAGATCGTGGGCCAGCTGAGTGTAGTCAAACCGGTAGCTAGTCGGCTGCGCTGGACTTTTGCCTTTGTCATCGGCCTGATGGCTAGGGCGAACAAACCAGTAGGTCATAGAAATTTGCGTGGGTTCGAGATCGGTCGTCTCACAGAGTACATAGCGATAGAGTCGGGTCTGCCAATCGTTCATCAGCCAGGCTTTTGGCGGGGGCTTTTGATGGGTTTTCCAATCGAAGATATGACCGCTGTGATCGCCTACAGCGCGCTTTTCTGAAAACACCACCAAGTCGTAAATCACCGTCAGCAAATAGCCGTTGAAGCTGAGTGTACGCCGGTGTTCGCTCTGGCTAAAGCTATCCGATAGCTGGACGGAGTCACTCGTAGGCGCCGAAGCCGTTGGCAGGTGGGCAAAGACATCGGGAGCCGCCTGGGCAAGGGCGTGCAAGCTAGTTGCCAGCTCTGTATCTGCCGGTGCGATCGCCTCCACCGGTAAGTCCAGAGCCGCCTGCTGCATCAGCAGGTGAAACTGATTACCCCACTGGGTGGTGACACGCTGCTCATAGCTCGATGGCCCCAATAGCGCATCAAAAAAAACATACTGATACCTGCGAGGGCAGGCCTCCAGCAGCGTCAGATGGCTCTGAGAAAGGGGGAGCATGTCATTCTCCTGGAGCGTCTTTCGTAAGCACAAACAAGCTTCCCTGGTTCCCCCGACCAATCCGCAAATCTTCGTCGAGGTAAGTAATTTTGAGCCAACCGGGATCGCGGTCGGCACTGATGGCAAAGTCTATGCCTTGCCAAAAGCCAACCCTTTCAGCAGTCTCCAGCTTTTGAATATGCTGAGCCGGACCAACATAGCCAAGCGCACGCTGTAGCCCAAAAACTGCTCGTTCGAACTTGACGTTGACCTTGGAGGCAGACAGGGCGGCCACAGCGACAGCGCCGCTACCAGACTCGCTCGCAGCATTACCACTGGCAACATCAGTCGGCGTAGGCCATTCTGCAGGGGCAGGCGAAAAGCTCGCCACCACCGAAACCAGCCCCTCACACAGCGGCAGACTCTTCACTTCTGCAATGTTGTAAATGCGAGACTGCTGCGGGCGAACGCACTGATAGATATTGCCCAGCGACGCCAGCGGCACTCGGTCTATACCCAGCAATTCTTGACTGGTGGTGTACAGCAAGCGCCAGTCGCCTGCCAACAGCTCAGGCGCAGACAGTGGCGCTGGTGTAGGATTGTTATCTTCGACACGGGCAATGATACTGGCAATCACCTGTCTATCGGCTTCGGTTGCGAGGATGCCACGGTTTTTAGCAGCGATCGCATTTTTCAAATCAATTTTGCTCAGCATAATTGTGCTGGGATATACACACCCATCGTTAAAAAAGTCACTCAAAGAGAGAAAGATAAGAAATATAAGGCAGAGATTGACATCATTTACTATTCGATGTAATTAATGCGATGGTAGTGTAATGTCAGCGTTCCAAGTTAACCGAACCGAATCGATAACTGGATACGCACTTGTCTATACCTACGGACAAATCTACAAGCTTTGAAATGTAGGCCTTCAGAAGGAAGCCTTCAAAGACTACATGCGAGATTTCATCCTGTGAAATTTCTTAGCTAATTTTCAATTATATATTCTTAGCCTTAGGTCTTAACCTTGTGTTCTAGCGACGCATCTGACCTGTCGGCGTTAAGGAATATGCGGACCCATACGGATAGCTGCTGTAGTAATGAGCAGCTGTCTTCGAGTAAGTGACACCTAATCAGCCTGTTCGGCAACTTCAACTTAATGAGCGACAACTACAATCCATCCGTCCGTCAAATCCCCCGGGAGAAACCCGCTGGCGTTATTCCACTGCAGCGTGATTCTTCCATCCTCAACTGGCTAGAAGGCACAGGGAGACTCATTCCTCGCGAACCTGTAGACAGTGTTGGGGACGAACCTGAACCTGAAGAGCTTGCAGACCTTATGGGCACAGAGGATAAGGATGACGATGACGACGATGACATCGAAGACGATGAAATGTCGTTAGATGACGATGAAGGCTAAAGATAGAAGACTCGGCCAGACACAGACTTAAATAAGCAGTCTCGCAAATTAATTTTGCCAAAAGGCGGCTTTACAACCTGTAAATCTGTGAAAAGCCAAAACTTTTATGAGCTGCCCCGGTGTAGCGTCGTAACATTTTTAAGTAGATTATCTGCGTATAAATACGTAGATCGCCTATTCGACTCATCATTCGACTACGAACAATTCGCCCACTTTCACTTGCGCCCACGTTCACTTGTAGTAGGCAAGTCAAAGTGAGCAGCAAAGTCGAAGCGGACGGTCAGCGGGTCACAAAAAGTGTCATTTAGAGAGCCCCAAACTCACTGAAATGGCTGGTTTAACTGGGTTTCGTTTGTGTGCATTTAACTTGTGTTTACAAAGTAAAGTTCCAGTGAAATTTGGGAAAGGTGTGTGGTAAGTGAAGGAATGAAGTTGTGGACGCAAGGTTTTCATCAAAGTCTGTTGGTTTGTCAGGGATAAAGCTCTCCAGCATATTGGCAGTTGCTCTGCTGGTTTCAGCCATTGGATTTGACCTAGCCACTGGTCGCGAGGTCGGTCAAAGTAAGGGATTAGGCGCTCAGCTTACGGGGCCGCTGATTGCAGGCATGGTGCTATCAGCAACGGCTGGCTATGGCGTACTGCCCATATTGAAACAGCTGAAAGCGGCTCAGTTTATCCGAGAGGATGGTCCCAAGGCTCACTTAAAGAAAGCAGGCACCCCTACAATGGGTGGCATTTTCTTTATTCCAGTGGCCGTTCTGGTAGCTCTAATTTGGACTGGTTTTTCACCCATGGTGCTTGGCGTAAGCATAATGACGCTTGCCTACGGTCTCATTGGCTGGCTAGACGATTGGCAGGTCATGCGCCGCCGCTCCAACAAGGGAATCTCACCCAAAATGAAGCTGGTTTTACAGGTCGGGTTTGCGATCGCCTTTTGTCTGTGGGCGATGTCTACCCAGTCAGCAGACATTACCACCATCGCAATGCCCCTCGGTCTGACGCTGCCCTTAGGGTTCCTGTTTTGGCCCTTAGCCGGATTTGTGCTCGTAGCTGAGAGCAACGCGACCAATCTGACCGATGGCGTTGATGGACTGATGGGGGGTGCGGGCGCAATTTCACTGTTTGGGCTAGGCGTTTTGGTAGGTCCTGCGCACCCAGACCTGATGGTTTTTTGTGCAGCGCTGAGCGGGGCCTGTCTTGGCTTTTTGGCTCACAACCGCAATCCGGCCAAAGTATTCATGGGTGATACAGGTTCACTAGCCCTAGGCGGCGCACTGGCTGCAGTAGGCATTCTGAGCGGCAATCTATTTGGCCTGCTAGTTGTCACGCTGCTCTTTTTTGCTGAGACTCTTTCCGTCATCTTGCAGGTCAGCTACTACAAAGCGACTAAAGGACCCGATGGAAAGGGGAAACGGCTCTTCAAAATGGCCCCTCTACACCATCACTTTGAGCTATCCGGCTGGACAGAATTGCAAGTGGTGGGTGTGTTTTATCTGATTAGTGCGGTGCTGGTCACTACCGCCATCAAGACACTCCTGTAATCCGCACCTTTCCGTAAGCCAGCAGCGACAGTAAAAATCTTGGCTACACAAACCGCCATAGAAAAAGCCCAACTCTACACCTAGAGTTGGGCTTTTTTTAATCAAACTCAATGGAGCTGACGGGAGTCGAACCCGTGTCCGCTTTAAGTAATCACGCCGCGCTCATTCACAGGTATAGCCTTTCTAACCCTCAAGGCGGGAGTTATCCATTATCCCGGAAACAGGATGCTTCGATGAAAGTCTTAGTCAGCGCACCCACCGAAGAAAGTTTGCTGACGCATCCGTTGGGGGTTTAGTCCGAGGTGATTAACGGAGTCACAACTCAGACGCTCGAACCTGTAAGAGGTGTTTAGGCAGCAGCTACAAGAGCGCGCTTACGAGCAAAAGGTACGATGTCGTTTGCATGTATCTTTAGGTTTGAGCCTTTATTTACAAGAGGTGACTCACTCTTGACCTGCATCACGCTGCGACTTTCGTTAAAACGTCGAAACCGTTTCAGCCCCAGGTGCTTAGTTAGTGCATTCCTGACTCCAAGAGTCAAGACATCTCTCATTATAGCGTTCGCAATGTGTCCTTGCACACACCAAACCAGTTCTATTTATGAGTGTTATCACCTTTCATAAACTGAATAAGTCAGGTTATCACTTATAATATTTTCTTAAGCTTAGTAATTAACGCCAGGCATTTTTTTGCCAACAGCGATGAAAGTAGCTCGCTATAGTCTGTGACCAGCCGAAGACTCGTCAGCTACAGAATCACTCAGCTAGTAGGTCAGCCAGCTGGTGTCACTCGCCGCCTGCCACAGGAAGACACCGGGTCTGGCAGGATTCCCACAATAGAGCAAGCAAGGTCAACGTCATGAGCACCACCAACGAGAACGGTACCAGCAAAAGTACCTCAACCAGTAGCCGCACTCGTAAGAAAGCGACGGCTTCGACTTCTACCTCAAAATCCGGTTCTGAAAAAAAAGGCGGACTTGTCAAAGCATCTAAAAATGAAATCATGGAGCTACCAGACCACACCCGCGTCGTTGAATCTGATACCTTGCCCAACCACCGCCCGATTGCGCTAAGCGATGTGGAAGTCGTTGATTCTCTCTCTTCAGCAGGCATACGCCCAGTGATGTCAGACTCTTTTGAAATTGCGACTACTGATTCTCTGCCAGGGCACCGTCCGGTGGCAGTCAGTACGCTGGCCGTTTCTGACATTGACACGCTACCTGGGCATCGACCGATTGCAAGCAACGATATTGATGAAGATCCTGCTACCCTCATGGGTTACCTGGACTAGTCACTGCACCAGACCAGTGAGCCGCACGGCCTAATAGAACCTGTAAATTGAAACGATTCCTACAGCGTCACTTCTGCCCGCTGAAGGGCAGAATTCTCTCTGTACAGGCCATATTCAATCCCTGCGGCAACTGCTCGGTAAGACGCTTCCAAAATATTGACCGAGACGCCAATCGTAGACCAGCGCGCTTCGCCATCGCTGGACTCTACCAAAACGCGTACTTTGGCCGCGGTACCAGCCTCGCTATTGAGGATTCGAACTTTATAGTCGGTCAGATAGAAGCTCTCAACAATTGGGAAAAAACCGACAAGTGCTTTGCGTAGGGCTTTGTCGAGCGCAGAAACAGGTCCCATGCATTCTGCAACTTCTAAAACGTCTTGACCTTTCACAGCGGCTTTGATCATGGCGCGGGCACCAATGTTGCACTGAACATCTGACTGAATGACGTTGTAGTTTACCTCGAAGCCCCGCAGCTGAAACATCGGCTGATGAATGCCTAGCTCACTAAGCATCAGCAGCTCAAAGCTCGCTTCAGCAGCTTCAAACTGATAGCCTTTCCCTTCCAATTCTTTTACGCGGTTGATAATACGACGCGTAGCCGGATGGCCCTTTTTGAGATCAATGTGGTAATTCTTTGCTTTAGACAGCACCGTGCTCGCACCGGATGAGCTAGACACCACGATATGCCGGTGGTTGCCCACGTCATTAGGTGAAATGTGCTCGTAGGTTTTAGGATTGCGTTCGACAGCGCTGATGTGGATACCGCCCTTGTGGGCAAAGGCGGAGCGGCCAATATAGGGCGCGTGATCATCAGCGGCAAGATTCACGATTTCGCTGATGTAGCGGCTGGTTTCGGTGAGCGTTTTTAGGTTGTCTGGGGGTAGGCAAAGGTGGCCCATCTTAAGCTGCAGATTGGGGATGACGCTGCATAGGTCAGCATTGCCACAGCGTTCACCATAGCCATTGATAGTGCCGTGAATCATGGTGGCACCTGCGGTAATGGCGCTCAGTGAGCTGGCGACGGCGGTGCCACTGTCATTGTGGGTGTGAATGCCGATTTGCGGAGGGGTGGGCAGATCGCCGTGGCGGGTTTGGAGCCAAGCGTGAACGGTTCGGGTGATGGCTTTGACTTCGTCGGGAAGGGTACCGCCGTTGGTATCGCATAGGACAAGCCAATCTGCACCGCCGAGGACTGCGGCCTGTAGGGTTTTGAGGGCGTAGTCGGGGTTGGTTTTGTAGCCGTCGAACCAGTGCTCAGCGTCGTAGATGACGCGGCGGCCATTGGCACGGAGGTATTCTATCGAGTCCTGGATCATGGCCAGGTTTTCGCCAAGGGTTACTTTTAGGGCATCGGTGACGTGAAGATCCCAGGATTTGCCAAAGATAGTGATCCACTGGGTGTTCGCATCTAATAAGGCTTTGAGAAGTTGACTTTCAGCAGCGGTTTGATGAGGGCGGCGGGTAGAGCCAAATGCAGCAACTTGGGTGCCAGTCAGGGGCTTGCTTTTTAGATACTCAAAGAGCTGGGTATCGACGGTGTTCGCACCGGGCCAGCCGCCTTCAATGAAAGGAATGCCGAGCTGGGCTAGGCGGTGAAGGATTTTGATTTTGTCTTCGAGCGTACAAGAAATACCGTGACGCTGAATGCCGTCTCTAAGGGTCGTATCGTAGATCAGAACTTTGCGATTTGGGACGTTGCTATCGGTGCTCATAGGCTACGGTTGCCGCCGGAAAAGTATTCAGCTTCGGATCTGTAGGATAAGGGCTGAAAGTTTGCTTTTACCAATCTTTTTGTAAGACTTAAGGGCTAATTTTTTCGGTGTCTTAGCTGCCGTAGCCACAAACGTAGGAGGCGCTTAGCATTACAGAGAACTGAGCATTAAAGAGCACTGGTAGGTGACTTGACGATCGCATTTCTCCAAAATCTCCAGAACCCTCTCTTCACCCACCGCTTTCAGCTCAGGCGCGATCGCATAGTAGCGTCGAAGATAACTCAAGTAGCATGCTCTCTTCTCTTCGTAGGTTGGGTCAGGGGTCACCCTAACCACATAGTCGTAGTCGTCAATGGTCTGATTCTTACCGTTACAGTTGCCCTCTGTAAGATCGACACGATAGGTATCAAATTCCAGAAAGCAGTGAATTTGGGGAATGAAGGTGAGACCGTAGGCATTCAAAATGTCATCGACGCCCGTGACAATGGTGTCATTTAGGCGGTAGAAGCCCAGGTTTTTGTAGACGGGTAGGGTTTGTTCTTGGGCAAGGCGGGCGATCGCGCCGTGCTTTGTTGTACAAGTTCCCTGCCCTTCTTCGAACAGAATGAGTGAACTGCTGCTGTCAGCATTTGAGCCATAGGGCATCGCTTTGACGTACCGGCAGGCAGCTTGGAAAGTATCAATGCCCTTTTGCAAAAAAATCTGAGAAAACTGGCCTCGATCTTGCAGTACAGGATCGGGCAAAACGTCTATGGGATTCATGGCAAGGAGGCCTCTCGGTAGTTAAGTCATTTGTACTCAGACAGCAGTTAGACGAAAGATACGGCTACGGATACCTCTACGCCCAGGCGCTAAACGCGAGCCCAGACAGCACGGCCCCCAAAAAGGCAAAGCCCAGATAGGCCAAAAATACAGGCCGACGGGCCAGAGCAAACACCGCAATCATGGCCGGAATGCTCGTAGCGCCCCCCGCAATTAAAAAAGCCATACCAGCCCCCGGATTCATCCCCTGCTGAATCAGACCATCAATCAGCGGTAGCGCTGCGTAGCCATTGAGATAAGCGGGCGCACCCACCAGCGCAGCAATCACCACTGATAAGCCACTATCGCTCCCGGCGACCGTCCCAATCCATTCATTTGGCACGTAAGCCATCATCAAACTCTCCAGCACAAAAGCAAACGCCAGCCACTTACCCAAAAACAGCGCCTGCTTCCTAGCCCCCATCCAAAACTTCTCTCTGCGCTCAGCCACCGGCCAAAACTTCCACACGACCGCCTTTGGCTTGCGAATTTTGCTGCCACCGCAGCCCCCGTTACCCACGCCCGCCTTCAGCGGAGCTGCAAACGCAGGATGCGTATTCATCAGCAGCAGCGTCCCAAATCCGCCAAGCAACCCAACGAAAACAGTGGCAAAGGTCTTAGCAAACGCAAACCCCGTTCCCAGCGTGCCTACTGTGAGGAAAAACATGGACGGATCCATCAGCGGAGAAGAGAGCCAAAAAGCCATCACACCCGCAACCGGAACGCCCATGGACAGTAGCGCCGCGATAATCGGGATCACTCCACAAGAGCAGAACGGGGAAAGCGCCCCAAAGAGCGCCGCGACAGGAATCATCACAGCCACCTTTCCCTGAAAGGCTTTGGCGATGAGATTATCTGCGCCGCTAGCGGTCGCGTAGGCTGCGATACCAATAGAAAGCAGCAGAAAGGAGGCAACGTGCCACAGGCTACTAAGGGCAAAGCGGAGGCTAGCAGAGGCTTGACTAGGAACGGTGAAAGTAAGCGTGAGGAGGATGAGTGCGATCGCTAAAATCACCCCATCCATCTGCTGAACTAATCGGCGAAAACTATGGTTCAACCGAGTAAATGCATTTGCGGACATGAGCTTTCTCCTTAGGTATTTCTGCAAATATCGAAATAAAAGCCAAAAAAATTCGAGGGCGAGCGTCTTCTAGTCATAGCGGTCTGGAGCTTTTGTGCTGTCTGCGATCGCGCGTCCAATGTGTTCCACGCTAACCACGTGATTGCGCGTACAGCACTCTTCAAACAGGAAGTCGAGCAGCCCGGTTAGCGACTTCTCTTGAACGCTGTACCAAATCCACTGCCGGTCTTTCTCAGAGGTAACAATCCCAACTTGCCGTAGCTTATCGAGATGGTGAGACAGAGTCGCTCCCGCAATCCCCAGCTCTTTTTGAATCTCGCCAGCTGGAAGTCCCTTTGGGTAGGCAGCCAGCAATAGCCGCACAATCTTCAATCGAGACGGCTGGCCTAGCGCAGCAAACGCATTAGCTATGCTTTCGAGTGATTGCTCTTTGCTTGCTTCCATATTTCTAGTATTATCAAAATATAAATTTTGTCAAGTCGATTATGATATCTGCTTGTTCGCTCTAGGAAAGACTGCTACTTACGACTCGACGAATTTGTAGGCAATCCTTGAGCGCTTGTTCAGCTTCTTTCTTGTTTGCAGATTCGCCTTGAGATATTTTTCGACACACTGCTGCGCGTGAAAGCAAACAGCGTCGTAATTTGCGTTTTTTGTCACATCTAGTTCTCTTTGTGCCGTTGCGAAATCACTCACTGCTTATCAACCCAATCTTGCGTGATCTGCTTCATTAGGTGGTTCAATTTTCCCTCTCCTTCAAGGCGCTTCTTAGGAACGCTTCCATTTCTTTTGCTTTGGGGTAGTTCGGAAAAATAGCGAGTAGGTCTTGTAAGTCTTGTATGGCTTCTTGGATATAGCCGCTGCGAGCGTTTTTATTGAGGACTGTTTGGTAAAGCTTTTGGGCAGTGGAAAGATTGCGAACGACTAGGTAATAGAGGGCTAGGTTCAGAGTATTTTGATGATTAGTAGGGTCTTTTTCGTAAGATTCTTTGGCTAGTTGGATGGCCTGGGCTAAGTCGGATTTGGCGTTTTCTGTTTGAGAAAGGCCGAAGTGGGCAAGTCCCTTGTGGTAGTAGTCCCAGTCGTCTACATCATCATTCGTGACTATGGCCTTTAGCTCCACGAGTGCTGTCTCATATTGGTGCTGAAGTAGATATGTTCTCCCACGTTGAAAAACTGCCCAGTTGTATTCAGGGTCCAGTTCGATAGCGCGGTTGAAGTCTGTAAGTGCTTCTTCGTAGCGCTGCATTGATTGGTAAGTTACACCTCTGTTTGCGATCGCCCATTTGTATTCAGGGTCCAGTTCGATAGCGCGGTTGAAGTCTGTAAGTGCCTCTTCGTAGCGCTGCATTGATCCGTAAGTTACACCTCTGTTTGCGATCGCCCAATCGAGTTTAGGGTCCAGTTCGATAGCGCGATTGAAGTCTGTAAGTGCCTCCTCATGGCGCTTCATCAATTGGTGAATTTTGCCTGTGTTTGCGATCGCCCAGTCGAGTTCAGGATTAAGTTCGATAGCGCGATTAAAATCAGTGAGTGCCTCGTCGTAGCGATTCATTGATAGGTAGGCTTGGCCGCGGGATGCGATCGCCCATCCGTATTCAGGATTAAGTTCGATAGCGCGATTAAAATCAGTGAGTGCCTCGTCGTAGCGATTCATTGATAGGTAGGCTTGGC
>JBCBJS010000029.1:0-59439 GCA_038523095.1 Cyanobacteria bacterium J06626_6
CGCCACTTCGTTGTGGCTGGTCTTGGCTGGAATGCCTAACTTGTATAGCGTTTCTTCTACCTCATGCATGTAGGCCTGCACGCGCGGTGGAATCGCACCGAAGTAATGGTCGTCAAACTGCTGACCCTTTGCAGGCGCTTTGCCGAACAGGGTGCGGCCTGCCATCAGCAAGTCAGGGCGCGCGTTGGCAAAGTGAGTATCAACTAGGAAATACTCCTGCTCAGCACCACAGCTAGAACTAACGGTTGACACTTCATCGCTGCCCAGCAGCTTGAGCATCCGCTTAGCGGCCTTATCGACGACGGCGATAGATCGCAGTAGAGGCGTCTTTTTATCGAGTGCTTCGCCAGTCCAAGAGACAAAAACGGTGGGAATGCAGAGCGTTGCGCCCAGCTCACTTTCTAAAATGTAGGCAGGACTCGTGACATCCCAGCCGGTATAGCCGCGCGCTTCAAACGTGTCGCGAATCCCGCCGTTGGGAAAAGAAGATCCGTCTGGCTCGCCTTGAATCAGCAGCTTGCCCGAAAATTCTGAAATGACGCCGCCATCGCTCTGGGGCGAAATGAAACCGTCGTGCTTTTCGGCTGTGCCGCCAGTCAGAGGGTAGAACACGTGGGCATAAAACTTGGCACCCATCGACATCGCCCAGTCGCGCATAGCACCGGCTACTGCATCTGCCACATCCGGGTCAATCTTCTCTCCGGTTTTAATGGTTTTCTTGAGCGACTTGAAAACGCTTTTGGGCAGGCTGGCCTGCATTTTGTTCAAACAAAAAACGTGCGAGGCCCAGAGATCTTCAAGCTTCTCAGGCGCTTTCATCTCTATCGGTTCTTTGTTTGTAATTTCGTAAATTGCTTGCGCACGCGACTCGTTTCCAGTCATAAGTGTCTTTCCTAAGTTTTGCAAAAGGGCCATCTAGGGACATCTGATGATCCTATGGATAGCGAACGGCAGATTTTGTATACTCCTATACGGAAGCTGCAACAAGTCTTACCATCTTCAACAAGTTTTGTTGAACTCTTCTTTATAGGTAATCCTGACTACTTTATTTTTGCTGTCAGACCCCAGCGTCCTACCAGTGTCTTAATTGATATATCTCGGCGCTTGTCATCAGCGAAAGCACATCAGCAAAAGCCGACCGGGTGGAGAAGGGCTCTAAAAATACACGCGAAAATGTTTAGTTTCTTTGCAAAACGTTTCATGAAGATTGCTGAATAGACCGAATTGTAAACTTTTCCTTCGATCACCCTCATCTTAGAGGGCCCTACGGTGAGGGCATTTATCTCGCGTGGTAGACTAAAAGTCATGTATTTAGAAGGCTGCAACCACTGCTGCTATTGCCTTTCAAGCCTGCCCTTCAAGTTTTTGGAGAACTTAATGCGAGATACGGTCACAAGTTTGATTAGCAACTACGACACCACAGGTCGCTACTTAGATCGTGATGCTATAGACTCCCTGCAGTCGTATTTCACCACCGGGCTGAGTCGGGTGAAGGTGGCGGCGATGATCAGCGCCAACGCCGCTGAGATTTCTAGAGAGGCCAGTAAGCAGCTGTTTGAAGAAGTGCCTGAGCTGCTGCGCCCTGGTGGAAACGCCTACACCACCCGTCGGTACGCTGCCTGCCTGCGCGATATGGACTATTACCTGCGCTATAGCAGCTACGCGCTAGTAGCCGGTAATAACGACGTGCTGATGGAGCGTGTCTTGCAAGGATTAAGAGAAACCTACAACTCTCTGGGCGTGCCCATCGCCCCTACGGTGAAGGGCATCCAAATCATGAAGCAGATGGTGAAAGACCGAGCGCTGGATGCGGGCATCGCAGATACGGCCTTTATCGATCAGCCATTTGACTTTATCTCTAGAGAAGTTAGCGAAGTTAGCTGCTAATTGCTCAATTGCTCGGTAGCCCTGTAGGAGATGGATTGTGCCGTCTATCTCCTACAGGGCTAGGTTTTTGGAGAAGCGCAGGCGCTACAGAGATTTGCTACCCTCGTTTGGCTTTGGTATAGACACTCTATATGTACGCCCTAGGGATTGATTTTGGAACGTCTGGTGCGAGGGCGATCGCAATCGATTCGGCTGGTCAAGCTCTGGTGCAAGCGCGTCACGACTTTACGCCTCGCGACGTCCAGCGACCGGCGAGCTGGCAGCAGGCCCTATGGCAACTGCTGGACGACCTGCCCTTAGAAATTCGTAGTCAGCTACAGCGGATTGCTATCAATGGCACATCGGCGACCGTGTTGCTGTGCGATCGCACAACCCAACCGCTTACCCCTGCCCTGCTATACAACGACTCGACGGCTCGCTCTGCGCTTGCTGAGGTAGTAGCTGTTGCGCCTGCAGGTTCACCAGCCTGTAGTGCGACCTCTAGCTTGGTGAAAGCGCTGTGGTGGCATCACACCCTAGCAAACTCGGTGCGATCGCAAGTGAGCTACATCGCGCATCAGGCCGACTGGATAGCCAGCTTGCTCCACGGCAAACCTGCGGTAAGCGACTACCACAACGCACTGAAATTAGGTTATGACGTGCGAGCTCTGACTTATCCAGACTGGTTGCTGAATCTGCCAGTTTCCCCATGGCTACCGGCTGTGAAGACGCCTGGAGAAGCTGTTGGAAGTATTTTGCCTGCGCTCTCCCAGCGTTTTGAGATCCCAGGCATGTGCCAAATCTGCGCTGGAACCACCGACAGCATTGGGGCCTTCATGGCAAGTGGTGCCCATCGTCCTGGCCAAGCGGTGACCTCCCTCGGCTCAACGCTGGTGCTAAAGCTGTTAAACAGTGCTCCGATTGAAAATCGAGACTACGGCGTGTATAGCCATCGAATCGGAGACTTATGGCTTGTTGGCGGTGCCTCCAATACAGGCGGTGCGGTGTTGAAGCAGGTTTTTTCATCCGCGCAGCTAGGCGAACTCAGTAGCAAAATCGACATTGCTCAGCCGTGCCAGCTCGACTACTATCCGCTAACAAAACCAGGGGAGCGCTTTCCGATCAACGACCCGGACTATGCACCGCGCTTAACGCCGCGTCCGACTGATGATGTGTCTTTTTTGTATGGTTTGCTAGATGCGATCGCTCGCATAGAAGCAGAAGGATACCAAAAGCTCCGCGACCTTGGCGCAGTCCCTATTCAGCAGGTGTACACCGCAGGCGGTGGCGCTCAAAACCAGACCTGGCAGCAAATTAGGCATCGGCATCTGAGCAGCGGTAAAGCTACCGTGGCTGTCACCACCGCTACGAATACAGAAGCCGCCTACGGAACGGCTCAGCTTGCCCTGAGAGGTTTAACGGCTTACCGGGTGTAAGACTGTATGCCTATCACCCGAATTCAAAGCCCCGCCGAATGCCACTAGGACTCAGCGGGGCTTTGAATTGATCGATGCTTCTAGTGCTGAAGCGGGTTACTTAGCCGCCGAGCTGATCGCCCCGGCGATACTGCATGTAAGCTGCAACGAATAGGCCGATGAGCGTAACGGGGATAAGACCTAAAACGATGCCAGATAGTAAAGGCTCTACCACTATGATTCTCCTGCTAATAATTAGCTGATTTAGCTTAGCTAATCTTAATGTGAATTGAGATCCGACGGGCAAAAGTACACTCAAATTTACTTAAAGGCGATCTAGGGCGCGATTCTCTAATACTTGGATGGCCAAATTCTTAATGTTTAATGCAGAGAAAAGGAGGCGGTTCGGGGGGCTCAGGGCTTGTTTAATTCTCTGCAAAAATTTTAAGATATGTGTAGGGAAATTCAGAGTCAGCAGTGTAGGGACTTGTCAAGAAAAGTTTGCTTCAGAAACCTGTTTGAAGGGCTTATTTGAAGGTCTGGTTTGAATTGCTTGCTTCGAAGCCCTTGTTCCAAGGAATTGAGTCTCAATGGCAGAAAGGATTGAAGAACAGACTGCATCAGTGCAGGCGCTTGTAAGCGAACCCAGTGAGATGTCGGTGAGTCGCTCGTTGCAGCGTGCTGTGGTCACGGTTTTGGCACTGGTCATGCTTTTGTGTCTTTCCCTTTGGGGACTCTATGCCTTCCATCCTGACGATCCCTATGTGCAGAGCGTGCTGCAGCTAGAGGGCGATGCTGTGCGCGGTAAGGATATCTTTCAGCTAAACTGTGCAACTTGCCACGGGTTAGAAGCTTCGGGCGAGGTCGGTCCTAGCCTGCAAAACGTCTCTGAGCGAAAGTCCCGCGTGGCCTTAATTGACCAGGTTATTAGTGGAAAAACGCCACCGATGCCACAGTTTCAGCCCAACGAGAAAGACATGGCGGATTTACTCGCTTTTCTAGAGACGCTGTAGATGTAACCAGAGGCCATTCAGGCGGATTGTTTCCTACAGCAGCGTCCTTTGATGCTCAAGGTTGCCTGGCTAGCAAGACTTACCAGCTTCCCGCCTCGCAGTTTTGAATCTTCTCGAGGATGGCAATTTGCTCTAGGTTCTGGCTGTCTCGGATAGTTTGTTCGATGCCGACATTCGCTAACTCCATCTGCAGCCGCATATGATAGGCCTCTTCGACGGTGTCTTCTGCGGGAAACCCGATTCGCTCTTGATTGGTCAGATACGACTGGCTGGTATCGAAACCGAGCAGTTCGGCGAGTGAATTAATCACGTACTGTTGCTCCGGGCGGGCGATCGCAACCAGTTCATCGACCGGCAGCGCCAGGATATCAGTAATGTCTGCTGCTTCAACCTGCCTTTGCAGCCAGGCTTCCACAGTAGAAATTGGCCAGTCTGTAGTTTCTTCATCGACCTTTGCAAAGGCGTGGGCTTCTGCGTAGGAGATTTTGCCGTCTGTGTTGTAGTCGGCTGAGCTAACAGGGTTGCCAATACGATCGCGTCCCGTGAGTCCGGCAAAGAAACTGGAGCTGTAGTCTTTGTAATCGGCCTCATTGACCGCTGGTGTACAGCCGACGGAAGGCCTAGAAGCTACGGTTGCAAAAAAGCCGCAGCGGGATTGCAGGGCAACCGGCTGCTCCGGGTCGCCATTTTCATAGATGAGGTTGGCAAATGCACCGGAGTAGCACTGCGCCATCATGGTCACAAAGGGTTGGTCGGCAGGGAGTGGATCGAGCCAGCCAGCCATTTCTTTGACCGAGACAAAGGCTTCCTCCCAGAGAATGAGTGAGTTATTGTCTTCGTTTTCAGGATTGTACGCGCCGTGTCCGGTGAAATAAAAGAAGGCAGGGCAGGGCTTTTCGGCTTGGGCGATCGCCTTGAACCAACCGTAGGTATTGGCGTAGGTCGCCGGGCCGTCTAGCTCGTCAATTTCAGGTGCTTTGAACTGCTGCCGGTTGTTTTCATCCAGATATCTCACGGTTGCTTGGCCATCGTTGCCGTTGGCAAAAAAGAGGCTGGCTAGGCTGGGATTGAGGCCTGCTTCGGTGAGCGATCGCTGAAAGTAGCGAACGTTTTTCTCTAGGGCAATTTCGTTGTAGCTGGGTGCGCCACCACCTGCCACCACGGCAAAATGTGTGCTCACCGCTTCTGCTAGCTCAATTTCTGGAATTACGGCCTGCCTGACAGACTGTTTGACAGACTGGGCCAGCTCAGTCTGCGCCAGGGCGGCCGTCTGTAGTAACTCTGTCAGCCTGGATTCGACTTTCGATGCAAGGAATGGCGCGCTGAAGGTAGTTGCCAGGAGTCCGGTAACTCCTGCGCCCAATAAAACTATGGGTGTAATACGACGCTTCATAGCCTTTCCTCTATTCATTCTCTAAATTATAATTCGCACAGCGTGAGGGCTAATCCGTATGTGATTTTCGCCATCATGTCGAAATTCAGCGTCTCTGGGCGATCGGTTGCGGTGTGGTAGTGAGGATTTCTGAGGTTGGCAGTGTCGGTCACCATGATGGCCGAGTAGCCTTCGTCCCAAAAGGGGGCGTGGTCACTGTAGCGCGTCGGTGGAATCTGTCTGCCCTGGTTGATGACAGGCAGCCACTGACAGGGTGCGCCGACGGCTATCAGCTGACGCTTGAGGGCTCTCATTTTGAAAAGGGTTGCTATGTTGCCAATTAGGGCGATGAAGTTACCAGTATCGGGATAAAAGCGGCTGAGCAAATCCAAGGGGTATTGTTGCGATCGCGCCGCTTTAGAAAAGTAACCAAGCATTTCTAACGACAGCATTAGGTGAAGGGGTTTTGCCTGCTCACGCCAGCGTTTGGCCCAGGTTGTGCTGCCGACTAGGCCGTACTCTTCGAGATCAAAGGCGACAAAGTAGATCGTCCGCTTGGGCCCTTGCTGGTGCTGCGCCCTATCGAAGAGCAGCTCAGCCAAGGTCAGCATGGCAGCTACACCACTGGCGTTGTCATCCGCGCCGGGGGATCCAGGGACCGTGTCGAAGTGAGCGCCGACCACAATGGGTGCAAGCTCTGGGTCTTTTCCAGGAAGTGTAAGCTGCCAGTTGGTATGTTCACGCGTCTTTACTAAAAAGCGCTGAGGTGTCAGTTCACCCAGCTCGCTGAAAGTTGCGCTGATATATTGCTGAGCGAGCTGATGGGAGCCCGCTCCGAGGTATGGATCGCGGGGGCCTCCCAAAGACCGAACGTGGGTTTCTAAGGTCTGGGCAATGGTGGCGAGCGACTTCATAAGCAGCAAGGAGTTGATATCATGGCCTCTGCCTTAATTGTTACCTGCTTCAGAGATATGCAGGTGATGTGTCAGTTAACCAGATACCCGTTAGTCGAATGCTGCCTCGCCCTCTGCCCCAGGTCCATTTTCGCATTGAAAACGGACGATTTCATGTCTTGGGTTTGGGGGGATGGTATTCCTACTGGCGCGACCCCTACTATCTGCTGCTAACCATTCCATGGCAGGGGTTTTTGGCAATTACGGCGGGGATGTATGCTTTGGCAAATGCGATCGCTGCCGCCCTGTATCTGCTGGGGGGTGAAGGTACGATTGTGAATGCTAGGCCAGGCTCGTTCTTGGATGCCTTCTTTTTTAGCGTTCAGACATCAGCCTCCATTGGCTACGGGGTGATGTCGCCGGGCAATACCTACGCGCATGTACTGGTGACGCTAGAAGCCATCATCTCCCTGATAGGCATTGCTGTGCTCACCGGGCTGGCCTATGCCCGGTTCTCCCGGCCTAGTGCGCGGGTGCTATTTAGTAAGGTTGCCGTCATTACGCCTTTTAAGGGCACGCCGACGCTGATGTTTCGCGCTGCCAACGAACGCCGCAATCAGATAGTAGAAGCCCAAATGCGGGTGTACCTGACGCTAGATGAAGTCAGTGAAGGCAAGCTCATGCGCCGGTTTTATGAGCTGGGGCTGCTGCGCGATCGCAACCCCAACTTTTTTCTCACCTGGACGGCGCTCCATCCCATCAATGCCGATAGTCCGCTGTATGGCCTGTCTAACGATGACTTAATTCAGGCCAGTGCCGGGCTGCTGGTGTCAGTTAGCGGCATCGATCAAACTGTTGCCCAAGCGGTTCACACTCGGCACAGCTACTACGTTGCAGATATCCTCTGGAATCGCCAGTTCAAAGACATCTTTCACACTGTCGATGCGAGTGCTGACCAAACTAAAGCTGAGGGTGACGATGTCTCCATTCGCTATATCGATTTTGCTGATTTTCACGAAGTAGAATAAGCCGGAAATGATTTCTCAACAGACGCTTCAGGCCATAAAAAGTAAATTCTAAGGGGTAAAACGGTAAAGAACGCAATCGTTTTCAATGGAAATCATCAGTATTTTCAATAGGGTTCCGGTTGCCTTTGAAATTGTGAAGAAAAGTTTCGGCCGAAGCCTTATGTCCTCAGCCTTTCGCTCATTTTCTCTTAAGCAGCAGATTTCTAACTGATGCCAACAATTGTCTTTAGTAGGTGAATGCCTAATTCTTAAAGACAGGTTAAGCCTTTATAATTGTGAGAATTGATACAGAGATTCGAAATAAACCTTTATTTCTTACAGGGGTTGCTTTCGGCTCAATGTGAATGTTGAAGCTGCTGCGGGCTGCCAAACTGCACGCCTATCAGCGTTGAGACGTTCACTACGGCTCACGGGTACAACTATCAGCTGCTGCGCTTTTGTAATGCTGATGATTCTCAGTCTGTATACAGCAGATGAATTACCCCTCTGAGCTTGTTGTTGTTCATTCACAGTAAATGGATTTAGCACCGGCCTTGCCTCCTTCTCAGGACGTTCGTCCTGCCTCTGTTTCTAGCGTAGCTGACCTATCTCCTGGCTTCAGCAACCCTCCCGGCGAGACCGATATTCAACTCTCGTTTTTACCGTCCGGCGCCACTACTCAACCTGCGGCTTATGCAATCGGCCCTTCTCTGAAGCCATTGCCACCGGCGCTGATGGCTAGCATATCGGGCCTGAAGCGTGCGCCCACGCCGCCTGCATTCCTTCTCTCTTCTCAGTTCGGTCGATCTTTCGGCTTTTTGGGTCAGGCTTGGCGGTCTGTCAATTCAGGGCGGCTGATGGGCCAATCTTTATATCAGGCCGCATACAGTGCGACGGTGCCGATTCAGCTAGCGAAGCGCGACCATTGGAAAAGCCAGGTTATCGCAACCGATATCCAGGTCAAGCTAGTGAACGCAACAGACCGAGTCGCCCAGGTAGAAAATGGTCTTTGGTCGTCGGCTTTTTC
The DNA here is from genome assembly GCA_038523095.1 of Cyanobacteria bacterium J06626_6. Lineage (GTDB taxonomy): Bacteria > Cyanobacteriota > Cyanobacteriia > Phormidesmidales > Phormidesmidaceae > Phormidesmis. Next base: position 8,594 of record JBCBJS010000029.1, read on the forward strand.
TAAGCAGTGTTTGCAGGATGCTGGGCGATCGCTCCAGGCCAAGCCTCTTTACAAAGTTAGCTTGGGCGAGCGATCGCTTGGCTACGTTGCCGATGAGCAGCGTGCCTATCTTCTGGCTCAGCAGCTGAAAAGACTCATTCGCCAAGCCTCTTTCGACCCTACCCAGCTTTCCGCCTACCCCAATCGAGATATTTCCCTTGGCTCAGCAGACGACTTGATGGTGGGAACGCCCGACCGCTCGCTGTTTGCTATTGATGATGCAATGGCTGATGACCTGGGCTATTCCAAAGAATGGGCCGCTGTGGCCTGGGCCAATAATCTGCGCTCAGCGCTGGCGGTTGACCCGCTTAAGGCTGGCGATGCGCTGATGAGCCTGCAAAATTTGCAGCCTTCTAAGATTGCGATGACCGGTGAGGCCTCTTGGTACGGCCCGTACTTTCATGGCCGTGCTACTGCCAATGGTGAAATCTACAATCAAAATGATCTCACCGTGGCTCACAAGTCCCTTCCTTTCGGTACAAGGCTGAAGGTTCGCAACCTTGATAATGGCAAGACCGTGGTTCTGCGAGTGAATGATCGGGGGCCCTATGTGGGCGATCGCATTTTAGATCTTTCAAAAGCGGCTGCCGACTGCCTAGGTAGCGACGAAGCAGGCGTGATTCCTGTAGAAGCTATCGTGCTAAAGAAAGCCAGTCTGCCTGCCCTGTCCGACTAGTCTGCCATGGGTGGCGGGATGACATTGCCCTGTAGCCGACGGTCGATCTGCCCAAGCGTTGCTAGGTCGGCCATCGGTACGTCGTGCTCAAATCCAGACCAGCTGTTGGGGTTGGGCTTTTCTAAAAAGCTAAAAGCTTGGCGAAATTCTGCAGGTGTGGCAGCGACTGGCGCGCTGAAGTGGCAGGGAATCACCTGCTCAAAATCCCACTGTGCAATCCTGTCTGCCCACGCCAAAACAGCGTTAGGCCCGCGATTAAAAATCAGCGTTTGTAAAATAGGGGCCACAATGAGCCGCCCGCTCTGCCGGAGCTTTTCAAAGGAGTCGTACCAGTTTGCCTGCCATTGGAACGGGTAGAGCCCGAAGTAATTTTTCTTGGAGCGATTGGGCGCTTTGCGAGCATCTTTTAGCACGGCCCGAGTCGATGGCACATCCAAGCAGTCCGGCTGAAAATAAAAGGAAAACAAAGCTATGCGTGCCCAGGCTTTTCGCCTATTGTCGGGGGTGTCAATCAGCGGGTCTGTGGCGCTATCTCGCGCGTGAAACATCAGCGGAAAAGGATCCTGGACGACAACTTCGGGCGGATCAGTAGGGATAGAGAGAATGGTATCGACTGCTAGTAGCGATCCCGTTTCCCTATGCCAGAAAGCAACCTCCGTATAGGATTTCACGCTCAGGTCAATCGGCCCAACGATAGCGTAATCAAATTCGTTGTAAAAAGGGGCTTGACAAGAGTCGGCAGGCAAAACCTGCGTGCGCTTAGCCGGAAACCCCAGCCAGCTCATCGGCAAATCCAGCGGAAAGCTCCACTGATTTGGGGCGACATACACCTGTGCTTGCCTAAATTTCTGCGCAAATGGCCCAGCAAAATACTTGTGCTCTACCCCTGTCACCGTCGGCAAAATCACATACTTGACCGGGCCATGTTCAGCCTCAAGCTCACGCACGAGCCTCACACATTCACCCGTTGGTGCCACCGGAGAAAAGACAAACAGCCCTCCCCCGGTAAGCTTGATGACCGTCATCCGGATGGGCACCACCACATAAAAAATCCCCTGGATCTGATCAAAAATCCACAGCTTACCAGGCACAATTTCCCGGCGGATGGTCAGCCGTTGCCCATAGGGATAAATCGGTACAATCGGCCACAGCGGCCAGGCGCGATCTTGCTTTTTGGCTTTACCTCTCGCGTCTAGGCTAGCTAGCGAGGCCATTTCTGAGGGCATCTCTGGGGTCATACCTGCAGTGGTCATGCCCTAGGCGAGTAGCTGAATATTAGAGAACGTGATTTCCATATTGGCACTGTCTGCAGAGGTGACCGTGCGCTTGGCCAAAATGCTGTAGTCACCTACTTCTGTATAGTCGTCTGTAAACTCGCTGCGGCCTTGCTTAAGTTCACCTGTTTTGGGATCGTGGTACACCGAATCGTAGGTGTGAGACAGGTAGCCGCTACCGGTGTCGTATGAGCTAAAAGTGTTGATCGTGACCACAACACCGTGAATGTGGCGGTGAACCATCACAAATTCATTGTCTTTAACCTTATAGGCATCGCCTTCTGCCTTTCCGCCGACGGCGATCTTGATAGCGCCCTGTTCGTCTGTTCCGTCTGTTTTAAATGTGTTTTCGCCATGGCTCTTTTCAAACGGGCGACTCACGCGGTGGATAGCGACTTCCCAGAGCTGATTTTTGACGACTTTGTGAGCTGTTTCGTCTTCTATGCCCGAGACTTCTGCTGACAAATCAGGGTTTACTTTCGCCGTCCCTGTAAAGGTCTGGTCACCTAGCTTAAGCTCCACATCTGTCGTGTATCCGGGAAAATCTTTATCCCAGGTGTAGCGATTTTCGTAAGCAGCCTGAACCAGTTCGCGGGCGGAAACCTGAAGAGCAGTCATAGCGTTTTTGCAGGGCTAACAACGGTGGCAGCAGGTACGTGTAGGAGGTCTGCGCAGAAGGCTTTCTGCCAGAGGGATTCCTACACGCGCTGTTCCGATAATTTTAATGCAAATAGACCCAAGGCATCATCTGCCAGGGAGTAGTATCTCCGGCAATCGTAGGAGGGCCTAGCTGCTAGACGGCAGATTCGATCCTGGCGACGCTGACTTTCCATAGCACGCGGCCCCAGGACTGCTGACGAATCCAACAGAATGGACCTAGATAGCGCTCTAGGACAAAGTCGGGCAGATCGCTCGGCTGACCCTTGAGTCTTACAAATCCACCCGGTTTGAGATGAGTGTTCAGCTGCGTATTCATGAGGTGAGCCACAGACAAATGAAACAGGTACGACTATCGTATCAAACAAAGTAGTTTATATGTACTATTTTGGTGATGCGATCTCGCTTCGATGGGATTATCTTCTAGCTAGGCGGGCAAGATTGGTTTTGTGTTCGTAGAAGTTTGGTCAGATGTTTACAAAAACGGGCTGTTTTAACCTAAAACAGCCCGTTTCTTTATCAATTCTAGTTGGCGTATCTAGTGGGCATAACTAGTGGGCATAACTAGTGGGGCCGTTTTAATGCTGTCGTGGTCAGCCGAGTTGTGTAGACCATGACGCCTACGGTTACCAGTAGTCCTGCTGCATGAAAGACTATATTTTCAGATCGCGATCGCTGCATGAACATCGTTGCGCCAAAGGCCCCGATGTAGACGTAGGTAAAGATAATCGGCAGCATGCCAAGCCACGAAAAGAAAAGATACTCCCAGATATTAATTCGCGTTACGCTAAAGCCGTAGTTGAGGATATTAGAGGGCAACAGGGGAGAAAGGCGAGTAAGCAGAACGATTTTCCAGCCCTTGCTTGCGAAAGCTTGATCTAGCTGATGAAATCTGCTGTTTTTGCAGACTGACCGAGTAATCCATCGTCGTCCCAAAGATTGGCCAATTCCAAAGCAGGCTGCAATGCTGAGGGTATCTGCAATGGACGCGCTAACCACCCCGCCGGGCAGGCCAAACAGTGACCCCGCCGCCACGATCAAAACCACATTGGGTAGCCCCATTACCGCCGCTACGACATAGATAGTAATAAAAGTCGGCGTTGCCCAGATGCCCTGGCTGCCTATCCAGTCGCCTGCGCCAGTGATCCGTGCGAATAGCCATGTAAATAGAGGCAGATGGCTGAGTAGGGCAACCACGCAGCTTGTGGACCCTAGCCCTATCCACAATCTTTTTTTACGCAGCCATGCCAGCGTCATACTCATAGGGCGCAGATTGCGCTTTTGCCGAGGACTTGCATCCGTCGTATCACGGTGACAGGTCACACGGCATGAGCCCTATGACACTGCCTGCTGCGATCACTGCAGAGTAATCAACTTTGTGGTGGATGGCTAAGTCTTCAAACAGATTACTTATAGCAGATCGCTCATAGGAACTCCATTCGCGGCTGTTGGTTGGCTTCTAATGCCGTTTTCTATCTGCCGTTTTCTATCTGCCGGTCCGCTGTTTTTCATTCGTGGTCAGGGGCGTCTGCTCCCCAGATATCTGATAGCCGCTGGTCTCTTCCGCAGCCAAATCGATAGATTTTGTAACGGACAGGGTGCGTTTGATAGTAGTTCTGGTGATAGTCTTCAGCGGCGAAAAACGTCGTTGCTGGCAAAATCTCTGTGGCTACCGGTTGATTGAGTCGTTCAGCGACGGACTGTTTGCTGGCTTCTGCGATCGCCTGCTCTTCGGGCGAGCCGTAGAAGATGGCCGAACGGTATTGGCTGCCTCTATCGCAAAACTGGCCTGCATTATCCAGTGGGTCAATATTGTGCCAGAAAGTTTGCAAGAGCGTTTCATACATGACTTGCTCCGGGTCGTAGATAACCTGCATAGCTTCCACGTGGCCGGTATTGCCATTGGAAACCTGGGCATAGGTTGGGTTATCTACGGTGCCGCCTATGTAGCCAGACGTCGTAGAAACAACGCCTGGTAGGTTGTCGAAGGGTTGCTCCATACACCAAAAGCACCCACCAGCAAAGGTGGCCATCGCCTGCTCTTGGTCGCCGATATCAGTACTCACCAAATTGGCAGGTGTTGCTGTGCCAGCTTGTTCTAGGCTGGCTTGCTGTGGAATAGCTTGTTCAGAAGCTGCCGGTGCACAGCCTGCCACACTCCAGCTAAGAAACAGCAGAACCACTCCAGCCAAAAGCCTGCTGTACATCCCATTGCTAAATTCCCTTCTCAACTCCCTTCTCAATTCCCTCCTAAATTCCCTCTTAAATCTCCTCATTGCTCCGTGCTTAGTTGATATGTGCTTGTAAGCTTTGCTGATTGATTAGGTACCCCCTAAAAGTTTAGCGAGCCAAAGCACTACACGGGTTAGCGGAGCGATGATTTAGAGCGCTGAGAGAACTCTGGTGGCGCAGTCGGCTATTGCACTGAGAGCGTTGGCCAATTGGCTTCAGCTAGAGCAATATTTCCAGGGATGTCTTTGCTCCAGCGGTCTTGAATGCGCTGGTTGGCGTTTAAGTAGAGCTTGCCATCTACGATGCTCCAGGCATTGGGGTCGATGGCTGCGAGCGCGTTTTGCCCGACGGCCCAAGCGCAGTAGCCGCCAAATTCAGGGGCGTATTGTTCGGGATTTTCAGCAAAGCGATCGCGGTTTTCAGCGGTGGCAAATTGCCAGGTAGCGCCTTTCCAGCCATGGGAAAATTCTGGACTGCCTGGAACATATGTCTCTTCTGTAAAGTAGGCCACTGGGTCGGCGCCGCCGATGGCTACACCGTCTTTTACAAAAATTTTTGCGCTGCTATCGGCGGCTGATGTTGCGGTGTTGTCAGCAGCTGATTCGGCTGTATTTTCAGCAGCTGAGCTGGTGGCCGGACTGTTGGCTGTCGGAGTGTTTGAGGCGCAGGCCGATAGCCCTAGCGTGAGTGCGATCGCGCCCGTAAGCAGCATGGGTAGAAAGGTGAGACGGGGTGAGCGATCACCTTTTGAAGTAATCATTTGGATTGATGAGATGGGTAACTTTGAAGGTTGTGTAAACAGATTAGGTGAATCATATGAAGCAGGGATGAGAGCCGCCTGTGAACCGGATGAAATCGTCTATCCCTTGCCACTGGGTGGATGTGACAAATCAAAAGTAGTCACATGAACAACACCTGTTGGATAGTAAAAATCGCTCAATGGTTCAGTAAGCACACAATCAGCGCTGCCCGGCCGACCCGTTTTTCTTCCGTCCGCTGAAGCTTAAGTCACCTGCTATAGTTCCTCTTGGCCAGAAACAATATTCCTTGAAATCGTAGCTGAGATGTCCTCCTTGGGTACCCATTAGCTAGAGCCTCACACACTCTACCCGTACCCGCAACTGTTCGCTCCACTGCTCAACCGCCGAAGATATGAAATCCCTCATTCGTCGCCTCACATTTCTCACCGCGTTGACGACCACTGCGCTAGCGGCTAGTGCAATCGCTTCTACCAGTGCGATCGCTCAGACCTACGGTCAGCAAGCTATTGATAGCGACGATGTCGTCGCCGTTGCCGAGCCGGTTTCCAACGGCCGATTTTACCGGCTGCTGGTTTTGCAGCAGCTTGGCAACCAGCGAGACTGCTTCGCCGAGCAGTCGGGCAGCCCAACGGTGATTGAGCCACTGCTGCTGAACTTCGACTTTTCTGGCATCTGTGGCCGCAGCTCCGACAGCAATGGTTATTCCATTCGCATCGGCGATGAAGACCTCAGCCGTCGCTATCGCCTGCAAGTCACTCGCCGGGGTGAAGAGCTTGTGCTGTTGGCGCTGCCGGGTGCACTGCCAGGTCGCGGTGGCGATTTGCCTGTGCTCGAAATTGGCCGGAGCAACGGCGTCGCCAACGACTTCGTCAAACTCACCCTCGATCCTGGGTGGGAAATGACTCGGCGTACGCTCAATGGCAGCGCTCAGGGACACATCTACCTGTCGAACGCGCAGACCCTGGATGCGGTCGTCGCTCAAGCGGGTGGACCCCGCCGCACACCCCAGCCAGCAACGCCGCCTTCTTCGGCGCCTTCGCCGTCTGGTCCGCCAGTAATCGATGGCAATGATCTGCCCTCGCCTAGCCTTCCGACGCCTACTCCCAGCGCTGCGCCGACGCCTAGTAACGGTGGCACAAACACCTACTATCAGGTGATTGTGCCCAGCTCTTCAAATATTGTGAGAGCCCGGGTCCGCCAGGTCGCCTCCGATGCATTCATTGCAAATGTCAACGGTAACCGGGTGATTCAGGCGGGCCTTTTTCAGGAGCGTCGCCGGGCAGATCAGCTGGTATCGCAGCTTTCCGGTCGAGGCCTTGAGAGCCAAATTATAGAAGGGCAGCGCGCAACACCACCCCCCAGTCGACCCGCGGTAGGCCGTAGCGAAACTTTTTATCAGGTTGTGGTGCCAGAGCGCGGGTCAAATACGCGCGACCGCGTCAACGCCATAGAGCCAGGTGCTTTCCGTACGCAAGTAGAGGGTGAGCGGGTAATTCAGGCCGGTCGTTTTCGCGATCGCAACCGCGCTGAACAGCTAGAGCGTCGTCTGTCTGCGGCTCGGCTGAGCCCGCGCATTCTGGAAGTCACAGGTACGCCCGTCGCCAGTAATCCTTCCCCCTCCGCGCCGCGCGCCCGTCAGGGCCAGCTCACCGTCGTTATCGATCCGGGTCATGGTGGCCGTGACCCGGGCGCAGTTGGCATCGGTGGACTGCGCGAAAAAGACATCAACACCACCGTTTCTCGTCGCATTCAATCTTCGCTAACCGCCAGAGGTATCAACGTCGTCATGACTCGCAGCGATGACCGCGAGGTTGACCTGCAGCCTCGGGTCAACATTGCAGAAAGAGCGGATGCCGATATCTTCGTCAGCATTCACTCAAATGCGATCAGTCTGAGCCGCCCGGACGTAAATGGCCTAGAAACCTACTACTACTCTTCGGGTTTCCGACTGGCGCAGACCATTCACAATAATGTTCTGCAGCGGACTGACCTACGCGATCGCGGCGTTCGTCGTGCACGCTTCTATGTGCTCGTGAATACGTCCATGCCTGCTGTGCTGGTGGAAACGGGATTCGTCACTGGGCGCGAAGATGCTGCTCGCTTCCGCAATCCTCAAGCAGTCAATGAAATCGCGGACGGCATCACGGCTGGTATTTTGCAGTATCTAAACGTTCGCTAAGCTAAGCAGACTTTTTAAGTATTCGGGAAAGAAGTCCTTGGGAAAGCCTTTGGGAAGTATAAAACTGAGACACATTAAACGATCAAGACGTTCAACCTGAATAGGTGCTGACGTCTTGATCGTTTAATGTGTCTCTTGATACGACCAGACAGAAAAATACCTGTTAAGTCCTAGTACAGCCAGAAACCCAAGGCCGCGCCACGAAAAAACTATCTTCAACCAAACTACCTACGCTCAGCGCTAGTCCATAGATTGGATAGGCTGATTCCTATCAGATCCTTGAGCATAAGTTTGAGGTGGCTGCACATTTTTTATTGGAGTAATTTAGTCACTCAAAAAAAATGAGAAGTATTAAGTTGGCATCGGTTAGATGACTTTTCGAACGTAAAGCTCTGCCATATCCAGCACTTTTCTTACAGCAAGTAAGCCAGACCTAAAGCTACTGTTGTGGCATCAGCTGAACAGCTGTCTTCGTTGTTCGATGTCGTGCGAATTAGTGCGAGTCGATTGGGTTCAGATAATAAGTTCAGATAACTAGAGGATGAGTGATAATGCTCAACGCTTCTATCAATACAAGTCATAACGCGATGGTCTCTAGCCAGGCTGCAACTGGTTGGGGCCATGCCGATGCGGCGCCTGTGCCTTCTCTGGCTACAGACCATGCTGAATCGATACTCGCAAGCTGGCTTGAGAAGCTGTTGCAACACTTCAGCCTACAGCAGCTAGATGGACTTTCTGAACAGGCACTGCTGACCTTTCTTGCGCGCTGTGGTGAAAGCCCATCTCAGGCTTTGCAAGACAGTGAATTGTTGTACGAACTGCGGCGTCGAATTATTCGCTTAGCAGGCGCCCAGCTGGGGGATGCTTTTGTTTCTATGGCGCCCGACGTCATGGATGAAGAAGCCTTAGAGCATGCCTTTCTATCGGTCGAGGGCCGTCGGTTAGAGGGTCTTCGCTACGAAGGAGAGGTTTATCGGCTCGTTGAGGCGTTTCAGCCCTGCCATCGTCTGCAGGCCTATTGCCTGGCTCAAACGCTCAATGAGCAGACGACATCCTATGTGATGACGCGTTCAGCAGAGCGCTTTGCTGTCTGGGTAAATGTCAGCGCCCTACCAAAGCGCTATTTCCCGACATAATTGGCAGGCGAACAGCCTTAGTTTAGTCATTGTTATGTCCATACCAGCCTATTTCTGATAGACTGGCGATTTTTTAGAGAATATCGATACTATGGTGTACGAGAATTACCAGGTAGGTGATATTTGGGCATCCCGACATTAGCTATGACTGAAGCAGAAGCGCTAGAAGCCGTTAAGCAGGCGATATCCCCTGAGTCTTTGAGTTACGTGCAAGAGGTTGTCTTTCGGCAGTCTTGGGAGGGGCAGCTCTATCCGGAGATTGCTAAGTCCGTAGGCTATCATCCCGAGTACATCCGCGATGTTGGTGCCCAGCTATGGCGCTCTCTATCAGAGTCTATTGGTCAGAAGGTAACGAAGAAGAATGTTCGGTTTGTACTGAACCAGCTCTCGGAGGATAGCCTTCCGTCTGAGTCTCGTTCGGTTGGTTTGCCAGACCTTCATTCCCCGGTACAAGACTTGCTAAGCACAGAGGTGACCACAACGCAGGTAGCCTTCCCTAGCGTTGGACTCGCGGTTAATTCTTCTTTTTACATGCCCCGTCCACCTGCGGAAGCGCAAGCCTTTGGCGAGCTTGATCGGCCCGGTGGCTTACTTAGAATCAAGGCGCCTAGCAATACCGGTAAGACTTCGTTATTACTAAGAGCGCTTGCCCATGCGAGGGAGCAGGGGGCTCGCACGGTCTTGCTGAATATTCAAGAGGCCGATACGGCCATCTTGGAAGATTTGGGCCGTTTCCTCCGTTGGTTTTGCCGCAACGTGGCTCAGCAGCTTGGGGTTGAAAATCGGCTGGATGACTACTGGGATGACGAGATTGGCCACAAGGTCAGCTGTAAGATTTATTTTCGGGAATATTTGCTGGCACAGATAGCTGCGCCCGTCGTGCTGGCCTTGGATGAGGTAGACCAGCTTTTTGACCATCCCGAGCTGGTGCAAGAATTTTTGCCGATGCTGCGAGCCTGGCACGAGGAAGCCATGGAGCTCAAGGTGTGGCAAAAGCTCCGCATGGCACTTGCCTACAGCACTGAGGTATACGTTCCTCTCAAGATTTCACAGTCTCCTTTTAATATTGGTCTGTCTATACAGCTGCCCGTGCTGACCTTTGATCAGGTGCAGGCCCTGGTAGAACGCTACGATTTACCGGCTGAGAAGAGGGTAAAACCCGAGCAGCTGAAGGCTCTCTATGAATTAGTGAGCGGACATCCCTACCTGATTCAGCTGGCTCTCTATCACCTTTCAGAGCGTGAGGGCACTCTCGGCAACATGTTGGACTACGCCCATACGCAGTCCGGTATTTACAGCGCTCACCTGCGGCGACATTTAGAAATCATTCAGCGTCAGTCACCTTTGAAGAATGCCTTCGCTGATGTGCTCAAAGATTTTGAACTGGGCGCGGAGGTGGATACGCTAATGGCTTACCAGCTAGAGCGAATGGGACTAGTACGGCTGTCTGGTAATGCTGCAATTGTCAGTAGTGCGCTTTACTATAGGTACTTCAAGCCCTTGCTACTGCCCTGATAGTTGCTTGCCCATACAGCAGCGAACTGGCAGTAGCGAGCTGGCAGCAGTGAGCTGGTTGTGGTGAACTGGCAGCAGTGAACTGGCTGTAGGCTGGGCCGGCAACTGAGCAGGATGCTTGCCTATGGTTGACTCTGCGATGGCAAATCCGGATGTGAAAACTCCCTACGATTATCAGGTGGGGGGTAGCTTACGGCTGGGTGCTTTGAGCTATATTCGGCGCCAGGCTGACGAGGACTTGTTTCAGGCGCTCTTGGGCGGGGAATATTGCTACGTTTTCAATGCCCGGCAGATGGGTAAATCTAGCCTGCGGGTGCGGATGCAGCAGCAGTTAGTGAAAGCGGGCAAGCGCTGCGTCTCCCTGGATATGACGAGTATTGGCAGCGAACGCGTCACGCCGCTGCAGTGGTACAAGGGCATGATGGTGGACTTGCTCACGCGCTTCGAGCTGCGCGGGACCGTAAACTTTCGCCAGTGGTGGCAAGACCAAGACGGTCTTTCTCTGGTGCAGCGGTTGCGTCTGTTCATAGAAGAGATTTTATTGAAGTCTCTACCCGAGGACGAAATCTTTATTTTTGTCGATGAGATTGACAGCGCTTTGGCGCTAGATTTTCCGGTCGATGACTTTTTTGCCCTGGTGCGGTTTTGCTACAACCAGCGTGCGGAAAACCCGATTTATAGGCGGTTGACTTGGTCTTTGTTTGGGGTGGTTAGCCCTTCTGATCTGATTCGTGACCCTCAGCGGACGCCCTTTAATGTGGGTCGCTCTATTGAGCTGAAGGGTCTGGCATTTGAAGACGCTAAGGTGCTAGCGAAGGGCCTGGAAGGATACGATTACGATTCTTTGCAACTGCTGCGGGACATTTTGGAATGGACGCAGGGTCAGCCTTTTTTGACGCAAAAGCTTTGCCTGCTGACGGCGCAAGCCTTGATAGAAAGCTGTGTGGATATAACTGCCCAGGCTCCTCGAGGTCGCGGTGACCGATTTGGTTTGTCGGCTTCGTCGGGGGAAGGGCGCGATCGCCGATCGCTACCCAGTTCAGAATCTGCCCTGGTCGAGCAGGTTGTGTATACGCGAGTGATTGAACATTGGGAGAGCCAAGACGATCCTGAGCACTTCCGCACTATTCGCGATCGCCTGCTGAGAAAAGAGCTGCAGGCCCCCAGATTGCTAGGCATCTATCAGACCGTTCTGACGGCTTCGCTGCCGCTCTGTGAGATCCCCATTGCCACGACCAAAGAGCAGGTACTGGCCCAGACGCCAGAGGAGCGCCGACTAGCCTACGACGACAGCATGGAGCATTTAGAGCTGCTGCTCTCCGGGCTAATTGGGCTAGAGCGAGGACGGCTGCGGGTGAAAAACCGCATCTACGAGACCATTTTCGATATTAGCTGGGTAGAAGCGCAGCTCGGTGCCCTCCGCCCCTATGCTAAGCAGCTCAGCGCGTGGCTGAATTCGAACCGATTAGACGGATCTCGACTGCTGCGGGGCAGAGCTCTAAAAGATGCGCAGGCCTGGAGCCAGGAGCGCAGCGTTAGCGAAGTAGACCATGACTTTTTGATGGCAAGCGAGCGGTACGACCGCCAGGTTATCCAGCAGGCGCTGAAGTCCGCTCGGCTGAAAGAAGTCGAAAAGCGATTGGACCTAGAGCGCAAAACACGCCGCCGCCAGCGAGGATGGATTACCGCGCTGAGCGGGGCCTTAGGGGTGGCAATCATTTTGGGGTCGGTCGCTAGGGTGCAGTATCAACGGGCCCGAAGAACCCAGCTGCAGGCGTTGGTGACCACAGCAGAGGCACTCTACTCATCGGACCAGCGACTGGAAGCTCTGCTGCAAGCGCTCAAGGCAAACCTTTTCTTCCATCGATTGGGCAATCAGGTGCCCGATAATTTAAGCAAGCGTATGGATGCGGTACTCAGAACGACTGCGGTTGAAGCGGTTGAACGCAACCAGATAACGCTGGCGGACAGTAACTTTTGGGACGTTGATATCCGCCCGACCGGAGAGTATATCGCAACGGCTAGCGCGGACCATAAGGTGCGTCTGTGGAAGGGCGATGGGGAACTGCTGGAAACCCTGGTAGGCCACAAAGCCAGGGTTAGAGCAGTGGCTTTTTTTCCCTACGATAGGTGGGTCGCTTCGGGGAGTGATGATCGGCATATTAAGCTGTGGACGCTGAACGGGCAGCTGGTGAGGACGCTGCGGAGCCATACCGACAGTGTGAATGATATTGCGATCGCACCCAATGGTCAGACCCTAGCTTCGGCCAGCGAAGATCAGACCGTCAAACTGTGGCGAAAGGATGGCACCCTACTGCAAACGTTTGAAGGCCATCGAGGGCCTGTTTTGTCAGTTGCTTTTAGTCCCGATGGTAAAACTCTGGCTTCTGCTAGCGAAGATCGCATGATCAAGATCTGGCGTGTAGATGGTCAACTGTTGAGAACATTAGAAGGCCACAGTGGAGCTGTTTTGGGGATTGATTTTAGTCTGAGTGGTCAAAAGCTGGTGTCGGCCAGTCGGGATTCGACCATCAAACTATGGAACTTACGCAACGGCGAACGCATTGATACTTTGCGGGGGCACGGCGGGCCGGTACTCTCTGTGGCCTACAGCCCTGATGGCAAACAGATAGCTTCTAGTAGCCGAGATAACACTATCCGACTGTGGAACCTAAAAGGTGAATCGATTGCGGTGCTACAAGGGCATCAAAGCTGGGTGAAGAAGGTTAGATTTTCGCCCGATAGCGACTCATTGGCCAGTGCTAGCTTCGATAAAACAGTGCGCCTCTGGGATTTGACGAATCCTTTGCAAACACGGTACATCGGCCCTAGTGAAAGCATTGTGAGCGTCGATATCAGCCCCGATGGGCTCCTGATTGCGGCTGCCAGCGATGATCGCGGGCTGTACATATGGCATCGAAAGACCGGGCGACTCTTGCGTCGAATCGGGCACCCTGCTTCCGTGCTGAGCGTTGCCTTCAGCGCCGATGGTCAGTCAATTGTGACGGGTAGCTGGGATGGTACGGCTCGCCTATGGTCTCTAGAGGGTGAGCAGCAAGCTATTTTTACGGGTCAGAACAAGGCAGTTTGGGAGGCTACTTTTAGCCCAGATGGGCAGACCATTGCGACGGCCGGTGCCGATGGTAAAGTGCGGTTGTGGGACCGAAAGGGACAGGCAAAGAACGTTTTTTCGGGACACAACAGTGAGGTACGGGGCATCGCCTTTAGCCCGGATGGCCAGCAGTTGGTGTCGGCGAGTTTGGATAATTCTGTCAAGCTGTGGGATATCGAAGGGCGGCTGCTGCGGATCTTCAGTGGCCCTGGTCAGAATGGTTTTATCGATGCTAACTTCAGTCCCGATGGCCAGCTGATTGCGGCGTCCGGGTTTGACAATACTGCTAGGGTTTGGTCGCTAGATGGCCAGCTGGTCACGACCTTGACGGGGCATGAGTCTGAGGTGCGCTCTGTGCGCTTTAGTGAAGATGGTCGGCAGCTAGTGACGGCTGGCGGTGACGGTCAGGTGAGGGTTTGGAACCTAGAGGGGGAGCTGATTGCAACGCTGAGAGGAGAAGGCGCAGCTGTATGGGAGGCGGCGTTTGTAGAAGGCGATCGCACCGTGCTGGCTGCAGGCGAATCCAAGCAAACTTGGCTGTGGGATCTCGATCAGGTGCTAGGCACAGAAGGCTTAGTCGAGATGGGTTGTGCGTGGATTGCCGACTATCTGGAGAACAATCCGACAGCGAGTGAGTCTCGCTACGTCTGTCGAGATTAAGACTGCCAAGATTAAGTCTGCCAAGATTAAGCCTGCCGGCACTAGAACCTACCGGCACTAGAAACTACCGGGCTGAGAAGACATCGGTTTTGGCCATCGGTTGTGTTGGTGTGGTTTTTGGGAGGTGTCTTGGGTGCTTTTGCTCAGAAACTTTCTCATAACCCTTACAAAACTGGTTAAAGTAAAGGAACGTTAACTTTCTTAATCACGGGCCAGTTTGCTATGCGCGTACTTTTGATGACCGGAAAAGGCGGTGTCGGTAAGACTTCTGTCGCTGCTGCGACAGGTTTGCGCTGCGCAGAAGTTGGCTATAAAACCCTGGTGCTCAGCACTGACCCAGCCCACTCCCTTGCAGATAGCTTTGACACAGAGCTAAGCCATGACCCCAAGGAAATCCGGCCTAACTTGTGGGGCGCAGAGCTAGATGCACTGCGTGAACTAGAGGGCAACTGGGGTGCGGTGAAGCGCTACATTACCCAAGTGCTGCAAGCAAGGGGACTAGAAGGAATCGAGGCTGAAGAACTGGCTATTTTGCCCGGAATGGATGAAATCTTTAGCCTGGTGCGCATGAAGCGTCACTACGATGAGAAAGAATTTGACGTCCTCATTATCGATTCTGCGCCGACGGGTACTGCGCTGCGTCTGCTGAGCTTGCCGGAGGTGGCTGGTTGGTACATGCGCAAGCTGTACAAGCCTTTTCAAGCAGTTTCTACCGCGCTGCGTCCACTGGTAGAGCCGCTGTTTCGCCCAGTCGCTGGATTTTCGCTACCTACGAAAGAGGTGATGGATGCGCCCTATGAATTTTATGAGCAGCTAGAAGCGCTAGAGAAAATTTTGGCAGACCCAGCGATTACTTCAGTCAGGCTAGTGACCAACCCCGAGAAGATGGTGATCAAAGAATCATTGCGGGCCCATGCCTATCTCAGCCTGTACAACGTTGGGACGGACATGGTGGTGGCCAATCGGATCATTCCAGATAGCGTCAGCGATCCCTTCTTTCAGCGCTGGAAAGATCAGCAGTCTAAGTACAAGGGGCAAATTCATGAAAACTTCCATCCGCTGCCGGTCAAAGAGGTGCCGCTGTACTCAGAAGAAATGTGTGGCATGGAGGCGCTCAATCGCCTGAAAGAGACACTTTATGGTGACGAAGATCCGGCCCAGGTGTACTACAAGGAGACTACGCTCAGAGTCGTGCAGGATGCCAGCGATTACAGCTTGGAAGTGTATCTCCCCGGCATTCCTAAAGATCAGGTAGAGCTGAGCAAAACCGCTGATGAGCTAAATATCCGAATTGGCAACCATCGCCGCAATTTGGTTTTACCTCAGGCCCTTGCTGCGCTTAATCCTGCCGGGGCCAAGATGGAAGATGACTATCTCAAGATTCGCTTTGCGGCATAGCCCTGCGAGTGTTGCTGCTGATACCTCCATAAATTTTCTCGATCGGTTCTAAGTAAATATTGATAAAGTCAATGCCGTAAGGATGCTGATCTTTAGCCCGAAATGCTCTATTTTTGGGAGTTAGTACAGGCCTTATGCCACTTATTTGAGCATCGTTGTGACACAATCTCCCTCCCAACCCCCCAATGACCCTCGCCGCAGTGATGAGCGCCTTCGCGACGAGCCACCCGCGACGGGGCCGTTGCGTCCCCTGTCATTTGACGAGATGGTAGCGATGTTTGTCGCTTTCCTATCTTTGGGTGGCGTGCTGTTTTGGGGCCTCACCCGTGGTGAAATCGCTCTATTTGACGATGCTTCGATTGTGGCGAATTCAGGGGCGGATGCATCTCAGATGGATGGTCGCTTAGGCGTGAACTCAGGCGACAGTGACGCTACGATTCCTGAGGCTGAAGCGACTGTTGAAGGCGAACCTGACTTTGTTGATGAGGCCGTAGACAATGCCATTATTGAGCCTGCTCCAGAAGGGTCAGCGCGCCGTGAGCTAGCAGAACGAGCTGCTGCCCGGCGTGAGCGGTTAGCACAGCGTAAGCCAGTATGGGTGGATATGAGAGATGGCGTTGCTGGGGCTGCAGCCGGGGTCGCTGGTGTGGCGGCTACAGCGGATGGGGCTGTGGCAGAGACCGCGACTGATCCGGCGGCGGTCCCAGACCCCGCTGCTGAGACTGAAGCTCCTGCTACAGGCGCAAGCGCGACACCTTCGGCTGCAGCCACAGCGGATCCTCAAGAGGCGATCGCATTTACCGATGTGCCTGATGACTACTGGGCGAAGCCTTACATTGATGCGCTCAGTAGCCGCGATCTAATCTCTGGCTATGACGATGGCTCGTTCAAGCCGGACCAGCCTGTGACGCGGGCGCAGATTGCCAATATCGTTTCTAGAACCTTCGATCTTACAGCAGACAAAGCAGACCTAGAATTTACCGATGTGACGCCGGACTACTGGGCGCGCGAGTCGATTGGCGAATCTGTAAAAGGTGGCTTTATGACCGGTTTCCCTGACGATACCTTTGCGCCTAATCAGCCAGTCACTAGAACCCAAGCGTTCACGACGCTCGTGACTGGCCTTGGCATAGCGCCCCCTACCAATATTCAAGCCGCGATAGATCGCTACGACGATGCCAATACCATTCCCAACTGGGCCACAGAAAAGGTCGCTGCGGCCACAGCTGGCAACTTAGTTGTGAACTATCCAGAAATCTCCCAGCTCAATCCGACGGAGCCAACTTCTCGCGCCGAGCTGTCCGCCATGATCTATCAGGCCCTGGTTCAAGAAGGCATCGTTGAACCAATCGAGTCGGAATACGTGGTTAAGCCATAGGCTTCTTTCTTGGGGCGTCTTCCTCAGGGTTGGGGCGTTGTCGTTTTGCTGCGAGATTCGAACCACCAAATTGAAATCGCCCAGAGGGTGACGATAGCCAGTGTCGCACCGGTAAACTGAGCGACCCAGCTGATTAGCTGAGTGAGCGGTACCAGCCTGCCTAAAAAGTAGCTAAGGCTGACCATCACCGATGCCCAGGTGGCTGCGCCAATTGCGTTGCAGAGCAAAAATTTGGGGTAGGGCATGCGCGTAATGCCTGCAAGGGGACCGGCAAAGATGCGCAGCAGGGCGACAAACCTACCAAAGAGCACGGCTTTATCTGCATTTTGACTGAAGCGATCGCGCACGCCTTCTAACGCAGATTCAGACAGCCTTAGCCATTTCCCAACTCGAACGATGAGCGGCCAGCCGCCATAGTAGCCCAGCAGGTATCCGCCGCTATCACCTAGAATTGCACCTGCTGTAGCGGCTGCAAGTACACACCACACATTCAGCTCGTTGCTCCCCGCTAGAAATCCGCCGACTAGCGTCACGGTCTCGCCGGGGAGCGGAATGCCCATATTTTCTAACAAAATTCCACAGAACACCGCCCAATATCCGTACTCGCGGGCGATATCTTGAATCAACTCTAGCGAAATCAGATCATCCATTCAGACTGCGCAGCCTACCGTCTACTCTGAAAGCCTATCAAGGCTCAGACAGTATTGTGCCCTTGCTTGAAGAAGTTCCAGACGTTTAGCAGTTTATGCTACAAAGCTGAGCTGAAGGTGAGGCTGAAGTAAGTTTGACCTGTTGTGTTAGCTCATCTATGCCTAGTACGGTTGAGCGGCCCTATCTAGACGGTTTCAGTTAGGAGGTCTTTGCAAAGCTTGCCATTGAATTTCTTCCGAGCATTTCGCTGGGGAAGGTCGGTAGGTCTAGATGGCTGCTGCCCTTTCGATTGCGAACGGCGAGCCGGTAGCTGGTGCTCTGTAGCTCTGCCTGAAGTTCGCGGTTTTCTTGCTGAATGCGAGCAACCCGATCTTTGACCGCGCTCATCCGCTCGGCAAACTTTTCTTTATAAATTCTGGGAAGCTCCTGCACCACCTGCTCTAGCATGCGGGTACGGTCGGTTAGCTCTTGAGTCGTTTGACGCAGCTGCTGGGCTTCGTCGTCCCGCTCTTCAATCTGGGTCTGGTAAAAAGTGATTTGCTGCTCTAGTTGATGCATCTGTTCTCGCAGCGATCGCACTTCCTGTTCGTGCTGCTCTGACACTTCTGGGGTTGGGAGGAAGTCCTGATTGCCCTTAACTAGTCTAAATAGCTCCTGAGAGAGCTGCTGCACGAGCTGATCTCTCATTTCTAACTCTTCTCTGAGCCGGGCAACTTCTGACTGATTGTCCGAACCATTCGATCCAGATGGGTGGGCCACAGGTGAACTTTCCTCTTAATTAATGAGCACTGGGTTAATGGGCACTTGCCAATTTGATCTGCCAGCTTGATATATAGCACCCCCGAAAACCTACCGAAAACCCAGTGATAACGGAGATGGCATGTATCAAAAAAACATGTTCATTCTGAGGTTGCCCCAAAACAGAATCAGTCGCACATTTCTCGTCTCTGTGGTTTGTCAGAGGTTTGTCAGATCCAGAGCACGGAAAAATATGCGACCGCTGTGCAGAATATGGTTAGTCAGATAAGGCTGGTCCAAAGGGGTGTCCCAAAGGAATGGCCGTTAGGACCCCAGTGGTGCTGCCGACTCGGCTTGTTCAGAAATCGAGTCGGCACCCTCACTGTCTTCGGGGGGCTCTTCAAAGAGAATGGTCAGGTAGCGAATCACATCTTCGCTGAGGCGCATGGCTCGCTCCATAGGTGCGATCGCAGCCCCCGGCGCTTGGTAGTTCATCTGGATGTAGATACCTTCGCGAAAACGATTAATTTCGTAAGCGAGGCGGCGCTTGCCTCGGTGCTGAGTTTCCAGCATGTCAGCCCCACTCTCTGTCAGCATCGTTTGATAGCGGCTGATAGCCTGATCGACAGCTTCATCGCTGAGATCGGGCCGCAAAATGTACATGGTTTCGTAAAGCGTACTCATAACTCTAAAATTGAGATCCTTGTGGTCGTTGTGGCCTTTGTCTTGCACATATGGCGCTTGCGTATCTCGCTAAGGCGCCATAGCCTGGACAAAAGCAAGGGCTTACAATCATACCAACAACTGAGCCCCCACGGGCATATCGATAATTTGATCCATGGGGAAAGTGGAACATATGGCGCATCGCTACGTTCGGGTTCAATCGTCGTCGGGACAGCTTCACTATGGCTTGCTACAGGCCGACCGTAAGGTGCAGATTTTGGACGCGCCGCCCTGGCGCAATGGACAGCTGACTGCCCTAGAGCTACCGCCGGAAGACTACACCCTCCTTGCTCCCTGTGCACCGACTAAGGTGATTGCGGTTGGGCGAAACTATGCCAAGCATGCTGCTGAATTAGGCAACGACTTGCCCAAGTCGCCGCTCCTCTTTATGAAGCCACCCACCTCAGTGATTGCAGCCGATGCGCCTATCTTTTATCCGCCGCAGTCGGAAAGGGTGGACTACGAAGGTGAGCTAGCAGTGGTCATTGGCGATCGCTGCAAAGACTGTGAGATTGCAGAAGCCCGGCATAAGATATGGGGCTACACCATTGCAAATGACGTGACGGCCCGAGACTTACAGCGTCAAGACGGCCAGTGGACAAGGGCAAAAGGGTTTGACACGTTTTGTCCCCTAGGACCGTGGATTGTGCGTGAGATTCCGGCCTGCGCAGCTTTGCAGACCTTTCTCAATAGCGAAGAGACCCCCCGTCAGTCCGGCTCAATTGCCGACATGATCTTTTCTCCTGAATACCTGGTTTCTTACATTAGTCAGGCAATCACACTGCTGCCTGGCGATGTGGTACTGACAGGCACACCCGAAGGTGTGGGTCCGGTTGCGACGGGCGATCGCATCCGCATAGAGATAGAAGGCATCGGTAGTTTAGAAAACCGGGTACAGGCCAAAGTAAAAAGTGAAGCGCCAGCCCCTAAAGCGCTGGCGCTACAGTAAGTCGGTAGTGGGTCTTGGCCAGTGGGCAATGACGAATCGATGACAAGGCAAATCTAATGACAACTGGTCGATAATAGCTAAAAGCCTAAGAGTCTTAGTAAGGCAGCTGCATATTAATCGCTTCAGAAATGGTGGGAATCTCAGCGTACTCACCCATTACAGAGCGGGCAACGGAATAGAGCACGATTGCCATCCCACCCAGGAAGAGCACGTTCAGTAGCGTTTCTCCAATCAGCCCGCCACTGAGCCCAAGGGTCCTCAACACCAGCGCAGAGATAGAAATCACAAAGCTAACCAAGATAGCCTGCAGCACGTTGTAGCGAATGAACCGGCTAATGTTGGTATTGCGTACCACAAAGGCAAACAGCAGAATGAAGACACCGAGGCCTAGAATGCTATTGTCGATGGCAATTAAGGGGCTCAGCGGTAGGAGAATGAGCTGGATAACCTGTAGTACAGCCGGTGCTTGCTCCGCTAAAAACGAGAAAAAGTAAAACCCTGCCTGAAGCGCAGAAGCCAGAGGCATGACATAGGACAATGCTGCAAATGCTCTATCTAATGGGGTTGCAGAACTGGTCATTAACAAACTCCTACGGTCAATTACTACACATCAATAGCAGCTTTTTTTATGGTGAAAGCAAGCTCCAAAAACGACTGCTTACTCCAGCATAGCCTATTCACTACTTGGCTCTCGTAGGAGGTGCTGTGTTGTAGCCGGTTGGTTGCTCTAATGATTCTGGCAGGCTCAGCCGTCAGCTTGATAACTTTTCTGGCAGCCCTGCTACTCGGATAGTTCAGCGATCCGGAAACCCATCGTGCATTCGTATTGAGTGAGTCCTTTTGCCGTCGGTTTCTCAAGGGGGCGACCGCAGCGCAAGCGACCCTCTTGCCAGCGTGGCTGACCGCTTTGACTCGCCATCGGGCAGCTTTGACAAATGGTGGCAGGGGTTAGGAGCTTGTCCTCTATCAAAATGACTAACATGAGATCACTGCTCCATCCAGGCTGAGAACATGTGAGTAACTCCATAGTAAGTCACCTGAGAGAGGAATCTGTATGGGTGATTACACACCTACACCTACAACTTTTCAGCCAGCTAGCCAGTGGTCTTTAGGATGTTTGTACCGAACTCTCTGCTGGCTTTGGATGCTGGCTACTCAGCGTTTGACTGTCAGATTGACTTTCCTTCAGGTCAGTGTCGTTCAGCCCAGTACCACTCAAGTCAGTACCATTTAGCTCACTGCCATTCAGTCTGCTGACCTTTTGCCCGTTGCCGTTGAGTCCAGCGGCACCAGAGCCATTGTCGCTGAGCTGTTTCCCGTTGGCTTTTGCAGCTGCTTTTTCTGCTTTTTCCGAAGCCTTTTCCCCTGCAGGTCGGGAAGGCAGTAGCTTAGGTTTTGGCGTTGGCTTAGCCTTCCCACCGGCGTACTCGTCGCCTCTGAGGTGCGCTGGGCGAGCTTGGTCGTAGGCCATTTGCAGGGCTGCTGCGGCAATGGTTCGAATATCATATTCTTCTGCAAGCTGGGAGACGATGGGTAGGAAGGATGCGACTCGCTCCCCGGTGATAGCTTCCCGAACCCGGGTCTGAAGCTTTTCTAAATGTCGAGCCGCTATCTGGGCCTGGGTAGGCACCTTGCAATATTCCACCGGTTTGTTGAATCTTTTTTTGATCCTGGTGAGCTTGTATTTCTCCAGCGGCATCACGATGGAGACAGCTCGGCCTTCTTTGCCTGCCCGGCCAGTGCGGCCAATTCGATGGACGTAGCTATCGAGGTTGTCGGGTAGCTCATAGTTAATAACGTGGCTCAGGTCATCTACATGGATGCCACGGGCGGCAATGTCTGTTGCGACAACCCAGCGGACCTGCCGCTGACGAAAGCGCTGGAGTAGCCGTTCCCTCTGAGACTGGGTGAGGTCGCCGTGGTATTCATCCGCGCTGTGCCCGGCTGCCTGCAACTGCCGAGTAAGTTCTGCGGCCGTTCGCCGAGTCCGTACAAAAATAATGGCCGACTCTGGATCTTCGATTTCTAGGATGGGCATCAGTGCTCGCTGCTTACTCCAGCCTGGCGGTACCACATAGGCAATTTGCTTGATCCGGGTCGTAGCTGCTTTCTGCGGTTCGACGCTGACCGTAACCGGAGACTTCAAGAAGCGGGTAGATAGCTTTTGAATGGCAGGTTCCATGGTGGCTGAAAAGAAGGCCGTTTGCCGTTCGTCCGGCGTGTGAGACAGAATCTTCTCAACGTCTTGAATAAAGCCCATGTTGAGCATTTCATCGGCTTCATCCAGTACCATCATGCTGACCTTATCAAGGACCAGCCCTCCTCTGCCAATGAGGTCAATAACGCGGCCTGGGGTACCCACAACGATTTGTGAGCCCCGGCGCAGGCGCTGAAGCTGACGCTCAATGGACTGCCCGCCATAGACAGCTGTGATGTATAGCTTTCTATCGATGTTGAAGCTCTCCATCGCCTGTGATACCTGCATGGCCAGCTCACGGGTGGGGGTGAGAATAAGTGCCTGGACATACCGATTGGCCGCGTTTACCTGCTCCAGCACCGGCAATGAGAAAGCCGCCGTTTTCCCTGTACCTGTTTGAGCTAGGCCGACGACATCATGGCCAGAGAGCAGCTGGGGAATAGCTTGAGTCTGAATCGCTGTGGGCTCAGCAAATCCCATCTGACTCAAATGGTCAACGCAGCGGGCGGACAGTCCTAAATTGGCAAATGAAGAGGTCATTTCGTTTGGTAGGGGGAGTAAGGCGGGACGGGAAATCAGGTGGGAACGGTGGCAGGAACGGCAAGCTTGCCGAAGAGGTCGTAGGTATCGGCTGCGTCGATATACACTGGCACCAGCTGACCTAAGCCAGCTGTTTGCTCCGTAGCCGATGTCTGCACATACACCAAACCGTCAACGTCTGGGGCAAATCGAGCGCTACGACCGATGAGTTCCCCCGTCGAAGGGTTTTCCTGCTCGATGAGCACATCGACAGTGCTGCCCACCTGGGACTGGTTTCTCCGGAAGGAAATTTCTTGCTGAGTAAGCATGAGTGCCTCCCTGCGAGCCATCTTGACGGCAGGTTCAACTGGGTCTGGCAAGGTGTAGGCGGCAGTTCCTTCCTCTGGCGAAAAAGTGAATACGCCAACGTGGTCGAAGCAGTGACGCTGTACAAAGGCTTTGAGGTGCTGGAAGTGCTCCTCGCTCTCGCCCGGAAAGCCGACAATGAAAGTGGTTCTCAGCACAGCATCTGGCAGTGCGGATTTGAGGTTTTGAATAATGGCATCGTTCACTTGACCCTGCCAAGGACGATTCATAGCTCTTAGCATTTCGGGGTGAGAATGCTGTAGTGGCAGGTCCAGGTAAGGTAGGAAATTGGCCGTCTCCTGAATCGCCTCGATAACTTCTGGGGTCAGGCCGGTGGGGTATGCGTAGTGCATGCGAACCCAGGGCACTTCTACGTCGCCTAGGGCGCGGATGAGCTGGGCTAGCTGAGGCTTACCGTATATATCTACGCCGTAGTTTGTGGTGATTTGGGAGATAAGTACGAGCTCTTGTACGCCCTGGGCTGCGAGCAGCTTCGCTTCTGCCACGATGGATTCGATGGAGCGCGATCGCTGCTTGCCCCTAAGATGTGGAATGATGCAGAAAGCGCACTTGTAGTCGCATCCTTCTGCAATCCGCAAGTATGCAACGCCCTCTGACGTGGTGCGGTAGCGAGGGACCGTCTCATCGGCGATGTAGGTAGGCTCAGCCGAAACTGCTTTGACCCTTTCACCCGCTTCGGCCCGTTCAATCACTTCGACAATTTTGCCGTAGTCACCAGTGCCAACTAGGGCAACCGCTTCAGGGATTTCTTCTAGCAGCTCATCCTGAAAGTGCTGCGCCAAGCAACCAGTAATGACAATTTTTTTGTCAGCCTCAGCCAGCTCAACAAGGGTGCGTACTGACTCCTCACGGGCTTCCTGAATAAAGCTACAAGTATTGACAATGACGTAGTCTGCCAGCTCTTCGTTGGCGCCAACTGCGTAGCCAGCCTTAGCTAGCAGCCCAAGCATATGCTCGCTGTCAACTCGATTTTTTTCACAGCCCAGGTGGGAAAGTGCGACCGTAGGTTTGTGTCCCATAAAATACTCCCTTCATGAAATCTAGTGTCTCCCCAGTCAGGCGCATTCCCAGGGTCTTCTGCTGGCAGGCATCTGAATCAGTGGACTGATATTGGGTAACCAATCTTAAGGTATGCGCTGCTGGTATCCGCCGTTACTGGCTGCACCGCCGATACTCGAAGCTGTGAGACGACCAAATTTCGCGAAACGAAGCAAAAATTGAACCTCTTACTTAATGAATCATAACATAACTACACATTGACGAGGGAAAATGATTGGCAGCTGATAGTCCTGTCTTGGTGGCTGCCGCTCGTTTGATGCCGTAGCCGCCCATGGCCAGACTGCTTGGTTTGACAGCGCGCCGCCGTTGTCGTTGGCCGTATTTGTGTCCCCTAAGTCTCTGCGTTGGCTGTTAATGTAGATCGTGTTCAGAGGCGCAATGGCTTTTTCTGATACTGAATTTCTGACACTGAATGAGTACCGATCGGATGACGTGACACGTCCGAGATAATAACCCCGTGGACTTAACCCAAATTTTCAATACGGCAACGCCAGCTATTGGCGTCGTTCATCTGTCGCCCTTGCCGACGTCTCCTCGCTGGCAGGGCGATTTGCAAGCGGTGATTGCCCGCGCTGAACAAGAGGCGACGGCGCTGGCTGCCGGGGGAATTCATGGTCTGATTGTCGAGAATTTTTTTGATGCGCCTTTTCCAAAATCCCAGGTAGACCCGGCAGTCGTCAGTGCCATGACGCTGGTCGTGCAGCGATTGGCTCAGCTGGTGCCGCTGCCGATCGGTATAAACGTACTGCGCAATGATGCCAGGAGTGCGATCGCGATCGCTGCCTGCACAGCTGCGAGCTTTGTGCGCGTTAATGTGCTTTCTGGCGTCATGGCGACTGATCAGGGTCTGATTGAGGGCGATGCTCACGTGTTGCTGCGATATCGCCGCGAGCTAGGCGCAGATGTCAAAATTTTGGCTGATGTGCTGGTGAAGCACGCTCAGCCGCTAGGCACACAGAGTATGACTACGGCAGTACAGGAGACGATTCATCGCGGTTTGGCCGATGGCATTATTATCTCTGGTGGGGCCACGGGGAGCCCGCCAACGGTAGATGATTTGCAGCGAGCTAAGGCGGCTGCAGGAAAAACGCCTCTATTTATTGGTAGCGGCGCGAATTGGGATAACATTCCGCGCCTCATTCAGTCGGCTGATGGCGTGATCGTGTCGAGCGCACTTAAGCGTAAGGGGCAAATTGAGCTGCCCATCGATCCGATTCGGACGCGGCAGTTTGTCACTGCGATGGCTCAGGGCGTAGCTGCTCGCCCGGCAGCGGTAAAGCCTGAAAGTCATTCAGTGCCGCTAGCCAGTCATTAGTTGGTTAGCTACTTATGTTGGCTAGCTATTCATAACGTTGCCAGACCGCCGGTCCGGCAGACAAAGGGGCATTGATGAGACAGAGGGGTATTAATTAATGGCCATTGGTTAGAATGGCCGAAGTGTGCGAACAGTTGCCTGAGAACGCTGATGGCTTCACGGCAATTTGGGGGCACTGTTATGTGAGCTAGCTAGCTGAGTTAGCTTCAGAAAATTCAAGTATCATTGTTATCCGGAATCTCCTTTATTTGCCAGGCACCTAAATATGAGACGTCGTCGCCAAGAAACGCTTTGGATTCACAAGTGGTCTCGCCCAATCATTGGTGCGATCGCTTCCGTAGGCGCTCTGGGTACAGGCTACCTAACCGCTATCAGATTTATGAATAGTTCGGCTGCCTGTGGTAGCGGATGTGGCAAGGTGCTCTCCAGTGCCTGGGCGACCGTGTTTGGCCTGCCGCTCACCCTGTTTGGCTGCTTAGCGTATCTCTCAATGCTGGTGCTAGCGGTTTCTCCTCTGCTGGTTAGCCCAGAAAACAATAAAGATCTGCGTACCCAGCTAGAAGGCTGGACCTGGCCGCTGCTATTCATCGGTGCGACCGGCATGATGGTCTTTAGTGGCTTTTTGATGTACGTCTTGGCGAATAACATCAAGGCGGTGTGCCCCTACTGCATCGCCTCGGCTGCGATGACGGTGGCGATGTTTTTGCTCACCTTGTTTGGCCGCCGCTGGGAAGACCGGGGGCAGCTGCTCTTTACTGGTGCCATCGTGGCGATGGTCGCCCTGGTTGGCACACTAGGCATTTATGCTGTGCCTGGTGCGCCGTTGAGTTCTGGGACTCAGGCGGCTGTGACTTCTGAGCCGGGGGTAGGCCCACCAGTCACCAATCCCTCTGGTGAGGCCGAGGCCCAGCTGGCCAAGCATCTGACCGATATTGATGCCAAAATGTATGGCGCTTACTGGTGCCCCCACTGCTTTGACCAAAAGCAGCTGTTTGGAAAAACCGCCTACAAAGAGATTCCTTATGTTGAGTGCGCGCCCGATGGGAAGCAGTCGCAGACGGCGCTATGTCAGAGCGTGCCCGAGATTACGGGTTTCCCAACCTGGGAGGTAAATGGCCAGTTTCTTTCCGGTTCTCAGAGCTTAGAAAGCTTAGCTGCAGCTTCTGGCTATGAAGGACCGACGGATTTTGTGAATTCTGACAGCGGCTTGGGAGGAACTTCCGAGGGGAGTTAGCTTTACGCGCAGAGCAGAATGTGACTTGTGTAGACAATCATTCTGGACTGCCCCTGAAGAGAGCTAGGTTGGTGCCTTGTTTCTTCGTGCGGTTTTTGTTTCACTACCGAACCCAGTGCGCTTTGAGATCGAGCTTAGTCGATAGCTCGCTGCGAATTTGGCGCATGATGGAGTCTTCATCTAGATTGCTCAAAATGTCGCTGACGACCGCTTTGGGGCCGCCTTTACCCCAGGTAGCCCCGTTGGCTAGGTAAGTTTTGGTGACCTGCCCAATTGCGTAGGTCGATACCCCGGATACGGCTGCCTGTGCCAGGGCAACGGAAACGTAGGGACTGGCCGTCAGTCCGCCAGTTGGAATGGCGGCAGCCGCCAATACGCTTTTGAGTCCGCTCAGTCCAAAGGTGATGGCGAGTTCGCTCACTGTCAGACCGCCGAGCGAGAGGGCGATTTTTTGTAGAAGCTGCAGGGCTCCGCGCTGGGTCATAGGTATGCCGTAGAGCTTTGCTAAGGCAACGATCAGGGCAATGTCGATGGCGGCGCCGCTGAGCAAATCGAGGACGGTTACTGGGTTTAGCGCGACGGCAATGGATTTTGTGAGGGTGGTTTTCCAAATGGTGTCATCGGCTGCGCGATCGCGCAGCACTATCTTCTGCTGCACCACCTGCTCATTGATCTCGTCGGCGTACAGTAGCGTATTGAGTGCAACCAGGGCCTTTCCCTCCCGGTGCAAAATTTCTAAGATTTTCAACTTCAGCTGACCGATGTCCGCATCTCCCCGCTCTAGATGCGTTTGAAGCTGACCATCAGCTTGGCGAATGGCTTTGTTGACCAGGGGCGCAGCAGCGGCAATGAGGATGTTTTCAGCGGGCAGCAAGTCCGCCAGATGATCTTGCTGTAGCTTGGTCAGAATTTGCTCTCGGTCTGCTGGTGGATACTGATCGACTTTATTGAAGACTAAGAGGACGGGTTTGCCTGCGTGGCATAGCTCACTGAGCGCGTCGTGTTCTAGCTGGGTCATATCGCCCGCAATGACGAAAAGAATCAAATCGGCCTGGCGGGCAATCT
Source organism: Cyanobacteria bacterium J06626_6 (assembly GCA_038523095.1). GTDB lineage: Bacteria > Cyanobacteriota > Cyanobacteriia > Phormidesmidales > Phormidesmidaceae > Phormidesmis. The sequence continues at coordinate 36,448 of JBCBJS010000029.1, forward strand.
GGCGGGCGATTTCTTGTCGCTTCTCACCACCTACTTCATCAATACCCGGCGTATCTATGAGCTCTACCCGAGATGCGGATGGGCTAGTCAGCGTCGCCCGGTAAACCGACTGTTGATCACTGTCTATTTCCCAGCTGATGCCTTCGGCTGCCTGCGTGACCCCGTGCAGCGGTCCAGTCGCAAATACAGACCGTCCGACCAAGGCGTTGAGCAGTGACGACTTGCCCCTGCCCACCATGCCAAATGCTGCGATATGGATCACCTGATTCTTTAGCTTGTCCAGTACGCTGTGCAGATGGGTAATCTCAGTTTCCAAACCGGCTTTTTCGCGGGGCGATAGATCTAGCTGGGCAATGAGCTGGCTGACCGCTGCGATCGCTCGCTGGTACTGGGGGGCCTCTTCATCGACTGGTGACGCCGATATTGTGTTTGAACTGAACTCGGATACATTGCTCATGTTTGTCTGTCGTCAAGTGCGGAAATCACATATTTGTAAATGATGAAGACGGTATCAGTGATATCAATAAATAGTGAGAGAATAAAAGTAGAAATACTTTATATTTTAGAGCGCCTATGGAGTTTGAGAGTACTGCTCAGAAGGCCTGTTACCAAAGAATCGTTCCCTGGATGCAAGACCTCTTCGGTGATGCTGCGGTGATTTTCGAAGATGAGCCGTTATTTATTATTACAATTGGGTCTGCAGTCGCCTCCACGCGAGTAGTCCCCTGGGGCGATAATGATGCGCTGATTACCACCCGATCTTTTGTCGTAACAGATGTGACGGTGACGCCAGAGCTGAGCTACTATCTGCTGCGAGCTAATAACGGCATTCACTTTGGCCGGTTTGCCCTCGACGGTGAAAATGACATCGTTTTTGAGCACAGCTTGGTGGGCTCTACCTGTGACCAAATCGAGCTGAAGCATTCAGTGACAACCGTAATTCGGCTAGCAGACGACTACGACGATGAGATTGTGGCCCGCTGGGGTGGTCAGCGAGCACTAGAGCGCTGGTCTTCTTCTTAGGTTTGTCGTTTTTTATTCATTCGTGAGCATGCGGCTGAGACCTTGGGTTTCATGAGCGTGTGGGCTGAGTGATCTAGTTGAGCAATCTGGTTTGAGCGATGGTGGTGTCGGACTTTTCTGGTGAAACACTTCGAGGCCGATCGTTTCGAGGCCAGAACCTGGCAGGTGCCAACTTTACAAACGCGTGGATTCAGAGCGCGGATTTTTCCCAGGCTGACTTAACAGGGGCTAATTTTACGGGTGCGATCGCTGGTGTCAGACGGCGCTCTGCGCTGTTAGTACTTGTGCTACTGATGCTTAGCGGCTGCACCCTGGGCCTTTTGGGAAGTGTCTTTGCAGACACGCTAAATACAAGCTATCTGCACTACTTTGGCCCTCGCGATGCGATTACAGCATTTTCAACGCTGCTGCTTTTTAGCCTGCTACTGATTACCCGCGGGCTAATTGCTGCTGTGATTACGACTGTGACCGCGTCCCTGGTGGTTTGGGTTGCGCTCTTTTTAGTGGCGTACGCCCAGACTCAGGACTTTTTAGATTCTCTGCTGGGTGGGGATGCGGACACTACGCAGGTGATCACGATACTCATTATTGTTTGGGCGGGGCTGAGCCTGATTCCGAGCTTGTGCGGCATGCTGATGGCCAGTGCCCACTTTCAGACCAATGCTCGTCGGCCGTTTGGACGCTTTGAACTGCTGACGTTGGCCTGTGCGCTGGCTGTTTCTGTGCCGGGGGCAACAAGTTTCTTTGGCCTCTGGGCGAGGGTAAATGCGCCGATAGATGCGGCGATAGTCTGGCTCTTGAGTTTGCATACCCAGCGGCAAATTATGTCGGGGCACGCTGGCTACGCTTGGCTACGCTCGGGTGCGCTAGCACTGGCTGCGTGGGGAGGGACGTCTTTTCGAGGGTCGCAGCTGTCGGATGCCAATTTCTCAGGGGCAAGATTGAACGCTGTTGATTTGACTGGGGCGACGCTGACTAGGACCTGTTTTCAGCAGTCTTGTTCTTTGGACTACGCGCGAGTTGGCCGTACCTTGCTTCGACAATCCAAGGTGCGGCAGCTTTTGGTGACGGGCTATGGCGCTCAGCAAAACTATGTCATGTGCGATTTTCGCGGTGCGTATTTGGTGGAGTCGGTGCTGACCGGGGCGAACTTTACCCAGGCAGACATTGCCCAGGCCGACCTAACTGGCGCGCAGCTGAGGGGGGCAATGCTGAGGCAGGTGCAGGCCGTCGGGACTTGCTTTCGAGGGACTACGTTGACCGGTTGCTGCATTGAGTCTTGGAATATCGATACAACCACCCAGCTCGACGGGGTATCTTGCGACTATATCTATCTGCTGCGCGGTGAGCGGGAGCGGCGTCCTAGCTATGGGACGTTTCAGCCGGGCGACTTTACAAAGCTTTTTCAAGATGTGCTGCACACGGTCGATCTGATTTTCCGCGAAGGGTTGGATATGTCTGCTTTTATGGCGGCGTTTCAGCAGGTGCAAGCAGGGGGTGAGCCGGTCTCTGTACGCAGCATCGAAAACAAGGGCGACGGCGTCGTTGTCGTGAAGGTAGAAGTGCCAGAATCTGCCGATAAGCCAAGGATTCAGTCCGCGCTGACCCAGGAATATGAGCAGACTTTGCAGCGGCTAGAGGCCCGCTATCAGGCGGAGCTAGCCGCCAAAGATGCCCAGATCGATCTCTACCGGCAGCACCGCAGTGAGCTTTCTCAGCTGACTCAGTTGCTCAGTCAGCAGCTAGAGCCGCAGACTTCTCCGGTCGCTGCAGCCGGCAAGCGAGCGGTCCTAAAAGTGGGCTCAGCCGAAAAAGGCGAGATGCCGGTGACGCTACAGATCGGTGATGAAGGGGCGGGTTCCTATCTGGAGACTTCTGGATGGCTGCCCTCGCCGCTACCTTTGCTGGCGCTTTTGCAGCAGTGGCATCAGGCCTACTGTCAGGCGGCTGAGCAAATGGCTCAGAATACGCGCATCAGTGCGCCACTAGTTCAGGTGACAAATGTTAGCTACCGGAAAATGTTTCACGCCTGCCACGAACTAGAGGCTGATCTGCAGCAGCAGCTGAATGGCTGGCTGAATTCGGATCAGTTTCGCCCGGTGCGGGAGGCCCTGATGGCGTCGCTGAGCCCTGAAGATTCAATTCGGTTTGTCTTGCAGACGGCAGATTTGCAGCTTCGCGGGCTACCGTTTCATCTGTGGGCTTGGTTTGATCGCTACAGCCGGGCTGAGTTGGTGTTGAGTGAGGCAAGCTACCGGCAACGCCAGCCAGACGCTGTCAAGACGCGGACGGTGGCCAGTGAAGTCAGCGTCTTAGCGATTCTGGGAGATGGGGAGGGCTTGGATATTGAGCGCGATCGCACCCTATTAGCCCAGCTCCCAAACGTGAACCTGACTTGTTTGGTAGAGCCCGTGCGATCGCAGCTGAACGACAGCCTGTGGTCTCAGCCGTGGGATATTCTATTTTTTGCCGGGCACACCACCTGCCAAAATGCGCAACAGCAGCTCCGCATCAACCCCGACGAAAGTCTGACCCTGAGCGAGCTGAAATATGCCCTCAGAAAAGCCACCGAACGCGGACTAAAGCTAGCAATTTTTAATGCTTGTGATGGTCTTCAGCTCTTGCGAGATCTTCAGGATTTGCCCCTGCCGCCGACTATCGTAATGCGCTACCCTGTGCCCGATAAGGTCGCGCAGTCGTTTTTGAAATACTTTCTGACTGCTTTCTCTCAGGGGATGCCGCTGCACCAGGCGGTTCGCGAAGCCAGGGAGCAATTGCAGGGCTTAGAGTCCCAGTTTCCCTTTGCCACTTGGCTACCGGTGCTCTATCAGAATCCGGCTTCTCTGCCTTTGACTTGGCAGAATCTACGGTCGAAATAACATCCAGTCAGTATAGCATTCAATCAGAACAGCACCTAGGCGAAGCAGCAGATCTATTACAGCTACAGCTGCCAGCTGCCATGTTCTATCCAGTGATTGCCATCTGCTCGCTGGTAAAATCTCAGCTCCCACCTGGCTGTCGCTGCAGGATCGACAAGCTCCTCAGCAATTTTCTGCAGTTCGGCTGCCTGACCGGGTAGAAAGCCATAGGCCAAGCTCAGGTGTAGCCAGTCTTTTAATCTTAGGGACTCAAGGCGGGTGGGGGAGCGGGCGATCGCTGCAAAGCAGCTTACCCATTCCTTCAGCTTTTCAGCTTTCAACACTAGTCCGTGCCAGTCTTCTTGAAAGCTCAGCTGCTTAATGTCAATCGGTATGTGGGGTGTGCGATCGCGAAAGTCATTCAGGCTTTTGGCGATCGCCTCTAGATATATCGACGTGGCACCGGCCTCATCCTCAAAAAATCCCGTTATTGTGCAGTGGGGCATGTAGGCATGGGCCGCGTTGGGCCCGCACTGCTGCTGAGCGCGCTCAAAGTAAGCGTCTATCTGGGCGGCCAGCGGCCCTACCGGGCAAGTGTAAAGGATAAATTTAGCCATGAGTTAGCCATAAGATGGCAATTTGCTGCGTTGAACCATCGTCCGTTTTGCCAGTCCGTTTTGCCAGTCCGTTTTAACTAGCGCTTAAGCTCAAAAGCCCCTACGTCTCTTGCAAATTAGAGCTGTAGGGGCTTTGAGCTATTCAAGATGGCTGAAGGCGTCTATCCATATTAATGATGAGCCTATTCAGTAATGAGCCTATCGGCCAACGCCAATGTACTGGAAGCCAGCGTTTTCCATGTTCTTTTGGTCGAGGAAGTTGCGACCGTCGATCATGACTGGGGCATTCATCAAGCTGCCCATTTTTTTGTAGTCCAAGTTTTTGAACTTAGCCCAGTCGGTAACCAGCACCAGCGCGTCACAGCCATCGGCTAGGCGCTCAGGGTCAGTTTCCACAATCACACCAGAGAGGCCCTGGCTGACGCCGCTCTGTGAAACGATTGGGTCGTAGGCTTTGACCTTTGCGCCCAGTCGGTTCAAGTTTTCAATCATGATGAGCGAAGGCGCATCGCGCATATCGTCGGTATCAGGCTTGAAGGTGAGGCCGAGTAGGCCCACAGTTTTGCCCTTAAGAATTTTGAGAACCTGCTGCAGTTTCTCAACGGTCAATAGCCGCTGGCGAGTGTTCACATTGATAGTGGCTTTGAGCAGCTCAGCTTCGTAGCCATAGTCGTCAGCGGTATGCACCAGCGCGGACACGTCTTTCGGGAAGCAGGAGCCACCCCAGCCGATGCCCGCCTGTAGGAACTTGCTGCCGATGCGCGAATCTAGACCGATGCCTTGGGCGACTTGAGTCACATCTGCACCGACGCGATCGCAGATATTGGCAACTTCGTTGATAAAGCTAATCTTCGTTGCCAAGAATGCGTTGGAGGCGTACTTCACCATCTCGGCCGAGTTTAGGTCAGTAACCACCACAGGCACTGGATCTGCCGACTTGTCTTCAGAGAAGCTGCGGCTGACTAGAGGCTGGTATAGCTCTTTCATCATGCCTAGCGCTTTCTCGCTGTTGCTGCCCAGCACAATGCGGTCAGGGTTGAACGTGTCAAACACTGCAGAACCTTCTCTCAGGAATTCAGGGTTGCTGACGACGTCAAACGAGGCTTCGCTGCCGCTCTGCCGCTCAGTAAGCCCGTCCATGACAATCATCCGCACCCAGTCACCAGAACCAATGGGGACCGTGGACTTATTGACGATGACCTTGTATCCGCCATTGAGATTTTCCCCGATGCTGCGGGCGACCGCTTCTACGTAGCGAGTGTCACTTTCACCCGTCGGGAGGGCAGGAGTGCCTACGGCAATAAACAGAATCTCACCATGGGCAACGCCTGACCCAATATCCGAGGTGAACTCCAAATTGCCCGATTCCATAGATGACTTCATCAAGTCAGAAAGGCCAGGCTCATAAATCGGCGACTGTCCCGACTTCATCAGCTGAACTTTTTCTTCATTGTTATCAACACAGATCACATGATGACCAATGTGAGATAGGCAAACACCTGTCACCAGGCCCACATAGCCTGTTCCAATGACACATACACGCATGATGGTATAACTCTCTAAAATGAACGACTTATTTCGAGAAATAACTAGCCAGCTGAGGTTGTAACCGCTGTGCCAGTTAAGTTTTTGCTCAGAGTTCCAGCTTCTGCCATCCGCTCTCGGAAGTCTGCAATGGTTTTTTCCAAACCTGTTTGCAAAGGCACGGTCGGCTCCCAATCCAAAAGCTGCCTAGCTTTTGTGATGTCGGGCTTCCTGCGCTTGGGATCGTCCTGAGGGAGGGGTCTATACTGCACTTCAACATTGGGATTCACCATCTTTTGGATGGTTTCAGCCAGCTCCAGGATGGTGTACTCGCCGGGGTTGCCAATGTTGATTGGGCCAGTTTGATCGCTATTCATCAGACGAATGAAGCCTTCAACTAGGTCAGAAACGTAGCAAAAGCTACGGGTCTGCGAACCGTCGCCGTAGACCGTGAGCGGCTGTCCGCTAAGCGCCTGAACGATAAAGTTGCTCACAACGCGGCCATCATTTTCCAGCATGCGAGGGCCATAGGTGTTGAAAATGCGAACTACCCGGATATCCACGTCGTTTTGGCGGTGGTAGTCAAACGACAGTGTTTCTGCCATTCGCTTACCTTCGTCATAACAGCTGCGAATACCAATTGGGTTAACGCTGCCGCGATATTCTTCTGGCTGGGGATGAACCTCAGGGTCACCGTAGACTTCAGAAGTAGAGGCTAGGAAAAACCGGGCTTTTACACGCTTGGCTAAGCCCAACATATTAAGTGTGCCCAATACGTTTGTTTTTACCGTTTTCACTGGATTGTATTGATAGTGAACCGGTGAAGCTGGGCAGGCCAGATGGTAAATCTGATCGACCTCTAGCCGAATAGGCTCGGTAATGTCGTGACGAATCAGCTCAAAGTAAGGGTTGTCCATCCAACGCAAAACATTGCGCTTGTGCCCTGTGTAAAAGTTGTCTAGGCAGACGACCTCATGGTTCGCTTTCATCAGCCGGTCAATCAGGTGGGAGCCAATGAAGCCAGCCCCCCCGGTAACTAAAATTCTCATAGATTTAATGTCTAGACGCCTAGCGGTAAACTTGGGGCTTCCTGATGGGAGCCTTGGTAAGCCTTAGTCCAAGTTGTCTAAAAATGTAACAAAATCTGATTGATGTACTTAATAAAAACTTTAGGATTTATGAAAACTTCAATCGCCTTTATTAGTACCCAGATTCCTCCCGAAACCTAATCTCTGCCTCATGAGACGTTGATAGTCAGTTTCCGTGTTCCCACGTAGAAGTTCTAGGCATCTCTACCGAGAGATCAACGCCTAATCAGGGAAACTCGATGGGAAATAGGTGAGAACCGCCATTGAAATCTCGACTTCGAGGAAGTAGGTCAACGTGCTTAGGTCAGCTTCAAAACGGCCATAAAGGCTTCCTGCGGAACGTCTACAGTGCCGATGGATTTCAACCGCTTTTTCCCTTTTGCCTGCTTTTTCAGCAGCTTCTTTTTCCGCGAAATATCACCGCCATAGCATTTGGCTAAGACGTCTTTTCTCAGCGCTGGAATGCTTTCACTGGCGATCACTCGGCTGCCGATGGAGGCCTGCACGGGAATTTTGAACTGGTGGCGGGGAATTAGCTCCTTGAGCTTTTCAGTTAGCGCTCTGCCCACGTAGTAAGCCTTGTCTCGATGGACGATGGCCGCCAGCGGATCGACGGTATCGCCGTTGATCTTGACATCGAGCTTGACGAGCTGATTGGTGCGGTAGCCAATTAGCTGATATTCCATGCTGGCGTATCCCCTAGAGCGCGACTTCATCTGGTCAAAAAAGTCGGTGACGACTTCGGCTAGCGGCAGCTCGTAGATCAGCGTCGTCCGCCCCGGGGTGAGATACTTCATATCTTGAAAGTCGCCTCGGCGGGTTTGGCAAAGCTCCATCAGCGTGCCGACAAATTCTTCTGGGGTGATGATGTCGACACGGACATAGGGCTCTTCAATTTTTTCGCGATATTGGGGATCGGGAAGCAGGCTGGGGTTGTCTATTTCGATGACATCCCCTTGTATAGTGTGGACTTTATAAATAACAGAGGGCGCAGTTGTAATCAGATCTAGGTTGTACTCACGCTCTAGCCGCTCCTGCACGATTTCCATGTGGAGCAGCCCGAGGAACCCGCAGCGGAAGCCGAAGCCCATAGCGCTAGATGTTTCTGGCTCGTACTGCAGAGCGGCGTCGTTGAGCCGAAGCTTGTCGAGGGCTTCGCGCAAGTCTTCGTACTGGTCAGAATCGGTGGGAAACAGGCCGCAAAACACCATAGGCTTGGCTTCTACATAGCCTTCTAGTGGTGCTTCGGCGGGCGCTTTGACTAGGGTAATGGTGTCGCCAACGCGGGCATCTTCAACCGATTTGATGGAGGCGGCGATGTAGCCTACTTCGCCTGCGTGTAGCTCTTCAACGGGCACCTGATTGGGTGAGAGGACGCCTAGTTCATCGATCTCATACTCTTTGCCGGAGGCCATTAGGCGAATGCGATCGCGCTTCCTCACCACCCCGTCCATCACTCGAAAGTACACAATCACCCCCCGATAGCTGTCGTAGTAGCTATCAAAAATGAGCGCTCGTAGCGGCGCTTCAGTGTGGTCTTCGGGCGGTGGCACCAGATAGGTAATCGATTCTAAAATTTCGCTGATGCCGATGCCTTCTTTGGCGGAGGCCAGCACGGCATTGCTGCAATCTAGGCCGACGATGTCTTCAATTTCTTGCTTGACCCTTTCTGGATCCGCGCCGGGCAAGTCGACTTTGTTGAGAACAGGAATAACCTCAAGGTCATTTTCGATGGCTAGATATACGTTTGCTAGGGTCTGCGCCTCTACTCCCTGTGAGGCATCGACGACTAAGAGCGCGCCTTCGCAGGCTGCTAGAGACCTAGAAACCTCGTAGGTGAAGTCAACGTGGCCAGGGGTGTCGATTAAGTTCAGCACGTAGGTCTCACCGTCGTTGGCGGTGTAGTTCATCCGCGCTGCCTGAAGCTTAATGGTGATACCGCGTTCGCGCTCAATATCCATAGAGTCGAGAAATTGAGCTTTCATGTCGCGATCGCTCACTGTGCCGGTCTTTTGAAGTAGCCGATCAGCCAGCGTAGACTTGCCATGATCGATATGGGCAATGATAGAAAAATTGCGCAGTCTGGAAACAGGGACATCGGTCATGGAAAGGCAACTGAAAAACTTCAGAGGAACAGTTAAGAGAACCTAAACCCATATACTATATCCTCGACCCATCCCTTACCAGCGACTAATCCGCCTGCTTATGCTTGCAATTCGTTACCAATTGGCCGGTTTGGGTTTTCTAGAATGAGTTCCTTTCGCAGCCTTGCCCCGCTCTGTTGTTAGGTTGCTGGATGCCTGTAAACGTTAGACAATCGCTGTGCTGAAGTAGCTCCTTTTTCATCGCTTTTATCCCTTTACTTATCCGCAGGATTCGCGCCGATAGGCGATAATCTTAGACTAGAGGGTGAGCTACCGAACAGGCGTGTGATCTGCCGCTATTAGTGACTCCGCTCACCTCTGATAATTGACTGTTTTCACTGTTTTGCGCGCTGGGCTGCGCGTAAAAATGCATTTGAGTCTTTGACTAAATAGTCTGCTACCAAATAGTCTGCTACCAAATAGTCTGGTACCAAATAGTCTGGTACTAATAAACGTCTAATTCTAATAAACACCTGTCAGTTAGAGAGTAATGCCTCGGTCTGTCCATCCTTTTTCTTCTGTAGAGTCGACTGTGCCTCCCGACACCGATCAGGTGGCACAGCCAGTGGTTGGTGCAGATCCTATGGTTGAAGCCGGTGCAGATACCGGTCCTGACGCCAGCATTGAAGCCGCTTCTGACGCCACTTCTGCAGCCAACAATGTGCTGGTGGTCACCCATAGCCTGCAGGGCGAAATTCTCAGCCTTCACTGGCCCCAAGCGATTGACTGCGTTGACTGTGAAGATTTTGTGGGCAGGTCAGTAGAGATTCTCTTTGGGCCAGTCGCTGTAGGACCGTATCTGGCGCATACCCAAAAAGTACTCTCTTCCCAAACTCCCGAATCCTTTCAGTGTGTTGTCCGCTGCGGCCAGCAGCCGGTAAGCTTTGAATTTTTACTCAGCCCTCTACCTCAGGGCGCAGCGAATTTAGCCTCTTCAGATGATGGGGGATTAGAGGAGGAGCGCGATCGCACCGGTGGCGTCATTGGGGTGGGCCGCCGCCTGATCCCTGAAGTTTCCCAGCTATCCGACGTTCGCTTTGTGGGTGACAAAGGCATGGGCGGCAGCTACTACGCGCTGCTCTCGCGCGTCGCTTCCAATATTCGTAAGACGCTCGATCTCAAAACAATTTGGCAGCAGACGGTGAACGGTCTGGGAAATATGCTGGGATTGGACCGCTGTTTGGTCTGTGACTACTCCCAAGCAATGCAAACGGTGACCGTTGTGGCCGAGTACTACCAGCCCAGGTTACATCCCTGCCTTGGAAAAACATTCGACCTAGCGCTGAAGCCCGATTTCTTAGATACGCTTCAGAGCTTGGAGCCCGTTATCTCTGATTTTGATCGGTCCAATTTTGATCAGTCAGAGGGCGTAGAGGGTGAACAGCCCTACACCGTGCTGACGGTAGCTACCTGCTACCAAAACGAGCCGAATAGTATTCTGGTGCTGCAGCAGCCACCCCAGCGACCCTGGCAGCCTTTTGAAATTGAGCTGATTCAGGAACTGACCGATCAGGTTGGCACTGCGATCGCCCACGCAAAACTCTTTAGTGAAAGCAAGACTATCACCCAGGCCCTGCGGATGAAGTCCCAGGCCCTGCGCAGCACCAATGACGAACTCATGCGAAAGCATGACGAGCTCGAAGAGGCCAAACGCCAGGCAGAAGAAGCCTCAAGGCTCAAGAGCGATTTTCTGGCCAATACTTCCCACGAGCTGAGAACGCCACTCAACGGCATGATTGGCTTTTTGCGGCTGGTGCTCGATGACATGGCCGATGACGAGCAGGAGCAGACTGAATTCATTCAAGAGTCGCACGATTCTGCCATTCACCTGCTAAATCTGATCAACGATGTGCTCGATATCGCCAAGATTGAAGCTGGCAGAATGGACCTCGAGATGAGCGCAGTCAGTTTGCAGGAACTGCTCGCCGAAATTGATAAGTCATTGCGTCCGCACATTGAGCGCCGGGGGCTTTACTTCTCGATTGAGCAGCCTGCCACCTTGGATGAAATCAAGCTATATGGCAACTACCAGCGACTGAAGCAGGTGCTGCTCAATCTGGTGGGCAATGCGAACAAATTTACCCACGAAGGTGGGATTGCCATCGATGTTGAGCTTCAGCCCAAGCTGGTCGAGTTTGGTGAGCAGACCTGGCCCGGCTTCGTCAAAATTAGCGTGGCAGATACTGGAATTGGCGTCTCACTCGAAAAACAGGACCGCCTCTTTCAGACGTTTAGCCAGGTGGACAGCGCGCGCACCCGGCAATACGAAGGAACTGGACTGGGCCTTTCAATTTCACAGCGGCTAATCGAGGCAATGGGCGGCAAGGTGCAGTTCATCAGTATGGGTGAGGGCCTTGGTTCAACCGTGAGCTTTACGACTATTTTGTATCAGGAGCCGGTTATAGAGCTGGGTAGTTAAAAAGCGAAAGCATTGAAAAAGCGCAGTTAGGCAAATCGGGTCAGCCAAACTGATTGGATAAATCGGATCACGGATCAGTAAAGTCGGGTCAATCGGGCCAGGCAGGTCTGCATGAGTGCGCTCAGGTAGGGTACGACTCGACGAATAGCGCTCGGCCTGCTTTTGTGTAAGCCAATTTTTCAGAGAGTTTAGTCCAGTCTTCGGCTTCTAGCGTACTAATGGTGTCAGCGATCGCCTGCTGATAGCGCTTGAGCGATCGCACAATTTCAGCCTGGTTGTACTGCGCCATCATCAGTCCGAGTTCTGGATTGCCGCCACCGACTCGGCTGGTATCTCTAAAGCCAGAGCTTGCTAAGTGCTGTGCAAGCTCGCGGGTTTTGGCGTCTGGTTCGTGCAGGGCCACCTCTATAAGGTTTGCGCTCACCATCACCGGCAGGTGAGAAATCCAGGCGACTGCCCTGTCGTGGGCATGGGGTGCACAGCGATAGATCCGTGAGCCTAGCTGCTGCGCCAGCTGCTCCACCACTTCAACTGCCGCGAGATCCGTGCTGACATCTGCTGATTCGATAGGTGTGATGACGTAGGGATTCCCCTTAAAAAGGCCCGCTTCTGCCGCATCTAGGCCCGCTTCGCTCTTGCCACTCATGGGATGGCCGCCGACAAACTGTGGCCAATGCTGAGTTGCCGTGGCCACCAGCGCAGTCTTCACAGATCCGACATCGGTGACGATAGTAGCAGGCGCTAACACCGCTGCCAGCCGCTCGACCATGGGCACAATCGTTGCGATGGGCGTACAGATAAAAATCACTTCACACAGGCAAAGGCTCTCGATGCGCGTGCTGGCTGCATCGACGATACCTTTTGCGATCGCTTTTTGGCAGGTGGTTTCTTGTCTGGCGAGCCCGTATACCTTGTGCCCAGCGGCCCGAAAGTCCATACCCAAGCAGCCGCCAATCAAACCTAGGCCGATGATGCCGATTTTCATAAAGTTCACTCCTCAAAGGGAACGTCTGTAGGGATGTGTCACAATGAGAGCCATCTGCAGCGACCTGTCCGACCCCGCTATCTTATTTTTATGCCTGTGATCGAAACAGAAGTTCATCAGCGCCTGCGGGCCTATCTTAGGGAGCAAGGGCATACTCAGTGGCCGCATCATCTCACGATGGCGCGGCTGGTCGCTAGGGCGCTGCGGGTGGGTCGTAGCGCATTGATTCAAACTGATAGCTTAGCTGCCTACAAAGGAACCCATCGTCTGAGCTACCTCATTCCCGCCCTGCTGTGGCCTGAGCCTGCTGTGCTGGCACTTCCCAAGAGCGTCTGTGAGACCGTCCTACAGCAGGACATTCCCAACTTGCAGCAAAGCCTGCCGGTGATTAAGCCCGTGCAAGTCGGCGATCGCTGGCCAGGAGATGATTTTAGAGGGCTGCTGGTGACTGCTATAGACGACTGGCTCGGCGATCGCCTAGTCTCGCTGACCTGTGCCTCTGCAGATGCAGCCTATCAGTCGCGATTCCCGGCGGGGATTCCTACCCTGATTGACGGTGCCGATGCCCTTGAACAGTTAATTAGAGCGCAGTTAAGCATTTCTATCTCCAGTCAGGATTGGGATGGGCTGATGCTGGCCTATCCGAGTCAGCACACGGCGATTCGCGATCTGCGCGTACGCCTGACTCACACCATTTTTCAGCATCCGGCCAATCCCTACAGCTGCCATCTCATCGATGAGCTAGAAGCTGACTTGCTGTGCGAGCTGCATCAGGTACTTCAGCCCGGTATCGAAGATGGCAGACTGCCCCTGTGCTGGCAACGATTCTGGCAGCGATTTTTTCAGCCTGAGCGGCTGGCATGGAGCTACCTCAACCGTGACCTTGGCAGTGTGGAGCTTTTTTGCGCACCGGCTGATATTCAGGCGTTGCTAGAACCTGTTTGGTCCCAGCAGCCAATTGTGCTGATGGGCACAGCCCTCGATACGGATAAGCAGGCAAAGCAGTACCGCGATCGCTTGGGCCTCGGTGATATGACCTGCCTGCGCTTCGCACCCGACCGACATCACGACCTGATTCAGCTATACTTACCCGACCGGTTACCCATGCCCAATACCAGTCGCTTCAAAGCTGCGGTTTTGCTGGAGATTCGGAGCCTGCTGAGTGCCAGACACACAGCGCTCAGAGAGCGTCATTGCGGTTTTGCAGACAGTTTCCCTGCCGATGAAGCCTTGACTGACGGTGTTCACGCTAACCGTATGTCGGCTGATGGACCGACGGTCATTGTGGTGGGTGATACGCCGCTGAGAACTCAATTCGCCTCGATTTTGGCAGCTGAGTATGGGTCACGGGTGCAGGTGGAGTCTGTTGTCGGTCCGGGGGGGGTCTTGGTCACCGGCTGGGACTATTGGCTGGCCAATCGCGCTGCATTTGCCCCACCCGGATTATTGATTATTACGACGCTGCCGATTCCGTCCCTTGAAAATCCGTTGGTGTCTGGGCGGGTGGCTACCTACAAGCGTCGCCGTCAAGATTGGTTCAAGGCCTATTTATTACCGGAGACATTGAGCGTTTTGCAGCGAGCGATCGCGCCTGTCAGGCTGTATTCGGGCGCTGGCGGTGGCGTCGTTGCGCTGCTTGACAATCGAGTAAACTATCGCAGCTATGGCCGTCAGATTTTGTCGGCGCTTAGCCCAGCTGCCCGCAGCAGCTACCTAGACCCGACTTGGTTTTATCAGGTGGCCTGTCCAATGCCGACTCCCGGCAAGAAAGCGACCGATAACCGTTGAGAATTCACCTTCCTTTCACAGACTAGTCAGCTCACCTGCTTTACGCTTTTTCAACGGATAAACAAATAATAATTTCGACAGGGAGTCAACGAATTATTCGTAGATGGCTCGTTATGATGACCGTGAAAGTCGTGAGGCACTGGCAGTGTCTAGCTGGTGAATGCCATGGGAGAATCAAAACGTCGGAAGCAAGAAATGGGAGACAAGTACGGTCGACCCGAGCCTATCCTGCCAGGTATTCCAATTAGTAAGGACGTCGCCGAAAAGTTTGTAACCTGGTCCTCTCGTGGTGCTTGGGCAGGGATCATCATCATGGTCGCAGCCTGGTTAACGATTCGGTTTATTGGGCCGGGCTTTGGCTGGTGGACACTGGCGGGTTAATTAGGGTAAATGACCCTTCGCAAGCTGGCTCTGGAATTTTTCGCTCAACTTCCCACCTTGTCCCAATCTGTGTCCCAATCCGTTGAGTCGCAGCGCATCGATTCTATCCAAGGCGAATTATTCGGGGCGAACGAAATATAGCTTCCCTTGGCAAGCGACTCTGTCTTTTGGTAGACGCGGCTTGGAATATGAATGTGTCAACTTTTGTCATGATTTCCCATTGCCAAAGGAGAAAGGCCTCTTTTTTTTCTTCAGTGCGCTAGAACGGAGGTGCAGTGAGTCAGTAAGGTTCTGGCCCGTCGAGGCCGTCTGAAAAGCGCTCTTAATAATTGGGCCCTACCATTACTTTTTTGTAATGGTCTTTGCTGAATTATTTGCTGATTATTGGTTGTATTAGCCGAAACAGTGCTCAGGTTGCTTTGATAGCTAAGGTGGGATTTTACGGAACTTTATCTATCAAGCCTGATTGGTAAAGTAACTAGCCCAGATGGCTGCTTAAAGCAGTTGCTTACGCATTGCACCGGTCTCTTTTAGGAGCTAGGTCGCTGCAAAATTGGCTTAGCGTCGGTACACTGATTTTCGACTTAGGATACAATCACTACAACTTAATAATTCTTAAGCTGTTAAGCTCCGTGACTGATAGCTTACGGTAACAACTGGGAACCTTCCGTAAGCAAAAACGTTAGTTGTTATGCAAATCCCTTTTTGGGTGCCTAGCCTTTACCAGGCTGGCTGAGAGACCTAGCCCTTCTCCCATAGCCCACCGGCACAGTACAATCGACTTGTTAAAAAAATCTTAAGTAAACTGTGTAAAATTATCGAATGGTGTAGAGGAAAGACAATGTTTGTCAGACTTGCAGATCAACACCGGCAGTATGTTCAAGATCTCGTTCTGAACCTGAAGGCGTTGGCAGTTGTTCTAGAGAAAAGAGGCTATCTTGCTTCTTGTTATACCTGTGGCGATGAGCTGAATAGCGCTTCGTTTATGGTTAGCTTGGGCGGAGATCATTTGATTCGGTTTTTGGTATCTGACTACGGCATTACCTGGACTGAGATGCGTGATGACCGTGAACTTATGAAGCTAGAAGGTGCTGAGGCGATCAATCAGCTGCAGGAGCTAGCCAACCTTATTAAGTATCAGGTGAGTCCTGCAGAATGCGAAGCTGTTGCATAGGCAAGCTGCCTGCTGACTTGTGCACTCTTTGCTTGGACGCTCTGCTGTCGCCCTCGGAATTTTACGGCGAAACTACGACATCAGCTACATGCGTGAGCTGATTGCTCGCAGGTTTGTGACCGAAGAAAAGCGCTCATCGGATTCAGTGCTGATGCATCACCTACACTGAATCACCTTTGAAGTCTAGGCCGATAAAGCCTAGACTTTTTTGATGGATTACTGATTCTGTACCTGCGTAGGATGCTGTTCTTGATGCTCAAGTAGGTGGGGGAATCCGGAGAATCCGTGGACGAACAAGCGGTTATGTGAGTAATAATGACCGATTTTAGTGCTGACTCATCCCATTCGGCTTCATCCCATTCGACGCTGGATGCGGCAATCAGTGTTGCTGGGCTGACGGACTACCTGAAGCTGCTGCTAGAAGAAGATTCGCACTTGCGCAAAGTCTGGGTGACAGGCGAAGTCTCGAGTGCGCGGAATCATCGCCAGGGCTGCTTTTTTACTTTGCAAGAGCCTGACGGTTCGGCGGCGGTCAACTGTGTTGTATGGCGATCGCAGCTAGAGCGCCTAACGGCCCTACCTGAAGTGGGTGAGCAGGTGACGATTTTGGGTCAAATTCGTCTGTACCCCAAGCGGGGGAGCTATCAGCTCACGGTTTGGCAGGTGTTGCCTGCAGGCGAAGGCTTGCTGGCCCTACGCTACCGGCAGCTGCGATCGCGCCTCGCCGCCGAGGGCCTGTTTGACCTTGAGCGCAAGCGTCCTTTGCCTGCCTACCCGCAGACGCTTGCGGTCGTAACCTCTCCGCAGGCTGCCGCTTGGGGCGATATTCAACGTACGCTGAGCCAGCGAAATCAAAGCATTCAGGTGCTGCTATCGCCTGCGACTGTGCAGGGCGCGCAGGCCCCAGATTCGATTGCCAAGGCCATTGCTCGGGTCGCCAAAGATGGCCGCGCCGACGTGCTGCTGCTAGCGAGAGGGGGCGGCGCATCTGAAGATTTGGTTTGCTTCGACGATGAGCGCGTGGTGATGGCCATTGCTACTGCTCCTATGCCCGTTGTTACAGGGGTCGGCCATCAGCGAGATGAGTCTCTAGCTGATTTGGTAGCGGATGTCTGTGCCCACACGCCGACGGCCGCGGCCGAGCAGGTGGTCCCTAGTTTGGACGATCTCTACAGTGAGCAGGTGCAGTATTTGCAGCGGGTGGGACAGGTCTTTGCCCGTCGTCTGCAGGTGGCACAGCAGCAGGTGCGATCGCTCCAAACCCGCCTACAGAACCTACGCCTAGATCGCCAGCTAGCCCAACACCAAAAAGACATTAGCTGGCAGCGACAGCAGCTAGTGGCCAGCCTCAACCAGCGTCTACAGTTTGCCCAGCATCAGCATCAACTGCTGAGGGAAAAGCTAGCTACCCTCGATCCTGAAGCCGTTCTCAAGCGTGGCTATGCCGTTGTCAAAGCCGAGGGCCAAATTGCTACGACCACTGCGCAACTGCCCCCCGGTACCAACCTGACACTTCAGCTAGGCGATGGCCATGTGCAGGCCACGGTAACCGAGAGTAAAAACGTTACGCCCGATTGAACTCAAAATGGCCCGCCCTAAAAAGACCTCTGACAAGAATTCTGAACTTCCTGATGATTGGAGCTATGAAGACACCCTGACTCGAATTGATGCGATTACCCGGCAGTTAGAAACTGGGGAGATGCCTTTAGCTGACGTTTTTGACCAGTTTGCAGAAGCCGTCACAGCTTTGCAGCAGTGCGATCGCTTTTTGCAGTCCAAACAAAAGCAGGCCACGCTGATGATAGAAACCCTAATCGGTGAAGATGAGCCGGATTGACGTTGGGAATTTTTATCAAGTTGAGCGAACGGTGCAAGTTGGAGCGCTATGTCGACGTCCTGGTGTAAGGGATTGTTTGCCTGTCTACAGATGCAGACATCTCCTGAGGCGGCTGAGCTAGGCGTTTGTGATGTTCTAGCTTGTTCTGAGACTCATTCAGGGCGCGACCAGTCTGTGAATTTTCTGCCGCTGGGCTGACCCATTGTCCGGTCGCCGGTGATGCCTGTTTAGACGAGCGGTGGGTAGGGAGCAGAATGGTGAAGGTGGTTCCGCTCATGGGTGCGCTGTCAACTGATATGCTCCCGCCCATTCGCTTGACGAGCTGCTGGACAAGGGTTAGCCCCAGTCCTACACGAGAGCCGCTGCTGCTATTGGGCGTTCGTGCAAAGGCTTCAAACATCTGCTGGATATCTGCCCTGGCGATACCTCTGCCAGAATCTTGCACTGTGAGGGCAACAGCCCCTTCACCGTAGGGCGCAGCGGCAACCCAGAGCCTTTTCCCCTCGGATGTAATCTCAATGCCATTCTTAATCAGGTGAATCAGGACTTGCCTGAGCTCTGCTTCGACACCGAGCACTTTGGGGAGGTCGGAGGGAACGGTGTAGGCCAGCATAATGCCGCGCTCTTCGGCCAGTGGCTGATAGGTACTGACAATACCCGGAATGATCTCAGCTAGGGCTAGCGGCTGGGGAGAAACGCTGTCAGTTGTCTCTAGCTGCAGCAGGTCGATAATGTTGTTAATTAGCGTGTGCTGGTGTTCGCACTGACTGGCAATCATCTCCAGGTAGCGCTCTTGCTGGGGAAGCTTAAGATTTGGGGAGCCTAGCAGTGTGAGGGCCGTTTTGACCGTGGTCAGGGGAGCTTGTAGGGCTTCTCTAGCCTGATTGAGGAAGACTGAGATGCTTTCATTGAAAGTGGTCTTGCTAGAAAAATTAGCGCTGTTGGGATCGGTCTTAGCGGAGCTGCGATATTCGGCAATTTGCGATCGCAAATCCTCCTGAGCTTGCAGCTGCCAGGTCAAAAAACTGGCCGAGAGCGGCAATACCTGCTGGCCTAAGATACTCACTGGAAAGCACCTATCCCACTGGCTGAGAGCAGCCGCGCAGGCGATCGCATGCCTGCTGTACTTCCAGCTTTGTTCATTTAAGGCGGCATCGGCCGTAGCGTCTGCCAGCCCACGGGTGAAGGTTACAGGAACTGTGGGCTCTACGCTATCTGTTGTGAGGCTGCTCGCAGTTAGGCTATCTTCGATGACGGCTTTGATGCCTTTAGAAAGGGCAAAAACCGTTGAGGGTTCTACCGAACCGTACAGCAGCAGCGTTCTTTTATTGGGTGTTGGCGTGCCGGGTGAGACACGTGCTGCAAGCAATGAGCCCACGAAGCGATCAGCGACCGCTAGGCAAAGGTATTCACGCTTTAGCTCGTCAGCTTGCCCGATAGGAATCGGTCGTAGGCTGGCAGCTAGGTTATCTGGCGGGCTGCCGGTCTGCTCGCCCAGTGAATAAATCGTGCAGCCAGCCGCCTGCTGGCCATAGAGCCAGATATCCTGCCACCAGGCATCATCTTTGGGTAGCTTGACCCACAGCGTTGCCGGTACCTGATGGTGAATTAAGAACTGAATAAATGACTGAAGGGCCGTTTTGAATCCTCTAGGATCTACTGAAACTGCCGCCGGCCTAGGCTGCAAACTAACCAGATGAGCTTGTAAAGATAATGACGGCATAGCGGCTGTGTTCATAAATAACCAGTCAGAAGACCCGAAGCATGAAAATGCAATCACTCCATTTGGCCGAAGATATTGCTGCAGGCTCCTTGCTCTGGAGAAGAGAATAAGGAAGCTGGCGAAATTGGCAAAAGGCCGCGGGGCTGGCAACCTGGCAAATTATTAACACGACTGTTCAAAGCGGGGCTTCTCTAAGCTGACTTTTCTAAGCTGACTTTTCTAAGCTGACTTTTCTAAGCTGATTTCTCTAACCTATGCCTTTTTGAGTGGGCTTCTCTCAATAGGCTTTTCTGAGCTACGGACAATGTGGTCCGAGAGACAACGCAGTTGGGAAGATCCCTCAGTCAATGGGCAAACAGCCCCTAGATTGCATCAATGGCTCAGAACAGCTGGGCTAATTTACTTACAATATGCCCGCAAGGTAGGTGAATTATGTCACTATTTCGGCAATTTCCCGCTTAGAGAGTTCTTAAACGTTCGTTAAGAGCCATTCTGGATTGCTCGCGGTCATCAAAGTGAATTTTTTCAGTGCCCAATATTTGATAGTCTTCGTGGCCTTTCCCGGCGATGACAATGCCATCTCCTGGCTTTGCCTGCAAAATAGCGCAGCGAATGGCTTCTGCGCGATCGCAAATAATCTGCTTATCTTCTAGCGGTCCAGCGATGCCAGCAACGACATCCTGCAAAATCTGCTCGGGATCTTCGGTGCGTGGGTTGTCGGAAGTCACGATGGCGAGATCTGCCTGCTCGTAAGCAATTCTCCCCATTTTGGGCCGTTTGCTGCGATCGCGATCGCCCCCGCAGCCAAAGACACAGATCATTTGTCCGCTAATGAAAGGGCGGGCTGCCTTGAGCGCATTCTCCAGGCTATCTGGAGTGTGGGCATAGTCTACGATAACGCTGATATCTTGTGCCTTCTCCTGCTGGCTCGCCTGCACTCGCTCCATCCGTCCGGGTACGCCAGCAAAGCCCGGCAGCGCCTCGACAATCGTCTTTAGCGAAACGCCTAGGTGCAGCGCCGCACCAACCGCGGCCAGTAAATTTTCCAGGTTAAACTGTCCTACTAGAGGTGACGTGAAATCCAGTTTTCCGACAGGGGTGTGCATCGTGCCGCTGACACCCGTGGGACCGTAGGAGAGATGGTCGGTGTAGAGATCTGCGGACGTTTCTTCGATGCTATAAGTCCAGGTTTGCTCGGCGTCTACTCGAGCTATAAGCTTTTGACCGTAGGTATCTTTAAGGTTGATGACAGCTCGCCCCTTTAGGTATTCCGGGCCAAACAAAAGGGCTTTGGCTTCGAAGTAATCATCGAGGTCTTTATGATAGTCGAGGTGGTCTTGCGTCAGGTTGGTGAAGACAGCAACCTCGAAAGGAATCCCCCAAACGCGCTCCTGTACCAGCGCGTGGGAGCTAGTTTCCATGACGGCGTTTTGACAGTTAGCTGCGCGGGCACTTGCCAGTGACTTTTGGAGATCAATGGAGAAGGGCGTCGTGTGAACGGCTGTTTTCTCATGGCCTGGCCAGCGGGTGTAGAGCGTGCCTAAAATAGCCGTTTTTTGACTGGCCTGATTGAGAAAGTATTCAATCAGGTGCGTTGTGGTAGTTTTGCCGTTGGTGCCTGTCACGCCGATCATATTCATGGCCAGCGCAGGTTTCTCATAGAAAGTCGCTGCTATTTCAGCGCAGAGCCTAGACGTGCGGTCGGCGGTGATGACCAGGGCACTATTCGAATTCGGTTTAGCCGCTAGGGCAGAGGGGGTAATCAGGGCTGCGATCGCGCCTTTTTCCAGTGCGCTCTGCCAAAATTCACCCCCGTCTACCCGCGTACCCGGTATCCCAATAAAAACCATGCCGGGCTCTATGGTTTGAGAATTGGTCGACAGCCCGGTGACTTCTTGTGTCCAGTTTGGGTGATGCTCTATCGCCTCGGGGACATCGAATTGCTGTTCAGACAATCCAGAAAATAAGTCTTTTAGCTGCATGGCGGGTCTCTCCCTTAGGGCCTCCTCATGATCAGTTTGGCTTAGCCAATTATTGCCTGGTACGGCGCTTTTAGCTGGCGTTTCCTGACGGCACGAATGCTGAGATTATGCCTCAAAGGGGCCAATATATGTCTGTATCATTTGTGCCACCTTCTGCGCAGAAGCGCGCGGGGAGAGCCGGGGCAGCGGCTGCTCTACTAGCTCATTGCCTTGCTGCACAGGGTTGCAAAGCACAGGCACTTCGTACTGATACTTCTGAAACCAAGCCTCGTTGAGGGTAATATTTCGAACGTCGAGCTCAATGGGAAGCGTCTCTAGCTTTTCCTGTAGCCCCTCACACAAATGGCAGCCGGGCTTACTGTACAAAATTAACTTCTTCATATGGCTTTAGTCCTATGCTCTTGAACCTTCAACCTGTTAGCCGAAGGTGTAATGTCCGGTATTCCGACCGGAATATGTGTGATTGTGCAGTACGATTAATGAGGATACATCAGCACGCCACCGGAAAACCCCGGAGAACCCCGGAGAACACATTGGAGAACACTATGGTTCAGTGCACAAAGGCGCCTTCCAGGCTCATTAAGTCGTCTGTTAGTAGCGCCATTACCAGCGCCGTCGATAGCGTTGTCAATAGCGTAAATGCGCCGCCTGTCGTCCTGAGTTCTTTTATTCGCCAGCTAGATATAGACGCACTCAATGCAGAATTTGCTGAGGCTACGCCTCAAGAAATTTTGGCTTGGTGTGTGACTCACATTCCTCAAGGACTGGTGCAAACTACTTCATTTAGCCTGCTGGCGATTACGCACATGCTCTACAGCGAGCTAGCACATCCAGTACCCGTTATCTTCCTAGATACGCTACATCTTTTTCCTGAAACGCTGCAAACCGCTCAACGGGCTCAGGAAATCTACAATCTAGACTTGCACACCTACCACGCGGTTGGCGCCGATAGCCGGGAGGCCTTTGCTGAGCGCTACGGAGATCGTCTGTGGGAACAGGATGTAGACCGCTTCTATGCGCTGACTAAGGTAGAGCCGTTAGCGCGAGCGCTCGACGACTTACGGGTTCAGGCCTGGATTACAGGCCGCCGCCGTGATCAGTCTGAAGCTAGGAAAGACCTGCCGATTTTTGAGCATTCTTCAGACGGGCGGCTCAAGGTCAATCCTCTGGCTACCTGGACCAGGAAAGAAATATGGGCATACATCTTCAATCAAGGGGTGATATACAACCCGCTGCACGACCAGGGCTATACCAGTATCGGCGACCAACCGCTGACAACGCCGGCCCTCGCCAATGAAGATGAGCGAGCAGGCCGCTGGCGAGGTACAGGTAAAACAGAGTGCGGTATTCACACGTTAGGCTAGTCGTCAGAACAGGGCAAACGCATACTCAAGCAAGTAGTACTTGAATCAGAAAGTCGTTGTCCCAGCCCGCTTTGAGCCGTTTGTT
>JBCBJS010000030.1:0-59350 GCA_038523095.1 Cyanobacteria bacterium J06626_6
CTCATTGACATTCAAGGCGACCCACTCGCGGTCGATGATGCCAGTGACTTTCGCTTCCATCTTATTTTTATCGAAATCCAGGTGAGTGGGAATGTTGGCCAAGCCTGGAAACTCCAGATTTGATTCAACTAGCTTCTTGGAAGCATCTTTACCGCGTACCCCAATTACATCACCAGGACGACACTGGTAGCTTGGAATGCTAACCACACGGCCATTGACCGTGATGTGGCCATGGTTTACAACTTGGCGGGCAGAGGGGATGGTTGGCCCAAAGCCCAGTCGGAAGCAGGTGTTGTCCAGCCGCATTTCCAACTGTTGCAAAATGACTTGTCCTGTAGAACCACTCGCACGACGTGCTTTTTTCACGTAGCGAAGGAGCTGGCGCTCGGTGACACCATAGTTGTAACGAAGCTTTTGCTTCTCTTCTAGACGGATGGCATACTCAGATTTCTTTTTCCGAGCCTGACCATGCTGTCCAGGGGGATACGCTTTCCGAGCCGATTTGCGGGTTAAACCCGGCAGGTCGCCCAAGCGGCGTACCACTCTTAGGCGAGGACCTCTATATCGAGACATTATTTCTCAAAACTAAACTACTTTGCAGATCTCACACTATAGCCCAGAACTGGCCTGAAGAAACCTATGCCAACGCAATTTTTTCTATGGGCGGGGCGGCTTTTTGCTTTCTAAAGTCGACGGCCTGCTTGAGCAACCCCCAGGCCGCTGGGGAAAGCGCTGCGGGAAACCCCAGAGAAAGGGTGGTAGCCAGCTGCTTTTGCTTGAGCGCAACGATCGCCCAATGCAGATGGAGGTAGTCGCTTATGGTGTTCAGCTGTGGGATTTCAGCTTTGTATTTTGGATTGATTCGCGGGTAAATTCGCTCTTTCATTAGCATGTTGGTCTCTAGTCGGCGCTGGAGGGCGATTTTTTGGTCGTAGCCGCCAGGCCACACCGTCCGATAGGCCAGGCACTGATTAATAAAAAGCGCATCGCCATATTCAGCCACTCGAATCCACGAGTCGATATCGTCGCAGCTGGTCATAGAAAGGTCCCAGCCTCCCGAGTTTAAGAACGCATCTCGCCGAACGGCCACTTGAATGGGGGTTCCAAATGGGACGACCTCTAGCAACATGCCATAGTGGATATCGGCCTGGGGAATATAGAACATTTTGCCGGGGCCAGTGGTAGGCGTTAGGCTCAGCTGATTGCCTTCCGTATCTACTTGAGCCGCCTGACAGGAGCAAATGACGGCTTGCGATCGCTTCTCTACCGCTTCACCCATCACCTCAATGCAGTTCGCTGCCAGGTAATCATCATCATCTACCAGCTTTATCCATTCACCGCTGGCCGCTTCCACGCCCGCATTTACCGCACCAGCATGGTTGGCATTTACCTCGTTGCGCACATAGATCACGCGGTCAGCCAGGCTTTCTACATAGGCCCGGGTGCCATCGGTAGAGGCATTGTCTACCACCACCACCTGACAGGGCACCGTTTGGTTGAAGGCCGATTGAATCGCTCGCTTAAGAAGATCGACCCGGTTGTAAGTGGTGATGACAATACTAAAAGACACAGCTAAAGGCTCCGTAGGCGATTACAGTAAGCAATACAAATAGTAGAGAGTGATGCAGGTACAAACAGGCCCTAGAATAGACGCTTTCTTAGCATTTCACTTGAGTGTTTCTCTAAATTGTCTGTCTGGTTTATGACTGGCTCTTTGACCGGGGATGCGAAGCACAGAACCGACTAGCGGCTGGGTACCCTAACAGCGCTTCCAACTTGCATACCCTCGGTTAAGTCACCGACAAGTCATCTAAACTTGAGTAGGAAAACTTAATTAGAAATTCACACTGAGCCACCTTTAACCGGTCAGTTATCAAGCTGGAAGGTTAGACTAGGCTGCAGTTATGTATCCCACATTCGAGCTTCCATGCAGCAGTCATCTTCTTCCGCGAACGCCTTGAGACGAATGCTAGGCGCAGCCTCTGCCAGCACGCTTGCGGCCACCCTGCTACTGACCCAAGGATGGTTGGGAAAGTCGGTGGCGATCGCACAAGGCACACCAGCTCCAACGGGTGAGCTAATTGCCCAGACACCCGTTGCTCAGACACCTGTTGCTCAGACACCTGCAGACACTACTGAAGAAGCAGAAACCGCAGAAGATGACGAAAAGCTTGTCTACAGTGAGCTGCTAAGAAAAATTGACAACGGCGAAGTCAGAGAAGTTGAGCTTGACCAAATCAACGGTATCGCTAGAGTTCAGCTCAAGTCTGACAAAGAAGGGGACAAGCCTAGAGAAGTCAAAGTATTTGCCAATGACCGCAACCTCGACCTGCAGGAGCGACTGGTTGCCAACAACGTCACTTGGGAAGTCAGCCGAAACGCCGACAACAGCGCCATTACTAGCTTGGTTACTACTGGCATCGTAGCGATGCTAGTGGTGTTTGCCATGCTTATGCTCCTGCGGCGCTCCGCGAACTCCGGCGGCGGTGCGATGAGCTTTGGGCGCTCTAAGGCGCGCTTCCAGATGGAGGCCAAAACAGACGTCATGTTCGAAGATGTCGCTGGCATTGATGAAGCCAAAGAAGAACTTCAGGAAGTCGTTACGTTCCTCAAAAATCCCGAGCGGTTTACAGCCATTGGCGCTCGCATTCCCAAAGGTGTCTTGCTAGTCGGCCCGCCGGGCACCGGTAAGACGCTACTTGCCAAGGCGATCGCCGGAGAAGCAGGCACCCCTTTCTTCAGTATTTCGGGTTCCGAATTCGTCGAAATGTTCGTTGGCGTCGGTGCCTCTCGCGTCCGCGACCTGTTCAAAAAAGCCAAAGAAAATGCGCCCTGCATTGTATTTATTGACGAAATTGATGCGGTGGGCCGTCAGCGAGGTACCGGCATTGGCGGCGGTAACGATGAGCGCGAGCAAACCCTCAACCAGCTGCTCACTGAAATGGACGGCTTTGAAGGCAACAGCGGCATCATCATCATCGCGGCAACCAACCGCCCAGACGTGCTCGACTCGGCCCTGCTGCGCCCCGGTCGCTTCGACCGTCAGGTCACTGTTGACCTGCCCGGCTACAAAGGCAGACTGGGCATTTTGGAAGTCCATGCCCGCGATAAGAAGATTGCGGAAGAAGTGAAGATGGAGGCGATTGCCCGTCGCACGCCAGGCTTTTCGGGCGCTCAGCTCGCCAACTTACTCAATGAAGCAGCTATCCTCACTGCCCGCCGCCGCAAGGACGCCGTCACCATGTTGGAAGTAAATGACGCCATCGACCGGCTGACCATGGGCCTGAGCCTAACCCCCCTGCTCGACAGCAAGAAAAAGCGCCTAGTGGCCTACCATGAAGTCGGCCATGCCTTGGCCGCCACGCTCTGCAAGCATGCCAATCCGCTAAATAAGGTGACTATCATTCCGCGGTCTGGCGGCGTCGGTGGCTTTGCGAGCTTCTTACCCAAAGAGGAGCAGGTCGACGACGGGCTGCTCTCCTACGGCGAAATTGTCGATTACCTAGTGGTGGCCCTCGGAGGCCGCGCTGCTGAAGAAGTCATCTTCGGTCACGATGAGGTCACTGTTGGAGCCAGCGGCGACATCCAGCAGGTCACCCGCATCGCCAGGCAAATGGTGACGCGCTACGGCATGTCTGAGCTGGGCTCTTTTGCGCTAGAAAGTGAAAACTCACAGCCTTTTCTCGGTCGGAGCAACCTGATGGGCGGAGGGCACGACTATTCAGACGAGCTAGCGACGAAAATAGATGAAAAGGTAAGAGCGATCGCAGAAGAAAGCCTCAACAAAGCGATCGCACTCATCAGCGATAACCGCGCTCTGGTAGACCGCCTAGTAGATACGCTGATCGAAAAAGAAACTATCGACGGCGACGAATTTCGCGACATTGTCAGCGAGTACACTGTGCTGCCAGAAAAAGAAGAAGTCAAAATGGCTTAATCGCCCGCTCAATTAGACCTTCAGGCCAGCTTCAATCGCACGTTGGTCGGCTCACCCAAACTTCCCTAATCCTCGCTTCTGGCTGGTAGCTGGTGGTTTCGTTGTATTCGTTTCTGCTGGTATAGATGCCAGCTGCGCCCGACGAGCCTGTCCGAAAATCAATGTCCTCAGGGCCGTAGGCAAACCGAACATACTCCCGGCTCTCGTTGTAAACGCTGTAGTACAAAGTCGGCGAACCATAGTCCAAGGTCGCATTGCGAATCAGGGTTCGCGGTCCAATGCCTTCTGCCGTTTTATAGTCTGGGTTGTCTGTCACCAAAATATTCAGTTTCGGACCTTCACCGACTACCGCTAGCGCATAGAAGGCAATATCACCGTTCTGATTGGTAACGGTCACGCCTTCGGTATCTACAAGGGGGCCATCGCCCAAATAGGGCTGAAAGTTTAAATCGGGCAGTGCAAGCCGCAGTTCACCACCGGTCATGCATAGCTTGGCATCGCCCAAGCCTTCCCCACTAATTGTCGTATCGAAAGAGGGTTCTACAGGCGGCTCCACCGTCGGCTCCACCGTTGGTTCTACGGTCGGTTCTACGGTCGGCTCAATCGTTGGTTCAACCGTAGGCGTTGGGTCAACGCCGACTGAGCCACCGCCGCCAGTGGCAAATCCACTCGTCTCATCACCGGTCGAATCTTTTGGCCCAAAGAACCGATCAACCCACCAAGGCGACGTTCCGCCTGCTAACAGCGCAACAACGACGGCCACCACAATTTGTCCAAGAATGCTTTTTTTGTTGTCGGACTCTTCTGCCACCCGTTGCGCCTCTAATACCGTTAGCGCCTGCTGCTAGCGCTGCTAGCGTGGCAACGCTGCCTGTCGCTGGCCATCTGCCATGGCCTGCAGCACGAGGCCAGGATTAACCCATTCGCCCTGGTAGCGCATCCCCCAGTGCAGATGGGGCCCGGTCGTGCGTCCTGTCATGCCGACTCGACCAATGCGATCGCCCGTATAGAGCGATTGCCCTTCAACGATACGCAGCCCACCAGAGCCATCGACAAACACATTGCGCCCCCGGTCAGTCGTTACATAGCCCTGCATGTGGCAGTAGATATGGGTCCAGTCGCCAGACTGCACAACCACAGAGGTCCCACAGGCGCTATCGTCAGAAACTTCTATGACTGAACCATCCCACCAGTTACGAACATAGCTACCCGTCGGCGCAGCAATATCGATACCGTAGTGAAAACCAGAACCCCGATAGCCATAGGGAGAAGTGTAGGCCTGAAAATTCTCCACGGGGAAGGAAGCCACCTGCCAAGGTTCACTGCTCCGGGCAAGCTGAGCGTTGGGTACAGCTACCGCCGCCTGTCGAAGCGTATGCGGGGCAACTTCACTTAGGCCCACAAACAGCACTGCCGCTGCTAGCAGCAGGGCACCAAAGGTAGCCTGACGCCGGGAAAACCATCTCGGAAATCTTGCAAAACGACCTGACAACCAGGTGAGGGAAAAACGCTTCATAAAGAAGATGGGAGTTTGGTTTGTAAGGAAGTACAGGCAGATGCTGCATCTGAGGTAATGTACCCCGAAACCCATATAGAGATAGAGCAGGGGAGCAAAAAGATAAAAATTACTGATTCATCTACTTAAATTGATTAGATGATTCGTATCATTTTGACTCTGAACTGTCGCCTCGAGCACAGCACTTCAACTAGCTCTTTCGCCCGAATATTTTTAAGCGCTGTATTTCTGAGCGCCGTATTCCTGAATTGTGTAATTTTGAATTGTGTAATTTTGAGTTCTATGGAAGAGCCGGCGAGTTCACCGTGAGCTCTCGAACTTTTTTCAGCAGTAACTTGGGGTCGATTGGCTTTTCTAGCGTGTCGTGGTGTGCGATGTGTGAGGACGGAGAGCCCGACTGCCCTAGCAGCGCTAGCACCTTAGCGCCAATAGCCGTAATCGACAGCTGTATTGATTTAATTTCTTCTAGATCGTGACTTAGCAAAGACAAATCAGCGGCCAGCATCACGGGCCGTAGAGACTCTAGCTGAGCTAGCAGCTGATCCGTCTCGACAATCCAAATCACCTCATAGCCATCCGCTGTCAGCAAGTCGCACACAATGGCTGCGCTATTCTCTTCTCTTTCTACCAATAGAACTCGCTTGTCGTTGGCTGATAGGGTAGAGGGCACCCGATACCGTGGATTAGCCAAACCTGCGGCCTGACCGGGCAACCGCACAGAGAAGGTGGACCCTTTGCCCACCGTAGACTCTACCTGAATAGATCCGCCATGCAGCTCAACTAAGCGCTTAGTCATAGCCAGCCCGAGCCCCGTTCCTGAATACTGTCGCTGGAATGGAGACTCCAATTGCTTGAATTTTTCAAATAGCTGGTCCCGCTGCGAATCGGGAATGCCAATCCCCGTATCTGTCACCTGGAAGATGGTGACCTGTGCCTCTTGCCACACTCGCAGCGTTACCTTTCCCCCTGCCGGGGTGAACTTAATCGCATTGTGCACTAAGTTCGACAGAATTTGCTCTAGTCGCTTTGCATCGGCACTAAAGCTATCTGCTGAGGGCTGCACCTCGAACAGTAAAGACATCTCAACCCCTTGCTTTTCGGCTAGTGGATGGTAGTGCGCCACGACCATATCAGTCAGCCGAGACAGGGAAAATTCACCAAAGTCTAGGAGCGATCGCCCGGACTCTATTTTGGCGAATTCTAAAATGTCGTTAATGATAGTGAGCAGCTGCTCACCGCTGTGGTTGATCGTGGTGAGGTAGCTTCGCTGGCGGTCGCTTAGCTCACCAAAAGACCACCGTAATAATGTAGCTGACATGCCAATGATGTAAGTGAGTGGCGTGCGCAACTCATGACTCATCGTCGAGAGAAATTCACCCTTCGTCAGATTGGCTGATTCGGCCGCCATCAGGGCATCGTGCAGGTTCTGCGTGCGCTCTAAGACACAGCTTTCTAAGCTGGCCGTTTGCCGCTGCAGCTTTTGGTAGAGCGCAGATTGACCAATCGCCACCGCCAGATGCTCAGCAATATGCTGTAGGAAGATAACTTCTGTATCTTCCCAGTGCCGCTGTTCTTGACACTGGTGAGCAATCAGCAACCCCCACAGCTGACCTTGCACAATAATCGGCGCAATAAGTTTGGATTTGACCTGTACCTGACGCAAATAGTCGAGCAGGCACGGCACCTTGGCATAGTGCTGTGCCACATTGTCAATGGCAATGGGCTGACCTGTGAGGTAGCGATCGCGCACTGCCGCAGCAGACCGAAAACAAGACTGCTCAGAAAAATTGAGCACTGAAGAAATGTCCTCAGAAGCGCGAGATTCGTAGGTCACATGCCCTTTGTGCAGACTGCGCCCAATGACCGTCCCCCCCGCCAGGTTTAGATCGCTCAGCTCCAATCGGTCGGCTGTCTCGCCGCTTCGAACATGCGGAGCGATCGCGTCGAAGGCCGATAGGTCTGCGCTCTCTGTCTGCTCAAGCTGATAAAGGACCAGCCTATCTGCCGATAAAAACGCCCTCACCTGGGCAACCGTCGTCTCCAGGATGGAAGAGAGGTCTAAGCTATGGCGAATTCGCGTAATGACCTGATTGAGCAGCAAGCTTCGCTGCACTTGATTATCGAGCGTTGCTTGTGTAGGAGAAGCCGTCGCTTGGCGCTCTCCCGCCGGAGATGCTGCAAGATCTTTCACCCAAGCGAGCATGAAGGATTCCCTGTCTATCTCTCCATTTATTTCACGCTTATCCCGGTTCCCTTGCTTAGTCGCGACAGTCGCAACCACGCGCGAATCATCTGAATCCTCTATAAGGTCATTTTGACTGCTCGAATAGCCAGAGTTGTCTTTCACGTCAGCCTCTTCTGTTAGTTCGCTGGCGAGAGCGCCCGACTCTAGCCGATCAATAAAGTCTGAAATGGTGGCGTCATCCAGGGTCAGGCTGACGCGATAGTGAGGCAGTGACGAATGCCCTTGGGCCTGCTTTTGGAAGTGATGACTGTGTGAGTGTTGGCTGTGTGAGTCCTCGTAGAGGGGAACTGCCATCAGCAGTACGCTGAATGAAGGCGATCGCATCAGCACGAAGTGGAGTGACCGATAGGCCTCACTCAGCACAGACTCAAACAAGTCTCTCTGCTGCATCAAGCTGTCCTTCAGACGCTGGTAGCCCCTAGAGGAAACATCTTGACTGGTCATAAGAGGCTGATGGGTTTGCATTACTGACTACAACACAGGAAAACGGGGCAACTGTAGACACATCAAAGAACAAGTTTAATTAATTCATCTACAGGACACATTTAGAGAAAACGTGCTCAAAAGGCATCACTTACAAAAATTACTCATTAAAAAAACTATTTACAAGACACGTTCACAAAATAAAGGCAAAAGCGATGGCTCTATTTCTATGAAAGTCTTTGGGGAAAGTCTTCGGGCCTGGAGCTGGGGACAGAACGAACCCGATTTCTTTACCCGGCTCTTTGTCTGCTATTGATACAAGCTATCCGGGCTGAGGCGGTCTGGGGCCAGACTACCTGGATTTTGACAGGCTAGCCCAAACTGTCCGGGCTTAACTAGGCTTAAACATAGGCGGCAGTGACGTACGATAAGTAACTACCAACCTGTACAACATTCGTTAGAAAAGCAGAAGATTAATGTCACAAACAGCTGAAAGTTTTCTGAGAGTTTGGGTTAAAGATTCTATTGTAAAAAATCAGAAGTGTTGAGTATTACTGCGATAGATAAACAATTCATTAATAAGGGCGTTTAAAGTACGGAGGTATTCAGCGTGAAAGTCATGCTTGATAAACCGAGAAACGGCCACTGTGACCTCCAAACAACCGCTCTAGATTTGTAAAAGTTTTTCATTTTAATTACTCACTTCCAAAGCCTAGCGTTCGTTTCTCTCTATTAGCAGTTATCCCAATAGTTCTTTTAGATTTGCGCACTTTTTTATGCATCGTTTAGCAGCAACGCCCGGCGGTTGGGATGCCACATCCGAAGGTGTTATTTTTATCGACCAATCGCCAGCTCCTATCGTATTTCTGACTGCTGCCGATACCGATATTTCATCGCTCCATCAGGCCCTAAGGCAGATGCCTGAGGACTTTAGCGATATTCGCAGCGTGAACTTGCTTCAGCTACAGCAACAGCTGACAATTGACACCTATGCAGACTCTGTCTTGAAGCACGCGGAATTAATCATCCTCAGGGTGCTGGGGGGACGGGCCTATTGGCCGTACGGCCTTGAGGTCACGAAAGAGACCGTGGCCGAAAGCGGCGCAGGGCTGATGGTCATTCCCGGTGATGACAGACCCGATCTAGACCTGATGAGTCACTCTACGGTGCCACTTGCGGTGGTCAATCGATTCTGGCAGTACTTGACTGAAGGAGGCACTGCAAACTTACGCCACGGGCTGCTCTATGCGAGTGACTGCGTATTATCCACAAAGTATGAGCCACCCGTACCCAAAGCCATTCCTAAAATAGGTATTTACCCACAGCCAGAATCAACATTTCAACCGTCATCTTTCCAACCTCAATTAGACTTCCTACCATCGAAAGAAACTGAGAAAAATCCAACTTTCTTTACAAGTTTGGATCAACAGTTGGAAAGTTCTTTCCAGTGGAAACGTAACAAGTTCTCAACATCGGACAAAACGACCTCGATAAGCGATAGGAATAAACGGTCATTTAATCCTGATAATGGTCAAATATCTACTCAAAAAGGCAGTTTTGAACCTGGAGCTAAAGAGACATCCCCGCAGGTAGGCATTCTCTTCTATCGTGCTCACTATCTATCTGGCAATACGGCGGCTATCGAAGCACTGGCGATCGCACTCCAAAATCGTGGCCTCACCCCTGTGCCCATTTACGTCTCCTCGCTAAAAGCCATCGACATCCAGCAACGCCTCATTGACCTCTGTCAGCCAGCCGACGATCGACCCCCGATCCAACTAATAATCAACACCACGAGCTTCGCCATTACCAGCCTCAATCAGTCCCAGGGCGACAAACCAGCGACAGCTGCAGCAGACGGCAGTCTTTGGCAGAAGCTAGATATTCCCGTTCTGCAGGCCATCTGCAGCGGTAGTCCCGTAGAACACTGGAGAGCGAATCCCCAGGGCCTAACGCCAAGGGATATTGCCATGAATGTGGCACTCCCGGAGGTAGATGGCCGCATCATCACCCGAGCAATTTCCTTCAAGGGCGCCAAAACCACCAGCACAGCGGCGGAGAAAACTCTTCAGACGGACATTGTGAGCTACGAACCCTTGGGCGATCGCATCGATTTCGTCTGCGACCTCGCCGTCCGTTGGCTGCATCTCCGCCAGACCCCCATCGCAGATCGCAAAGTCGCGCTCATTTTGGCCAACTATCCCAACCGCGATGGACGAATGGCCAATGGCGTTGGCCTAGACACCCCGGCTAGCTGTCTGGCAATCTTGCGATCGCTTGCCCAGGCAGGCTACACCGTCACCGGCCTCCCTGACAGCGGCGATGCCCTAATGGTCCAGCTCGCCGCAGGCACCACCAACGACCCAGAAAGCTACGGCCTGCGCCCCGTTAACCAAACCCTATCTCTCGACAGCTACCAGCAATTTTTTGAAACTCTCGCCTCGCCTGTACAAACCGGCATCATCCAGCGGTGGGGCACAGCCCAAGCAGACTGGCAGCGCTTCATAGCTGACCAGCCTCAGGCAGAACCGACCACCCTACCCATTGCTGGCATTCAGTTCGGCAACATTTTTGTCGGCATTCAGCCCAGCCGAGGCTACGATATCGACCCCACGCTGAACTATCACGCGCCGGATTTGGAGCCCACCCATGCCTACATGGGGTTTTATCACTGGCTGCGCAGTGAGTTTGGTGCGCAGGCCGTCGTGCATGTCGGCAAACACGGCAACTTGGAATGGCTACCCGGTAAAGGCATCGCCCTCTCAAAAGACTGCTACCCCGAAGCTGCATTTGGGCCGCTGCCCCACTTCTACCCTTTCATTGTGAATGATCCTGGCGAAGGGGCCCAGGCCAAGCGCCGCGCCCAGGCTGTCATTCTCGACCATCTCACCCCGCCCATGACCCGCGCCGAACTCTACGGCCCTTTGCAGCAGTTAGAAGGCTTGGTCGATGAGTATTACGAGGCTCAAAATTTAGACCCGAGCCGACTAAAGGTGATTGCGCCTAAGCTTGTCGAAGTCCTCAAGCAAGAAAATCTGCAGCGCGATCTTTTGCTATCTGTCGATCGCGCTGCAGATGACCTGTCTGCATGGCTACCCAAAATTGATGGCTATCTGTGTGAACTCAAAGAGGCTCAAATCCGGGATGGGTTGCACATCTATGGTTCGCCGCCCCAGGGAGAGCAGGCCAGGGATTTGATGGTTGCGATCGCACGTCACCCAAACCGGCAGCACATCGGCATCAGCCGGGCGATCGCCCAAGCCTGGAATCTCGACATCGACCCGCTCACCGCCGACCCTGCACAGCCCTACGCAACCAGACACTCAGCGCTCAACGTAGAAAACTGTCGAAACGTAGGCGATGTGATTGAGCGAATAGAACAATATGCAGCAGCGCTAGTCGGCGCGCTACTAGGCCACAACAAATGGCCTAATGATCGCCCGGCAGCTGAGGGCAAAGCAGTAGAGACCGTTACCGATTGGCTCTCGGATGAATTAATCCCAGCGATCGCCCGCACCACCGAAGAAATCGACAATCTTCTCCATGGGCTCAACGGCGGCTATGTGCCCAGCGGCCCCGCCGGTGCCCCCACTCGCAACCGCCCCGAAGTCTTACCCACAGGCCGCAACTTTTACTCGGTTGATATTCGCGCCATCCCCACGGAAAGCGCTTGGGATGTGGGCCGTAAAGCTGCCGAAATTTTGATCGAGAGCTACGCTCAGGAAGAAGGCGAATACCCTTGCACGCTTGGCCTCTCAATGTGGGGCACCTCGGCGATGCGAACGGGGGGCGATGATATGGCAGAGGCGCTGGCGCTATTGGGCGTGCGTCCCGTTTGGGATGGTCCGAGTCGGCGCGTGGTGGATTTTGAAATTTTGCCGGTTTCATCGCTGGGTAGGCCTCGGGTAGATGTAACACTGCGAATTTCTGGTTTTTTCCGTGATGCGTTTCCCAATCTCATTTCTCTGTTTGACCAGGCCGTTACTGCTGTCGCGTCTTTAGACGAACCGCCTGAACAGAATCCGCTGGCTGCCCGGTTTCAAAAAGATTATGCGCATTGGCAAAAGCAAGGACTCAGTGCCGAGCAGAGTGCGCAGCGATCGCGCTACCGAATTTTCGGCTCCAAACCCGGCGCCTACGGTGCAGGCCTTCAGGGCCTGATTGAAGCGCAAAACTGGGAAAGTGACGCAGACTTGGCCCGGGCATACATCAACTGGAGCAGCTACGCCTACACAGGCAATGCCGACGGGCATAGCGCTCCAGAATCTTTTGCTCAGCGGCTAGAGAACATGCAGATTGTGCTGCAAAACCAGGACAATCGTGAGCATGATTTGCTCGATTCTGACGATTATTATCAGTTTCAAGGGGGGCTGACGGCGGCGGTGAAGGCGAAGCGAGGGGAAGCGCCGAAGACGTATTTTGGCGATAATGCGGTGATGGAAAATCCGAAGGTGCGATCGCTCGCTTCAGAAATTGCCCGCGTCTACCGCTCCCGCGTCGTCAATCCCAAATGGATAAAAGGCGTCATGCGTCACGGCTACAAAGGCGCGTTTGAAATGGCTGCAACCGTGGACTATCTCTTTGCCTACGATGCAACGACCCATTGCGTTGCAGACCATATGTACACAGGCATTGCAGAAGCCTACGTGTTTGATGCGGAGGTTCGAGAATTTGTAGAGAAGTCGAACCCTTGGGCACTGCGGGATATGGCGGAGCGGCTGCTGGAGGCGCAGCAGCGAGGGCTGTGGCAAGGGGTGAGTGAGGAGATGGTGGATGGGTTGAGAGCGATCGCGCACGAAGCCGAAGGCAAAATTGAGAGGGGATTATCTACCAATGTGAAATAGACCTAAAGTAACTAAGTCGCTAAAGTGGTGTGGTTTCCGATGGGGTTGATCCACGATTTGCCAGAATTGTTGGGTCGCGATCACATGCTCTTCGGTACCCCCGAAGCCGTGCAACAAACCGTCCAAAACCTCCACCTACGCGGCTACGCAGAGCCCAACGACTGGAGCCCAGCCATCAGCACCGGACGCCCAGGAGAAGTCATGAAAATTCTGATAAAACGCCTTTCTGTCGATTCCTACAGGACATAGAAAAGGAAAGATACTTGAG
Source organism: Cyanobacteria bacterium J06626_6 (assembly GCA_038523095.1). Lineage (GTDB taxonomy): Bacteria > Cyanobacteriota > Cyanobacteriia > Phormidesmidales > Phormidesmidaceae > Phormidesmis. The sequence goes on from JBCBJS010000030.1 coordinate 13,234, forward strand.
AGAAACGTGAGTCACTTGAGTGGAGTACAGACAGAAGCAGACCTTTGAACAGGTACTCTACTACCCAACCACTCCACTCAGACAATCTTCAGCTATCACTACCAACTCTGGAAAAGCAACAGACGTAATTTTGTCTTTTCCAGTGTAAACACGTTCGCTGTAGCGCCCGTCTATCAACACCAGCACCGTGATCTTTTCCCGATGCCGATCAATAATCCAATACTCAGGAATGCCCCATTCTTCGTACTGCTGACGCTTCCAAATGTAGTCAAGCTTGTAGTTACTGCTATTTTCGCTGCCAGGACTAACGGTCTCAGCTACAAACAGAGGCGGTTTCATCCCAAACAAAATTGCCTGCCTTGCCCCTTCCAGATGTTCTGGATGAAGAACTAGCAAATCTGGTTTTCTGTTAACTTGCTTATCGCCAACAGGATGAACTTGAATCTCTTTATTTCCTGGCCGAATCAGCGTTACCAGTGCAGCATCTGACAACCGAGCTATCAAAAAGCTCAAAACATAGGCAACTTTGAAATTTTCATCGTCTTCGGGTGGCACTTCTATCAGGTTTCCTGTGCTAAGCAAACGATAGTTACGCTCGGTCAAAAGCGTCTCATCGTCTAAATATTCCTGATAGCTTTGGTAACGAGTCAGCGCATAAGTCATAAGACGCTAGCCTTCAAAGAGCGCTTTCTATTATTCTACAAGGCTAGATTCAGTGGCCTCAGCTGCCACATCAGCCGCGGTTACACCCGGATCTACCCGCACCCAAAGCGCCAAATCAATAAAATCCTCCTGCGTTGACAAATTCAACACCCGCGTCGTTATACCCTGCGCTTCCAATTGCTGAAGGCTCAACTGCTCCATAAAACCGCCTACCAACGCATCGATCAACCTCGGCGGCACCGGTTGACCATTTGCGCTCACCATCGGTTCAACCAGCATTAGCCGCTCACCCTGCAAAATACTCAGTCCCACTTCCGCATCAATCAACAAACTATCTTCTGGCACTACCAAATCTTCCAGCGTTACCGTTACCTGAATTCGCCCATTGTCCAAAAAGTCGACTGATGGATCAGCAATTCTGTAGCGATCGCGCTCCCTTGCCTGCGCCGGGCTTAGACCCCCAATCATAAATTGGCTCAGCTGCGCCTGCACAAACGGCGACAGCAAAAACGCATTCACATCGCCTTCTGTCAGCACCAAATGCGCCGCTCCCTGAAAGGGCTGATCGAGAATCACCTCACCTCGACGCAAAGGCCCAAACGCTAAATCAATCGCATCCGTCTCCAGTTCAGCTACCTCAATCCGCAATCCTTCAATGGGCGAAATCCCTCGCCCCGCGATACGCACCTTGCTGACCTTCCCTTGCAAAAGCTGATAAGACGGCCCGTTATCAATACGCACATCGAGGCTTTCAGCCTCGACCAGCAGATCTCGAAGGGCATTTTCCGCCACCTGATCTACCACTACCCCCACTGGCGATATCAACAGCAACAGACCTGAGAGCAAAACCGTAACAATTTCCATATCAGCTTTCTATCGCCTCAGAAAGCCAACCTTTAATCGTCCCTACTACCTCATCTACAGGCATATCCATCGACTCACCATCAGCCCGCTTGACTACTTCTACCTTGCCGTCTTTAAGCGATCGCCCCGTCACCACCCGAAACGGAATCCCCACCAGCTCAGCGTCCTTAAATTTCACTCCGGCCCGCTCTTTACGATCATCCAGCAGCGTCTCCACTCCCGCCGCATTGAGCTCAGCGTATAGCTTCTCAGCTGCGGCCATTTGGGTTTCATCGCCAATGTTCGGAACCACGACGATGGCATGATAAGGCGCGATCGCCACCGGCCAGATAATTCCATTTTTGTCATAAGACTGCTCCACTGCCGCCTGCGCCAGCCGAGAAACCCCCACGCCGTAGCAGCCCATCTCTAGCGGCACATCCTTACCTGCCTCACTCGTGTAGGTCGCACCCAGCGCTTCAGAATACTTGTGGCCCAGCTGGAAAATATGACCGATCTCAATACCTCGGGCAGTTTTGATGGTTTGGGTTGGGTCATGGGTAGCGCGATCGCCCGCCACCGCCGTCCGCACATCCAACCGAATCTTTGGCAGCTCAAACTCCTTACCCCAGTTCGCCCCCACTACATGGAAGCCACTCTCATTCGAGCCTGTCACAAAATTCTCTAGCGCCACCGCTGTCTCATCCACCATCCGCAAGAAAGCAGGCTCAATCTTCAGCGTCTTTGCCTTCGCAGAATCAATCACATCATCTGGCAGATTAGGCGCAATATAACCCAACGGCAGCGGTTTTGCCGTCCACATCGCCTGCGCATCTGCATCCGGCACCGTCAGCGCCAGCACCGTACTCGCCTCATAATCTCCTGCCAAATTCGTCAGCGCATTCAGCAGCTTAGTCTCGTTCACATCCTGGTCACCGCGAATCACTACAATCACCAGCACCTGACGACCATTGTCATAAGTCACCTGGTACAGCACATTTTTCACTACCTGGGTCGGCGAACACTTCAAAAAGTCAGTCACCGTCGCAATCGTCGCCGTGTTCGGCGTTTCAAGCTTTTCGTAAGCCTCAAATGCAGAAGGCACCGCATAAGGCGGCAAAGAAACCGCCTTCTCTACGTTCGCAGCGTACTTGCCATCTTCGGTGTATAGCACCTCATCTTCGCCAGCCTCAGCCAGCACCATAAACTCCGTTGAACCGGAGCCTCCAATCGCGCCAGAATCTGCCTCCACTGCCCGAAACGCTAACCCTGTACGGCGCAAAATATTGCTATACGCCTGATACATCTCGTCATAGGTCTGCTTCAGGCTCTCGGTATCCGCATGGAAAGAATAGCCGTCTTTCATAATGAATTCGCGGCCTCGCATCAAGCCGAACCGAGGGCGAATCTCATCGCGAAACTTAGTTTGAATTTGGTAGAGGTGTAGCGGTAGCTGCTTGTAAGAGCGAATGGTGTCCCGAGCGACTGCTGTGATCACTTCTTCGTGGGTTGGGCCTAGGGCAAGTTCTTGCTTGCGGCGATCGCCCAAGGAAAACATAATGCCTTCTGCCTTGGTATACGTATCCCACCGGCCAGACTCCTGCCACAGCGAAGCAGGCTGCAGCTGCGGCAGCAAACACTCCTGCGCGCCCGTCGCATCCATCTCATCGCGCACGATGGCCGATATCTTATTTAGCACCCGCAGTAGCAGCGGCAAGTAGGCATATAGCCCGCTCGAGATGCGGCGCATGTAGCCCGCGCGCAGCAACAGCTTATGGCTCGGAATCTCCGCTTCCGCCGGATCTTCTCGCAGCGTAACAAACAGCATCTGAGACAGTCGCATAAGCCCGGGCTTCCCTTCCAAACATCTAAGGACGAATCGAGTCGACTGGTTTCCTCTGTAGTGAGCAGCCAATCTTCCAACAAGTCTAGAGCATCAGGTCACGGGAGAGCACTAGAAAACAAGACGGCGCTTCCAGCAGCCTTTACAAACCGCTCAGACCGTCCCTGCCCGAGGACAATAATCAAAAATTTTAGGAAATTGAGCGCGTCAGGGGAACCAACCCGTGACAGCTAGGTAAACGACAATCTGCTAATTAAAAGGAGGAACTTGTAATAGCGATCGCAAACAGCCGAAAGACAAACCCCTGAAAAGCTGACTAAAACAGACAGCACGCAAGCAGCCAGACCACTCATTGGCCTGCTTAGCAGAGCACGGAGAGCCTAGATAGGATGAACAACCCGCAGCTAGAAATGACCAGCATTCAGTTGTATTTCACCCAATGTAGTCAGAGAGCAGAAGCAAAATCGAGACTGCGAAATATTACGTTAACTTTGTATCTAATTATTAAGCATTTTCAGAGTTCGGGCTCATGGAAACCAGCTCGTCTGAGCGAAACTGCTGAAAATAAAGGAGTTTTAGTAAAGTTCGTTATTGTAAAATCGCTTTGCCATACTTCTAATTATGAGAGGCACTACATATAAATACTCACCTTCACCGCCTGGGCCCCTCCCTTCTCCAACCTCGAATTTCGGCAGCGCTTGTTTTATTGACCGTCAATAGACTTATATAGCTATAGGAACTTGTAATCAATCGCATCAACAAAACTTAAATAAGTCATTCCGATAGGTCGTCCTTAGATCGTCAGCCTTATTTAAGACCGAAGCAGACTTCGCACTCTCTAGCAGGCGACCTTGTCGACCCTGCTGAAGCGCTGTTTACCTGAGAATCTTTAGACCGTTGAGCCTAGCCACCAGCCTTTGGGCAGGTGGTTTGTTTTGTCTTGCGCACTTGCTCTTTGCAAAACGTGTCTTGTAGCTCTTCGAGGCCCAAAAAGCAGAGGAAGGAAAGCAGAAATGTAAAAAGCAAGTGCCCAGGACTCAAAACCCTTTTCAAAACCCCTTTCAAAAACAAATTTACCCATCTAGATCTCGATAGTGAGTAAGCCAAGCCGTACCATTCTCATCGCTGAAGATGACAGCCGCACCCGCTCAGCGCTAGTCAACAGCCTCAATGCTGCAGGATATAAAGTCATCGCTGCCGCCGACGGGCAAGAGGCCCTCGATCGCTTCCGAGCAGCGACCGAAACCATCGACTTAGTCGTCCTAGATGTGCTGATGCCTAAGCTAGATGGCTTTCAGGTGTGTCAAGCGCTGCGGAAAATTTCTAACGTACCTATTATCATCGCCACTGTTTTGGGCAGCTCTTCAGACCGAGTCACTGGCCTAGAAATGGGCGCGAATGACTACATCGTCAAGCCCTTTTCTACAAAAGAGCTGATTGCCCGTATTCGCTCTATTTTACGGCGCTCCATCAGACGGTTAGAAAGGCCGCCCACTGAGCTGCATCCCCTGTTAGAGATTGGCGAATTAAAGATCGATCCAAGTAGCCGTAGAGTCTTTATTGGCGCGCGTCAGCTGCGCCTAACCGAAATTGAGTTTAGGCTGCTAGAGCTACTTGCCAGGCAGCCCGGTCAAATCTTTTCTCGCGGTGAAATTCTTCAGGCCCTCTGGGGATACGACAAAAGCAGCGCAGCAGATACCAAAACGGTCGATGTTCATATTTCTCGTCTGCGCATCAAGCTAAATGACACTACCCACAATCCCAGATTCATTGTGACTATCCGAGGGCGTGGCTACATGTTTTTGACACAGCGCTAGCCGATGAAAACAGCGTTCTTGCCGTGTCTTTCGTGCCCTTGTGCCTTCTGTGTCTGTATGTTTTGTGCGCCTATCTCTCATGTGCGATCGCCCCAACGGTTGCACCCGTTGCCCGCACATAGTCTGCCGCTGCCAGCCAAATCATTTGACCTCGCAGCCCAGCTGAAACAGCAATATGTTCATAAACTTCGATCCATTCATCCAGAAAGACCGGATAGGGTTTCTTGCAAGCTAGCGCGGTCACCCCGCCACGAATATAGCCGGTTAAGGGCTGTACTCGCTTGAGAGCGACAGTTTCTACCTTGCGATCGCCCATTAGCCTAGCTAGCGCCTTCAAATCCAACTGATAGCACCCCGGAATCACCGCCAGTGCAATGCCACTGCGATTGCCCTCCACCACCAGCGTCTTAAACACCTGGTCGGCAGGCAAGCCCAGCTTCTCAGCCGTCGCCGTCGCCACCAAATTCTGCGGATCTACCGCATAGGTCAGCAGCTCGTAGCCAATACCCAAACTATCGAGTGCGCGAACCGCATTGGTCTTTGGCATTGGTTTTCGGCGTTGGTTTTTGGCATTGCTCTTCAGCACCGGTTCCTACTATCGGCCCTCGGCTTCGATCTTCAGGCTTCACGCTTTAGGCTTCAATTCTCAGTGCCAGCGAAGTTGCCAAAGAACGGCTCAACAGCCATTAAGGACATTCTATTTCGCCCATACAAAACCGGTTGCGTCCATCGTATTTTGCTTGATACAAACCTTGGTCCGCGCAGGCTACCAGCATATCTGGATGGGTATTTTCTTTCGTGCTCATAGAGGCAATTCCCAAGCTCAGCGTAATACAGTTGCTGACCTCAGACTGGCTATGGGGAATATTCAGCGCCTTGATCTCCCGCTGAATCTCCTTAGCCACCTGCTTTACCCCTTCAAGGCTGGTGTTTGGCAATACAATGGCAAACTCCTCACCGCCGTAGCGAGCAACCAAGTCAGTACTGCGCTTCACAGCCTGCTCTATCGCCTTAGCCACCTGCCTCAGGCAAACATCCCCCGCCTGGTGGCCATAGGTGTCATTAAAGCTCTTGAAATAATCGATATCACACAAAATTAGCGAGAGCGCCGAACGGCCCGAGCCAATATTTTCCCATTCCTGCGCCAAATACTCGTCAAATGACCGGCGGTTGGCGACCTGAGTTAGGCCATCCATCCTTGCCAAACGCTCCAGCTCTGCGTTGAATTCCTTCAGCGCAACTTCAGCATGCTTATGCTTCGTAATATCAGTTGCCGTGCCAAAAATTTGAGTGGGATTGCCCTCCTCATCTCGCTGAAAAACGGTCTCCCGGCACAGCAGCCAGCGCCAGTTGCCCTGACGGTGACGAAAGCGGTATTCATTTTCCACCACTTCGCCATCGTTAATGGCTAAAAGCTTCCGCCGTTCTGCCACCATGAGAGGCTTATCGTCTGCATGCACTAGCTGCTCTAGGTAGCGAGCACCTAGCTTTTGTACATCGTACGGGTCATAGCCCAGCACATTTTTGACCCAGCGGTTGATGTAGAAGTTGCTGCCATCGGTAAAGCTATCTACATAGAGAATATTCGTACTGGCATCGATAATGCCTTGGATGAACCGCTGACTTTCTTGCCAGGCCTGCTCAGCTTGCTCACGCTCAATGGTCTCCCGCTTGAGCTGATAGCGGTGCTTCGTCAGTTCAGAAGTGATAGATTGCTGTCGCTGCGCGCTTACCGCAGTCGCAGCCAGCAGCGCGGCCGATAGAGCAGTTGCATTTTCTAGCGCAGTCCACCGGTGGGCCACCGAGCGCTCACACCAGAGCGCGCCGACCACTTTGCCTTCACAGCGAATGACAGCCTCTAACAACGAGCCAGGCTCGTGCAGGATCAAACTCTTTTTAGCTAAGCAGGTAACTGGCAAATTCAAATCATTTGCCATTTCTACCCGCAGGCCGCTGCGCCCATCCAATCCCTCGAAGTAGGGCGCATACTCAGCTACCGAAAGCGTCAGACCGCTGCTGTGCAAATTGAGCGCATGTTCAAAACGGTTCACCAGATTGAAGTGCTGCTCCAAACCACAGAGCCAGAAGCTGGCTCGATCTAGGGACATGATTTCGCTGAGCACTTGGGTGATGACAGCAGCAGCAGCGGCTAGGTCACCACCGTGAATGGCAGGATGCAGACTCAGCCGATGAAGTTGCTGCTGTGGCCCCTCCATCGATTTGTCTTCTGCTGACGGCATAGAGGCTGCGGATGAAAGCGCTGAGGGTGAAGGCTCAGCAGAAGATAAATCCTGAGTCACGCCCATCTGGGGCAGCTGTGCCTGTTCCGCGGCTGCCTCAGATGAATGGGTTTGTGAAGTTTCCGGAGATGATTTGTCAGGCCCAGGAGACTTAACAGATTGCTCTGAGAGAATTGACATTCTTTTTACTTAAAAGCAACCATGCCCAGTGCTAATTTCATACAGTTAGGATTCCCGTAGGACTTGCCAAACGTTCACGGTTCATCAACTTGCGTTGCCGGAAGCTCAATTGTAAAGGTCGTTTTGCCGTCTGCTGTTTGGCTGTATTCGAGTAGACCCTTGTGCAAGCCAACGACCGTTTGATAGCTAATGGATAGTCCCATTCCGGTCCCTTTGCCGACCGCTTTAGTCGTAAAGAACGGATCAAACATACGATTCTGAATCTGCGGGGATATGGGAGAACCGTTGTTCATAATTTGGATGATGATTCTGCCAGCTTGCGGATAGGTATGGATGGCAATACGGGGCAGATCTTCTGGCGCAGCAAACGCTTTTGCCTTTCCTTCGGCTACAGCGGTGGCAGCCGCATCATCAATGGCATCGACAGCGTTTGCCAAAATATTCATAAATACCTGATTTAGCTGGCCGGTGTAGCAATCAACCCTGGGGATGTGTTCGTAGGCTTTGACGACTTCGATGGCCGGGCGAGTGACCGTCTCTTTGAGTCGTTTGCCGAGCAACATGAGGGTATTTTCTAAGCCTTCGTGCAGGTCAGTGCGCTTCAGTCCGGACTCGTCTAGCCGTGAGAAGTTGCGCAGCGACAGGACAATATTACGAATGCGCTCAGTGCCCTGCTGAACTGAATCGAGCAGCTTGGGTAGATCCTTGGCGACGTAGTCTAGCTCGAGCTCTTCGTTCAGCGTCTGGATTTCGGGATGGGGGGTGGGATGGTGTGCCTGGTATAGGCGAATGAGCGTAAGCATATCTTGGGTGTAGCGTCGCACATGGGTCACGTTGCCATGGATGAAGCTTACCGGATTGTTAATTTCATGGGCGATGCCCCCAACAAGCTGACCAAGGGAGGACATTTTCTCGCTTTGGATTAGCCTCGCCTGGGTGTGCTTGAGCTTTTTAAGGGTGTCTTTGAGCTGTTGAGTTTGCGATCGCAGCTGTCCTTCTGATTTCTGTAAGTTTGCCTCTGTCTGCTTAAGCATCGTAATGTCAATCAGCAACCCATCCCACAAAATGCTGTTGTCGGGCAGTCGTTCGGGGCGAGAGATGGCTTGAAACCAAACGGTTCGCTCACCCTGGCAGAGCAATCTTCCCTGCCAGTGCCAGTCCTGTAGCGTTTGCGCTGAGGCAGCTACCGACTGGTCAAACTGAGCTCGATCGTCCGGATGAATCTTATCGAGCAGGGCAGTTGCATCTGCCTTAATTTCATTGACAGAAAGGCCTAGCAGCGCTTCGTAATTGGCACTGACAAACCAAAAGGACGGCTTGAGGTCGGCGCTCAGGTGAAACTGGTAGAGCATACCCGGGATATTCGCCGTGAGTTTTTTGAGTCGCTTTTCATTTTCTTTGAGTGCCTTTTGAGCAATCATCTGCTCGGTGAGGTCACGCATTGTACCGAGCAGGTAGGGCGAGTCTTCTAAGGTATAGAACCGGGATTTGGTCGTGGAAACAAATTTGCGGCGATCGCGATTATCTGTAAAGAAATCCTCAAAAATTCGAGGCTGACCGCTTGATAGAACGTGTTCATCCTGCTGCCAAACGGTACTTGCCTCGTCGGGCGGCATAAATTCATCGTCTGTCTTGCCGATAAGAGCGTCTCGCGATCGCCCTACAAATTCACAAAACGCATCGTTCGCCAATATCAGCCGATGGTCTTTATCCTTTACAAAAATCGGATCGGCAAGGCCATTGACCAAGTTGTTCAAAAAAGTATGGGCCGACTGCAAACGATGGTTGGCCTGCTTGCTGTCGGTAATGTCCATGACAACACCAGACCATAGAATGTCTCCATTTTCCAGAGCCTGAGGCCGCGACGCCATTTGCACCCACTTATGCTGGCCGCTGGGTAGTGTGAGTCGATGTTCTGAGTGCCAGGCAGACAGGGTCTCCGCCGACTGACGCATCGATACTTCCAAACCCAGCCGATCGTCAGCATTGATCATTGCCAGCAGGCGGTCGGGGTCTGCTTGCGCTGCCGGGGCACTCAGCTCATAGATCTCTTCGCAGGCCGCGCTGATGTAGGGCAGCTGGTAGCTACCGTCTGCTTTCAAGCAAAATTGGTAGAGCACGCCTGGCACATTGGCCGCCATGGTTTTGAAGCGGGCTTCACTTTCGTCAAGGGCTGCATGGGTTTGGGCTCGCTCTGCCATGGCAGACTGTAGCCGCGTAATGGTATGCCTCAGCATTTGGGTTCGAGACTGCAGGTGCGATCGCAGCTCTGCATTGGCCGATTCATACCGCCCGGCAATATCTCTACCGGTGACGCCCATCTCTGTAAGGTTAACAACAGTAGAAAGCGTACCGACTCGCTGACCCCTGACGGTGAAAGGCGTATTGAACCAGCGGCAAAGGCGCTTTCCTTCAATGCCCACGTGCTCACGCAGCACACCCGAGCGATCGCACGCTAGCCAGCTCTCCAAACTCAAATCAGCCACCTGCCGCTGACCCATCAGTTCATCTAGCCGTCGTCCCACCGCCTCATCTTCAAAGAAACTAAACAGCTCAGCTGCCGCCGAATTCCAAGTGACAACCATAAAATCGCTGTCCCACTCAATCATCGCCAGCGGCGAATTTTGCACCAGTAGGTTCAGTTTTTTTGCAGGTTTTAGGTTGGCCTTAGAAGACGAACTTGAACTAGACACAAAGAAAGCAGTTAAAGGGCACAAAACGGCTCAGAACAGCGATAAATCCTCTCAAACTGAAAGAATAGTCGCGAAACCGTCAAGTGATCTTAGGGTGCCTTTCGATTAGGCAAAACTATCGCAAACGCTACCCGATCGAGCGCCTCTCATCAAACCTACTCAAAAATATTGCCAAAAAAGTCGATGGTTTCTTTGAGCGCGGAGATAAACGCGTCGATTTCAGCTGGCGTATTGTAAAAGTAGAGGCTGGCCCTAGCTGTAGAATTGACCCCTAATAGATTGTGTAGCGGCTGAGTGCAGTGGTGACCCGAACGAATGGCAATGCCTGACTGGTCTAGGAAGGTAGAGAGGTCCTGAGCGTGCAAACCGTCTACGGTGAAAGTTGCGATTGCCGCCCGTCCGGTTCCATCCGTGTTGGGCTTTGGCCCGTACAGCGTTACCTGCGGCACAGTCTCAATTTTGTCGTAGAGATAGGCTGTCAAAAAGTGCTCATAGTCTGCAATCCGCTCCATGCCGACCTGGGTTAGATAGTCCACAGCAGCGCCTAATACGACGGCCTCTGCGATCGCTGGTGTCCCTGCTTCAAACTTGTGTGGCAGCTCGGCGTAGGTAGAGCGATCGAGCGACACATCTTGAATCATTTCACCCCCACCCATAAAAGGAGGCATCGCCTGCAGCACATCGAGCTTGCCGTACAAAAAACCTGCACCGGTCGGTCCGCACATTTTGTGGCCGGAAGCCACTAGCCAGTCGCAGCCAAGCGCCTGCACATCCACCGGCATGTGCGGCACGCTCTGGCAGGCATCGAGCAATACCCGCGCGCCGTACTTTTTAGCGGTTTCCACAATCTCTACCACAGGGTTGATGCAGCCCAGCGTGTTCGAAATGTGATTTACCGCCACCAGCTTTGTCTTTTCGCCGATTAGCGCCTTGAAAGCTGCCAGGTCAAATTCCTGAGTTTGTGTGAGCGGCACATGCTTGAGCACTGCCCCTGTCCGCTGCGCAATCAGCTGCCATGGCACCAGGTTACTGTGATGCTCCATCACAGACAGCAAAATCTCGTCGCCTTTTTGTAAATTGCTCAAACCCCATGCATAGGCAACTAGGTTAATCGCCTCGCTGGCATTGCGCGTAAAGACGATCTCATTACGGGAGGCAGCATTTACAAATGCGGCCACCTTGTCGCGAGCGCCTTCGTAGTCTTCAGTCGCCCGGGCGCTCAGCGTATGCACCCCTCTGTGCACATTGGCGTTGTCAGCCTGGTAGTAGTGCAGCATGGCATCTAGCACGGCCTGAGGCTTCTGAGAAGTTGCCGCATTGTCCAAATACACCAGCGGCTTACCGTTGACCTGCTGATGCAAAATGGGGAAGTCGGCGCGGACTTCGTCGGCGAGAAGGGAACGAACAGGGGGGGCAGAAGTGACTGTCATTGGGGTTAAAAGAAGAGAACTAGATGCGGCGGTAGCCGGGTTTCGGGCTGAGATTAATTCGCCCATGCGGTGAGACGCTCGCTGAGCAATTGCCTGAGTGCCTCTACAGAAATTTTTTCAACAACTTCCATCCCAAAGCCATACAGTAAAAGCCGCTGTGCCTGCGCGGCAGAAATGCCCCGACTCTGCAGATAGAAAATTTCATCGGCCTGTAGCTGGCTGACCGTAGCACCGTGGGCGCACTTTACGTTATCGGCCACGATGTCCAATTCAGGTTTCGTATCGACCCGCGCCTTGTTGGAGAGCATCAGGTTGCGGTTCAGCTGGGAGGCATCTGTTAGCTGTGCCGCCTGGGACACAAAGACCTTGCCATTGAAGACGCTGTGGGCACGGTCATCTACGATGTTTTTTTGGATTTGGGTGGCTGTGCCGTGGGGATGGGTCAGTGTCAGCGAGCTGTGGGTGTCAGCGAGCTGGCGATTGCCCACTGCGCTCAGCCCGTACAGGTGGGTATCGGTCTGCGGGCCTGACTGATACACCTCTAGGTGATGCCGTGAGAGCTTCGCTCCCAGGTCAATCGCCGTACACTGGTAGCGACTATTGGCCGCTTGGTCTACGGCTGTTTTGCCAATGTGAAAGGCCGTTTGCGCTTCGTCCTGCAGACGGATGTGGTTGACCTGTGCGCCTTCGCCCAGCCAGATTTCGGTGACGCTGTTGTTGCAGCGAGCTTGCTCGTCGCTGCCGAGGAACGTTTCAACCAGCGTTAGGCTGGCGTGCCGCTCTGCGATAACCAGCGATCGCAAATGGGAAATGTAGCCTCCCTGCGAACTTCTCACAATGTGGATGGGGCTATCTAACACCTGATCGGGCTGTAGCCAAATCACCATGACATCGGCAAAGCCAGCGGAATTGAGTGCGGTGAATATTTCCCCGCCGCCTGGAACCTGCGCTAAGTGAGCAGCCACAATCGGCTCTAGTCGCTCAGCATAGTCGGGCTGCTTAAGCAGGCGAGACAGCGGTGCCACCACCACATCGCCAGCCATAGCAATATCAGAGCTCTCTGAGGCAAAGCAACCGTTAGTGCTAACCAGCCGATGCGCGTTCGGAAATATATTTAGATAAGTACCCAAATGGGCATCAGCCTGGGATTCTATCGAGGCCGTCCCATTTCCTTTCGCACGCTGAAAAGGAAGCGTCAGCATGTCTGAAAGATCGGTAAAGCGCCATTCCTCATCTCTTTTGGAGGGAAATGCTCTCTCGCCGACAAGTGCGATCGCCCGCCGCCGCAGCGCTTTCAAACCCAAAAATGACTCATCTGCCGCCGCCGCCGCCTGGGTGAGTAAATGCTTCAAATAGGTCTCACGATTCACCGAATCTCTAGAATCTGCTGCTGTGCCCGCTGCTCTTGCCATCCTGCTAGACCACCGCCTCCTCAGCCACAATCCAGTCATAGCCGCGTGACTCTAGCTCCTGCGCCAGTTCTTTACCCCCAGTCTTCACAATTCGCCCCTGGGCCATCACATGCACGTAGTCTGGAACAATGTAATTGAGCAATCGCTGGTAGTGAGTAATCAAAACCGTGGCATTACCCGGCGTACTCAGCTGATTGACCCCGTTGGAGACAATCTTGAGCGCGTCGATATCCAATCCTGAATCGGTCTCATCCAAAATCGACAGGGTCGGCTCTAGCAGCGCCATCTGCAAGATTTCATTGCGCTTCTTTTCACCGCCCGAAAAGCCCTCATTTACACTGCGGTCCAAAAAGCTAACGTCCATTTTGACAATCTCAGAGCGTGCCTCAACAAGATCGTCAAAGTCGAAGACATCGATCTCTTCTTCACCATTGGCTTTGCGATGGGCATTGTAAGCTACTCGCAAAAAGTCGCGATTGCTGACACCTGGTATCTCCAGAGGATACTGAAAGGCCAAAAACACGCCGGAATTCGCCCGCTCGTGAGGCTCTAAGTCCATCAGGTTTTGCCCTTGAAACACTACCTCCCCTGACGTGACTTCATAGTCAGGATGACCCGCCAGCACCTTCGAAAAAGTGCTCTTACCCGAGCCATTTAGGCCCATGATGGCGTGCACCTCTCCGGCTTTCACGTCGAAGTTTACTCCTTTGAGAATTTCTGTCCCTTCTACACTGGCGCGAAGATCGCGGACAGAAAGGATTGTTTTGGCGTCTTTGTTGATCATCTATCTTGTTTATTAGCTGGCCTGTTAGCCAACCGAATTTTCTAACTTAAGGCTGAGCAGCTTGTCGGCTTCAGCGGCAAACTCCATCGGCAGTTCATTAAACACATCCCGGCAAAAGCCGCTGATAATCATCGACACGGCGTCTTCTGGCGAAATGCCCCGCTGCGCAAAGTAAAACAGCTGGTCTTCCCCAATTTTGGATGTGGATGCCTCATGCTCGACCTGGGCGGTATTGTTCTGTACCTGAATGTAGGGAAAGGTATTGGCATTAGAGGTGTCGCCTAGCAGCATGGAATCACACTGCGAATAGTTACGGGCGCCCTCCGCCTTTGGACTCACCTGCACGAGCCCCCGATAGCTATTTTTAGACTTACCAGCAGAGATTCCCTTCGAAATAATTGTGCTACGGGTGTTTTTGCCCACGTGCACCATCTTTGTACCCGTGTCTGCTTGCTGGTAGTTGTTCGTTAGGGCCACCGAATAAAATTCACCTACCGAATTGTCACCGGCCAGCACGCAGCTAGGATACTTCCAGGTAATGGCAGACCCGGTCTCTACCTGTGTCCAAGAGATTTTTGAATTGATGCCCTTGCAAAGACCTCGCTTGGTTACAAAGTTGTAGATACCGCCTTTGCCATTTTCGTCCCCGGCGAACCAGTTCTGAACGGTGGAGTACTTTATCTCGGCGTTATCTAGTGCTACTAGCTCAACGACCGCAGCGTGCAGCTGATTGCTGTCGTACATTGGTGCAGTGCAGCCTTCTAGATAGGTCACAGAGCTGCTCTCTTCCGCCACAATCAGCGTGCGCTCGAACTGCCCCGAATCCCCATTATTAATGCGAAAGTAGGTGGAGAGATCCATAGGGCATTTCACACCCTTGGGAATGTAGACAAAAGAGCCATCGGAGAAAACAGCCGAATTCAGAGCCGTGAAGTAGTTGTCACCAACCGGGATGACAGATCCTAGATACTTTTGAACCAGATCTGGATGCTCTTTGACCGCTTCTGAAATGGAACAAAAGATGATGCCGTGCTTGGCTAGGTCTTCTTTGAAAGTGGTCGCAATAGAAACACTGTCAAAAATAACGTCTACTGCGACGTTGGCTAGGCGCTTTTGCTCGCTTATCGAAATGCCTAGCTTGTCGAAGGTCTCTAGTAGAGCCGGATCAACCTCGTCAAGACTGTCAAGCTTTTTCTCCGTTTGCTTTGGCGCTGAGTAGTAAACGATGTCGTTGTAGTCGATGGGCGGATACTTTACGTTCGGCCAGCTGGGCTCTTCTAAGGTGAGCCAGTGGCGATATGCCCTGAGGCGAAAGTCCAACATAAACTGGGGCTCTCCCTTTTTGGCAGAGATAGCCCGGACCACGTCTTCGCTGAGGCCACGGGGAAGGCTGTCGGCTTCAATATCGGTGACGAAGCCGTACTTGTAAGGTTGACTGACAACGGACTGAACACTTGCACTCATAGGAGTCAATATGCCTGCTCTGGCAATAGGTAAGAGATGGGGTATGTGGTGTGAAGTAGTGTGAAAAAAAGTGTGGACAAGAAATAGCCGCTACGACTTAAAGGCGTTGGTTTCCTTGCGAATTTGCTCGAAGCTGATCTCCCTCTCTGTACCTGAGAAGGGGTTGTCTTCAGTGAGGAAGAGCATGCAGTGGCACTCTTGACGCTCCTGCATGGGCACACACGGGCAGTTCCAGTAAGTAGCTTTGACTTCAGCTTCCTTGTCTTCGTAGTGGCGACAGGGACAGAGGGGCGCACCCAAGTCATCTTTGTGTTTGGCGAGGCCTTCTAGCACAACTGCGGTCACGCCGAGGTCTTGACAGAAATAGGTGCCGGTACGCTTGGCGTAGCTCTGGGCAAAGTTCCGCATAATCTCAAGGCTTTTGTCGGAGCCCTGTTCAGGGTTACTAGTGCTCATTGTGCTTACGATTCCTGTGGGGGATGTATAATCGAATCAGCAACTAAAGCAACGTCAATGTTGTTTAACTGCTTAACTAAAGGTTACTGTAATCGTAGGGCTTTAGCAACAAAGGTGTTTCAAAAGTATTGTTAACAGGCTTCTAGACTTCTGACGCAGTTTGCTGTAGAGCAAAACTGCGTCAGACCTTTCGGCACTGCGGCCCATAGCGGTCTGGACCAGTTTGTAGTGGCCAGTCTGTAGCTGGAGCTGAAAGGTAGACGAGCCCAGTCACTCAAACTAGCCTCTTAGGACTAGCCACCAACGCAATCAAGGAGACTTGTGCGCCAGAAAGCGACTTCCCAAACCAATTCCCTTAAGCAGACCTCTCAACAGACCTCACAGCAGACGTCGATGAGGGAGGATATTTTGCGTTTTTTGCTCAAGCGGGGGACGGCGACGGCGAGTGCGATCGCCTCTCACCTCGGGGTCAGTCCCCAGGGCATTCGCCGCCACCTCAAGAACCTGGAAGCCAACGAGCTAATTGAGCACCAGACCAGCCAGGAGGGCATCGGTCGTCCCAACCATGTGTACCAGCTCAGTCGCAAGGGCCGTGAGCACTTCCCCGACCAGTATGATCAGTTTGCGCTGTCGCTGCTGAATACGGTGGCAGACACCATGGGGCCAGAGCATGTGAGCAAGCTACTGAAGCACCAGTGGCAGCGCAAGGCCAAAGAATACCGAGACAAGCTGGGCGATGCGCCCCTGGCAGAAAGGGTACAGGTGCTGGTGAAGCTGCGTCAGGCAGAAGGCTATATGGCTGAGTGCTATCCGGCTGATGCGGTCGATAGCCAGGACCCCGAAGATGCGGACCTAGCGCCCGCTTTTGTCATTACAGAATACAACTGTGCGATCGCTCATATTGCAGAATCCTATCCCACCGTTTGCGGCCATGAGCTGGCTATGTTTGCGATCGCGCTGCCCGACTGCTCCGTCGAACGCACCCACTGGCTAGTCAATGGCGAACACCAGTGCGGCTACCTCGTCAAAGTTAAAACCCCGCCCTCCTCAGTCAGCTAACCCATTCATCATTCCTCCATTATCCCGTCATTCCCTTCATGTCTCTCCAGTTCCTCACCCCCGAAGAATCCGCCGCTGTCGATGCGGCCCTCCTCACCACCCCAGAAAAATTCCTCACCAGGCTTACCCTTTCCACGGGCAAACTCCTGGTTTACATCGCTAGAGACCTTGGCACTACAGTAGAAGCCCTCACCAACGAGCAGATTATTGCCTGGTTTGAAGCCGACTCTAAGCGTAAGCAAACCGAAGGCGTCGAAGCCTCTGTCCTCAAGTGGGATGCCCAAGATCTGACGGACGTGTCAGCGCTATGAAGTGAGGACTATCTTGTATGAAAATTTTGAAAGGGTCACTTCTCTGATTGGTCTGCCTCTTCTGTGTAAACACAGAGGAAGGCATAATATAGGCAGAGCATACTGATATTGAAACAACTTGTTAGGCTGCAGCTTTGATTGGGCAACCCTAAAGTTGATCTCCTTAAACGGGCACCAAGTGCCTCCCACTGTCTTTGAAATGTCCCTCATTGAAAGGGTAATTCTATGAAACAGACGCACCTCACACACAACCTCTCCCAAAAGCTACTCGTGCTCGCTGCTGCTATCGGCGCAGCCACAGTACCTACGGCGGCTATGGCCCACCAGGTTCAAACCAACTACATCCTGAACAGCCAGTCAGGCAATAGCCTGGAGCTACAGACAACTTTCAGTAACGGCCAGCCTTTGAAGGGCGCAAAAGTGACCGTCTATTCTCCTGAGCAGCCCTTCCGAGCCCAGATTGTAGGCAAGACTGACAGCGAGGGACGGTTTACCTTCACGCCTGAGCAAGCGGTGAGCGGCGACTGGGAAGTGAACATTAAGCAAGCAGGCCACCAAGATATTTTGACCATCCCAGTTAATGAAGACGGTATCGACCTGGAGCTGATGGCGAGCAATGGAGTCGTTGACCAAGGTGGTAGCGATGTCCACTATGCAACTTCGCCTTGGGCAGTCTTAGGGGGCGTTGCCGTTGCAGCGGCCTGCGTTGGCTTTGCGCGCGTCAGCAAACAAAGCTAGCGTGTACGGACTCAAACCTGCCCTGAGTCCTCTGTACAGCTGTCTCAAATGATAAGAGTCCTGGCATATCTCAAAGTATGTCAGGGCTTTTGTCATTGGGCGGTATGATGGCTGCAAATCTTGATAGACGCGCTAATGATAGACCGCCAGGCACAGTTCGTTGAAGCCTACCGCAACCTTGAACTCTTCCCCTTATATTCGACGGAAAAAAGGAAAGAATTTGGGGTGACTTACGGTTCGAGAACGCTGTCGCGGCTACAAATCATGATTTCGTCTTCGGATGAGGGCGCCAAGCTGGTTTTTACTGGGCACCGGGGATGCGGCAAGTCTACGCTGCTGGCTAGCCTGTCAGAACAAATGAGGGCGCGGCACAACTTTTACGTGTTGGGCTTTTCTATCGCTGACATGGTGGAAATGTCTGATATTAACCATATCAATATTCTTTACTCGATTGCGATTCGGCTACTGGAGAAAGCATTGGATGATGGGCTGATATCCATATCTCAGTCGGAATACGAAGATTTGATTCGCTGGTTTAGCCGTACTGTGACGGTTACCACTGACGATACAACTGGCGGGGAAGTGGGTATTGGCGTGGAGTTTATAGGTGTTGCCAAAGTTGGATTGAAAAATGAACGTGAGTTTCGAAAGCAGATAAAAGATACTTTGGAACGCCGAGTCTCTGAGCTATCTGCCCGAATCACGCGGATTGCCAAAGCGATTCAAAAAGCATCTGGTAGGGAGGTGCTGGTCATCATAGATGATTTGGATAAGCTGGATTTGGCAACCGTTAAGCCCATTTTTCAGGACAATATCAAGGCGCTATTTTCACCTGAGATTCGGATTGTCTTCACGATTCCGATTGCGGTGATGCGTGAACCTCGACTACTGGCCGCGATGGAATCTGAGGGGCGGACGGCCATGATGTCTGTGACAAAGTTTTTTCCGAAAGATCAGGCCCATGCTGCTGACGCGGTGCCTGATGAGACGGCAATACAGATATTAGAAGCAGCGCTAGGCAAGCGCATTTCGGATGAGTTGATTGAACCGCAGACGAAGCGAAAGATTGTGTTGCTTAGCGGCGGAGTGCTGCGGGAGCTGGTTCGCATAGCGCAGGAGTGCTGTCAGGAATGTATGGCAAAGATAGTGGAATTTCCTGAGCAGACTGATGTAAAGATTGACGATGAGATTTTGAAGCGAGCGACCAACTCGCTGCGCAATCAGTTTGCTAGGCCTCTGGGCAGTAATTCGTACAAGCTATTGGCCCAAACTTACAACAACTTCAATCCGCCGGATGCTCGGGCAGCTGAGTTTTTGGATCTGCTGCATGACTTACATGTGCTGGAGTACGAAAATGGTGACCTCTGGTATGATTTACATCCCTTGGTTGTAGATTTGCTGAGGCAGAGACAGCTGATTTGAGCGGTGTTTGCTTCAGCGAGTTTGTTTAGATAACGGTTGGCTTAGATGACCCTTTTGTCGTTTTTATGAGCAGCGATCGCACCCAACAATTCATTCAGGCTTATCGCAATCTCACGTTGTCTCCGCTGCTTAGAGATGAAGAGATAGCGGATTTTTGGGTGTCTGCCTATGGCGAAAAAGTGCTCACGCGGCTGCGGCAGAGCGTTCTCCTAGCTGGGGACAATGGCCGAATTTGGTTCTCTGGGCAGAGAGGGTGCGGCAAGTCTACGCTGATCGGTCAGCTAGCGAAGCAGCTCCGTCAGGAAGGCTTGTATGTGGTTGGTTTCTCCATGGCTGACATGGTTGAAATGTCAGATGTGAGCCACATCAGCATTTTGTACGCCATTGCCCTTCGTCTGCTCGAAAGCACTCAAAGACAAAACGTCTCCCTTCCTTCAAATATCAGCGCAAAACTCACGGCTTGGTTTGCACATACTGGGGAGGCGTTCTACGATGAGCAGCTCAGCGAAGGCAGCGTGGCAAGGACCGGTATGCTTGATGTGATCAAGCGCAAGCTTAAGGGAGAGCATGCCTTTAGAGAGCAGATTGCGCAGAAGTATGCATTTCGAACGGATGAGCTTGTACAGCAAATCGATTTGATTGCAGCGGCTATTCAGGTGGCGACCAATCAACCGGTAGTGGTGATGGTTGACGATCTCAATAAGCTGTATTTCAAAGACTTTGAGGCTATTTTTCGAGAGCATGCCAAGGCGCTCTGGGGGCCGAATATCCGATTGGTATTTGTGGTGCCGGTGGCAACGGCTAAAGACTTTGCTGCTGGCACTTGGTCGTATTTTGACAGTGCGCAAGTGACGATGGGGGTGGTTCAGCTTTTTGCCCGGGCTCAGGTGCGGGCCGCTGAGGCAGTGCCCATCGAGGAGAATGTTGCGCTGTTGGCAGCCGTGCTGCAGAGACGGCTGCCAGAAACACTCATTGAGCCAGAGATTTTGCGGGAGATGGTGCTTATGAGTGGTGGCGTTCTGAGAGATTTGATGCGGCTGGCGAAGGAATGCTGTCAGGAGTGCTTGCTTCGTCTGGAGGAGTCACAGCAGCAGAATATTCAGATTGATTTGGAGATATTGCAAGCTGCGGCACACACATTACGGCTAGATATGGCGCGAGCTTTGGGAAGTGAGCTGTACGACTTGCTATCGACAATTCACCGGGAGCTGAGGCCACCGGACGCGCGCAGTGAAGATTTTCAGATGCTGCTGAATGGCCTATATGTGTTGGAGTATGGCGAGGGAGAAGAGATTTGGTACGATGTGCATCCGCTTGTGAAGAACTTACTGAGGCAGAAAGCGCTGACTGATTGATTTTCTGCGGTTGGCTGTGTTTGATTGGCTGTGTTTGGTAGTGTTTTGCTTATTCATGCCGTAA
Source organism: Cyanobacteria bacterium J06626_6 (assembly GCA_038523095.1). Taxonomy (GTDB): domain Bacteria; phylum Cyanobacteriota; class Cyanobacteriia; order Phormidesmidales; family Phormidesmidaceae; genus Phormidesmis. The sequence continues at coordinate 34,008 of JBCBJS010000030.1, forward strand.
TGCTGTGGCTGTGACCAATGGTGACGACTGGCCTCGATTCTCAAAATCAGCATCAGCTCTCGAAGCTTTTGGTCGCTGTGGAGGCCAATGTACAGCGGCTAGGGCTGTTTCTTTGCGTTTGCGATGAGCCGACTTTGCAGGCGAGGCTGATTGCGCGATATGAGGCGGCGCTTAGAGAGCGAAATATTGTTCCTTTGCAGGTGCATTTGGATGTGCAGCAGCCTAGCTTGAAGGCTGTACTGGAGACAATTTCTGCTGAGCAGTCAGTGCTGCGCGCTGGGGAGCCAGCGATGGTGACGGTGCTGAGCACGGAGGAGCTGATTGATGTCTCGCTGGATGAGGAGAAGTCATCACGGGCGCAGTTTTTCTTTTCGCTGCAGTGGACTCGGGAATCGCTGAGGGCTTTTAAGTTTCCGGTGGTGCTGTGGATGCCGGATGCGATGCTGACGAAGCTGGTGAAAGAAGCACCGGATTTTTGGAGCTGGCGGCGAGGCGTGTTTGAATTTGCGGTGGAGCCTACTGCGGTGGTGAAGGGAGTCCCACCGCTCAGTGCGGTGACAGCTGCTGAAAAGACAGAGCGCTCATATGCGGATGTAGAGAGTGCATTTTCGATTGAGGAGCTGCAGCTGCAAATTTCACAACTTGAACAGAACAATAAAGAATCTCCGCTACTGATTACGCTGTACGGTTCGCTGGGAAAGGCATATGCACAAGAATATAGCTACGAGGAGGCTTTAGCGCTGTATCAGAAGGCGTTGGACCTTGCGAAGAAAAAGAACAACTTGGTGGGTCAAGTTAGCGTTCTAAAGCATTTCGGAGACTCTTTGTACAATATTGGGCAGGTGAGGCGAGCACAGGAGCTTTATAAAAAGGGGTTAGAAATTGCTCAGGAACTAGAAGCTCATAAAGATGAAGCCGACTTAACTAGGAAACTTGGGAACACATATTATTCGCGTGGAGAGTTTCAGCAAGCTGTAAGGTACCAGCAATGGTCTTTAGAAATTTCTAAGAAGATGGGTGATCGCAAGGGCGAAGCAAGGGCCCTCAACCATCTAGGCAATGCATACTCTTCTCTAGGGCAGTATCAGCGCGCCGTCGAGTCTCATCAGCAATCGTTAGAGATAGAAAAGGAGATGGGTGATCGCAAAGGTGAAGCAATGTCTTTCGGCAATCTAGGTAATGCATACTCTTCTCTAGGGCAGTATCAGCGCGCTATTGAGCTTCACCAACAGTCCTTAGAAATCATAGGAGAGATAGGTGCTCGAAATGACCAAGCAAGTTCACTTATGGGTCTAGGTAATGCATACTATTCTCTAGGACAGTATCAGCGCGCCATTGATTTCTATCTACAATCCTTAGAGATGCAAAGGGAGATGGGTGATCGTAATGGCGAAGCAAGAGCACTCGGTAACTTAGGCAATGCATACGATTCTCTCGAGCAGCGTCAGTACGCTATTGATTTCTATCTGCAATCCTTAGAGATAAAAAGAGAGATAGGTGATCGCAATGGGGAAGCGAGTTCCCTCATTGGCTTAGGCAATACGTACAATTCTCTAGGACAGTATCAGCAGGCCATTGAGTTTTGCCAGCAAGCATTAGAGATTAAAAGAGCGGTAGGCGGTCGCAATGGTGAAGCAAGGGCCCTCGGCAATATAGGTAATGCGTACTATTCTCTCGGACAGTATCAGCGCGCTATTGAGAACTACCAACAGATTTTAGAAATTCAGAAGGAGATAGGTGATCGCAACGGCGAAGCACTCTCGCACTTCAATATGGGCAATGCCCTTGCACGTATTGATGAAAAGTGGAAAGCACAATCTTCCTACGAAGCAGCCAAAGCGCTATATCAAGATTTGGGACTAGAGCATAGAGTGGAGATGTGCGAAAAAGCTCTCCGCGATCTAGGACAAAAGATAGTCGTTGAGCCAAAGCAGGCGCCCGATATTACACCCACGACACGCCGCAAGAGGAAGCAGCTCCCGCTCTTTGTGTACTTCTTGTTGGGTATTGCCTTAGTGCTCTTACTCTGGTGGCTATTTTCATAAACGCATTTTAGTAAAAGCTTCTGTCAGCCCCCGTCTCATATAATCGGGAATTGTTGCACAGCAGTCGGCATCGACTAAGCTGTGGCTGTCAATGGTTGCACAGCGGTTGTGAGTGTCTGCTCAACGGTCGGCATCAACTGCACTGTGGTTGTGAGTGTCTGCTCAGCGGTCGGCATCAACTGCACTGTGGTCGTCAGTAGCCGCACTGCGTTCGGCAACGATTAATAGGTAACTGGTAAAGGAGGAACTCGTGGAAGCTGTTATTCCGAAAGACCGAATTGTGCTGGCGTTCCATCCGCCCTACGTTCGGGAGCATACAGGGTATGCGATCAACTGAGTCCATAAGCCCAGCGTAAGTCAGCCTGTAATAGTCAGGGCATTCTACTGCTATGAATGCAGATCTTTCTCGCCTATCAGGCCGATATCGCCGAATTCCTGATACTTTGTTTGTCAGAGCTAAGGAACTTAGGAGGCAACAGACCTCTACGGAAAAGTTACTGTGGATGTTTCTGCGTGGACGCCGTTTGAAAGGAGCCAAGTTTCGACGTCTGCATAACATAGGACCGTATATCGCAGATTTTTACTGTCATCAGGCTGTACTGGCCGTTGAGCTAGATGGGCCAATCCATCAAACGCGTAAAGTCCAGGATGAAGCAAGAGATGCCTGGATGAAAGCTTGTGGTTTCACAATTCTAAGGTTTGACAACGTAGTTGTTTGGAATTGCTTGGATGAAGTGCTGTTGGAAATTTGTAGTTACTTGCCGGATGAGGATGCCGGGTAGAGGCTAAGTTTCCAGCGGCCCCTCACCCCGACCCTCTCCCTCGGGAGAGGGAGAAAGAATCCGGTCCCCCTTCTCCCTCTGGGAGCAAGGGGCTAGGGGATGAGGGCCTCCAGCACGCTACGCCACCTATCAGCGCTTGATATCATCTCGCAAATCCGCCAAATCCGTATACGAATCCGCCAGGTCAATCAGGCTATCGCTCGTCATCGACTGCAGGCTCACCACTTCAATAAACGTGCCGCGCTGACTGAGCACCTTCAGCGCATAGGCCAAATTGCCATCGCCCCCCAGCAGCGTCAGCGTCGGGCAATACTCCGCAATCCGCATCATATCGACGGCCATTTCCACATGCATATTTGCCTTGCGCGAGCCATCTGGCAAATGGGTCAGCTCCTTACTCACCACCCGGTGGCCGTGGCGATTCAGCCATAGCAAAAAGCCGCGCTGCTTTTCATTCTGCGGATCGACGCCTGTGTAAAAATACGCCCGCAGCAGGCGACGACCTCTGACCAAAGAAGATAGAAGGCGGCGATAGTCTACTTCTATATTGAGATGGGAAGCGGCGTAAAAGAGGTTGGAGCCGTCTATGAAAATAGCAATGCGATCGCTGTTTTGATTCACTGTATGCACTGCAGGCTGATAGCTCGCTGACAGACTAAAGGCGCGATTATTCGAGTTTTTCTCCGCTTTCTCAGAATTACCAACCGGGCCCAGAACTGAATTGGAAAACGTACTCACCCCGTCTACAGTCCCGTCAACAGAAAGATCGCCCGTGCGCGCTGCCGACAGCCCACCGGCAGCCTCAGTCGCCTTGCTGGCGCTCAAGCCAGCACCTGAGCGCGTACTGGGCTTTGCCGAAGGCCGGGTACGTGGTTTGGTTCTTCTCTCAGGTGCTTTGGCAGAAGACTTCACCCGCTTTTTTTCAGCGGACTTTTCAGTCGCTGGCAGCTCGGCTGTGTCAGACGCCGCACCAAGATCCGTCGCCACAGTCAAATCGGCATCCGCAGATGCCCCCGTCTTAGAAGACGTTGGCTGCGCGCCAAAACGACTATCTTTTTCGTTCACTTTCTTCATATCGGACTGGGTATCGGGGGAAGGCGTCACGGCTGGAAGCGTCGACTCAGGACGGTTGTCTGAGGCTGAGTCAAAAGGCTTTGAATCAGAAGACTTCAATGGAATTATGTTTATATCAAAATGTTGAGAACTTTAACATCCTAAAGGGGGACCACTGCAATTTTCAGAATGTCAGCAAATGTTTTAATAATGACGCGACTCACTGCGGAAAACAGCCAGCAAACAGGCCAAAGAGACAGCCAGAGAAATAGCCCAAGAAACAGCCAGAGGAACAGCCAGAGGCAAAGGCAATGAAGCGATTCACCGCGCTTTTTCAGGCCGTCGATGCCACGACATCCACCAACGAAAAAGTCAGCGCCCTACAGGAATATTTTCACGACGAGAGTCCGGCAAATGCTGTGTGGGCGCTGCACCTGCTGATGGGAAAAACGCGCAAGCGGCTGATTACTTCCCGCGTGCTGAGAGAGATCTTTTTACAGATTTCGGATGTGCCCGAATGGCTGTTTGAAGAGAGTGCGGCCCATGTTGGCGACACCGCAGAAACCATTGCCCTGCTACTGAGAGATACGCCCATTCGAGCCACCGGTACCTCGGAGGCCGGTAGCGATACCCCGCTCCACGAATGGATGGAAACCGTTATTTCACAGGTCAAGGATATTCCTGAAGGTGACGAGCACAGGCTTGAAAACTTGGTCATCGACTGGTGGGCAAATCTTGAAGACGACGAGATCTTTGTCCTGAATAAGGTGCTGACGGGCGCTTTTCGGATTGGGGCGAGCAGTAAGCTCGTGGTCAAGGCGCTAGCCGCAGAATATGAGCTGACAGAAGCCGTCCTCACCCATCGGCTGATGGGCGATATTGAGACCACAGCAGACTTTTACGAGTCGCTAATCGATCCAGACGAAGCCGATGCTAATCCCAGCAGGCCCTACCCGTTCTTTTTGGCGGCGCCCATCGACGTGGAAAAATTTGCCACTGAGACTATGGCCCAGTGGCAGGCCGAATGGAAATGGGATGGCATTCGCGCTCAGCTAATTTATCGGGAGGGGCAGCTCTTCACTTGGTCTCGAGGAGAAGACCTTATCACCCACCAGTTCCCAGAATTTGAAGCCGCTGTTGGCGCTATTCCCGATGGCACCGTACTAGACGGTGAAATAGTCTGCTGGGACGGCCAGAGCGTCACCAATCAAGACACCATCCGGCCGCGAGACTTCAATTTTTTGCAGAAGCGGCTAGGGCGAAAACGGGTCACCAAAAAGCTGATGGCAGAAAATCCGGTGCACTTTATCGCCTACGACCTGCTGGAAAAAGACGGTGAAGACTGGCGAACCAAACCCCTGACAGCGCGCCGGGCTGCGGTGGTCGAGCTGATTGAGACCTATCCTCAACCCTTCATGAGCTACGCTAAGCCGCTGCCGTTTGAAACGTTTGAAGATCTGGAGGCGTGGCGATCGCAAGCCCGAGAATACGGATCAGAAGGCCTCATGCTCAAAGCATTAGAGAGCCCATACCTGGTGGGGCGTAAGCGCGGCTACTGGTGGAAGCACAAGGTAGACCCCATGACCCTAGATGCCGTGATGATCTACGCTCAGGCAGGCCGGGGAAAACGGGCCAACCTCTTTACTGATTACACCTTTGCGCTCTGGAAAGGACAGGGAGACGGCAAGACGCTGGTGCCCTTTGCCAAAGCTTACTCAGGCCTCGACAACGCCGAAATCGAAAAGTTAGACCGGTGGATTCGTCGCCACACGACTGAAAAGTTTGGGCCTGTGCGCTCTGTGCAGCCTATACAGGTGTTTGAAATTGGCTTTGAAGGCATCTCCGAATCGAAGCGTCACAAGTCGGGCATTGCCGTACGCTTTCCCAGAATTCTTCGCTGGCGTACTGATAAGCCGGTAGAAGAAGCCGATACCTTGGAGAGTGCGATCGCCCTACTCAAGTCATCATAGGCCTCATAGATAGGGCTTCATGCCTCGTAAATAGTCACAATCAGCGAATCGTAATCTCGCCCCGCTCCCTCAGCTGCTTCGAGCGGGTCGGTGTCGTTAGCTGACACACCCAGTCTCCCGCCTTACCAGTGAGGAAGGGAATGAGTGTACCGTCGCTAGCTAAAGTGCGCGTGCGATCGCGGCAGTTATACAGCTCCAGCGGCTGCTTTACGCCATCGACCTTCACCACCGTCCGATATTCCCAAAAGCTCTTAGCACTCCGGCGAATGCTCGCCACACACACCTGATGCTCCCCGAACGCTCGGCAAGACTCTCCAACCGCTGGCGCTGCCGAAACATTAATCAGCCACACTGCAAAAGGGAGCGTCAGCATGACCACTACCACCGCCCACCAAACCGTCAAAAATTTGTCAACCAGCAGAGACCTTAAGGAGAGCATTGAAGCAGCCAAGAAGGCTATGAAAAATGTGAACCTTTGTAAATTCTACCGCTTCCTCGGGCCCAGCAGGTCAAGCAAGGGGGAAATAGCCACACTCAGCCACACCCAAAAGACATCGATTTTCTCCAGTCCCTCGCTGTCATTGAGATCTTCCCGCAGTCGATCTTGCTGGTGTGCACCCGCGCTCCCAGCGCCAGACGCCCAGAGAGGCTGTATTATTTATCACCAAGGCTCCGTACTGCGCCCCTCCTCCCATTCCATAGGCACCTGTTAAGATGACCATCTAACAACCAGGCTTCGTAAGTCAAAACGCCTATCCAAAACACCTATCCTGAAGATTAGCCTGTTCACCAGTAGGCTTGCCATCTGCAACAGGCACCGCCAACTGCCAAAACATCAAACGCCAAAACATCAAACGCAATTGTGCCCGGCCATGACTTCTCAAACCTTGCCTGCTCAGTCCATGTCATCGACCCCAGAGCAGACCATTCCCGTACTGGACCTTCAGGACTTCACCAGCGGTCAAAACCCCGCGGCATTTGTCAGTGCCTTTGGCGAAGCGCTCTGCGACTTTGGTTTTTTTGCTCTGGTTAACCACGGCGTTGAGCAGCGCATTATCGACGCGGCCTACGGCGCGGCCGAAGCCTTTTTTGCCCTACCCGACGACACCAAAAAGCAGTACGAAATTGCCGAGCTCAAAGGTCAGCGAGGCTTCACCTGCTTTGGCAAAGAGCACGCCAAAGACAGCAGCGCCCCAGACCTCAAAGAATTTTGGCACGTAGGCCGCGAGCAACCGACCCGCTATCCCGTGAGCTATCCAGACAATATTTGGCCGCGAGAAGTGCCCCAGTTTCAGCCTGTCATGGCTACCCTGTTTGAGCAGCTAGAGGCCTGTGCTACCCGCCTCATGGAGGCCTGCGCCCAGTATCTCCATCAACCAGCTGACTTTTTCCACACCCAGGTCACCGCAGGTCAGACCATTCTCAGAGTCATCCACTACCCGCCTATTCCCGAAGATGTCACGCCAGCGAGCCAGCGAGCTGCGCCCCACGAAGACATCAACCTGATCACGCTGCTCTGCGAAGCAACCACCCCTGGCCTAGAAATCCTGACGCGAGAGGGTGAATGGATTCCCGTACAGCCCATTCCAGGGCAGATTATTGTTGATACAGGCGATATGCTGCAGTCCCTCAGCAATGGATTGCTCAGAAGCACCACTCACCGGGTGGTCAACCCTTCCAGCAGCCGAGAGCGCCGCTTTTCTATCCCCTTCTTTGTCCATCCTCGCCCCGAATTTGACCTCACACCCCTACCTGGTGCCGTCGAGAGCACGGGTGGAACAAGACGGTTCCCAGCCCAAACAGCCGGAGACTATCTGCAGCAGCGCCTCAGAGAAATCGGGCTCGACTAGAGGGCTACAAGCCTCCAAACAAAAACAGCACGCGTCAGGTGTAGGCGATGGCGCTGTGGCTACATCTCCCCAAACGCGGCTATTTCAGGGATAATTAGGAGACTTGTCCATTGCAATGTCCTCTCCTATGAACCTTGCTCCTGCTATTCCCACCTATGTCATCACGCTTCGGGAGGGGGTCGAAGCCGCGCTGGTGGTTGGCATTGTCCTTGCTTGCCTCAGCAAAGCCAATCGTAGCGAATTAAATAAGTGGGTCTATGCAGGCGTTGCGGCAGGTATTGCCGGTAGCGTACTCATTGGCACTTTTCTAAGCCTGGCATTGAGCCGAGTGCAATATGCCATGCCCGCACTACAGGGGTTGATCAAGCCCTTTTTAGGCGTCTTATTTGGTAGCGTGGCGATTGTCATGCTTAGCTGGATGCTGATCTGGATGACCCAGCAGGCCAGGAGTCTGAAAAGCAACGTGGAGGGCTCGCTCAAAGATGCGCTGGCCGACTCTGAAGGGTCCAATATCAGCATTTTTAGCCTCGTGTGCATCTCAGTTCTGCGTGAAGGGTTTGAGACTGTGCTTTTTTTGTTTAGCAACCTTCAGCAGAGCACCGCTGGGGTCGTGGGGGCGGGGGCAGGGCTACTGAGCGCATTTGCCATCGGTGTCGCCCTGTTCAAATTTGGCATCAGAATTAACCTCAAACGCTTTTTTCAAACCATGGGAATTCTGCTTCTGCTGATTGTGGCAGGGCTTGTTGTCTCAGTATTCAAAAATCTTGATGCCGCGTTCACGGCTGTTACCGTGCTCAAGCCCGATTTAGACCTGTGCATCAGCACTCAATCATGCATTTTGGGGCCACAGCTATGGGATACCAGCGCCATACTGCCGCACAAGCAGTTTCCGGGCATCTTACTCAAAACCCTGTTTGGCTACCGCGACCATATTTATCTCGTTCAGCTGCTTGCTTATTTCAGCTTTTTGGTAGGTGTTGGTGGTCGCTATTTTCGCAGTCTAAATCCAGTCACAAAGCCTTCATCAGGCGCAGCGGCTTCAGAAGCTAGCTAGCTTCGGCTAGTCAATGGTCAGTTATCTGTCTACGACGAAGCCTCACCTTGTACAAGGTGAGGCTTCGTCATGGGTTGATTTTGAATCGCTTTGCCGAAGGCTGCAGACTTTAATCTTCAGGCCTTTCCTTGTTCGATTTTTCTAGTAGACGTTCAAAGCGTTCTTTACTCCAGCGGTCGGTCGCATAGGAAATGGCGCTAATTTCTTCGAGTCGAATCAGCCATACGGTGCGCTGATAGGGATCTTCAGGCAGTTCGTCGTCCTCGAAGCCTTCAGCTACATCCACATCTACCACTTCTACGTACTCAGCATCCAAAAAGATGGGGATCCCGACCAATCGTGTGCCTGGCATTCTGAACCACACTTCACTGCCAGCGTGGAGGGCTTCTTCTAATCGGTGATACAGTCGGCTCGACGTTGAAGAAGGGGCAGCGGCAGCTCGCGAATGGATGGACTGCTCCTGACGGGCGGTATTCTTCATCATGCCTTCTGTCATAATCTTCCTCCTAAGTACACTTTGCTGGTGCAGTACACTTTGTTAATGTCTGCTAGCACAGATCCGTCACTACTGGCTCACAGAACACTACTCCTTCAGATACCCTTTCTCACTTTCTCACTTGTAGCAGCTCTGGTCGCAGCTTGGTAATCTTCTCTTTATTAAAAGGTCAGAGCGCAATACAGAGAACCGTATATTTACAGCTGACAGCATAAAGGGAAAGGTGTTGTCAGCAGCTGAAGTATTTCTACAACATAACAAATCTCTGCAAGCCTCTACTCAAACCCTCTGTTGAATTCTATGCCCTACGAATTGGCAAGGACGTATCGTAGGCAGCTCTTTAGCACCGATAGCCTACTTTGAGGGCCTGACCCGCATTAGCGGCTGGCCAAATTCTATGGGCTCGGCATTTTCGACCAGAATGTCTACTATTTCGCCGGAGACTTCCGCTTCTAGCTCATTCATTAGCTTCATTGCTTCAATGATGCATACCGTCTGACCTGATTGAATGCGATCGCCAACCTCAACAAAAGCCGCTTCATCCGGTGCGGGCGAACGGTAGAACGTGCCAACCATCGGTGAAGTAATCTCCACTAGGGAAGGATCGACCGACGGAGTCGCAACGGGCGCGGGGGCAGCCACAGGTAGTGGCTCCGGCGCTGCAGGTGCAGGCACAGCTCCTGCCGCGACAACGGGGGCAGAGGTAGGGACTACTGCAGGTGCTGCCGCAGAATTGACAACTACATCGGGTTGCAGGGCTGATGGCTTACGCAACGTCAGCTCGAACTCTGCATTTTTGAGGGTTAGTTCAGCGATGTCAGTCTGGTTGAGCGCAGCCACCAACTCGCGGAGTTCTTTAAAATTCACCGAGTAAACTCCATTACGCATTTGTACTCATTTTGGGTGCATGCTCTTTCACGCCTAGTTTTCACGGCCCAAGTAAGTATCGTTGCGGGTATCGATTTTGATCTTCTCACCTTGAGAAATAAAGAGCGGCACCATCACCTGAGCACCCGTTTCTACAATGGCGGGCTTAGTTCCACCGGTTGCCGTATCGCCTTTCACGCCTGGATCGGTCTGGGTAACTTCCAAGGTGACGGAGTTTGGGAGTTCCACTTCTAGGACTTTCTCATTCCAGGTGAGAACGGTGACTTCCATCTCCTCTTTCAGATACTTTACGCGATCGCCAATTTGGTCCTCGTTCAAGCGCATCTCTTCATAGGTTTCCATATCCATAAAGACGTACTGATCGCCATCTTTGTAGGTATGCTGCTTGTTACTTTTCTCCAGGATTGCTTGGGGCAGCATCTCGCCCGCCCGAAACGTTCGCTCGACCGTACTGCCTGTTTGAGCGTTTTTTAGTTTGGTTCGCACAAAAGCAGAGCCCTTGCCAGGTTTTACATGCAAAAACTCAACCACGCGCCACACAGAACCATCTATCTCGATGCTTGTACCAGTGCGGAAATCATTGCTTGAAATCATGGTGATAGCTGAAGAGTGCTAAGGCAATCGGCCATTATTGTACAGCTCAGAGGTCAATTGCCCATGGGCTGACAGAACCAGACTATGGCAAGATCAAAGACGAACGCCTCGAAATCTCTTTCTTAATCCACTAATGAATTTGCGAAACCCCATCCGTGCGAGCCGTGCCCTCGGAAAAAGCAAGCCAACTGTAGGCCGTTTTACGCTTACTAAAAGTTTTATTAAAGCCACCTGCTTTGGCCTTTTCCTTTCGGTGGCCTGTCTTCTAATTGCGGTTGCACCGGCCCAAGCGGTCCCGGTGAGCCCCCTTGTCGCTGGTCTACCACCGGGCAATGCGGTCACCGATGGTGCCGCTTTGCTAAGGTACTCGCTGCCTATCGACAGTGAAGAAATTCGCAAAGTGCAAGGCGAATTGGAGGGCCTTTCGGAGTGGCTGCGCAGCAAGCGCTGGGGACCGATCAAAAGAGATCTCAAAAAGGTCGAACGGTTGCTCGACAAAAAGCGCGACGCAATTTTGGCAGCGGTGCCCGAAGACAGGCAAGCGCGGGCAGGTGAACTCATAGACGGCCTAAAAGCAGGAATAGAGCCGATCCGTGAAGCCGTCGCCGAAGAAGACAAAGAAGCGGTGTGGACTGAGCGCAAGCGGATGCTCGATACAGTAGGTGAGATTGAGGAGCTGATGGTCGATGGCTATCCCTTTGAGGTGCCAGCAGAGTACAGCGACTTGCCCCAGCTCAAGGGTCGGGCCACGGTGCAATTCACAACGACAAAAGGAGACGTCACCGTTATTGCCGATGGCTACAGCGCGCCGGTCACCGCAGGTAACTTTATCGATTTGGTCCACAAAAAGTTCTACGACGATATGCCTTTTATCCGGGCTGAAGACTTCTATGTGCTTCAAACGGGAGACCCAGAAGGCCCTGAAGAAGGCTACATCGACCCCAAAACGAACGAATACCGTGCTATTCCCATGGAAATCTTAGTCAAAGGCGACGAAGAACCTATATATGGCTACACGCTCGAAGAAATTGGCCAGTATATGGATGAGCCTATTTTGCCTTTTAACTCCTACGGCAGCCTAGCCCTAGCCCGGCCTAGCGATGACAACAACGGCGGCTCTTCTCAGTTTTTCTTCTTTTTGTTTGAAGCAGAGCTGACGCCTGCTGGGCGCAACATGCTGGACGGACGCTATGCTGTGTTTGGCTACACGATTGATGGGAAAGAGGTGCTGCGATCGCTCACACAAGAGGATAAGATCGTCTCAGCGAGAGTCGTCGATGGGCTAGAAAACCTGGTAGAGCCAAAGGTGTAAACACCTTGTCAGCGCACATATTGAAGAGATCTTCGTCACAGACATAAATCGTAATGCAAGGTTAGTGTCTATGCATCTTTTGGTGAGTCTGAGTTACAAGCGTTGGCGCTGACGAAGCTTCGCCACTTCTCTTTAGTTTTTGTGAGTGTTTTATCTCGGCCGTTCAGCTTGATGAAACATAGTTCAGCTGGCCGTCAGGTTTTGTCGCGACGGCTAGCGATCCATCCAGCAACCTGCCTAATCCATTTGAGCTGTGGGGAACGCTATCGGAACGGCGAGCCTTTCCCAACTTCTCAGACCTTTCCGATACCATCTAAACTCTACATACGCTGCAGACGCAACACTATCAGCGCCGATGTCTACGACAGGAAGAGCCAAATTCAACCTTTTCCTCTGGTACGCACTGCTTACGTGTTAGGTCTGCGGTCTTCGAAGGTCGCCCTCTGACGGCCAAAATCCATGGAAAAACTCAACCACTTAACAACACCGGCAGACCTAAGTCGGCGCTCAAACACGATTGCAGATCTCGGTGAGCTAGCCCTGATCGAGAAGCTCAAACCCTTCTGCGCCGACGGCTCCATTGGTGATGATGCCGCGCTCATGCAGGCCAGCCCAAACCACGACTTGGTCGTCACCACCGATATGCTGACCGAGAATGTCCACTTCAGTGGCCGCACCACGCCGCCCTATTCTGTCGGCTGGCGCGCCGCCGCCGCAAACCTGGCAGATATCGCAGCTATGGGCGCAGTCCCAATGGGCGTTACCGTGGGACTTGGCCTACCTGGGCACACACCTATCACCTGGGTAGAGGATCTTTATCGCGGCATGACAGACTGCTTGAAAGCCTACAACAGTGCCATCTTCGGGGGTGACTTGTGTCGTTCTATGCAGAGAACTATCTCCATTACCGCTCTTGGCGAAGTACCCCCAGAAAAGGTGATTCGGCGCGATACAGCTACGCCGGGTATGGTGGTGGTGGTGACCGGCCCCCATGGTGCCTCTAGGGCAGGTTTGGCACTACTGCTAGAAGAGCTTGAGCTAACCACGCTAGAAAATCCGCAAAGTCCTATGGGCTATGCCCAAGCCTGGATTAGAGCGCACCAAATGCCCGTACCCAGATTTGACGCGCTGAACGAACTGCGCCGAATTATCGAAGGGATAGACTACGGCGATACCTACCCCACGGTCTCCGGGATGGATAGCAGTGACGGCTTAGCCAACGCCCTGCTGCAAATCAGCAGCAAAAGCCAAATCGGCATGGATATTGTGCGCTCCGATATTGTATTGCCAGCGGGACTCAGTGCGGCAGTCGGTTCAGAAACAGCTTTGAAGTGGGCCCTCCATGGTGGAGAAGATTTTGAGCTGGTGCTTTGCCTTCCACCTGAAATTGCGGATAAGTTCACGCAAACCCGATTCGCTACGGCGATTGGGACAACCACAGATACAGGCATTGTCAGGCTGCTCTCCTCGCTAGATAGCACGGTAGGTTCACCCCTTGCCCATGAGAGCTACCGGCATTTCTAGGTGGCCCTAGCTGTGAAGCTCTATCGTGAAAGCCTGTCAGGCATAAAAATTGTCAGACTAGCTTTTACCTGCAGCCAAAATGCACTACACTTACAAAGCTATTGAAATATTAGACAGCACCTAGGCTCATGGCGGCTCCAAAGAAAAAGACATCTAAATCCAAGCGGAACAGTCGCAGAGCGACTTGGAACCGCAAAGCAGCAATTCAGGCACAGCGCGCCCTTTCCCTGGGTAAGTCTGTACTGACTAACCAGTCGAATAGTTTCGAATATCCTTCGGATGATGACGAAGATGATGACGAGTAAGTGGATTAAGGCCAAACCTTAACCTGAGAATATTCGCAAAAAGCTGGGCGCACCGCCCAGCTTTTTTTTGGTTTTTTATTGGGTTCAACGTGGGATGCCCGTAATTTGCATGCCTGTATTTGCCACATTACTTTGGTGAATATCTATGGCTAGAGTGGTCGTCGTACGCGGGCGTGAGCGATCCTAACTAGCTGGAGAGTCCCTGCTTTTTCATAAGGCAGCCGGATCGGTTGCGATCGCACTTATTTAAATTTCAGATAAAACAAGATCAGACGTACTGCAGATCGTTTGTATTAATTATAATGGGGATTGGCGAGCACTCTGTAAGAGACTCGCAATGAGTCGCGCACAGTCATTGGCGCATCAGTAGCGCATGATTCCTCAGCAGTTAACCCTTCGTAATTTTCTCAGCTACCGAGCGGTGTCGCTGAGCTTTGACGGGCTGCATGTGGCTTGCGTGTGCGGGCCCAACGGCGCCGGAAAATCTTCTTTGCTTGAGGCGATCGCTTGGTGCGTGTGGGGCCAGAGCCGGGTCAGCGCCGAAGACGATATTGTTCGTCAGGGGGCTACCGAGGCCCAAGTTAGCTTTTGTTTTATTCACAATAGCCAGAGATACCGAATTATCCGAACTCGTCACCGCCATCAGACAACCACTTTAGAATTTCAAATTCAGCACGAAGTCCTCGCAGCAGCGCCCGCTTCAGACGTAGCTGGCACCCATCCCTCCCAAGCACCTGCGATTGAACCCACTTTCAAAAGCATCACCCAAAAGGGCGTACGCGCCACTCAAAAGTACATTCTTCAACAGCTAAAAATTGACTACGAAACCTTCGTCAATTCTGCCTATCTGCGTCAGGGCCGGGCCGATGAATTCATGCTCAAGCGACCGGGCGAACGCAAGCAAGTCCTTGCGGACCTGCTCAAACTAGACCGCTACGATCACCTTGCCGAACAGGCCAAAGAGCAGGCTCGTACCTACAAAGCCCAGCTAAATCCTACTGAGGCACTACTTGACCAGCTCTCAGCCAAAATTGAAGCCCGCTCAGTCATTCAGCAGCGCTACGAGCAGCTCCGAGCTGAGATTGAGAGCCATCAAATCACCCAGCAACAGCAGCAACTGCACCTATCAGCCCTGCGAACAAGGCAGCAGCAGCGCCACAGCCTGCAGCAACAGATTGCCTTAGGTCAGCAAGAACAGCAGCATCAACAGGCGACACTCATAGCCCAACAAAAAGCCCTTTCAAGTGCGGAACAACAGAATCAGCAGATTGCTGAGATCTTGGCACAGGCAGAAGAAATCGAGCAGCAGCATGCTCATCTGTTGGCACTGCGCGATCGCGAAGAAAAACAAATAGAGCAGTTTCAGGCCTACCAACAGGCCCAGACAGAGTATCTACAGTGCCAGCAGCAGGTCCACCAGCAAGTGCGCCAAAAGCAGACCCAGCTAGCCCAGCTCGAAGCGCAGCGAGCCCTGCTCATAGAGCAAGAACAAAAAATCCACACTGCTCTAGAGAAAAAAACAGAAATAGCAGACAAGCTATCTACCCTGCGCACTGCCAAAAAGCAGCTGAGACAGCTCGACAAAACAGAAGCTCAAAGCGCCCCGCTGCGGCAGCGATTTCGACACATTCAGGGCCAAATAGAACAGGCCCATACCCGCCTGACCACCCGCTTAGAAGAACTCGATAGCAGACAGTCGCAAATAGCCACTCAGCAAGCCCAAGCCCCCAAGATTAGGCAGAGCGCTGTCGAAATTTCTCACCGGCTAGCCTACCTGGAGCAGCGCCGAGACTACCAGGAAGCCGTCCGGCAAAAGGGAATTGAGCGGCGCACCTTCATGGAGCGGCTACGGGCCAATCAGTTTAACTGCGAAATTGAGCTGTCAAAATTTGACCAGACCCTGAAGCTACTGGAAGATCCAGACGAGGCCCACTGTCCGCTGTGTGAGCAAGCCCTAGCGGGTAAACCCTGGGAAGAGATTCGCGATCGCACCCGAGAGCAGCGCAGCGACGTACAAAATCAAATTTGGGCGATTCGCGAGCAGCTGGCCGTCTCCGAAAGTGAAATTCAGGTGCTTAGACAAGAGTACCGTGCTCTGGAGGAAGAACTCGCCAAGTACGCGCCCTTCCTAGAAGAACGCGGACAGCTGAAAGCGCAGCTGGCCTCCGTTGAGACGCTGGAAGTGCGGCTGCAAGCTATGACCACCGAACGTACCCAGCTAGCGCGCTGCCTGCAGGAAAATAGCTATGCTGAAGAGCTGCAGTCTGAACTTAAGCGGGTCGAAGTGCAGCTGGCGGCCATGGCCTATGACGATCGCAATCACGCACTGGTGCGATCGCAAGTAGAGCGCCTGCGCTGGTGCGAGATGAAACAGGCCGAAATCAAACAGGCAGAGAGACGGCTTGGGGAAATAGAAAAACAGCGCCCGGTTTTAGAGACCAATATTCAGGCGCTCAAAACAGACATTGCTGAGGCCAAAAACACCCCTAAAGCTCAAAGATTGGTCGAACTAGAACAGCACATAAAAACCATCGACTACAGCCTGAGTGACCACAACGCCCTCAGAGAACAGCTCAAGCAGGCTGATATCTGGCAAGCTCGCTATCACGCGCTGCAGCAGGCCAAATGTCAGCAGGGGGATCTATTGGAAACCGTGAGTCAGCTCACCGCTACCTGCCAGTCGCAAGCTGCCCGGGTAGCAGAAACCGCTCAGCAGGTTGCCACTTGGCAAACGCAGCTATCCGAATGGCCCGATCCAGAAAGCGAAATTCTGGCAGTGGAAGCCAGCATTGCAGAGTTTGTAGAAGGGCGCGAACGCCAGCTCTCCCAGCTAGGCAGACTGCAGCAGCAGTGCTCACAAATGGCAACCGTCGAAGCACAACAAACCGAACAACAACAACATCTCAGCGACCTTCGACACAAATATCAGGTCTACAAATCTTTGGCTGAGGCCTTTGGCCGCAATGGCATTCAGGCGCTGATGATAGAAAATCTGTTGCCCCAGCTCGAAGCCAAAACCAATCAAATCTTGGGCAGGTTGAGCAATCATCAGCTGCACGTGCAGTTTGTCACTCAGCGAACCGGACAAAACCGCAAGAAGCTCATAGATACCCTAGATATTTTGATTGCGGATGCGCGGGGCACCCGGCCCTACGAAACCTATTCTGGTGGAGAGGCCTTCAGGGTAAATTTTTCGATTCGGCTGGCGATCGCTCAGCTGCTGGCGCTGCGTTCGGGAACGGCGCTGCAGATGCTAATTGTCGATGAGGGCTTTGGTACCCAGGACCGGGAAGGCTGTGACCGGCTGATTGCAGCCATAGAAGCGATCGCGCCCGACTTTGCCTGCATTCTCACCATTACCCACATGCCACACTTCCGTGAAGCCTTTCAGACCCGCATTGACGTTTCAAAAGATGAGAATGGCTCATACATTCAGATTTCGAGCTGAGTGAGCTATGAGCGTGTCTTAATAAATTGGCCATATCGCTATATCACTGATACATAAGCTTTCAGTTGTTGTGCCGCGCCTTCGGCCAAAGATATAATTGCGGAGTCGTTAAGCATTCAGACTTCTGATGTCTCAGCTGATGCAAGAAATGGTTTCTCAGAAGCTAATTTCCGCTCTCGATAAACTACCCGAAAATTTGCAAGTAGAAATCCTTCACTATGCAGAATACTTAGCAGCCAAGTATACGTCCTCACAGGTTATCGCCCAGCGAAATATCCATCGTAGAGCCGGAACTATGAAAGGCATGTTCACGATGGCCGAAGATTTTGATGCGCCTCTAGAGGACCTCAAAGACTATATGGAATCGTGAAATATCTTCTCGATACTCATGCCCTTATCTGGTTTCTAGAAGATGATCTTCGGCTCCCAGAAGCTACCCGCACTCAAATAGAAACAACACCTACTATTTTCGTAAGCATTGCCTCTCTTTGGGAAATAGCCATTAAAGCGAACATCGGTAAGCTCACGCTTTCTTTTGCTTTCAACACAATCGAGCCTAATCTCATCGACCTAAGCATCACTCAACTACCGATCACCTTTACTGATTTAGAAACCTATCTCTCTTTGCCCTTACATCATCGTGATCCATTTGACCGGCTGCTTGTCGCACAGGCCAGTAACTATTCTCTAACCGTTATCAGTCGGGACACTCAAATAGATGCCTACGCGATAGAGCGATTTTGGAAGTAGTGTCCAATTCACTCTCCAGTGGGAACAGACGTTCTCAGTAAATACTGCCCGCCAGAGATCCAGGTGAGCAAGACAGCAATCCAGAACAAGGTCAGGCCGATAGGCTGCCATGGGCCCGACAGCGGCGCGAGAAGAAGGGCGATCGCAATAATTTGAACCACCGTCTTCGCCTTTCCCAGCAGCCCAGCTCCTGGCACAGCACCCTGCTGAAATGCCGGATTCACCCGCCAGCCCGAAATTGTCAGCTCCCGGGCCAAAATCAAAAACACAGCCCAGGCGGGAATCTCACCCATTCCTACAAGCGCCATCAGCGGTGCCATCACCAACAGCTTATCGACCAGCGGATCGAGAAACTTTCCTAGCTCTGTCACTTGATTAAGCCTGCGGGCCAGATAGCCATCTAGCCAATCTGTCCCCGCAAAAATAACAAAAGCTACCACACTTACCCAGCGGCGGATATCTGTTGGATCTAGCAGAGCAACTAGCACAATGGGAACACCTAGCAGCCGAGAGACCGTAATCCAAGTGGGAAGATTCATAGGCCCGGTCCGTAGGAAATGTGAGGCTCTACATAGCTGTGGGGCTCTACGTGAATGGTCACCCGCGTTGGGCCAAATTCTGCTTCGAGCTGCTGTTCTACCTGCTCGGTAATGTTGTGTGCGCTCAGCACATCCTGCGGCTCCACAATCAGATGCATATCGATGAATACCTGCCTGCCTAGCAGCCCCCGGGAGGCAATGTTGTGACAGTTCAAGACGCCCGGAACCTGCATCACAACTGCGTGAATCGCTTCGGGTGCGATCGCCATTTCATCGACCAGCCATGGCAAATTGGCCGACAGCACCACCCAGCCACTGCGAATCACCAGCAGCGCCACTGGGAATGCCAGCACTACATCTAGCCACTGAACCCCCATCCAAACGCCGATCAGGCCGCCCAGTACAGCAATCGTGATCCAAATATCACTCATCGTATGCTCAGCATCAGCAATGAGAATGCTGCTGCCGAGCCGGTGCCCTACCCGCCGCTCGTAAAAAGCTACAAAAATATTGACCCCGAGCACCAGCAGCATGATCCACAGCGACAGAGAACCCATTGTTACCGGCTCACCGCCAAGGATAATTCGCTCTACGGCCCCCTTCAAAATTTCAAAGCAGGCAATGCCCAAGAAGGCTGCAACGCCCAGCGCCCCAACCGCCTCAAACTTCTGGTGACCGTAGGGATGGTCTCTGTCTGGCTCTGGTGAGGCGAGCTGATTGGTCACGAGGCCCAAGACATTGTTAGCACTGTCTGTAATGCTGTGCAGCGCGTCGGCCATCAGGCTGAGTGAGCCTGTCCACCAGCCGACTACGGCCTTCAAAACCACCACCAAAATATTTAACAGCAGCGTTAGCAGCAGCACCCGGCGGACTTCTGCGCGGTAAGTGTAGAAACCTTGGTGTGAGGCATGGTCGTGGCTGTGGTGGTGGTTGTGGCCCTGGGACTTTTCAGGAAGAGAATCTGCCGACCGGCTCTTCCCTGCATCGGTTTTTGTCATGCCTGCAAGCCTCCAAGCCTTTTCAGAATGCGCCAACTTTGCTAGCCTACCGCGTTCTCTAAAGCTTAAGCGGTTTCGTCAAAGTTCTGTATTCTTTACTGCTTTAGGCCTATATATTCTGGAAAATGGGCTCGGTTAGGATGGGCTCGGTTAAGACAGTGTGCTAAGCGCTAACAGCCTAGCTGGCAACACTCTCCTGCGCGTTGGCTTCAGAAATTGCTTGATTTACCAGCGTAAAAATCTCACGACAGTGGTTTTGCTGACGCAGCGGCAACTCTTCATTTTTCACGACCAAGTCAATCTTGGCACCCCCTGTTTCAACAGTAGGTGGATTGAGCAGAAGCTCTACAGTCGTCAGCTGAGCAAACGATACCTGGCCCGGTTTTTCCTTTGCGACGATGTAGACGGGGTCTTGATAGACCAAGTCGAGCCCGCATGCCTCTAGGGCGGAGAGTAGCCCCTGATGAACGTCCTCTTTGGGTGCGCCGGTCATAAAGAAGTTTGTGTAGCGGGCCATAGTAGAGTTACGGGAGGGTGATACGAAAGTTGGCTGCGGTCTTGGTGACTGTCTTTTTGACTGTTATCCTAGCGAAGATCATTGACAGAATACCGCTGTTTCAAACAATAGGGAATAGTAGGACGTCAAGCTCAGTGTAAATTGTTCAAAAAAGGGGTGTGGATATCCCGTAGAGAGCAGGCTATATGCAAGGAAAACTGATCGTTTTTGAGGGCGGAGAAGGCTCCGGTAAAACCACTCAAATTCAGCAATTACACCGTTGGCTCACCCAGGGCGATCGCCTGAATCTGTTGCAAACTCAGAACAGAATGGCGGGTGTAAAAGTTACCCGAGAACCCGGCGGTACTGAACTTGGAAAACAGATTCGACAGCTGCTTCTCAATCGACAAACGCCCACCGCAGCGCCGATTGTTAGCAAGGCAGAACTCTTGCTGTACGCGGCAGATAGGGCTCAGCACGTGGCGGAAAGTCTGCGTCCGTGGCTGGAAGCGGGCTATTGGGTACTGTGCGATCGCTATACCGACTCTACCGTTGCCTACCAGGGCTACGGGCGCCAGCTAGACCTTCCCCTGATCGATACCCTCAACCAAATCGCCACTGGCGGCCTCAAGAGCGATCTGACCCTGTGGCTCAATGTCTCTCCCGAAGTGGGCCTTGCTAGGGCCCGAGAACGGGGCCAGGCAGATCGCATGGAGCAAGCCAGTCAAGCCTTTCACCAGCGGGTGAGCGCCGGGTTTACAGCCTTGGCGACCGCCATTCCAACCGGTCCGGGAGGCGAGCAGGCCAACTACTCTAGCAGCGGGCCCACCGTAGAAATTGACGCCAACCAGCCATTGGAGGCCGTCACCGCGCAGATTCAGCAAACTATTGAACAGCACATAGCCCAGTGGTATCCACACCTCGCGCCAACGCCATCGCCAACAACATCTCCAACGCCATAGCATCCACCTCGCAAGCGACGTCTGCGCCCTTTTCTCAGCTGGTCGGCCAGGCCCAAGCCGTTAGTCTGCTGCAGCGAGTGGTGGCGCTGCAGCGGGTGGCCCCGGGCTACCTGTTCGTCGGACCGGTGGGAACGGGTAAGTCGCTGGCAGCCAATGGCTTCGCGCAGCTTTTGCTCACCCGGCCAGAGGCAGCTGCTACGTTCTCTGGTCAGCCATCTGGCCAGCCATCTGCCGAACACCAGACTGTGCTGGCCCGCAGGATTCGCGATCGCAACCATCCTGACCTGCTCTGGGTAGAACCCACCTACCTCCATCAGGGCCAGCTGCTCACGGCAAGCGAGGCCGCAGAAGCTGGACTCAAGCGCAAAAGCCCGCCCAGAATTCGCCTGCCCCAGATTCGTGACATTGCCCGTTTTCTGAGCAGGCCCGCGCTAGAATCGGCCCGCGCTGTGGTGGTGATTGAGCAGGCCGAGCGCATGGCCGAAGCCGCTGCCAACGCCCTGCTCAAAACCCTAGAAGAACCGGGCAAGGCGACCCTCATTTTGATGGCACCCGATCAGCAAACCCTGCTGCCTACCCTGATTTCTCGCTGTCAGACCATACCCTTTCGGCGGCTGAACGGTGAGCAAATGGCCCAGGTGCTGAGCCAGACTGGCCACAGCGAGATTCTTCAGTCTCCCGAAGTTATGGCGATCGCTCAGGGGTCGCCCGGTCAGGCCATCGACAGCTGGCAACAGCTGCAGGCCATCCCGCCCGAGCTGCTCAGCCGGTTAGATGCGCCGCCGCCTCGGCGGCGCGAAGCCCTCGAAACCGCCAGAGACATTACCCAAGCGCTCGATACCGAAGCCCAGCTATGGCTGCTCGACTACCTGCAGCATCGCTATTGGCAGCAGGGAGCCAGCGCCGACCTTACCGGGCTCGAAACCGCCCGCAGGCAGCTCCTCAGCTACGTTCAGCCTCGCCTGGTTTGGGAAGTCATGCTCAGCGCGATCGCAGCCTTAACCTAGTCAGTGGTCGGTTAAAATCAGACACGAATCCACTCATTTTTCACGACCTCTCAGCCCCAAGATACTGCCATCCACCGAGCTAAGTTCGTTGTATCCTCCCAATCCCTTCGCCATTTCTGACCGCTTCTTACCTGCGACGGCGCCGGATGGAGAAAGTACAACATTGGAATCGGAAGCGCCGACTTGGTGGTTTGTCTGTCAGGGGTCTCACGTGCTGACTACGGCACCTGCCGACAAAGCGGCACTGCTATCTATCCCCCAGAGGCATTGCCTAGAAGCCCTTGGAATTACCCCTGTGCGCACTCAGTTTCTGGGCTACCTGAGCGGTCAGCCCTGCGTTGGCGCTGAGCTGGCAGAGGGCAGTGCCATTCCAGATGGGCTCAGCCTGCAGAACTTGCGAACGCTCTACACCCAGCTGCCGGACGATCTCTTTGCGATCGCTGCCCGCGCCGTTCAAATCGTAGAGTGGGACCGCACCCATCAGTACTGTGGTCACTGCGCTACGCCCACTACCCAGCTAGCGAGCGAACGGGCTAAGCGCTGTCCAAGCTGTAAGCTGCGTCAATACCCCCGCCTTTCGCCCGCCGTCATCATGCTGATCTACCGGGGTGATGACCTTTTGCTAGCTCGCGCCCCGCGCTTTCGTCCCGGTATGTACAGCGTCCTAGCAGGGTTCGTAGAACCGGGAGAATCTTTAGAAGAAGCCGTTGCTCGTGAAGTTAAAGAAGAGGTCGGCGTCGATATCAAAAATATTCGATACTTCGGCTCCCAGCCCTGGCCTTTTCCCAAGTCACTCATGCTGGGGTTTACCGCTGAATACGCCGGGGGTGCACTCGTCCCCGAACCCGGCGAGATAGAAGCCGCTGCCTGGTTTGCCAAGCACGACTTGCCGCCTGTCCCCGGCAAACTCAGCATCGCTCGTAAGCTGATCGACTGGTTTGTCGCGCAGCCCTAGGCAGCAGGCAAGTACTCGCCAAGTAGCCAAGCTACCGCAGCGTCACTGCCACAATCACAAACATCAGCGAAGAGGCGACCAGCCCCACGGTCCACAGCTTTTGCCTGAGTAGTAAGGCCTGCAAATTTTGACCGTCTAACGTTTTGGCCATTTCAACACATCCAACTGGACTATCTTCAAAGCAAACGGTGCGAGAGAACAGATGGCTATAGCCCACGGCCTCATAAAAAGGAACCGCAACCAGCGAAGACATGACCCGCATAACGCTCTGTTGCTGCTGAGCCGCAATTAGTTCAACCTGGCCCATTAGCGCCCTAGCCACACCGCGACGCACATAGCCAGGGTGCACAAACAATCCGCCAATTTGCGATCGCCATGCGATAAAAGCCACCACGCCTATCAGCTGGGTTGCCCCATGCTGCTCCGCGCCTAGGCACGCCACATAAATCACCTCATCTCCCGCATTAAAAGAGGCTACTCGGGCTGCGCCCTGACTTCTGACCAAAGATTCGATCTGGGCCGCGCTGTAGGTTTGGGCTGAAAGCGCTCTCAATGACAGCGCCTGCAAAGCCAAAATGGCTGGCATATCTTTCGCATCAGCCGGGCGAATGTGAAAATCCATAAACGATTGATCAGTGGGCTTAGAAGAAGAGAAAAAGAAAGATAAAAATATTACATAGACCTCTCGTTAAAATACCCAAACCTTACAGAACACCGTCATCCATCTACTCAGCTTGATGACCGTAGCTAAGCGGATAGATTAGACGTGGATAGTGCTGACGCTTGCCTATCAAAAAACGTTGTGCTGCCGGGTGTTGAGAGAAAATCTGCGTCAAGCGATCGCTCCCCTTGAAGCCGTTAATTCACCGACTACACCCGTCCAAAATGAAGAACGTAAAAACTGCTTAGGCTCTCCAGAATGGCTGTGTTAGCTTGAGCGAAATACGTACGAAAAACAACTGAGAAAACGCAACCTAGAGATAAGGAATTCCCATGCGGTATGAGGTAACTTTTCGTTTTTCACGCGACATCGATTGTGACTCTTCCTGTGACCCTAAAGCATCTCGCACCGGTCTGAGGTTCGGGCTGTTGGGCAGTGCGATCGCCTGTAGCGTGCTGAGCCTTGGCTGCTGTCAGTCAGCTTTTGCCAACGGCATCGCTACTGCTGAAAACATCCATCTGGGCGTAGATTCTTTGAACGGCATTTTGTGTACCCCAGAGTGCGGGCGCTTCTTTCGCGAAGGTAGGGAACAGTTTGAACAAGAAATTCAGACTATAGAAGAGGGACTAAACCAGCCTGAAGACGCTACTCCTCTGAGGATTGATCCTGAGCTACCGCAAAAAAGAGAGCAGTGGCAGCAGGGCATAGAGCAGGGCATAGAGAATACGTAGTCCGCAGTAGTCGCGATCGCCCGTGCTACGTTTCTTAATGTCGCTTTAAGGCAGAAGATTCAGTCTTGTAGCAACATGAGCAACAGCCAAGCTGAGGGACGTGATGACTGAGAACATGACGCTGATCGGCGTGACACTGGTGGTTAGCCTAGCGCTGGTTCATCTATTTGCCTGTCGTATTCCCTGGCTGAAGGTGATACCCCCTGCCCTGTGGACATCTTTTGCAGGGGGCATCTCGATTGCCTACATTTTCTTGGATATTTTTCCAGAGCTGAGTGAGGCTCAGCTGGAAATTGAGGAGAGTGCGAGCCCTCTGGTGAACTACGCAGAGCGACATGTGTATTTGCTGTCGCTGATTGGGCTGGCGGCATTTTATGGGTTGGAGAAGTTGGCTGTGCGATCGCGCCGCTACAACCGCAAAATGACCGGAGAGAACGCTACAGAGCTGAACATTTTTTGGATTCATATCGGCTCCTTTGCGCTGTACAACGCAGTTTTGGGCTATCTTCTGCGGGAGTCAGCCGAACATGGCTGGCGGGCCTGCATGCTTCTTTTCATTACCCTGGCGCTCCACTTTGTAGCCAACGACCTGGGTCTTAGAATCCATCACAAGAGGGCCTACGACCGGGTTGGGCGATGGATTTTGGCAGGGGCCATATTGGCCGGATGGGCTGTGAGCAACGCCACCCATCTCGATGAAGCCGCTGTTGCAGCCATCTGGGCCCTAATCGCAGGCGGTATCATCCTCAACGTGCTCAAAGAAGAACTCCCCGAAAAGACGGAGAGTCACTTTGGGCTATTCGCCACAGGCGCTGGGATTTATGCGGCAATATTGCTCTTGGGCTAGCGCTGGCGTCTAGGTCCCCAAGCGCTGAACCTAGCGGCGATACCTAAGGCAGGCTAAACATCCCTGAGAGGGCAAG
>JBCBJS010000031.1:0-52647 GCA_038523095.1 Cyanobacteria bacterium J06626_6
AGGGCTGCTTTTGCTTGGGTGACGGTGCCGAGTTCTGTCTGCAATGATCGCACTTGCTCGGTAGCCCTACAGCAAGATCAACAGGCACTTCAAGCAGCCCATACCGCATTACAACAACAGATCTCCGCTCTAGAGCAGCAAAACGAAAACTTACAGCAGGAAAATACCCAGCACGCAGCCCAGAAAGCCGACCTGCAGCAACAGATTGCTGACCTAGAACAGCAGCGCGAACAGCTAGCCAAAGCCAGTGACGAACAGTCAGCGAGTCTAATTCGCGAACAAATACAGCCACTGAAAGCAGAACGGGACAGCGCGCAAGCAGAGGCCCAGGAAGCCAATACCGCGCTGACCGCTCTTCAGCAACAGCTCCATCAGACAGAGAAGTCCTTGGAGCAGAGCAACCAGGAACTGACGCATCGCCAAGCTGAACCTTCTGAAAATATTGCCGCTCTAAACGCGGAAATCGATGCGCTTACCCAATCGCGAGCGCAGCTGGCACAGCAGCTTGAGACCTCTGAAAATGCGGTTTCTCAGCTGCAATCAGACAAGGCCTCACTAGAAGAGGCTATGAAAATCTCGCAGGAAGTCATTAGCGCGCTACAGAAAGCGGCGACAGAAGAGAAAGCTGTTCAATCTGAGACTACTCAATCTGAGACTGCTCAATCTGAGACTACTCAATCTGAGACAAAGTCCGCACAGAACAACACACCCAAGAACAGCACGCCTAAGAACAATACGCCTAAGCAAGGAAAAACTCCGAAAAAAGCAACCAACACAGTCTCCGCAGAAGCTGAAAAACCAATAACAGAAGCCAGTACAGCCCCTAAGGCAGAAAGTTCAACAACTAAAGAAGGTCCACTCTCGGGCAAAATTTTTGTCATCACCGGTAAGCTGCATCAGATTACCTATGAACAAATTGCCGACACCGTTACCTCTGCAGGCGGACGAATCAACAAAATGCCCAGCGCCAAAACTGACTACATTGTCGTTGGGGACAATCCTGGCAACAAGCTCAAAAAAGCCATCAAGTGCAACGTCCCTCAGCTTGATGAAGCGCAGCTGCTTGAGCTGCTTGAAACGCTTTAGGAAATGTCCGCCTGGAGAACAAATCTCCCTCTGATAGTGCAGGGCACAAAGAGGTAAACGCACTCGAATAAGGACCCTAGCGCGCCACAGCCACTGGAAGCACTCTTTACCGTTAAGCAGTAAATTCTGTAAGAACAGATTCTCTACGGCGCTTACCAGGACTGTTTCATGGTTTTGATGTCGATGACGTTGATCTTTTTTCTGATGCGATCGCTCAA
The DNA here is from genome assembly GCA_038523095.1 of Cyanobacteria bacterium J06626_6. Classification (GTDB taxonomy): domain Bacteria; phylum Cyanobacteriota; class Cyanobacteriia; order Phormidesmidales; family Phormidesmidaceae; genus Phormidesmis. The sequence continues at coordinate 1,305 of JBCBJS010000031.1, forward strand.
TCCAGTCAGCCTCAACCTTCTCGCCAAGAAGTCAGCTGACATCAGCGGCAAACCATACTTCCTAGCCCGGTAAGCGAGCGTTCCCAGCTTATTTTCTACCTTTAGCCACAGCTGCCCAAGGTCGGACACTCTCAAGTGAGGCAGGCCGCTCAGCGGATAGCCGCGCTCCACTAGCAGCGGCGAAATCCGAGATTCGATTAGCTGAATCTCGCGCTTGGAAAGATTGTTGTGCCACTGGCTGATCAGCCGCGTATCGGGAAGCGCGTAGTCCGTATTCTTTGCGTAGCTCATCATGTCCGGATGGTACGACTCACCCAAAAAGTGACAAACCTGCGTCAGCGTACCCACCGTATCAGTAATCAGATCTTCGAACCGCACTTCTATCTGGCGGTCTGCAGGTAGCTTTGTTTTAAGACTTTCCCATAGCGTCTCCGCAGTCAGCCACCGCTGGGCACCATGCCAGCCGTCGCCCGCCCAGCCCATTTTCATGCAGGAACGAGCCACATCTCGCCCGTCGCGCACAATGTGAATAAAACGAGCATCTGGCCATATTTGCAGCAGGCGGTCGAAATGATGGTGGACAGTCGCGCCGACGATGGGCTTATCGGTGAAGTCTTGAAACTGTCGTAGAAAGCTATTGACCAGCTCCGGATAGCTCAGCCTGCGGTCAATGTTGGGACCATCCATCAAGAAATTTCTATCTGCCAGTAGGCGCTGATAGTAATCTGCCAGCGCCGGATAGCGGCCATCATCACCCATCTGGTAAACGCCATACTCAAACTCTGCCCAAAACATAATCTCGGGGTGATGGTCTAGCATGAGCCGCAGCAAGGTTGTCCCTGAGCGCTCAGACCCGACTAAAAAAACGGGCCGCTCGATCATGGAGTAAGGGATAGCCCGCGCTTCTGAAAAAAGGTTGGGGCTCTGGGCTCGCTTGAGCATAGCGCTTTTGGACAGGTGGTTAACCATTGCATGCAGTCAGTAGAGACGACAGTAAACGTACTTCTGAGTTCTGATACTCAGGTATTGACTAGGCCTAAAACTCAGAGGTTCCTTATTCAGGTCCTCTTTATTGAAGACAGAAAGGCCGCTACTGAACAGTAACGACCCTTACAGGTTTACTCAATTTTCCCAAAACACCGAGTAATCAAGCAGCCTTGATAAGTACTAGGTCACCGTCGATTTTTGCCTCGTAGGGGCTCAAGGCTTCGGTCGCTGGGCCATTGGTCACTTCACCGCCAGCGCTGAACTTAGAACCATGGCAAGGACAGGCAAATTCAGTATCTGCCCAGGCAACGTGGCAGCCCTGGTGAGGACACATCGAGTCGAGCGCAATGATGCCGTCTGGAGCAGCGGGATCTCGAATGACAATCACGGAGCCCGCAACGAATGTTTTACTGGCAAGAAAGCCAGCACTGTCTAGCTCTTCGACGGTGCCAAGGGCGGCAAAGCCATCGTCGCGAATGCTGCTGTCGACTTCTTGCTTAGCAGCTGCACAAGGATCCGCCGCGCAAGGATCTGCCGCACAGGGGTCAGCTGTTTCGGCGGAGGGTGAACAAGCTGCGATCGCAACGGGGAGGGAAGTCGCCATAAAGCTCACGCCAACCCAATTCATAAATGCTCGACGCTTCATAGTTTAATCTCGATTATTGTCCAACTCTTAAGTAAATATAACAACAGATGTTGACGGTAGGTGAGTATTTCCTGAAATCAATTATCAAGAGGTCAGCATCTGTTGAAGTCCAGGCGCTAGATTTCAAGCAGCTTACAACCTCAATATCACCGATTGCATCTGTCGAGTTAGTGAGGACACTCTCATCTACTATGACCGTTACGAGACAACAGCTAAACTGACTGCCGTAGACACTGACATAGCCTCTTTATTGGGTCATGTATCTGTCGATTGCCATACATGCTGAAACTGTCGTTTCAGGACCATCACTGGAGAGAAATCACTTCGGCGAATTTCTCTAATTTGCATTTACTTCTGTCGTAGCTGGCGCAGGAGAGGCAGCTTCGAGCCCAGATAGCCACCCTTTGTGTCTGACAGTGGCCGCTAGGACAAACAGCATATCTGCCCCCACAACACCGGCAATCATCCATTCCGAACCGCCTGTTCCAAAACCATAGCTGTGCAGCCCCGTACCCAAGACAAAGTTAACGCCATACCAGGCCATCAACACCGCATTGAAGGCGGCAACGCTGGCAACGCTGATGCCAAAGTTACCAATCCAGCCAACCAGTCTGCCGTGAAGCGGCACCAGATAGCAGAGCAAGGCAATCAGCGCCCAAGTCTCTTTGGGGTCCCAGCCCCAGAAGCGTCCCCAAGAGAAGTGCGCCCAGATACCACCGAGAATAATGCCAGCTGTCAGCAGCAGCACGCCTACCTGCAGCACCCGGTAGTTGAGCTGAGAGAGCAGCTGAATACGAGAGTTTGCCTGTGGTGTAAAAAGATAGCTGCCCAGGGCCACATGGCCAATTCCCAACGCCAAGGCAAAGCTCGCGTAGCTCAGGGCGATAGTCGGCACGTGAATACTCAGCCAAAAGTTGTCGCGCAGCACCGGCACCAGAGGAGAAATGCTAGGGTCCAAGACTGCGGGCAGGCTGTCTGCCAAGATGAGACACATGACGGCTAAAGGCGCTGCGGCCAGAAGATAGTATTTTGCCTTGTAAATGAGCTCAAAGGTGAGGGCGATCGCCGCAATGCCAAACCCTACCCAAATCACCGACTCATACATGTTGGTCACAGGCGGACGCCCGGCAATCTGCATCCTGAGCCAGAAACCGTAGCTCTGCACAGCCACCCCGCCAACAAACAATCCGATAGCGCTCCAATACAGCTCCAAAGGCCTGATCCAAAGCGTCGCTAGCATCACAACAAAAGCTAGGCCGTACAGCATCCAAGCTTTTGCAAACGGATGAAAGTGATTGAAAAACACTTCTTGATCCATCGATCCAACGGCTGGGTAAATATCGGAACTCAAACCGCTGAGGCCAGTACGCAAATCAGCGGCTAAAGGTGTCAACATCTCCAAGTGGTTCGGACCATTCAGAAACAGCTGCTTCATCACAGCAAAGTTTGCCAGGAGAGGAGCCATCGCCGTTTCCGAATAGAGCGTCTGCCCTTCTGTGATGCCCATCCACTTGCCTTTCGGGTCGGTAGGGTGGGGCACGATGGCGATAGTGTTGTCATCGACAGAGCCCAGCATGAGCGAAAGCCGATCTTCCAAAGTCAGCGCCTCACGTTCGTCACGGCTTAGGTCAACCTCTTCCAGTTCTTTTTGGTGCGCCTTGCGAACCACATCTCCCAACGCCTTGTTTGTCATCAGCGTTTGAAAGGTGAAATACTTTTGGTCAGGATTTAGCCCTACCTGCTCTTTTAGCGGGCGATAGCTGAAGAGCACAAACGGCTCTTCGTTCCAGTTGCGATTGTTGAGCCACAGCGACATGAAGGTCGTCATCGAGTCTTCAACGACGCCGTCGTGCTTATAGGTTGCCTGCCCATGAATTTTGGCCACCGTTTCTTTGGCGACTGTGTCCAGCGGTTTCTTACGACCGCCCTGCTGCACCACCAAAGTCTCTATTGAATTTAGGGAACTCGGCTGGAACTGGCTAAAGGGCATGGCAATCAGCAAAAGCCCCAAACATAGTCCGATTATAAATTTCAAAGGTTTCATAGGTCGGCTTATAAGCTATCGCTAAAGAGAATTATTTTTCAGAAGAACAGAGAGACGCTATGGGTAAGGCCTATTAGCGTAGGTTCGCGATGCCCCTGTCAGAGAGACATCTGCACCCACAAGCTATCTCCCTAAAAAAGCGTTAAACAGGGGTATCGATCCTGAAGCAGCGTCTTCGTCAGTCGCTGGCGAGTCTTCTGGGTTGCCTAGCAGAGTCGATACTTTCTTGAACTTTTTGGAAACTGCCCGGCCATAGAACATGGTGGCGACACCAGCAGTGACCATCAGTGAGCCCAGCCAAGTCAGCCCGGTTACCCACCAAGGTTCTCGCTTCACCTGCAGGGTAGATTGGTTCAAATCACCTGGATTCCAAGAAGCTTGAGCGATCTTCCAACCTTTGAACCATGTTGGGTGGTTCATCCACCCCGGCGATCGCTAATCTGTCCAGCCTCTGCATCCATCAGCGAAACATCGCTCGTCCACATGGCCACCGATTCGCTGCCCTCGTTGCGCTCTACGATAAATTCGTTGAGCTTTAGGCTAAAGGGGAGCTGCATCAATTTGGGGCTAAAGGCAACATACCAATCGTCTGCGCGATCGCCGGTTTTACCAGGGATGGCAGTTGGTTCACCCCAAGCCACCCAAACGGGCGCGTCGTTTTCACCGGTAGAAACCAGGAGGGCGGGTTCACCCTGCGGAGGCGCATCCTTAGGGAGAGGAACAACCTCCCTAGCTACTTTGGCTTTGGGAATGTATTCAGCCAGCGTGACCTCAAAATCGGCCCAGCCTGGGCTCACCGAATCGCCAATTGCAATGGGCCCTGAGGTGAACCCCTTCGAAGACTTTGCCGCATAGTGGAGCTGCCCTTCAGCATCCACCACCACTCGGAAAAACGCATCCGGGCCATTGGCATCAGAGGCCGCTTCGTAGCTCAAAGCAAGCGCGATAGGAGACTCCTCTTCCCCATTGCGAACAGGCTCGAAGCCAGGCTTACCAAACAAGAACCAGCTTTCTTGGCGAGTATCCTCAGAAGCTTCATTGGCCGCATTCTCAGCGCGTCCGCTTTCTGTAATAGCCAGGCGCACAGCCGGATTGCGCAGCAGCTGGGTAGCCGTCGTCGGCTGGCGGCTGCCATCCAAACGGAAATCTGGCCAGAAACCTGTCACTTCAGCCGTTAGCATTCGCCCTTCGGCCTTGAGCGAAACAGGCTGATCCATAGCCGCTTCCACATCAATCTCACGAAACTTTCCTCGCCAGTCGAGAGCGACCGTGCCCCAAGAAGCACTTGCCTTCTCAACCGGTTCGCTTAGGGCTTGGGAGAGTGCCTCGCTATCTGCAGCGCGGGCAATTTGCAGTTCGGCGGGACCCACATCTAGAGTGCTGTAGGCAACTGGAGCAACCGCCAACCAGCGCTCCAGAGTCTGGCCCATGCGATCGCTCCTCAGCATCAGGCGAACCGCCGGGTTCTCCACCTGTCCACCGGGCTCGAAGTGCACTGTATTGATTGCGTTGCTGCTATAGTCCAACACCGACAGTGAACCCACCTTGCTGGGAACAACCGTACCGTCTGACTTAATAAATAGAGACGCTTGCTGAGACGCTTCACCAGGTGCAACCACCTCCAGCAAATCCCCTTCTACCCGCAGCGTTCCTACAGGGCCAGCATCGGTCCGCGCCAGCAACATACCTTCCACACTCAAGTGAATGACAGCTGCAGACCCGGCAATAATCACCACAAGGCCCCAGTGGGTGATGGCAAAGCCAACTTTCCGCGCTCCCCTCCAGGGATAGCGAGACAAAGTAGAGGTCCCTAGATTCAGCGCCAACAAAAACATCAGGCCACCGAACCAAGGGCTCTTGTATATTTCTTGCTGAACAACCGCAGAGCCTACCTCTGATTCATAAAAAGTGGCACCGATCAAGATAGCTGCGATCGCAACTAGCAGTGGCACAGCCAGCTTAATCGAGCCGAGGGGCTTAACAATGTAATCCGTGAAACTATGACTCATATAGAAGGCATCTCCACAGGCAAGGAGACTGGGGATAAAAATACAACGACTATAGAAGAGCCGGGAAAAGAATATACCTATTGGTATAGATGATTCTTCCAACAAAGCCGAGTTTGTTTTTGTATCCAAAGTTGCATAATCTCACTGACCCATTCGCATGCCGCATTCGAGAAGCGCATAAATCGCATTGACCTTGGAGTAAAAAAAGCGTGGGTAAATAGCATCTTCCAAGCGCTTGCAAGCTTTAAGCAAAGAGACCTGACGGCCTTTGTCAAAGTTTGAAAACAAAAATTCCCTCTGAGAAGTAAAAAAATACCAACAATTCAGGTTTTGCAGGGAGGCTATGCATATTTCTCATTTCTTTGTTGGTTTTTGTAACGATAGACACAAAAAAAGAATATCAGTCACCCTAGCTTTGTGTAGTACCACGGGTAGTTGACTCTGTCCTAATCATCTGCCGACAAAGACCTTATCTTGCCTCTGCGGACTTGATACTAGGAACATTTTTCTTCTTCGCGCTATATTCTCTGCCTCTAAATAAATGGATTTCTAAGTGGACTTCTATTGAACGGTCTTGCAGGAGGAAATCGCTATTGAGCACCAAGATTTAATGGGCACCAAGATTGAAGTGCTTCCCGTGGAGATTCTTGGACCAGGGCGTCTTTTTTACCAATTCCTAACTGTTTTCTGGAGTGCAGTCAGAACATGTCTTTAAACGTAGAGCTTCTAGAGCAAAGCTTCGAGCTCGTAAAGCCCAAGGCGGACGACTTTGTTGCTAGCTTTTACAACAATTTATTTACCGATTATCCGGCTTCTCAGCCTCTGTTTGAGCACTCCGATATGGCGGCTCAACAAAAGATGCTGAAGGGCGCTTTGGTGATGGTCATTGAGAACCTGAGAAATCCAGATGTCCTCAGCAAGTCCTTGAAAGGTCTAGGTGCTCGGCACGTAAAGTACGGCGCACTACCAGAGCACTACCCGCTTGTGGGCAACAGCCTGCTGAAAACGCTGGGGCAGTACGCTGGTGAGGCTTGGACACCCGACCTGAAGGCAGCTTGGACGGATGCCTACGGAGCCATCTCAGAACTCATGCTAGAAGGTGCTGACTACAGCAAAGAGGAGATTGCTTTGGAGAGCGTTTCTTCTACGGCATCGCCACAAGAGGACGGTGGCTTGCAGGTAGAACTACTTGAACAGAGCTTTGAGCTTGTGAAGCCCAAGGCTGATGAGTTTGTTGCTAGCTTTTACGGGAATCTCCTGACGGACTACCCAGAAGCTAAGCCCCTCTTTGCCCACACCAGCATGCCGAAGCAGCAGCAAATGCTGAAAGGCGCGCTGGTGATGGTCATCGAAAACCTGCGCAAGCCCGACGTACTCAGTAAAGCACTCGGCGGCCTGGGAGCACGACATGTAAAGTACGGTGCACTTCCCGAACACTACCCTCTAGTGGGCAACAGCCTCATTAAGACCCTTGAGCAGTATGCGGGCTCTGCCTGGACGCCACAGCTCAAAGATGCGTGGGTAGGCGCTTACGGCGCTATCACCGAGCTTATGCTCGATGGCGCAGACTACTCAAAAACCGATATTCAGCTCGAAGAAGCACTCAGTGGGGTGACTGGTGCAGCGCCTAGCGACACGGTCTCAACAGCCGCTTCGGAAGCCGTTACAACGCTTGAATCGCCCGAGGGCATCGGCGGCGGAACGGCGGCAGGAATTATTGGTGGTGGCGCAGTTGCGCTTGCGCTTCTGTTGTTGATTCTTCTGTAACATCGCTTTTTTCACGTTTTTTTAATGGAGAATCGACCCAATCGAAATGTATTTTGGCGCCGTAAGTTTGGACTACGGGCAGCGATTATTCTTGCTGTAGCAACGCTATTTGTTGCTGTTTCTGGTGCTTTTGCACTTGAGCAAAAGCAGATATTTCTGCCCGGAGAGACCTCCGTTGGACACCATGTGTTTGAAGCCTCTTGTGCCTCTTGTCACGAGGGTTTTAAGCCAGTTTCTAACGAAAACTGCAACCGATGTCATGAGGCGGAGCTAGAGGGCGACTTGCACGGTGCGAAAAAGTTTAAAGATCCTCGCTGGGCTGAGTACAGAGAGAACGTAGACGTGCTTACCTGTACGGCCTGCCACAACGAGCATGTGCACATGTTTGGACGGGGAGTGCATCTGCAGCCCGATCTCTGCATGGCCTGTCACGAGGAGCTTACGCTTACCCAGCTTAAAAGTCACCAAGGCTTTGAGCGGGATGGCTGTTGGACGGCAGGCTGTCATAACTTCCACGAGCACGACACCATTTCTACGGGCTTTTTCCGCAAGAATATGGGTGAACCAGACATGTTACCGGTACAGAAGCTGCCTGACCGTGTCGTGACGACGGAGCTAAAAGCTGCGCCCGAGCCCAACCTCACCAAAGAGTTTTTGGGAGGGAAGTCATGAGACCTGCGAGGCTGATTGCTCTTTTCTGTGCCGCTCTTGTGATGTTTGGCCTAGGTCAGCCTGCGATCGCGGCTACAGAGCAGGAGGTGCAAGAGATTGTTCAGCAGTGGGAGAGCAGTGCTCACGCGCTCAACGATGTGAATTGCGCCAGCTGTCACCAGCATGAGGAGACAAAGGAATTCATCGCTAACCCCAATCAGGAAAGCTGTCAGTCTTGTCATGAACAGTCTGTGGGGACTTTCCTGCTTGGCAAGCACGGCATTCGTCTTTTGGAAGGTGAAACGCCGCTTACACCCGCGATGGCTCGCATCCCTATGAAGCAGGCGGCGATGGATAAGCAGATGACTTGCAATGCCTGCCACAACGTTCACACTGTGAACACAATGCAGGCGGCGGTCGATTCTTGCTTGAGCTGTCACAACGATACCCACTCGTTGAACTATGAGAACTCTAAGCATGGCAAGGCAGTCTTAGCGAGTACCACTCTGCCGAGGCCAGGAGATGAGCAGGTGACCTGTGCTACCTGCCACCTGCCACGCACCGGCGTTGATAAGAGTGATGGGAGCGTTGTTGTCAATGTCAATCACAACAACACCTACACGCTGAAGCCCCGAAACCGCATGGTGGGTGAAGTCTGTATGAACTGCCACGGGGTGGAGTACAGCTACAACAGTATTTTCGACGACGAACTCGTTGAAGCCAATTTTGACCGTCCTCCTACGCTGGAGCATGAGAGCTTTGCTTTGATGCGCGCAGCAGAAGAAAGGAGGGTGGGCAATACCTCTGACGCAAAGGAAGAAACTACTCCATAGCTTCTTCTTGTCAGAACCTTCGTTCGCTCTTAAAGCGATCGCATCATTCACTTAAATGGACTTATCAGGAGATTACCGATAATGATTAAAGCTAGCTGGATGCAGCGCATTCGCGCTAAGACGATGGCACTGTTCGCCCTGGCAGCGGCAATTTGCTTTACAGCAGTTGCCTGCAGCGGTGGCGGTAGCACAACTGCAACAGCGACCGGTCCTTCTATTGCACCGGAACTTGTTTCTGACTACATTCACAACGTGCTAGCAGCCGATAGAACTGCCTACACCAAGCACGTGATTAACCGAGTTAAGACCTTAGAAGGTAAAGCGAAGGAAGGCGGCGTTCTGGAAGTAGAATCCACTGAAGGCTGGCAGCAGACAGATGGTATTCCGCTTCCTGCACAGATGTTCCGTCTGGGCTCAGAAATTGCCAATGAGTCTGGCGACTTCACTTACAACCTAATTTCTAGCTGGTACATCAACGACAACCACGGCCCCAAGAGTGATTTCGAAGAAACTGGCCTGGCAGAAATTGAATCCTCTGGAGAGCCTTTCAAGGGTTACCAGGAAGTTGGCGGGCAGGCATATTTCTCTGCAATGTATCCTGACAAGGCCGTTGCAGAAGCCTGCGTATCTTGCCACAACACTCACCCTATTCACCTTGAGCGCTACCCAGACAAAGTGTTTGAGATGGATGAGGTAATGGGCGGCATCATCATCAATATCCCCGTAGACAGCATGCCTGCTGACGCATAGGGATGCCTACTCTAGTTCAGCGACTCTGTAGGCATGTATCTATGCGTACAGAATCGCTGAGCTAGACTTATTTATCATCACTCATTAGAGATCTCGTTTTAGAGGTTTCGTTTCTGTTTCTTTTCACGTCTCGAGAGCGTTGGAAAAAGATTAGAAGAACGCTAGGAGATTCATGCAGCCCAAGTTTTCTACGCTTATTATTCTGACGCTAGTGTCGGCAGTTTTGCTGGTGCCGTTTGCAGTTAGCCCTATCTATTTGGATGCGTTGCGCGATCGCTCTTACGATCTCCATCAGTTCTTGCGGGGTGAAGTCTACAAGCAGGGCACGGGGTTTGCGGCGCTGGCGCTAGTCGTTGTAGAAATGCTGCTTACGGCAAGAAAGCGCAGCCGTAGCTGGCCGGTCAAGGTCAAAATGCCGGGCTCGGTGATGCTGTGGCGTAGCGTGCATATCTTTACTGGGGTTGCGCTGCTGGCGATAGTTGTGCTGCATACCGTTGGGTCAAGCGGCATTAACTACAACGCAATTTTCCTGTGGGCTTTTATTGGCGTCACGCTGACTGCGCTGATTGGCGTCGTTGCCGAAACCGGCGTGCTGGAGTCTCCTCGTAAGGTGTTCAGCTTTGCCGGGTCTAAAGTTGTCGATGGGAAGGCAGCAGGTATTGGCAAGGGGGCACTCATTCGCGGGATGCGGACTGTCTGGCTAAAAAGCCACATCTTTTTGGTCAGCGTTTTTGCCCTCATGCTGGCCGTACATATTTTCTTGGTTTACTACTTCCGTTAATTTAGTCTGTTGAGAGGTAGTTCCTATGGTGTTGACATCACAGAAGGGAAAAAACAAGGTTTGGCAGCTGTGGTTGGCGATCGCGGCGATTGCGATCGCAGCTTTTGCAACTTTCTTGCTTACCCGCCCGGCAGCAGCCGTTATGAGCATGACACCGCTCTCTGGCCTGATGACTCTAAAATCAATGGCCACTGAAGCCATGCCCTTCGAAGCCGCCCTAACCAATCAGAAGCCAACGCTCATCGAGTTCTACGCTGACTGGTGCACTACCTGCCAGAGCATGTCAGGCACCGTCGCGTCGCTACATGAGCAGTACGGCACCGACATCAACTTTGTCATGCTCGATATCGACGATCCCCAGTGGGCAGACGAAGTCGCCAGCTTTGGCGCTTCCGGTGTTCCTCAGTTCACACTGCTCGATGCTGACCATGAATCGGTGAAGACCTGGGTGGGCAAAGTGCCCAAGCCCATCTTCAGGCGTTTCTTCGACCAGATGTTGAGCTGACGTTGAGCTAACATCACTCAATTATTTTCTCAAAGCTTTTTACAGTATTTCTCAATGGGTGAGAACCTATGTCGATCCTCAGCCAGTTTCTAAAGCTACTAGAATGGGTCGAAAGCACTCAGGACTTTTTCGACTTCTTGACTCAGCCCACCGGCATCTCGGCAGCCGCTGCGCTACTGCTCTACTTTCCAATTCAGCTTTTAGGCTGCGACAGCCTCTCCGCAACCACCCTATCTTGCACGGTTGCACTGACGATTTTTTGTCTGTTGGAACGTCCAGAATTTTAGGCTGATTTTTTAGTTCTATGTCTCTTAGTTCTATGTCTTTTAGTGCTATGTCTCTTAGTGCTATGTCTTTTAGTCCGATTTCTTTTTAGGGACGAGTCTAAGACAGCCACTGATCCAACATGTTGACAATGTCGTCGATGGAGAAAGGCTTGCTGACATAGTCATTCATACCTGCTTCAAGGCACCTTTCGCGATCGCCTGCCATTACGTTCGCAGTGAGAGCAATCACTGGAACCGCGCTGTTGTCAGAATCCTGCTTTCTGATCTGGCGCGTCGTCTCATAGCCATCTAGCTGAGGCATCTGACAGTCCATAAAGACTAAATCAAAGGTGCCAGTTGCCATCTTCGCCAGCACTTCTTCACCATTTATGGCAGTTGTCAGGTTTTCATAGCCGAGGTCTTCCAGTATCATCACCAGAATGTCCATATTGTCCTGGTTGTCTTCAGCGATGAGCAGTTGGGCCGTTTTTTTCAGTGAGTCGGGGTCAGATGGGGTCTGCGATCGCTCAGCCGACTGATGATCTTCAGTCAGGTCGTCGCTGGTCTCTAAAGCTATCTCAAACCAAAATGTGGAGCCTTCGCCCAACCGACTCTCTACACCAATTTCTCCATCCATTAGCTCTACAATTCGCCGCGAGATGGTGAGGCCTAGGCCGGTGCCACCGTACTGGCGAGTACTGGACGTATCGGCCTGGGTAAAAGGCTCAAATAAATCGGCCTGATCTTCAGGTGGAATGCCGATACCGGTATCTCGTACGCTCAGTCGTAGCCTTGCGGTAGCAGCCGATGCCACCTCCCGAGGAGTATTGTGTTGTAGAGAGTCCAACCTTTCAACGCTCAAGACGATGCCACCTTGCTCTGTAAATTTCACAGCGTTGCCCAGCAAATTTAGCAGCACCTGCTGGAGTCTGAAGCTATCTCCGACGACCTGCTCTGGCACTTCGCCAATAGATTGAAAGTCCAATGTTAGGCCTTTTTGTACGGCTGCGTGGGTGAAGTTGGAAAGGGCTGTCCTTAACATGGTGGAAAGGTTGAAAGGCTTGCAGTCAATTTTTAGCTCTTTCGCTTCTAACTTAGAGAGATCGAGAACATCGTTGATCAAGGTCAGCAGCGTCTGACCGTTGCGATTGAGCACATTCAACAGATTGCGCTGTCGGTTGTTCAGCTCAGTTTTTTCCAGTAGCTGGCTAGTTCCCAAGATGAGATTCATTGGCGTGCGAATTTCGTGGCTCATGTTTGCCAAGAATTCGGACTTTGCCTGATTGGCGGAGTTGGCAGCTTGGGCAGAGGCGATCGCACTTTCCAAGTTCTGCTTTTGCTTCTTGAGCCGCTGCTCAGCCCGTTTTCGCGGCGTCGCATCGGTGCATAGGCCCAATACCTGCCGCACGCTGCCATCTTCATCACGGTTGAAAATTACGCTACGCAGCGTCAGCCACTTCCAGCTTCCATTCTTGTGCTGAACTCGAATCTCCGTATCCAACACATCATCGGGATGAGTATTAAACCGCTTGTAGTAGCGATTGAGCTTGTCTACATCTTCAGGGTGCACCATTTGAGCAATCATCTGATCACCCATAGCAGAGACTTCTTCGGGGGTGTAGCCTAGCACCTTGGTGACTGAAGAATTGAGATACACATTTCGGCGCTCTTTGACATCAATGATGTAGATGATGCCAGGATTGGATTCCGACAGGCGTCTGGCAAAATTTCGGCTGTCTTCTAGCTCAAATTGAGTCTTCTTCAGCTGGGTTACTTCATTGACCACCGCGCCAACCCATCGCCGACCATCAGGCAGCCCTATTGGAAAATAGCTCACGTTCCAGTATCGGTGGTTACCAGGATCTGTCGGCAGCTCGCCTTCAAACCCTTCATCTAGAATAGGCTCCCCTGTATCTCTCACATGCTGATGAAACCGATAGGCTTTGTCGGCAATCTCCGAAGGGAGAATTTCTAGCATCGTTTTGCCTATGTGCTCCTCTACAGGGAGGTTATCAATCTCAGCGAGCACATTGTTCACCTTCAAAAACCGCAGATGTTCATCATGCAGGGCAAAACCAATTGGGCTAGTGCTGTAAAACGTCTCCAGCAATACGTTGGTTTCTTGTAGCGCTCCTTGAACTCGCTTTAGTTCGCTAACTTCTAAGAAGGTAAGCACCACGCCATCGAGCGAACCATCGTCTTTGAGGTAGGGATAGGCTCGCAGCAGTAGATTCTCACCCGATTTCTCATTCACGACTTCTCGCTCTACCAAAACCTCATCTCGGAGTACCTGTTCTGCAAATGCTTGCAGATCCACCTGAGAAAGACGACTGGTAAAGTCTGCAATCGGCCGATCAATATCACCTGCGCGCAAACTCACAACGTCAGCCGCCGCCGGGGTGAATTTGCGAATATTCAGATCGAGATCTAGGAAAATAACGCCAATATTAGTGCTTCTTAGCAGATTGTTGGCATCGGCATTGAGCTGTATGAGCTCTTGAATCTTCCTTTGATACTCGGCGTTAACGGTATGCAGCTCCTCATTGACCGACTGCAGCTCTTCATTGGTGCTCTGTAGCTCTTCATTCGAAGCCAGCAGCTCTTCGTTAGTCGCCTGCTGCTCTTCATTGATAGTCTCTAGCTCTTCGATAGTGACCTGCAGGTTCTCTTTTGTTTGCCTCAGCTCGTACTCCAAAGACTCCATCCGCTGGCTAGCGCTAGATGAGAGCGTAAACGCCTCTCCTGCTGATGGGGTCATACAGCCCATAATCTCTATGACAACAACTAGATCAGCGCCCTGAGCATCCGCCTGCTCTGAGCCTGTCACCTTGAGGTCAATGCTCAATGACTCACCATCTTTTGTCAGCGGAATGCCTGTGTAGGTGACTATTTCTGCCTCTCGCCTAGCGCGATGTAGGGCTGTTCCCAACGGCAGCCTGAGCTCAGGAGACACCATGTCGGTAACGTCCATTTGCACTTCACCCACCGGTAGCGCCAGCAAGTTAGCAGTGTTGTAGAAAATGCGAAGCAGCTGATTGTTTCCATTCACAGAAAAACAGGTCGCCTCGCGATCGCCAAATGCACATTTAAAGGCGTCGTTAATCAGCCGAGTATCTCGCTGCTTGGGCTTGAGCTGCCGCCGACTGTTCATGCTGAGCGGTGAGACTACAGCAGGCGGTGACGGCAACAATCGCCGTCCGTTTTTCTTCTTTTTATAAATTTTGGCTTTGGACTGTAGCGTTTCAAAGTCCTGGGCATATTCTCCAAGGGTCTCGGAGCTTCCTAAGAACAGAATGCCCTCTGGTGCCAGGGTGAAGTGTAGGAGTCGAATAATCTGTTGCTGCAGGATGGGCTGCATGTAAATGAGCACATTGCGGCAGCTGACCAAGTGCATCTGCGAAAAGCCTGCATTCTTGGTCAAATCATGGGGGGCAATAATCATCATCTCGCGCAGGAAGCGCTTCACCTGGTACTGGTCGCCTACCTGGGTAAAGTAGCGCTCTAGTCGTGCGGGCGACACATTAGCTGACATGCTGGCCGGGTAGCATCCCTTAGCAACCACGGCCAGGGCCTGCTCATCAATATCAGTTGCAAAGATTTTCGCTTGAATATCCTCACGGCCAGAAGCTGCGATCGCATCGTTTACCACCATGGCCATCGTGTAGGCTTCTTCACCCGTGGCGCAGGCGCTGATCCACACGCGCAGTTGCTCATCTGGCCCTAGCCGCTCAATAATTTTGGGCAGCACCTGCTTTTCTAAGTACGGCCAGGGATCCCTGTCTCGAAAAAAGGCCGTCGCACCAATCAGCAGGCTGTAGTGCAGCGTCTTACGTTCCTCCGCCGAATCGTTAAGCAGGGTAATATAAGTCGCGATGGATTCGCAGTGGTTGAGCACACAGCGATGACGAATACGACGCCTGAGCGTATTTGTTTTGTAGTCGGTAAAGTCTATCGATTCTTGGTCGGCAAGCAGCTGAATAATCTCTTCTAAAGCGGCATCAGAGACAAATTCTTCATTCTCTCGGCTGGTGCTGACTTGCTCGTAGGAAAAGCGAACGATATTGTAAACCGCCTGGGCCAGCTCTTGTGGCGGCAACACCTTATCGACAATACCGGAGGCGATCGCATTGGTAGGCATACTGCTAAATTGAGCAGAATCTGGCGTTTGTACCAGGGCGACCCCACCACTCCGGCTAATGCGCTGCAATCCCTCGGTGCCATCGCTACCGCCCCCCGTGAGCACCACGCCAATCGCTCTATCTGCAAAGCTATTGGCCATCGAATCAAAAAACAGATTGATCGGATAGTTCAGGCTGCCATGACAATCAATCAGGCAAAACGTATTTCCCTGAAGCAAAATATTTTTACCCGGCGGCATCACGTACACCATGCCCGGCTGAATGCGCATATTTTCTTCAATCTGCACCACCTGCATCACCGTCTTACGCTGCAGGATTTCGCTCATCATGCTGCGAAAATCAGGCGACAGGTGCTGAATCACCACAAAAGCAGCATTGGGATGATCCCGAATATTCGAGAAGAATGATTCTAGTGCCTGAATACCCCCTGCAGACGAGCCAATACCAACCACAAAAAAATCTTGATCGACGCTTTTCATACTTGGCGCTTGCTATTGAATGCTGACGTGTAAGACAACAGGCCGAAAAAAACCTGAAGGGACTTATAAGGGACTTCAAAAGGGGCTTTAAAACATGGGAGCTTAAAACGGATTCAGGATTTGGACCAAGTGAATACGCTAGCTCAGACGGACCCATCCCAGCCTATATATGCATAAAAGTATAGGCATCGACCAAAGTCCGCCCTCCAATAGATAGATTTTTACTCGTCCAAAGATGAAAAGTTAAAGCGTCCCAAAAGTACGAGATCAAAAATTCGAGAACAACTTGCCATCATCGGATTAGACACATTACCCCAGTTTCTCTGCGGTGCTACTTTTCAGGCAGCTTGTACCGGCTCACAATTCGCTTCGCAAATTCAGGCACGTGAGCATCTAGCTTTTCAGGATGGTTGCGCCGGGTGTAGAGATAGTTGCGCGTGAAGTGGGAGTCGATGGAGAAGCGGGCGTATTCGAGACCTTTTGGACCGATCTTTTCAATCACGACGCCCATTAGCTTGGCGGCCCACATGGGGAGAGTGACGCCTTTGTCGTAGGCGGGGATGCTGTTTTGGACGGCTTGAGTGCGATCACCCTCACTCATCACTGGCTGCGTCTCAATCAGCCCTTCTAGTAGATCAAACATTTCAGCGCCCGTCTCATTGCGCACCACAATCCACTGCCAGCCAAAGGGCGCGCCCATGTAGCCCACTACAATGTCGGCTAGCGAATTAGTGTAGTCAAAGCAGCTCATGCAAGATGGCGCAAACACATCTTTAAGCTTGTTCGTCTTCAGGCCAAAAAATGGCACTTTCTCTTCCGAGCCATCCTCATGCTTGAAGTGCACCCGAAAATCTTGCATAAATTCGTAGGCCACCACCGTCTCCGGTGAGCGGCTGGTCGTATCCAAAAATTTCTGCAGACCCGCCCGGGTCACATTGTCCACACAGGGCATGCCCAGCACGTACAGCTTCTCCAGCCCAATCTTATCCTGAACTGCCCGCAGCGCCTGGATCTGGCAACCCACGCCAATCACCAACACGCGCTTCATGCCCGACTGCTCAATCTGATCGAGTACGGAAAGATTGGGCGATAGGGTCGGTTTGTTCACCCGCGCCGCCAGAATATCTTCTGGGGTACGCGCTACCACTGGCATTGGCTGAAAGCGGTCATCTTCTGTGTTCTGCACACACACAACCCCTTCCACCAGACCTCGGTTCAGCATTTCTATCGCTAAGGTACTGACGATGCCTGTCCACTGCGCACCGTCAATAGGGGCGAGCTTACGGGCTGCCACCATCTTCTGATGCACGCCGAAGTACAGCTCGTCCTCGTTCTCTAGATCGCGGCTACGCCCATGGTTGGCACTTTCTAGCTCGCCCACCTGCTGATTCAAAAAAGCGCAGGCATCTTTTACATAGTGGATATAGGCGGTGTCGCAAAGGCCACACTCACTGCAGCGCTCTTTGGCAGGCTTGGTGGCACCGGGCTTCAGCGGTCTCGCTTTTGCGTGGGGCTTGGCCAGTGGCTGGGCTGTCGTCATGAATTTGCAGGCGATCCTTAAAGCAATGTAACCGTAATGTAATCTATGATCACAATACCGCAACGGCTCAGGCGGGTTCATCCCTGCCATCCCGTTTCTTAACCTTTCTTCGTGCCGCTTCATCTCCTAACTTCATGCCTGAAGGACCCGAAATTCGCATCGCCGCCGACAAAATTCAACGCGCTATCCGTCCCCACCCCACCACCGAAGTCTTTTTTGCCTTCGAACATCTCAAACCCTTTGAATCTGAGCTGGCTGGCTGCCGGGTTACAGAAGTCGAAACGCGGGGCAAGGCCATGCTCACCCACTTCGACAATGGCCTGAGCGTGTACACCCACAATCAGCTCTACGGCAAATGGATGGTGCGTAAAGCATATGACTTGCCAGAAACCAACCGGCAGCTGCGCTTTGCCATTCACAACGCCAAGAAATCAGCCCTGCTCTACAGCGCGTCGGATATTCAAATTCTCAGCGGCCCGTCAGAAATTGAAAGTCATCCCTTCCTCAGCAAGCTAGGGCCCGATGTTTTGAGCAAAGGACTCCAGCCAGAGACCCTACAGACCGCACTGAAATCTAAAAAACACCACCGCAGACGACTCTCTACCCTGTATCTGGATCAGCACTTTCTAGCAGGCATCGGCAACTACCTGCGCAGTGAGATCTTGTTTGTCGCTCGCCTCCATCCCAGCTTAAGACCAACAGACTGCAGCGATGAACAACTGCTTGCACTGGCAAAGGCGTCTATCGAAGTTGCCTACCAGTCTTACAAATACAGAGGTGTCACCAACGACCTAGACCTAGCCAATCGGCTAAAGGCGGCAGGCGCTAGCTACCGAGACTACCGCTACTGGGTTTTCGGCAGGACCCACAAGCCTTGCTATATCTGCGGCACACCCATTGTGAAAGAGATGGTGAGCAGTCGCCGAATTTACTACTGTCCGACCTGTCAGCCGGTTTGACCTTTCAATGGGACCTCTCACAGTTTGACCTCACCAAATTTGATTATCTCAAGCGCCAAAGACCCGCTATGTAAACTTTCGGGTCTGCAATTTTCAAGTGGTTGCTTCTCCGAAAATAAATTTTTGAAAAGATGTTAAAAATTGCGCCTTCCCCAGGGTTTGCGCCTGTAGGCCAGCTCATATGATGGAAGAAGGTTGGTCGTAGCGAGCTATACAGTCCGCTAGGTGGTTATCTGGCAATGCGTATCCTGCTGGTCGATGATGACGAAACATTAATGGAATCTCTGGCAGAGCGCCTGATTCAACAGCGCTACGCCGTAGACATCGCGACAGATGGCAGTAGCGCCCAGACCTACGCCGATCTCTTTAGCTACGACCTGATCGTGCTCGATCTGATGCTGCCCGATGGCGATGGGATTCAGTTTTGCCAAGCGCTACGGCAGGACGGCTACAGCAATCCGCTGATGATTTTAACGGCCAAAGAGAGTACGGCTGAAAAGGTGAAAGCGCTGGATGCGGGAGCCGATGATTACGTCGTCAAACCTTTTGACTTTGATGAGCTGTGTGCGCGGATTCGAGCGCTACTCCGGCGCGAACACCAGGGACTGCCAACTGTATTGACTTGGGGCGCGCTGAGCTTAGACCCGAGTACCTGCGAGACCACCTATCGAGACCAGCCGATTCGCCTGACGCCTAAAGAATTCTCCATGATGGAGCTATTCTTACGACACCCTCACCGGGTCTACAGCCTGGGAGCCATTATCGATGACCTGTGGTCTTTTGAGGATCCGCCTGGAGAAGATGCGGTGCGTACGCACATCAAGGGACTAAGACGCAAGCTTAAGGCTGTAGGCGCACCCAAAGATCTCATCAAAACAGTGTATGGATTGGGCTACCGGCTCAACGAAAACACCCACTGGCCGTCTGAACAAGCCAACAGAGCAGTTAGGCAAAAAACGGATGCACAAAAAAATGCCCGAAAAGGTACCGGAAGTGAACTTGTCAGCAATTCTCCTGAGCCTAGCCTGGCCCAAAACGTCTATCCGCGAGCAGCTGAGCAGCCTGCCAAGCGCTCTAGCCAAACCCCGGAGCAGCAGGCTTTTGCTAACCGAGAGCCAGGTATGCGGCCTACTGGACCATCTATTGGGCGATCGCAACTCATAGACACATCAGATTCTGGCATCCAGCCCTCGAATATCCAGCCGCCGAAAATAGCGCCCGCCAATGCATTGTCCTTCACAGAGCAGCTAGCCCAGGCCTGCCACCGATATCTCAGCAGCGCCAGCCAACAAATTGCGGTACTTGAGAAAGGAGCCGCAGCGCTGGCCGATGGAACAATCCAGCCAGAACTCTATCGGAATAGTCGCATCAGCGCCCACAAGCTAGCCGGGTCGCTCGGTAGCTACGGCTTTTTAGAAGGATCGCAGATCGCCCGGAAAGTAGAAATCCAGCTACAGTCCATATCGATAACATCCTCGCCGGCGTCACCGCCAACGCCCCCAGAAAAAATAACAGAAAGCGCCATTGGCGACATTACCTATTGGGTGGGACTACTGCGTCAGAGCATCGATCAGGCAACCGTTCAAACGGCGACTACAGCACTATCAAACACGCTCAGAGAAAGCACTCCCCTACTGTTGATTGTCACTGAAGATGACAGGCTAAGCCAGGCGCTAGTCGCTCAGGCTGCGATCGCACAGTTTCAAACGCAAGTTGTCAGCACGGCCCACCAGGCCATTCAAACTATCCGCACAGCAGAAAAGCCCGACCTCGTACTCCTCGATATCGCTACAAAACAGAATCAATTTACCGATTTGATCGAAATACTCAAGCAAGACCACGCCCTACCAGTCGTTGTGCTGGGCAATCAGCTTCCCCTCAAGCGGCGTCATCAGCTGGTAAAGCAAGGTGTAGAAATCGTCACGACAAGGACCCTTGCCCCCCGAGAAATCATGGCCTCGGCAGCTCAGATCATAAAAGCGGAAACCAGCCAAATCCGAGTTGCGATCGCTGACGACGATCCTCAGATGCTCACGCTGCTAAAAACGAGCCTAGCCCTCTGGGGATTTCAGGTCATTACATTCCGCAACGCCATGGACCTATGGCACTGGCTCATTCAGCCCGAAGCCCCCATCCGACCAGCGGTCGACATTCTGGTGCTAGATGTCGAAATGCCAGATTTAGACGGCATTTCGCTGTGCCGCATCATCCGAGCAGACGCCCGATTTCAAGCGCTACCGATTCTCTTTTTGACCCATCACCGAGAAGAGTCAACCCGCATGCAGGCCTTTCAGTCTGGCGCAGATGACTTCGTTCACAAAGCCGTCGCCCCCGCAGAACTTGCAACCCGGCTTCGCAATCAGCTCGTCAGAGCCTGCCAGCTGCCAAGGCTACCAGCATCCGGCTAGTGATCTATTGGAAGAGCTAGAAGAGCTATTATCCGGTCAAACCAGACCAACTAAACTAAGCTCGGTGGGCAGTAGCCCAGCCCCTGCACAAACGTCGTTCGAAATTCTTCAATATCTTCTAGCCGGAGGTCACCGTGGGAAACAATCACGACATGATGGCGATTCATCACGTCGGTACAGTTCATACCACGATCTAAGCAAGCAAGAACAGTTTCAAGACGACGGGTTAGTTCGTAAGGGGAGCCATTCTCCCGTAGAAATGCCGTAAAGTTTAGGTCTTGCTGGAGCAATAGTGATTCTCTCAGCTTCACCCGAACGACCCAGCGATCCACTAGATAGATCACCGTTACCGAATCCAAGCTGATGGCCGCCTGGTTGGATAGGTAGGTCAAAAGACGCAAAACCAAGCTGGTATTGGCAAAATAGTAGAGATATTGCATAAGCCTTTAGACCGCTACACTTCTCAGCATAGTGACCAAATCTGAGTAAATTATGAAGAAACCAACGAATTCACGCTCAACTCATCGTTCATATCGCAAAACTTTGCGCCGCCTTTAAAGGGCTCAACGGCGCTTAGGTCATAGCATTTAGCACTTTCTTTACAGTCGGGTTATACACAGTTGAAAAGAGGCTGGCGAACAACGACTTTCTTTCTACAACAAAATAACCTTCGAATTCATCAAGCACTTTAGATTCAATATTTCCATAGAGCGTGAGTCGGCCACCCAGGGTAACAACCAGACTTCATCCATGTAACAGCTGTCATTTCAGCTTCTCTTTGAGCTTGTCGTTACAAAAATTTTTGATGGCTAAAAAACAATCACTAAGGTAGTCTTTTAAGTAGGGAAAAGCCCTAAGAAAGCTTCCAGAGAAAAGCACAAAGAGAGAACGCCAGTCGAGACAACCCAATAGAGGCCAGTATGTCTGCAGATGAGCCTTCTTCCAAAACTGCTTCCACCACACATCCAGTAGCGTTGTCGCCCGCTTCAGATAGCGACCACTTCACTGCATCTCTGCAGGAGTCCGGTCAAAAGGCAAGCCCTGCCTCTAGCAGACGCTCTAACGGTGAACAGCCAGCGGAAGCTACTCTCGACATCGAAAAGCTCTTAAATGCCGCAGGAAGCTTAATTGTTGTTTTCAATCGCCAGGGAAAAATCAAGCGCTTTAACCGGGCCTGCGAAAGCGTCACAGGCTACTTAGAAAGCGAAGTACAAGACCACTGCGTTTGGGATTTCTTGACTACGCCAGACGAGCGCGTGGCCATGCGCGGAATTTTTAGTCAGCTGGTAGATGGCCAGACCAACCGGTACTACGAAAGCACCTGGGTCGGCAAAGACAGCGTACAACACGTGATTGCCTGGTCAAATACAGTCATTACCGATCCTACGGGCAGGGTAGATTTTGTCGTTGCCTCTGGCATTGACGTGACTGAGCAACATCACAGTCGCCGTCAGCTTGAGCGGCAGTACCGCCACAGCCACTTGCTGGTTGAGATTACACAAAAGGTCCGCCAGTCTCTGGAGGTGGAAGAGATACTGCAAACGACAGTAACTGAAGTGCAGGGATTGCTAGGCTGCGATCGCGCCTTTATTCTCAAAGCCACTACCGATGAACCTATCGAGCTAGCTGCTGAGTCGCTGACTGACCTTCCCCAAGGCCCAGCTCAGAGCATTCTGCGACGACCCTGGCCAGACAATCCCCTCCTGCGTTCAAACTATGTAGACCACTACCGTCAGCAGTCCATATCGGTGATCGATACCGCGGGCGGACTAGGCGTTTCGCCAGAAATTGTAGACATTTTGCAGCGCCTGGGGGTGAAGTCAGAGCTAGCGGTGCCCATTCTCACCCACGGCCATCTAGAAGACGTCGCAGAAGAGGCGTTCTGGGGGTTGCTCATTGCGCACCAGTGCACTCAGATTAGGCGGTGGAGCCCGCTAGAAATTGACCTCATGCAGCAGCTAGCCAACCAGATCGGGGTCGCGATTAACCATGCCGAACTGCTGGACCATTTGGAAGATATTGTCGTAGAGCGAACGGCGGAGCTGACTGCGACCAATCAACAGCTGCGGCGCGAAATGGATGAACGTCAGCGAACAGCCAGTGCCCTGCATCACAGTGAAAAACAGCTCAGACTGATCACCAACGCCCTGCCCGCGCTAGTGGCCTACATCGACAGCCATCACAGATATCGGTTTAACAATTACGCCTACGAACTCTGGTACGACATTCCCTATCAACAAATCAAAGGTCGTCAGGTTAGCGACATTGTCTCTCTGGGGGTGTATCAACAAATGCTGCCCTACCTAGAGCAGGCCTTGATGGGAGAGAAAGTCACCTACGAAGCTGAAATGGTGCAAAGTAGCGGAGAGCGGCTGTGGGCCAGCGTTAGCTACATCCCTGACATTCGCGATGGGCGGGTGCGAGGGCTATTTAGCCTGGTGAGTGATATTAGCGATCGCAAAGCCACCGAGCGCATGAAGGATGAATTTGTCTCCGTAGTCAGCCACGAGCTGCGCACACCGCTCACCTCAGTACATGGCTCACTCAAGCTCCTGGCAACGGGTCGCCTCGGGACACTCACCGAACAGGGAGAAGATTTACTGGCGATCGCCCTCAAAAATACCGAACGGCTAACTCGCCTACTCAATGACGTTCTCGATTTAGAAAGAATGAGTTCTGGCCATGTGACCTTCATGCCAGCGGCCTGCGCGGTGCCCGACCTGCTGCAGAGCGCAGCTGAAGCCATGCAAGCCATGGCAGATGAGTACAACATCGTGCTGAAAGTTAAGCCCTTAACCGAGCAACCGCCTGAGCAACCGCCTGAGCAGTCGTCTGAGCAGTCATCTGAGCAACCGTTTGACGTATGGGCAGACCCCGACCAAGTCATGCAGGCGCTGACCAATCTTCTCAGCAACGCAATCAAATTTTCACCCCATGGAGAAACCGTATGGCTCACAGCTCGTAAGCTCGACCAGAAAATTGAGTTTTCCATCAAAGATTTTGGGCGGGGCATTCCAAGCGATAAGCTAGAGACTATCTTTGAGCGGTTTCAACAGGTAGACACCTCCGATGCGCGCGAGCGGGGCGGAACCGGCCTAGGTCTAGCTATTTGCCGAGAAATTATTCAACAGCATCAGGGGAGAATTTGGGTCAAGAGCATTCACGGGCAAGGCAGCACCTTCTATTTCACACTGCCCGTACCTAGTCCATCTCTTGCCGACGCTAACCCTGAAGCCATGCCTATCAGCCACGGAGCCGCTGACGGTGACGATGTCTCTGCTGGTGAAGTGGCAGCCAACTAACCGCGACTAGTCATAAAGTAGGTGCCGGTCTATGACAGCTCCCAAACCCCCCCAAAAAACACCTCAGAAAATATCCAAAAAAATACTCATGATCGACGATGAGACCGACATCCAAACTGTCGCTCGCATTGGGCTCACCATGATGAAAGACTGGCAGGTAAGCACCGCAAACTCCGGAAGAGAAGGCATACAGCAAGCAAAATCTCACCTGCCCGACGCCATCCTCCTCGATGTAATGATGCCAGATATGGACGGCTTAGCGACGCTCAAAGCACTTAAGTCCGACGCTGTCACCCGCCCCATTCCGGTGATTTTTTTAACGGCTAAGTCTCAAGCGGTCAACCGCAGGCAATTTTATGAGCTGGGCGCTCAGGGGGTCATCCACAAGCCATTCGATCCAACAACGCTGGCCAGTCAGATCTCTGGTTTTCTAGGCTGGCCAGATTTCTAAGCCACACTTCTAAGCTGTATTCCCAAGAATCGAGAATTGAGTAATCTGCGTCATTTCAAGCCTCATCGAAGGCCCTTACCCCAACCCAACAGCTCGGCTCTACAGCGTAAAAGAACAACTTTAAATTCTAATTTTTCAGCTCTTTTTGAGCCGCTCAGCGCCTTTAGCATTAGCCATCTTCATACTTTCCTCAGATTGTTGTCCTATCTTTTTTATAGTGTCAACAAGAGGAAGGAATATAGCAATGCTGAAAAAGATCCTGGTTGCGCTCGACCTGTTCAATTCCAATGAAATCGTCTTTCAAAATGCACTGCAGCTTGCAACGGCTACCGGCGCGAATCTTATGCTCTTGCATTCGCTTGCTGGAGACCAAGACGGTGGACCTAGCATGCCGGTTTCTGGCGCGTGGGACTACTACGCGGTGGCGGGAGAGGGCGCTTGGGCTCGATACCAAGCCGATTGGCAGGCGTATGCGGAGCAAGGGCTAAATATGCTGCGTCGCTACACGGAGCGAGCAACCGCTGCTGGCCTATCCGCCGAATTCACTCAAGTCGAAAGGCAGCCCGGCCGCGCTATCTGCGATTTGGCACGTAACTGGAATGCGGATGTCGTTGTTGTGGGGAGTCATGGTCGTAAAGGTCTTAGCGAGCTGATCGTTGGCAGCGTTAGCAACTATGTAATGCACCACGCTAGCTGTTCTGTTCTGATCGTTCGCTTGGCTAAAACCAACACGCAGGCGGAGCAGCCCGTAGCTGCCTAGCCGTGCCGCCTAGCTATGAAACCTAGCCATGAAACCTAGCCGCGCAGATGCTAGCAAGGAGAAAATCCCATGACCGAACTCGTACGCCACTGCCTGTGCTGCGATCGCACCCTACTCAGGCATATCGACCATACCCACATCTACTGGTACTGTCCCCACTGCCGTCAGGCGATGCCTAGTGCGATCGCTATCAACACGCACTCACCCCACCCCCTCATGCCACCGACTCTTTCTTCAATAGGACAATAGAGCAACTGTTAGCGCACATCAGCAAGGCTCACCCGAAAAAACGGACAAACAGCCATCCCACAAGACGATGACCCTGGTCTTTTACCGGTAGGCCAGTCCCAGTAAACTGGTCATAGAGGAGAGCGAGAATGTACAGTTGGTGAGGTGACCACTGCTGCACAAATATCAAAAAAAGTCGGTGTTACCATGCCGACAAGCCCCCATTCTCTTAGCCTTTTCGGCTTATTCTCCCAGTAAACATGTATACCGCCCCCTCGATAAAGGCCTGTACTCACTTTCTGGCAGTGTCTTTGCTGATCACCGCCTGTAAGCCGACGATTCCTACATCTACTTTTCTGTCTACCGCTGCGGCCAACGCAGCCACCCCATCGTTCAAGCGGCCGTCTGAGACATACAGGCTCAAGACAGAAGCCGCACCCGGAGAATTTCTCGGGCCAGCAATCGACTGCGACGGCGATGGACTCGCGGATGATTCTCGTATCGACTTCAATGGGGATGGCGTATCCGATGAGTGCGTAGAAGGCCGTGAAGAAATCCCTGAGCCCCCTTTTCAACAGGCCTACACGCCCAACACTGAAACGTTTTATAACTTGCTGCCAGAAGTAGGCTGGAGCGCTCGCTATGTCTGCGGCGACGGGCTCTACGACGTCACGCTCAGTCGTCCTACGGCGGGTGAAATGGCCTACAGCGCCCAAGGCCTAACGCTCAAAAGCCGCATCATTTACGATGACCTCGACCCCAATCTCAATCAGCCGCTGATTATCCGCGACCCTGAAGAAGGCATGCGCTACGTCTTCAATCAGGAGCAGGATGGCGAATTTTATGAATATGCGATCGCCGACTACAACGGCAACATCGGACTATACATTTACCAAACCGGAGAACAAATCGTCGCAGCGCCCTGCACTATTAGCCCATAACCCAGCCAGATAATCTTCAGGCTCATTTATAAGTGAGGCTCAGCGGAGAAAAGGTATTTATAAAGATAGGCCGCGAATATAGGCTGCGCCTAGCGCGTCAGCAACCAGAGAATCGTCGGCAAGCTCACGAAGCTCATCAGCGTAGAAAGCACAATCGTTCTCGCGACCCGGGCGGTATCTCCCCCAAACTCTGTCACCCAAATCAGCGTATTTACCGCTACGGGCATCGCAGACTGCAGCACCAGCACAGCTAGGTCCATCCCCTCTAGCCCTAGCAATTGGCCAATGCCATAGGCACTCAATGGCGACACAAAAAGGCGCAAGCTCGCCGCAAACAGCTCATACCCACCAAAGCGAAAGGAAACCTGCGACAGCTGAATCCCTAGCGTCAGCAGGGCAATTGGGATAGCGGCATCGCTGAGCAGTGCCAGCGCCCGATCGATCGCTTCTGGCACCTGCAACGCCCAAATCTGCAGCGCAATTCCTGCCAACGTGGCCCAGAAAACCGGCAGATTCACAGTCACCTTGAGGCCAGCCCTGAGCCCTGCGTCTTTCAAGAACACTGGACCAATGCTGGCAATAAATAGCGCAGAAGCGATCAGATACACAATGGCCCGCGCTAGACCCGCCTCCCCCAGCGAAAAGAGCACAAACGGCAGGCCGATATTGCCAGAGTTGGCCAGCAACGTGGTCGCGACCAGGCTCTTGCGCGTATCGCGAGGAAAGCTCAGCTGACGGGCACAAAAGTTGGCCAGTCCGTAGAGCACAGCGCAGTTCAGCAGGAAGCCTGCCACTATCTTCACGGCGCTGCCCAGCGCTAAGGTACTGCCGTAAACGCCGGTGAGTACCAGCGCAGGGAGTAAAACGTAGATATTTATCCGTGCCAGCGTCTTGAGATCAAGCGGAAATAAGCGACCCACCCAAACCCCTGATAGCGCCACCAACGCAATGGGGAAAACGGCTCCTATCAATACGCCCATTCAACACACCCGTTCAATACATCCACTCAGCAGCCCATGTCATTGGCTCACTCGATAGGCCTATGGCCATCTACCCACTGCGCTTGTCCCCATTTCGTTATGCTTAAACGGTATCTAAAAACACACTATTCACCCGCTTCTCCCATGTCCTCACCCGACGCTACCCCAGCGCAAATTCAGCAGATGCTCACCTCGGACAACTTTGGCGATCGCATCAAAGGCATCAATCTGCTGCGCGACATCGAACCGGCCACCGCCTTTGAAATGATTACACCGCTCTGCCAAGATGCCAACACCCGCGTGCGCTATGCTGCTGTCAGCCAGGTATCTACTCTTGGAGAGCAAGATAAAGCCGCCGCACTCACCCTGCTACGCGCAGCCCTCTCAGACCCCGAGCCCGACGTTCAGGCCGCCGCCGCCGACTCCATAGGCGCACTACAGCTCACCGACGCGCTTAGCGACCTACAGGATCTCTATCACAGCACCCCAGAATGGCTTGTGAAAATGAGCGTCGTCGCCTGCCTAGGCGAAATGGGCGATCCGGGTGCTTTTGACTTACTCGCATCAGCGCTGACTGCCGACAACGCCCTCGTATCCGTTTCGGCCATGGGTGCATTGGGCGAGCTCAAAGACGAACGGGCGATTCCGCTGCTCCTCCCCTATGCCACCGACGCCGACTGGCAGGTCAGACATCGGATTGCCCAATCTCTAAGCAACTTTGCAGACAACGCCGAAGTCGCCACAGCCCTTGAGCAGCTAACCAAAGACGAGGCCGAAATCGTTGCCGAAACCGCAAAACTAGCCCAACAAGCCTAGTACGGTCAGCTAGCGCATTAAAACTCAACGAAAACTCTATTGAAACCTCAGACAGCCAGATCAAAAGCACGCTGGTTGTTGCAACCGTATTTTCAATGAAGCCGGATGTTCAAGGCCACAACGGAGAACGGCGCTGCTTCTCGTTCGTAACATTTATTTACAAAAAGGCTTTTGAGTCAGTAGGCATCACCTCAAGCTCAAAAGCTTTCTTTTTTATCAAAAATTGATCGCGTTTTTACGTGGCGTTCACAAGCTATTCCGGAACATTTTACAATTTGTCAATAAAATTACTCGGATACAAAAGTGTACTAAATAACAAACAGTCATTTAAGTACGAACTCAAGCCGCACAAACCATTTTTTTGACGTCGAGAAGATATTCCTTCTGGCATTGAACAAAAAAGAAAATTTGAGGCGCCAGGAAAACTGAATTCACAAAACAAACAGTCTTTTTATCACTTAGTAAAAACGTTTGCATCTACGGGCAGGCGATCGCACCAAACGGTTTCCCAACAAATCAAAAGCTCCAAAAGCCTCTTCTGACAAAGGATTAGCGAAGTGAAAACAAACTTTCCCATCTCTTTTTCTGTCAGTTTTTCTTCCCTGCCTCCACAGTCAAATTGATCTGTCTGTGACAACGATCATAGGCTTGGTTTTTCTGTCGAAGCAGGTTCTACATAGTATTACTGAGAGTCAATATTTTTTACACAAGAGTCATCTCATTAGATGTTCTGATAAACTAAAGACATATCAAAAACAGTTAAATTAATAACAGCTTAAATCTGTATTTCTGATCACATTTTTCGAGTTGCTCGCTGCAGTTACATTCTCGTTTTCTTCATTCGTTTGTGCCCCGCCAAGAAAGCGTTAATCCAATTAGCCTTTAGAAACTGCATGTGCTTGCTGCATTTATAGCGAAGTAGCCTGAGTGCCCTACGCTGCGCCATCTTCTGAAAAATCGTCTATGACTAAGCTATCTTTCATCGACTCAGCACCAACTAAGAAGTGGGAGAGCTTGAGCTTTGCCTCTACGTTGTATCTCCATCCTGTGTTGGATGCGCTGCTAGCTCCGACGCCTGCTCTGCTCCACGACGAAGTCCGCTTAGGCCTACAGGAGGCACTCGTTAACGCGGCAAAGCATGGCAATCACCTTGATCCCCAAAAAGTCATCTCTGTACGCTACGCAAAAATGGATGGCTACTACTGGTGGATTGTTACCGATCAGGGCAATGGATTTGAGCAGCCTGCTACCTGCACCTGTCCCACCGCCGACCATCCCTTTGTCAGTGAGTGCGGCCGTGGACTTTACATTCTTCACCAAGTGTTCGACCAGGTTCGCTGGAGCGATGATGGCAAAGAGGTCCATCTTGCCAAGCAAGTGAAGCCCACCGCGCCGACGAATTTGATGAGTCCCACCTTTTTCATCAGGCTGATTGAGTCTTGGTGGCGTCGTTGGTCGGCGCCGTCCGCTCACGGGGTTTAGTAAAGGTTATTTTGCCGAGCGCTTCGCCTTTCTTTCTCCATGGGTTGGGCAAGGGGGGGCTTTTACAGTTTTATCTAGCCAACCTACGGCCTGAGCGAGCCGAGGTAGGGCTTCTTCTGGATTGTCTTTGAGCAAGTATACTAAGGCGGCAGCTGTCTGCTCTTGGGCGCGGACGGTGCGGTTTGAGCTGAGCCGGTGCCAGTCGTTAGGTGAAATTGCCAGCTTTGCAGCTAGGGCCTGTGCCAACATATCAGGACTCAGGGTGTTCAAAAGTTCGCGGGTTTTCTGGGAGGCAACGGCGGGCCCAGAGACTTGAGTGTCATCAGCTTGTAATGATGGGGTTACCAAGATAGCGATCTCCCTATAAAGTAGTGGCCATCCGCACACACGGCCTGAGGCCATGTCGCGCAGGCTAGCTTACGGCACTATTTGTTTGTGGGTGTCCCCCAAAATACATCTGCCAACGCTAGCGATGTATCCATAGTATTAAGTTGTAGCTCATATGAAATTATTTCGTTCGGCGTCCTCAGCGTCCGCTTCTTCTAGGCGTGCCCCTCACCTACCCAGTGATGCGGAGCTTGCTGGTTTTGAGGCTGAGCTTAAAGATACCGCTGATGAGTTTTTGCTGCTGCGCGATCGCTTCTTTGCCATTCGCCGGGCCAAAGCCAAATACGAGCAAGCCACTTCAAAAGACCTCAGCCAGCTACCCGCCGAAGAACTCGCCCAGCTGCAAGATCGCCTCGAAGCACTCAAAGTCACCCTCGAAAGCCAGCTACTCTCCTGGCGAGAGATGCAAGAGCCCTTCTGGCAAATCGTTCGATTCGTAGGCTTAGGTCTTGTAGTCGGCTGGTTTTTACGCGGCTGGCTAGGATAATAGTAGGCGCCCATTAGTTAAGTATTTTCTAGCATTCATCCCCCATGACCACATCCCAGCGCATTAAGCATATTCTCTCAGCGGGAGAGCCCGGAGAGACCCTAACCATCCAAGGCTGGGTAAGGACAAAGCGGCCTGCTAAAAAGTTTACCTTCATCGAAATCAACGACGGCTCCTCGATGAATGGTCTTCAGGTCATTGCCTCTGAGGACATTCCCGACTATGCCACCCACATGGAGCGCATTGGCACAGGCGCTTCCGTAGAAATCAGCGGCACCCTTTCAGCATCCCCCGGCAAAGGCCAGCGGGTAGAACTCCAAGCCGAACAGATTACCGTTTTTGGCCAGTCCGATGGAGAGACCTATCCCCTCCAAAAAAAGCGTCACTCCTTCGAGTTTTTGCGCACCATTGGGCACTTACGCAGCCGTACCAACACCCTCAGCGCAGTATTTCGGGTACGTAACGCCTGCGCCAATGCCATCCATGAATTTTTCCAGACCCGCGATTTTTTGTGGATGCACACCCCCATTCTCACCGCCAGCGACTGCGAAGGTGCCGGTGAAATGTTTACCGTTACCCGCTTCAATCTCGACAACCTCCCCAAAAACGACAGCGGCAAGACAGACTTTAGCCAAGACTTCTTTGGCAAGCCAGCCTATCTCACCGTCAGCGGCCAGCTAGAAGCTGAAATCATGGCCATGGCCTTTAGCAACGTGTACACCTTCGGCCCCACCTTCCGCGCCGAAAATTCCAACACCGCCCGCCACCTAGCCGAATTTTGGATGGTTGAACCCGAGATGGCTTTTTGCAACCTAGAAGGCAATATGGATTTGGCAGAAGCCTTTCTCAAGCATGTCTTCAGTCGAGTCCTGGAAGACTGCTCAGACGACATGGAATTTTTCAATAAGCGCATAGACAATACCGTCCTTGAGACCGCTGACAACATTATCAATAGCGACTTCGCCCGCATCACTTACACAGAAGCCATCACCCTGCTAGAGCGCGCCATCAAGAAAGGCGACAAAACCTTCGAGTTCCCGGTCAGCTGGGGTATCGATCTCCAATCCGAGCACGAGCGCTATCTCGCCGAAGAACACTTCAAAAAGCCCGTTATCGTCACCGACTATCCCGCCGAGATCAAAGCCTTCTACATGCGCCTAAACGACGACAGCAAAACCGTCGCTGCCATGGACGTCCTCGCCCCTCGCATCGGCGAAATCATCGGCGGCGCCCAGCGCGAAGAACGCCTAGACGTCTTAGAACGTCGCATCACCGAAGCCGGACTCCCCAAAGAAGACTACTGGTGGTACTTAGATTTGCGCCGCTACGGCACAGTGCCCCATGCAGGCTTTGGCCTTGGCTTTGAGCGTTTAGTGCAGTTTATGACTGGCATGGCGAATATTCGCGATGTGATCCCATTCCCAAGGACGCCAGACAATTTGGAGTTTTAGGAAGGGAGTTTGTTGGGAGTGGGGGATGGGGGAATGATTTACTTTTCTGGATTTTAGGTTGCGTTAGATCACTGCTGTTGAGCGTCGCGCGCGACGGTCTCACCCATCGGCTACCTCATGCAAGAACTGTGCTTGCGGTCAAAAATCTCTTGTTCGAGGGGTCTGGGGAAGTGAGGTCCCCAGGCAGCCCATTAAGACTCCAAGCAGAGGAGGGGGGGCGGGGAAAACGCCATTCAAGAGCCGGGCCAGTATCTATCGGTACGGCACTGATAATTGGTCCACCGGGACAGTAGTGTGTTTCCCGATCTTGCCGTTTTGCCTCTTACTACCTGACGTCTTATCCTCCGTCGTAACGGAAATCAACAAAATCCCCAGCAAACATCCGTTACCCCTTATTCTTAGTCACAACAGCCGCCCCTACCCTTCTAAATGCCCCCCAAAATCCTAGCCATCTTCAACGGCAAAGGCGGTGTCGGCAAAACCACCACCGCCGTCAACCTCGCTGCCATCTTCGCCGAGACCCAATCTGTCCTCCTCATCGACGCCGACTCCCAAGGATCCGCCAGCTGGTGGGCAGACCGATCAGACAGCACTATCGGTTTCGACGTCAGCAAAGAAAACGATCCAACATTGCTTGGTAAACTAAAGAAGATCAAAGGCTACGATTTAATCGTTGTTGACACCCCACCCGCCCTCAGCTCAGAAGCGCTTGCCGCAGTCATCCCCATCGCCGACTGCCTGCTGCTGCCGACGCCCCCCGCGCCCATGGACATAGCCGCCCTCGTACAAACCGTCAAAAAGACCGTTGTCCCCTCCGGTGTCATGCACAGAGTCCTGCTCACCAAAGTCGACTCACGCAGCCTCAGCGAAGCCCTCGAAGCCCAAAACATGCTGCTAGAGCTAGATATTCCTGCCTGCGACGCCTTCATCAGAACCTACAAAGCCCACGAAAGAGCCGCCCTAGAAGGCGTTGCCATCACTCAGCTAAACGGAAAAGGCGCCGCCGAAGCGCAAGCAGACTACATCAGAGTTGCGGATGAAATTCAAACAGATTGGACATAACTCATGACTAAAAAGCGGATTGCCGACCTGCTCAAAGAAGAAGTCGAAAAACCAGCAGAACCCACCAGCAGCGATCGCACGGCCTCTTCTAGCAGTCGCACTCGCAAGCGCACCACCACCAAAGCCACCTCAAAAGCAACCCCCTCCCCAGCCAAGTCATCCAAAACCAAATCTTCTACGGCTAAATCTTCTGCAGCCAAATCTTCTACGACTAAATCTGCTAAATCAAAGTCTTCCACAGCCAAATCTTCTACAGCTAAATCTTCCACAGCCAAGTCTCCCACAGCTAAATCTTCCACAGCCAAATCTTCTACAGCCAAATCTTCAAAGGCCAAATCTTCTCCCACTCAAGCAAACCCCACTGACGCAACCCTTACCAAGAAGATCGCCACCTTAGA
This sequence comes from Cyanobacteria bacterium J06626_6, assembly GCA_038523095.1. Taxonomy (GTDB): domain Bacteria; phylum Cyanobacteriota; class Cyanobacteriia; order Phormidesmidales; family Phormidesmidaceae; genus Phormidesmis. The sequence continues at coordinate 34,814 of JBCBJS010000031.1, forward strand.
AAGCTCACTCAACCACTCAACCACTCAAATTTCAGCCCTGCAGGAAGACATCGAAACCCACCAAAACCGCATCTACGAGCTCAAAGACAACCTTGAAAAAGCCAACAAAGAGAACAGCAAAAAAGACGCAGCGATAAAAAAACTCAAAGCTGAACTCGAAGAAGCCAAACAAACCATCCTGCAGCTTAGCCAATCCAAGCAGGCCACACAAAAAACGGACACTGCCAAATCCACCGCCAGCCAAAACGCCAAATCCAAATCCGAAAAGCCCGTCGACAAGCGCAGCGGCCTTAGCTTACGGCGGCCATATTCCAGCTACAAAACAATTCCAGAATATGCCATTCAAAGAGGCACCCCGGCCCCCGGACAGAACAATAGCATGTTGAGCGATGACGACATTGGCTGGGTCGACTAGGCCTGCAGTTCGCTAAGCCTGCAGTTCACTGAGCCTGCAATTGTCTAGAATAACGACAGCTCATTTTTTTGATTCGACCTGCTTACCCCATTGGTCACTGCTTCGGAGACTGTCATGACGTTGACTACAAAGTTTTTTTACAGGGCTTTTTACAGTAAGTGCTGCAAGATGGGCACGGTTTCATTGAGCAAGTCGCTAGGTGCGATCGCCCTCACCCTGATAAGTCTGTCGGCCTGCGCACCGCCCACCACCACCGATTCAGCAGCAGACAGCGCACCCACAGAAGTCCCAACCGCCGAATCGGCCCCCACCGGAGCCGCCGCAGAAGCCCAAGCCGCCAAAAAAGCCGAGTGGGAAGCGCAGATGGCCAACATCCGCGATGTGCTCAGTGACAAAGATAGAGCTGACCTCATTGGCGACTCTGCCACTAAAGGCCCAGCCGATGCAGACGTCATCCTAATCAAATTTTCCGACTTTGAATGTCCCTTTTGCGCAGTCGCTTCCGCCGACATGAAGGACTTCACAGCAGCCCACCCAGATGATGTGCTCTACGTATACAAGCATTTCCCCCTCGTTAGTATTCACGACGAGGCCATGCCCGCCGCCAAAGCCACCTGGGCAGCCGCGCAACAAGACCAGTTCTGGATTTACCACGACGGGCTCTTTGCCTACCAAGACAAGCTCGGCGAAGACTACTACGTAGAACTGGCCGAACAGGTAGGCCTAGATGTCGAAAAGTTTAACCGCGATCGCAATAGCCCAGAAGCCCAAGCCGCCGTCGAAGCAGACCTCGCCCTTGCCAAAGACCTCAAGCTTAGAGGCACACCTAGCTTTTTAATGACGACCCTTACCGATAGCCTTTTACTACCGGGCGGCGCCCCCCAGGAGCTATACGACGAAGCCGTAGAAAGACTCAAAGCCAGCGCCGCTGAATAAGGCCCAATGGGCAATTTGCAGAGACCCTAGCTGTCAACCTGACTTTTTCTGCGCTTTTTTGGTACGGTGACCATACTGGCAGCTCGGCAGTAATTCCATGGCATACGACTCAAAAACCTATGGCCAAAGCCCGTTTGGAAATCCTAAAAAGACAGATGGAGAGAGTGCGCCAAAAGAATCACCCAAAACCATAGACACCACCTACGAGCAGATTGACGACGGGCTCGACCACAGTCCTTTTGACCCCTCGCACAACCAACCGAGCAACCGATATCAGACTCCGCCAGACAGTCAGCCAATCCCTCAATCCGGGACCCGGCCCGGCGGCAGTTCCACTGGCAGCTCCATTGGCGGTCCCATCGACAGACTAGCCGGTCGGCTTGGCCTAAAAAGCCCAAACGCACCCAGTTCACCCGCAGATACGAGCGAACCTTCGAGCCAGCCCAAGCGAAGTTCACGCACGAGGGCGCCTTCAGACAACAGATCTACCGTCAGCAAGCCTAAAAAAGCCACAAAATCAGCGCGCAAGAGCAAGAAAGCAAAGGCCGCAGAAGCCGCCCTGGCAGAAGCAGAAGCCGCCCAAGCCGCCGTCGAACGACGCTTCCGAGAAGAAAACCAGGGTGCATACTTTTCGCTGATCTATAAAACCGGCATCTCTGCCCTCGTCTGGGCAGTTCTCAGGCTGCTGCGTCACGAGCTTTCACCCGATGCGATCGCCATCATCAATATCATCATCCACCCGCTGCTTGTCTCCGGCTGCGCGCTGATTGCGGTCATTGGCCTCACCTTCTGGCTACGACACCTGCTGAACGATCTGGCCCGCCACACCCAGAAGCTCACCGCCGATGCCGAAGAACCCGACGGTAAAAACTACCGGCCCACGCTAGACATTGTGGGCGATTCACTGGAGTACAATCCCAAACTCCGCAAAAACTTCGCCCTACTCTTCGACGCAGCCTCTATACTGATCTGCACGCTGGTGAGCTATCTCATCACCAGCGCTGTGTTGCCTTGAGCCAACCGATGACTCCCCAACCTGCCTCAGCCTCACCAGCCAAAACATCTCAAAACACCCCAAAAATCATCGTCCTAGACGACGATCCGACCGGGTCACAAACCGTACACAGCTGCCTGCTGCTGCTGCAGTGGGATGTGGACACTCTCGTCCTAGGCCTAGAAGATGCTTCGCCCATCTTCTTTGTGCTGACCAATACGCGATCGCTCTCCCCCCAAGCAGCAGCCGCTGTCACCACAGAGGTCTGCCAAAACCTTCAGCAGGCCCTCACTCGCACAGGCACCACAAACTACCTGCTAGTCAGCCGCTCAGACTCCACTCTGCGCGGCCACTACCCAATAGAAACAGACGTCATTGCCAGCCACCTCGGCCCGTTCGACGCACACTTCCTCACGCCTGCTTTTTTCGAAGGCGGACGCGTCACTATTGGCAGCACCCATTACATTGAAACCGACGGCCAGCGCATCCCCACCCACAATACCGAATTCGCCAAAGACTCCGTCTTCGGCTACAGCACCAGCTACCTGCCCCGCTACGTAGAAGAAAAAACGCAGGGAAAAATTTCAGCCAGCCAAGTCGAGCAATTTACCCTCACCGACATTCGCGCGGGCACCCTAGAGCGCCTGATGGCACTCTCCAACAATCAATGTGTCGCCGTCGACGGAGAACAACAAAGCGATTTAGATCGCTTCGCAGCCGATTTGTTGGTGGCTGCTGCGCAGGGCAAGAAATTTCTATTTCGAAGTGCCGCCGGGCTGTTGACGTCTCTAGCAGCGCTACCTCCCCAACCTACTGCCTCTGAGGAGATGTATCTCAGAAGCCGAGGTCCGGTTGGCGCAATTGTGGTCGGCTCCCATGTCAAAAAAACAACTCAGCAATTAGAACAACTTCTTAGCCTGCCTGATATTGTTGGTATCGAGATAGATGTCGCACAGCTCAAGTCAGAAACAGATTTACAGCCAGATAACAACACCCACAAAAAAGAATCGGCCTTACTAGAAAACGCCCTCGCAAAAGTGCTCCAGGCTCAAGCTGCAGGCAATACCCCAGCCATCTTCACCAGCCGCACGGAGCTAACTTTTCCCGATAAAGAGGCCCGCCTGCGCTTTGGAGAAGCGGTCTCCTCGCTACTCATGAACCTGGTGAAAGCCTTACCTGCGGACTTAGGATTTCTGATTAGCAAAGGCGGCATCACATCTAACGATACGCTGAGCAAAGGGCTAACCCTCAGGTCTGTGCGACTGCTGGGGCAGATTATTCCGGGGGTCTCAGTCGTGATTACCAGCGATCATCATCCTCAGTTTCCCGACCTGCCGGTTGTTCTCTTCCCAGGCAATGTTGGCAATGAGCAGGCGCTAGCCAAGGCTTATCAGCGTCTACATGGGAAAACCTGAAACCTCCGTCCTGAAACCTCCTGATAGATAGGCGAAAGGATAGATAGGCGAAGGGAAATGGCATAGGTTGCAGGTCCACCCCATCGCTACGCCAAATTCACATCACTTGCTCTAGCGACATCTCTCGAATCAGCGTGCCGCGATCGCTCAAATACTTCCTTGCCTCAGCCCGTTCTGGCGGCGACAGAATCACCTCATCTTCAATCCGTTTCAGCAGTAGCCGCACCTGCTCGTGCGACGACACCTGCTGCAGATAGTAAGCAGGCGTTTGTTCAATCACAGACCAAATCGTTCTCAGCAGCCTGGTTTCCATGGCGTTCTCCATTGGATGCGGGCGTGTAAGTGCATCCATGAACACCTTAGTCGCTTTCTTTATTTTTCCTTAAGTATTTGACAAAAAGACACGTTCCACTCGAATCATTAACTTTTCTCTGACTAGCTTAATGCTGACGCTGCAGGCTGTCGCTGCGCACATCAGCCGCTCAAACCGACTCCGCCGTCATCTCATCTATGAGCATTTGCAGCTGGCTCCTACTGGCGTGGTAAACCTCATTGCAGAAGTGGCAGGTAGCTTCTGCACCACCATCTACGACGATCATATCGGCCAGCTCTTCTGTGCCTAGAAGCTTAAGTGCACCTAACATGCGATCGCGCGAACACCGGCAGTGAAACTGCACCAGCTGAGAGCCCGGCAGTATCTCCAAGCCCATATCCCCCACCAGCTCATCAAAAATCTGCGGCAGTGTCTTACCAGCTTTCAGCAGCGGCGTGAACCCAGTTAGCGCTCCTAGCCTCGACTCCAGCTGAGAAATCAACGCTTCATCCCTAGCAGACTGGGGCATCACCTGCAGCAGCAATCCGCCCGCCGATTCCACCCCGTCCGCACCGACAAAAACACCCAGTACCAGCGCCGAAGGGGTCTGCTCAGAACGGGCAAGGTAGTGGGTCAAGTCGTCGCCAATCTCACCGCTCACCAAATTCACTGTACTCGAATACGGATAGCCATAGCCCACATCCCGCACCACATACAGATAGCCATCTTTCCCAACCGCGGCGCCCACGTCCAGCTTGCCATCTGCATTGGGAGGCAGTTCTACCTGGGGCTTTTCCACATAGCCCCGCACCGTACCATCTAGCCCTGCATCTACCATTAACCCCTGCAGTGGGCCACTGCCTTTGATGCGAATATTCACCCGCGACTCGGGCTTCTTCATACTAGAAACCAGCAGTAGCCCTGCCGTCATTGCCCGCCCCAGCGCAGCCGTCGCCACATAGGACAAATCGTGCCGCGAGCGAGCAACTTCTACTAGGCGGGTTGTGGTTACCCCCACAACGCGAATGCCTCCATCTGCGGCGGTTGCTCGAATTAACTGGTCTGCCATACTGGTCTCGTAACAAGTGCTCTTTACCTATTGTAATGCGGCAGCTAGCGGCAGCGCTCTGAGAAAGAGCACTCAGAAGGAACGGTACCGGCGAAAGGAATATACAAATAGAAAAGCGCCCTTTGGTAATACCAGAGGACGCTCAAAACAAAGAGAATAACGCAGTTAATAAGTAGAAAAAAGGGCGCTAGGTGTCTTTTTCACAACCATCCGCTGCTCTAGGGTGCCAAGGCATATCCCCGTAACAAGCTACCCACCGTTTTCGCAGTGATTTTCATCTGCGTAATGGGGTTGGCGGGCACAACGGTTTTGTACAGATAGCTATCGAAGGTGAGCTTTTGAACGTCGATATCGGAGCACATTTCGACAAAGGCTTCGCGGGAGGCGTCGCTGCGGTAGAACACGCGCTGCAAGATATCTAGCACTTTGTAAGTGAGGCCATATTCCTTGTCCCATCGCTTGATGTAGAGCTTCAGCTCATCTTCAGTGAGGGCGCGCTCACCATTGTTAGAGAACTCAACGATAGTCTCAGCGCACATGCGAGCCGACTTAGCCGCAAAGTAAATACCTTCACCAGAGGACTTGGTAACCGTGCCAGCAGCATCGCCTACCAGCGCCACCCGGCCTCTCACCCGGCGAGGTCTGGGATGCTCAGGAATGGGGTGGGCTTCTACCTTAATGATTTCGCCGCCTTCGATGCGCTTGGCTGCGCGGGTGCGAATGCCTTTTTGCAGTTCTTTGATGCGCGCTTGGTTGGGACGCATGGTGCCCGTGCCGACTGCCACGTGGTCGTACTTGGGGAAGACCCAGGCGTAAAAGTCGGGAGAAACATCATCGCCCACATACATTTCGGCCAGCTCTTCGTAGTAGGCCATTTTGTCGTCGGGGATGCGGATGCGCTCTTGGAAGGCGATCGCATAGTTATAGTCACCCGCATCAATCGCCCGCGCCACCCGAGAATTGGCACCATCCGCGCCAATCACCATGTCTACCTTGAGCGTCTTGGCCTCACCCTGTAGTCCCTCTTTTGAGTGGTCGGCGTAGTGAATGATGTAGGGATCTCTATCGTTGTCGGGGAGTTGGAGCTTGTGAACAGTGCCGTTGATGATCTTGGTGCCGAGCTTCTCTGCTCTGTCACGCAAGAATCCGTCTAGGACTTCGCGACGGCACATGCCGATGTATTCGCCATCTTTAAGCGTGGATCCGATATTCACCTCAATGTTTGAGGGTGAAATCATTTTCATCTTGCGTACCCGACGGTCAATAATTTCGGGCGGCAAATCGAATTCATCAACCATACACAGTGGAATTGCACCGCCACAAGGTTTTGCATTGTCTAGCTTGCGTTCAAACAGGTAGGTATCGATGCCTGCTTTTACAAGTACTTCGGCAGCGGAAGAACCCGCCGGTCCACCACCTACAACTGCGACTCGAAGTGCCAATGGCTTATGCTCCACGAAATAAATAATTCTATGAGAGGATCGTATCATTCTCCCTTGGGGGGGATTACTTACTCGCCGAAATGTTAAGCAGATTGAAATACTGGTTTACATTCTGAAAGATCAGAAAGCTTGGACGACTACAAGGTCACTCCTTTCTATTTTTTATCGCTGCTTTGTTCTGGGTACGCTACGCTCACTGTTCCTTTGAGGTACGTGGCTTGTTAGCAGAGCAATCAAACAAAGCGGTGTCTCTTTGCCAGTCACTATCAAGTATGTATCAAGTGATCAACGTTTTTCGTTATGACGAAAGATTAAAGACAATCTACATTCAAGCCGGGACGAACGATGCGATTGCGTTGATAATAATGGAAGATGGAAATTGGAAGTTCGTTCAATGAATAACGAGTTGGATAAATTGACCAACAATGAGCTCAAAGCATACATCTCAGAGCATAGGAACGATACTTCTTTGGCTAGCGCGGCCCTAGAACTCCTCTTAAGCCGTCAAGATCCAGAAGCACCTGTGTATCCTTACTCTCTTGGATTGAACGGTTCAGAGCATGAATTGCGTGCCGTACTAGAAGAAAAGCTTAAAGAGGTTCAGTAGTCAGCGAATCAGTGCCTATTAATACCGAGGCTTGCAGTCAGAAAAACTGAGTGCTTCGCTATCTAGGAATCCAGCCACAGCCATCTCTAAAACTGCGAAGGGTAGTGTTACTAGGGCATTTAGAATTTCTTGGACCTTTGCTTCTATTTCGGTCATCTTCCTCAGCTGTCATGAGTAGCTGCTAAATCAAAGTAAAAGATACTGCCGCCACCTGGCTGGGATTTTACTCGAATGGTCGTGCCATGCTGCTGGGCCACTCGCTGACACAGCGCTAGCCCAATGCCATTGCCCTCTGCTCGGCTTTTGCCTGCCCGGCTAAACATATCGAATATTTTCGATTGAATCTCTGGGGTCATGCCAGGGCCATTGTCAGCGACAAAGAAGACCCATCGATTGCTGGGATTGTATTCCGATTGGGGTAGGTCGGTTTGAGATTGATTCATTGAGCCGATGTTGACCTGAGCAATATCAGCCACACCTGCCTCAGCCAGTTCTGTCTCAACCAGTTCCGCTTCCACGTCTGCAGCTGATAGGGCCGAAATAGCGACCTTGGGGACGGGTGAGGTATTGTGCACGATGGCATTTTTGACCAGGTTGCTCATGAGCTGTACAAGCAGCTGCCGATTGCCCAATACTTTGGATAGTGCGGACCACGTGACCTCTGCCTGCTTTTTGGCAATGATCACTTGCAGCCCCTCAACGGTCTCGCGCATGACTGAGTCCATATCGACTGAGACGAATTCTTCAGCGGGTGAGGTGCTCTTGCTGTAGTCGAGCAAGGTGCCGATGAGACGGTTCATTTTATGGGTTGTGCGCTGGCCCATGTCCACTAGCTTTTGCTGCCTGGTGTCTAGTGATGTGCGTGCTAAGAGGTCAAAGCTGTTTTTGGCTACGCCCAGGGGATTGCGCAGCTCATGGGCGGCAGTGTAGCTGAAGTTTTCTAGGGCCTGGTTGCTCTCTCTTAGCTGGTGCATACTATCGCGCAATCGGTACTGTCGTCGCCGGTTTTGCAGGCATGAGCGCACCACCGTGGTGAATATTGGCCGCTTGAGCGGCCGCTCTAGGAGCAATACGCTACGATGATGGGTTGTTTGGCCAAGTAGGGCCAGGCAGTTTTCAAATCGCTGACATTCACTGAGCAAAATAATGATGGGCAGATCTGACCAGTCTGGCTGCTGACTGATGCGATCGCCCAATTCCTCAGCTTTGTCAGGCTCAGTCAACACCTCTTCGGTCAGCACCAGCAGCGACGCTTCAGTCTCAATAGCTGAAGACACCGTTTCTATTGTCGGCGGCTCAATCTGCACCTGTGCTTCGGCTTCTAGCACGTCTCTCAAGACGTTCGCATTCACGCCCGTTCGAGCCGCTAATACAATGCGCTCCATTGATTAAGCCCCCTTCAAGTTCGCCCTTCAAGTATGCTTCTAAGTACCCCTTTGAGCACGTCTTTTAGACTGTTAGCAACAGACTTTTAGCGGACTTAACCCGCTTCGTCGCTCTCCAAGCTATCGACTGCAATTACATCCCTGACACTCTCGTCTCTGTAGCGAGGTGTGCCCGATAGGATGCCAGAAAATTGCCCTAACGCTCGGTTAATTTGAATACCGCCTGGCTGTAGCTTCACTTCGCAAATCTGCTTTTCGTGGGTACCGTAGCGGTTTTTGTACACGCTGATAGCCTGCTTAAGTTCACCGTTCGCCTCAAAGTGACGAAACAGTAAAACAGTATCGGCCAAGTAGCTAATATCGACTGATACATCAATAGATGTGCCAATAACGCCGTGCTGAGCCACCATCAAAAAGGTAAGTACGCCTTTTTGGTTGAGCCGCCGCATCAGCTCGTGCATTTGAGAAATCAACCTAGCTTTGGTGGGCATAGCGTTGAGATAGCCCGTAAGCGTATCGATGGCGACTATTTGCGTACCCCACTGATCTACATCGCGATCAATCAAGCTAGCGAACTTACCCGGAGTAATATTGCCAAAGCTCAGCTCGTGAAGCCGAATGCGATCCGCTTTGATCAGCGGCACAAGGTTCATGCCAAGCCCCATTGAACGTCGCAAAAAGGTTTCGGTCGACTCGTCAAATAGAAAAATACTCGCTTTCCCGCCCTTACTCGCTAACCGCTCAACGAACAGCGTCGCAATTGAGGTTTTCCCAGTGCCTGAAGGGCCGAGCATCAAACAGCTGGTCCCAGCATGCAGTCCACCGCTAATTAGCTGGTCTAGCTCTGGAAGCCCACTGTCTCTGAGTACTGGTTCTGAAAGTTGTATGGAGTCAATACTTGCTAGCTTTGTGCCCTCTGCATGGCGATGAGACTTGTAAACCTGAAGTCCACTGGCGTCAATTTCTAAGTCATGCATCCCGGGCTCGTAGGCGCTGGCGCGCATTTTAGAAACAGTCAGATAGCGATGGGCGCTGCCGTGCGCGGTGGTTTCGACCATCAGGGTGATGACGCCATGGGCCATCGAAACCAGCTCCTGGTCACCAGAGGCCGCCTCCTGAGAATCGGTAAGGACGACGGTAATATCCCGAGTGGCCATGTAGTCGCGCAACATGAACAGTTGCTGCCGGTAGGTCATGGCGTTACTAGCTAACATTCTGAGCTGCGAAACCCCGTCGAAAACGACTCGGCTCGGCGCTTCGGTTTCAATGGTATCGACAATGGCCTGCATGGTTCCGACCAGCTCCACCTCTGAGGTGTCAAAAATGGTCTGGCGGTCGGCGATTTCTTTGAGCGCAGAAACGCTGCTGAGATCGTAAAAATCCACGTCGGAAGCATCTATCCCGACTGACGTAGCTGTTTGCTTCATGCTGTCAACCCGCTGGGCAAGGGCTAAGCACATTACTTTTTCGCCTGCGATCGCACCTGTTTGCAAAAAGTGCAGCGCCAGCGTCGTCTTTCCAGATCCCGGCGATCCGTTGATTACGTACAGCTCGCCCTTCGGCAAGCCACCGTGCAAAATCTCATCTAGTGTGTCTAGTCCAGTGGAGACACGGACATAGGCTTCATGTTGCTCTACAGTTTGGGATGTCATACTTTATCAGTGAAATTGCAGACGCCAGACACCGCTTTTACCGAGCATCGCTTCTACAGCATTGCGCGAAGCAAATATGACTATGCAAAGCAAAGGTGTGCAAGCAAATACAAACAAATGCTGATGTTAAAAATTTATTTTTGTGAACTTTGTTTACAATGCTACGCTTGATGTCAACTTCTGTGCAATTGGGGACATCCACACCTCAGATGAGGCTATCTATAACCTGTAAAAGTCCCAGCGCTTCGGGCGCTTAACCACACCGAGAGCGAGATTTTCCTGAGTATTTTTTTGGACGACCTCGCTTTGGAAAAATTACATCAGAGAACTTGTCTGCTTAACTTTTGCATATTTAATTAACACTTGGATTGAACAATCTCAATGCATTTTCGGCTGTTCTCGACAGTTGTCTATGTGTCGCTCAACGTCATTTCACACAAATTTATGCTGCGCAATATTTTCGCGGTGTTCTCCTAAATTGCTCCGTCCTCATTTTCCAAACTGCAGAGAACGTTAGTATTCCTGTTCTACCGTTTTGAAGTATGATTTCAGTGCTCTGTTGCTAGCACAGTCTATGGCTATCAATCCTGCTCAAATCCAGGCGGTTCTAAACAGCAAACACGTCGATTTTTATAGCTTTCAGGAAAGTGCAACTAGCTACCTAACGCAGTACCGCGCGGCTTGGGCTGAGTGGGTAGCCCTGAGCGACCAAGGGCGCGATCGCTGGACCCGCTCACAGCAAAAAAAAGGAGAGGACGCGCTCTGCACCCTCGGCGCCCGCGCCCTAGAACCCATTGCCGCTACAGATAGGGGCATCATCCGCAGCCACCTAGCTTGGGATAACCGCGAACAGAGCCTTGCCTGGGTCGCCCAGCAGCTTACAGACGTCACCACCTTTGCGGTGGATGGCTCGCAGGTATTCCCACAAAAAGACTTCTCCATCCCCATTGCCCTTGTGCAAATTGGCTGGTTTGAAAACCATCACTGCGGCGAAGGCACCTACGAAAAAGACGTTTTGCTCGATGTGATGACGCCAAAAGATTTGGTAGCCGACAGATCGCAACCGATGGACCGCTGGATCAATATGCGCCGGTTCTCGATGGAGGTACAGCGGCTAATCGACTACATCAAAACGGCCAGGGCGCGCGCTGAAGATAGGGGCTGCGATCCAGAAAAGTGTCTGGTCTTCTTTGATGGCTCACTGGTGCTTTCATTTGCCTCTATGCTCGATGAAAATATTCGCGGTCCCTACGTAGAGCAGGTGCTCACTTTGCTACAGGCCAGCGAAAAGCATCGGGTGCCCCTAGTAGGCTACGTCGATACGGCCGAGTCGAACGATATTACAACCCTGCTGCGCGCGTTTCATGGCCTAGACAAAACCCGATCGCTCCACGACGCCAAGCTGCTAAACCGAGGAATGAAATGGGGCGATCGCACGCCGATTATGACCTGCGATCGCGGCGGCATTTTGGGCGAATACCGGGAAATGTGCGATCGCCTCACCTTCACCTATCTCAAAACCAACGCCAGCTTCCCAGCTCGACTAGATTTGCCCAAGTGGATTTGGGAAGCTGGCCAAGCCGAAACCGTCATCAACCAAGTGAGGGCCGAAGTCATCGTCGGCAATGGCTATCCCTACGCCATCGAAACGGCAGACCAAACAGCTGTTCTGCAGAGTCGAGATCGGCAGATTTTCTATCGAATATTGCAAGATTGGGCAGAAAAAGAAGATTTACCGCTGCGCCTCTCACAAAAGATGATGAGTAAGGCCAGACGTCGGTAGTTCGTGTTCGCAAGCGTGTCACTCAGACACTTGTGTAAAACACTTGAGCGCTGTTATGGGTTGGTGATGTAAAGGATTGTTGTTGAAAACGCCGTGTTTCCTCAGTATGCGCACAAAAGTATGTAGCTGTTAATGCCCCTATCAGCGTAATTACTACCCTTGTGTAACTCTCTAGACACCGCTAGATTAGGATGTCACCGCAAATGAAACAGTTAAGAGAAATTTGCTGGACTTAGCTATTTTCCTGTAGTTTGCTTATTGCACCTGCTTGGAATTAAGGGTAGAGATCCTAAATTTCCTTTCGGCATATACGGACGATACATCCGGATTTTAGCTGCGGCCAGTGTCATATAGAGATAAGGAACCCTGCATTTACAGTTAGCGTAGGACGCCACTCTCAAGAGAGATAAGTTTCGTCACCGTACGCTTTCTAAGGCTTTGTCCCAAGGTTCAACGAGCAGTCAAATAGGGCCGCCTGATTGGAAAATCTGTAGCAAAGCCTGCAAGATTGTTTTGTTTCGTTTGCGTACTGCTTTAGCCTCCCTATTTCGAGGTTTTACTATTCAGAGCTTGTGGAGATAGTTTCTTACATCTTCAGCTGCATTCTGACAAATCTCATTTCAACAGATCGGCAAAGCAGTGAATGCCACGGCTTGTTTTCTCCTGCATAGCAGGTACGGAAAGCAAGTCATTCAGTATGGCTGCAGAATGTTATTTAAACGCAAAACGCTTAGTGCAAAGACATCCATAACTCAAGCCAAGCAAGCCTACTACGCTTGGTTCAAACGATGTTTCAACCAGAGACGACAGGGAGAACAACAGGTCGCGGCCAATCGGCTTGGTTTGCTCTCTGGGGTCGTTGTTTCGGCTATTTCCGTCGGTTTTTCAGCCATTGGCGCTTGGAACGTCCTTGAGCAGCAGAGCTACAACCTCTTGCATCAGGCCCGCCGGGAGTTCACGGGCGCGCCCCAGTGGGATGATCGGATCGCGGTTATTACCATTGATGACTTGAGTGTAGAGGCCTTGGGCCCGTACCCATGGACGCGCGATCGCTACACAGAGCTTCTAGATAAGTTAGCAGGCGTTCAGCCAGCCGTTGTCGCCTTCAACGTACTCTTCCCCGATACCAGCGATCAAGACCCTCAGCTAGCGCAAGCAATTGTCGACAACGCCAACGTTGTCCTGTCTGTAGGGACTAACCACCGAGGACGCTACATCGACGTGGCCAACACGTTGGCAGATCCTGCTGAAGGCTTTTTTCTTAGGGGAGACGCAGGCATTTTGACAGACGACGATGGCGTCAGCCGTCGATTAAGGCTGTACGGAGCAGGTGGCAACCCCTCGCTAGGGCTCGCAACGCTGCAGGTTTACGCAGAAGTCATGTCAGGCACGCTGATCGCAGAAAACAGCCCGCCAACAGTCCCCCATCTCCAGTTTCCACCAGGAAACGCGGGCACTCCCAGCACCCACGTTCAACAAACCAGTAGCACCGCGTTTGTCTCGCCTGCCGGGTCTTCCCTCTCAGCGCCGCAAACTCCAAAGCAATCGCTCTCCGGCCACGCCAGTACGAGCCAACAGACTGCTGCCAAGCGCCACTACCCTTCCGTCCTTGAAAAGACCGCCCTTGAGAAGTCATCCAAGGCAAGCGGCCATGCTGGGATCGCAACCTCCCTCACCGCCGATCCCCAATCTGTTATAAAAAGTCTCTTGCCAGCCGAGCAAACGGTTTGGCTCAACTGGCCAGGTGAAGTAGCCGCACCCTACACCTCCAGTCGCCCAGGCGATCTACAAATCTATTCCTATGCCGATGTCGTCGACGGTCAGGTGGATGCCAGCCTGTTCCAAAATAAGATTGTGCTAGTCGGCGCGACCTTAGCAGGCATTGATCCTCTGCGCACGCCTTTTCAAAAGTCTCCCCCAGTCAGCGGCGTCTATCTCTACGCGGCCACTATCGATAATTTGCTCAACCAGTCTTATCTGCGGCGGCTCCCCCAGTGGCAGGCACTGCTGCTACTGGTAGGGCTAGCCATCGGCGGCAGTCACCTGCTAAGAAAGCAGGAGGCCTCGGGTCGCCTGATGGCGGTTGTCGGGTTTCCGCTGCTGTGGAGTGCGATCGCCTACAGCGGCTTCATACTGGGCTGGTGGCTACCCATCGCCGCGCCCATCGGCACCGTGTTCCTCAGCGCCCTAGCCGTTCAGCTGCACGAACAGCAAGAAAAGCAGCAGCTGATGGCCCTATTCTCCATGAATGTCTCCCCTGGCACAGCAGAACTCATCTGGCGGAACAAAGGCGAAATCCTAGACCAAGGAGAGCTCGCCGCACAAAATCTCACCGCGACAGTTCTGTTCATGGACATTCGAGGCTTCACGGGCATTGCTGAAATTTTGCCATCGCAAAAGCTGTTGCCCTGGCTCAATCAGTACTTTGAGACCATGACAGACTGCATTATGGAAAATGGCGGCATGGTCGACAAGTACATTGGCGATGCGATTATGGCCGTCTTCGGTGCGCCCGTCCCCAGAACACACCCAGATGAAATCAGGACCGACGCCATTGCCGCTCTCACCGCAGCCATCGAGATGCACGATCGGCTAACCCTGCTCAACTGTCAGCTAACCGCCCAGCGGCTACCCACAATAAAATTTGGGATCGGCATTCATACGGGCCCCTTAGTAGGCGGCACCGTAGGCAACCGCAACCGGTTGAACTACTCGCTATTCGGCGATACGGTCAATGTGGCTGCTCGCCTGGAAACAATGACAAAGTCCCTACCTGAAACTGCTGACTTTAACGTTCTAGTCAGCGCTGAAACTCGCTACCACGCAAAAGAGAAATTTCCCCTCATCCCTTTTACAGTCACCCCGCTACGGGGTCGCAAAGACCATGTTGAAATCTATACCCTTGCGGCCAAAACCGCCTTTGATGGTCCCCCGGCCCCCACTGCAGAAGCTGCCACTCTAAAGACAGCAGCAGTCGCACCATCACATTCAGTCGTGACGCCTATCCATCGACCAGAGCGGGTCGCAGCCCAGCAGATGTAGCCAAGGATCTGAGACCAGCGACTGACCATCAAGGCTTAGCGGAGTACCTCACCCATGTAGCGCCCCCACAGGTCCGCAGCCTGAGCGCTACTGCCGTAGGTGGGGCTATTGTCATCATTGCCGAGCCAGATACCGCTCACAAGGGTATCCTGCGGCACATAACCAATAAACCAAAGATCCACATTGTCATTGGTCGTGCCGGTCTTGCCGGCCTCACCTCTGCCTAAAAACGCATTGCGGCCAGTCCCCCCTTGCACCACGCCCTGCATCATGCCAACCATGGTGTTGGCAATATAAGGATCGAGCACTGGCTGACTAGAATCTGCACTCTGTGAAAAGTCGTAGATCACCCGGCAGGAGGCCAAGTTACTAAAATCTTCGCAGTCGCTGCTATCGATCACTCGCTGAATGCCGTGGGGGCGATTCCACACGCCCTGATTGGCTAAAGCGCCAAAGGCACCTGTGATTTCTAACGGGGTCACCTCGCTTTGACCCAGCACCAGCCCTGGCAAAGGCTGCAGCTCTGAGTTAATGCCCATTCGCTTAGCCAGAGCAACAATTGAATCCAAACCGGCGGCCTGGGCTATCCGGAGAGCGACGACGTTTTCTGAACGCGCCATCCCGGCGTACATATCCAGAGCGCCGCCGCCTGAACGGCAGCCTGCAAAGTATTGGCCACCCCAGTTGAGATCGCTGCAGGAGAAGGTTTCACCCGCAGAAATACCCTGCTCCAGTGCGGACGCATAGGCAAAGACTTTGAACGTCGAACCTGGCTGTCTGAGGGCCTGAGTCGCCCGGTTAAACTGGCTTTTTGCGTAGTCAACGCCGCCCACAAGGGCTTCAATTTCACCATTTTGAGTATTGAGCGTTACCACCGCGCCCTGGGAAAATCCATACTGAGCTCCCTGAGCGCCCACGGTTTCACGTAGCGTATTTTCGGCTTTTGCCTGCATCGCCAGATTCAGACTGGTCTCCACAATAAAATTGCCTTCCCTAGCGAGGCCTTCCCCCAGCACCTGGTCAAGCTCATCAAAAATGTAGCTGTAAAAGTAGGGCGCTCTGGAGCTTTTGAGCTGTTCGCGCGCCTTAGGGCTAATTTCAATCCGCGATCGCCGGGCTCGCCGCCCCTCTTCTGCGCTGATCATGCCAAGAGCCACCATGCGCTCGATCACGCGATCGCGATATTCCACCGCCGCCTGATAGTCCTGTACCGGGTTAAACGCATTAGGCGCAGGCAAAATACCCACCAGCGTCGCCGCCTCTGCAATGCTCAGGTCTCCTGCAGACTTACCAAAATAAAACTGCGAGGCATCTTCAAATCCGTAGAGGTTATTACCCAGATACACCCGGTTGAGATAGAGCAGCATCAGCGCATCTTTGCTGAAAAAGGTCTCTAGCTTGAGCGCCACCACCATCTCTCGAATCTTCCGGGCCGCGCTGTCCTCTGTGCCCACATAGTCACGGTAGGTATTTCGGGCCAGCTGCTGGGTCAGAGTGCTGGCCCCTTCTCGAATCGTCCCATCGGCAATGTTCGTTTTTAGCGCCCGCGCAATGCCCCAAGGGTCGACGCCAAAATGCCAGTAAAACCGCGTATCTTCTGAAGCGACAACGGCCTGGGGTAAGTAGGCCGAATAGTCTGCTAGCCGCTGATTTTCCCGGTGGGAAATATTCGGTAGCTCATTGAGCGGCGTGCGGGTGCCATTCTCTTCTGCGGTCACTAGCACAGGCCCTTGCACCGATTCGGGAAAAGGGTTAATCGATATCTTGGGCCACTGCAGCCCCACAATCCAAAAGGCTAAGAGCCCAGTCAACCCCGTTGCGCCATACAGGCCGTAGCGAAGGGTATTGATGTACCAAGGTGGCGGGTCAATGTAGCGAACGGTGACCGCATCAGCCAGCTCTTTTGGCCCCAGGGTCAACACATCGCCGTGGCGCAGCGGCAGCTTAGACAGGCGCTTTTTGTTGCGATAGATGCCGTTGGTAGAGCCCTGATCTTTCAGAACGAAAGGGTTACCGGGTCGGGCGCGATCGCGCGTCAATGACAGATGGGTCTGGCTGACAATTGGGCTGCGCACCACAATGTCACAAGACTTAGAGGAGCGCCCTAAGATATAGTGCTCTCCCACCAGCGGATACTCACTCGGCTGAGTGCCCGAGCCGGTTTCTACCAGCAGCTTTGGCACCCGCGCATTCGGCTTCAGTGGAATCTTAGCAAAGTCCACATTGGCCTGAACGGTCTGAAACGCCTGAGTAATCGAACCTAGGAAAGTTTTGGGCCGATTTGAGCCAGGCTTTCGGCCGGCGTTTCCAGGTTTTCTTGGCGGCTGAGGTGGCGGAGAAGTCATAGGGATAAAAAGAAATGCAGACAGCTCAGGCAGTCATTACACACGCAAGTGTCTGCATAGTAAGCGATATCGCAGAAAGCGTGGACGACAGAAGGAGGCTTTGCCGAGCCACGCCAAGCAGGGGCGCACCGAAGACGTGGCGCACATTCTCATGCATAACGCACTGATGACACGCCGATACAGATAATCAACAAACCGCGCCAAAGAAATTTCGGATTGGCCGCTCGGTTTGGCCGCTCGGTTTGCTCGCCCAGCACACAGCCAGCCGCTATTTTCGCCGCCGCTCCTGTGGGGCTTCGCTGGACTGAGGATCGGGAAAAATAATCGCCATTAGCAATAGGCAAATAATGCCCACGTTAATCCAAATATCCGCGAGGTTAAAAATTGGGAACCCCGTCACGGGAAACACGTGCAAAAAATCGACCACCTCACCGGC
>JBCBJS010000032.1:0-51443 GCA_038523095.1 Cyanobacteria bacterium J06626_6
CCATTTCTGGCTCTATTGCCCCCTGAAGCGGTAGTGCCAGCTTCTGAAGTTGTTCTAATATCTCCTGTTGTGATGTTCCCAAACGCATTTAGGACAATGCTGCCGCCGTTTCCAGCATCGCTGTTTCCTAGGAAGCTAGCGCCTAGTGCGTAGGACGAGGTGGTGAGACCGCCGCCAATGTCTATTATGCCGGTTGGTGCATTGAGGATAATATCTCCGCCGTTTCCTGTGTCGTAGGTGTCGGCGCTCGAGCTAGCTCGTAAAACGTTATTAGTTGTTGGGGAGGCAGTGCTGACTTTAATATCTCCCTGATGGGCGGTTAGAGTAATGTCGCCTGCGTCGCCAGACTCTCTTCCGGCGATGTGAGAATAGGTTCTGATCGCTTCTTCAATATTAATGTCACCATTAAACGCTTCTATGTTGACATCTCCCCCATCGCCAGAATTGTGCGATCCTGAGGTGCGCTCTCCCTGGGTAAGAATGGCCACCGCAGAAACGCCTTGCTGGCTACTGAGAATAACGTCACCACCTGCGATACCACTTGTGCCGCCTGCATTGTGTGCATCGGTGCTGGTATTTAGTGTGCCTACATAGATGCCATCGCCTTGAATTGTGATATCGCCTTGCTCTGCTCGAATCGTATCCTTAGGGTCGAGCATGCGAAACTCGCCGCCGCTGATGTTGTTGCTATCTGCAATCAGCGAGAGGGAGACGCCTGGCTGTAGCGTGAGCTGATTGCTGCTGAGGTCTTCAAGGACAATGTCATTTTTAGCGGTGAGGGTGATGTTGGCCGTTTGGTTTTCGAGTGAGGTGCTCGATATGTAGTCGTCATCGTCAATGCTAGTGGATGTGCCACCGTCAGTAATGAAAACATTGCTAGGATCGAGCAGGAGATGGCCGAGTTCTCCTTGGGCTGCGCTGAGATCTACGAGGCCTGAAAATACTAGATGTTCTTCTCCTGAAACTTCGGCGAAGCCTCCGTTTCCGCCTGCTCTGCCGCCTCGGCCTTCAATGTTGCCGTAGAACTGCATGCGGTTATCTGCCCAAGCGATCGCCCGTCCACCGCTCCCCTCGACAAGAGCGTTCACAGACAGCGTCGATGCGTCATCTACATAGGTCTCTCTCGCATTGAAGACGGGGCCTTGCCCTTGGTAGTCTCCGCCGACTCTAATGAAGCCACCACCTAGGTCGCCCGATGCGTTGAGGTCAGCACTGATCAGATCAACCTGATGGCCCAGTACGTTGATGTTGCCGCCGGTGTTGCCTTGCGTAGATAGGCTGCCAGTTGCGATCGCACTTCCACCAGCTTCAGAAATCACCTTTGATGTTCCGCCTAAGCGCACCGAACCATCTGCTTCAGTGATCAGCGCCGTTGCATCTTCTAGCTCTCCGCCCGTCAGCATTTCACCGATGCTCTGCGGACTAACCAGTGTGCTATGGCCAAGCGTTGTCGGTTCTACCTCTAGCGACAATAGCTGGTTGCTTTGGCTAACGCGCACAAGCTGCTCGCCTTCTACTGCCGCAACCGTAATGCTGCCCTCTGGTGCGCTTAGGCTGCCTGCATTAACCGTCGTACCGCCCAGCAGCGTGATCGATTCGCCATTTTCAACCGCTAAGTCTGCCAAGTTAACAACGGCACCCGGCTCTGCCGTATCAAAGCGGAAGGTGTTTGGTGTGCCCGTCATCTGAGCGTAGTTGCCTTCCTCAGTGGCTGAGAACTGTCCCGGCTCGAACTCAATGCCGGTAGCACTCGTGGCTGTGAATCCACCGGCAAGGTTGAGCTGCGCATTGGGACCGAGCAAAATGCCAGCCGGATTCATGAGATATAGATCAGCATCACTCCCACTGACCTGCAAGGTTCCTTCAATCAGAGATGCCTGATCGCTTTGAATGCGACTGATGACATTTTGTACATCCGGTGCCGTAATGAAATTGGCCGTTTGCTCCGCTGCTAGGTCAAACTGGTCGAAGCTATGAAATAGGTTTGCCTCGTCTGCAGAGCGCTGTCCGCCTGTGATGTCAAATTGGTCGCCCGCGACGTCGACGGCGGTATTGACACCATCATTGCTACCGACAACTTGCGCAGAAGCACCGGTTGTCGGTAGCAAAATGCAGCTTGTAATGCCGCTTGTGAAAGGGAGAAGTGCCCAAGCAACTTTGGTTGAAAAGTTGAGATGTGCCGACTTTTCATGATGGAGTCTACTTGAAGGCATAGCAGGCAGAGGATAGGCAGCTAGGCCTAGGTTTCCCTACCAGGGATTGCCAATCATAGTGAAAGCTGACCAATAAAAAGGGTGGGCGAAGGTCCAGCGACCACTCTCAGCTAGGGCCGGTATGCTAGCGATTTCTTCGTTCCCCTGCCCATAAATTGTGCCGTCAGCGATACCAACTTCTCCGCTGATAAGGCTGAGCTGTGCCTGCTGAAGCGCTTCTGCCCTGGTGGAAGTCGTTCTGAGTGCGCCATAAAATTGTGACATGAAGCCCAGTGTTCCTTCGTCATTGACAGGCCATAGGCTAGCGAGGGCCGACTGCGATCCTGCTTTAACTGCAAATCCCGCAAAGCCATATTCAGAAGCTTCATCGCCAAGCGCTGTGCTGCAGGCGCTCAAGATTATGAGGCCGAGATTGCTATTGGATAGCTGAAGGTTTGCTACTTCATTTAATGAGAGCTTTTCATTCCAGAGCTGAATGTAGGAGTCTTCGATGCTGCCCGCTTCAAAAACAGCGTGGGTTGCCAGATGAAGAACGCCGTAGGTATTTTGCTGAAGCTGCATTTCTAAGTTGTCTAGTACGAAATCTTCATTTAGAAAGGCTTCTCCCTCCCAAGGGCCATTGGTAATTAAGTTGACTTCGGCATCGACAGCTGGCAGATTGAGTTGATTTTCAAATTGGGAAGCGCCCATGGCCAAGACTTGCGCTGTTGTAAAGTCGGTGCGCTCTTCGCTTAGCCGAGTGTCGAAGTCGGTCAGGCTAAAGGTCGGCAGTAATCCTATGCTGTAGGACTCCGCTAAGTAGCGATCGCCGTCGTGAAGGGCCGCTAGGGGTAGTGTCCGTAGCCCTGTATCTAGTACGAAGCCGATGCTATCGATGTGATGTCGTTCGAGCCTCTGTTCAATGGGTCGGATTAGCCAGCTGTAAAGCTGTTGGGCAGGCGGTAAATACTGTCGCTCAGTTGAGAATTGACTGGTTGTGTGCTGCAGAAATCGCTGGCTGGTATTTTCTACCTGTGCGCGAGTGATTCCCCAAGCTCGCTGCCTGACGATGTCATTCTCCTGTGTGACCACCATGATCTCGAGCTGGTCGTCAGGACGCGTGGGGTAGTTGCTGCCGGTGACTATCGCATCTTCAGAAGCTGCATCTGGAACAAAATAGGCATAAATCACCGCAGGCGATACGTCACTGCTCTGGGCGATCGCACCCAGTGTCGTTTGCATCTCGTCTAGCGTGGCAGGTTTATTGTCTGCCTGCTCTCCCAACCCCAGATATGTATTAAAGCTGGCACTGACGTTTGTTTCGATTTGCCTGATAACTGCTGCGGGGGCTGCCTGCCCGTCAGATGCCGACAGGTTAGTCAGCAGCTGACTGATGGATGTGTTCTCCGCTGCCTCACTGGCACGTACAGTTGTCCCGGCGATCAGGCCGGCAAGCAGTGTTGTTGGTTCTGTTGGATTTTGTTCTTCTATCTCGGATGTGTCAAAGTCTGGGGGGATAATTTCTTTGAAAGTGGTTAGCACAGTTCCATTGTGCTCAAGGCTTCCCTGATTTTCGCCAGTGAGTATCCACTGAAGATCCGCGATATTTGTGCTGATGCGATTTTCTACAGGGGTGTCTGCGACCTCTCTGCCATCCCCTTCTATGCTGATACCAAGAGCTGCTGTTGGTGCATTGATTTCAAACCTATCTGCACCCGCTTGCCCTTCCAAAGTCTCTATTTGAGAAAACGATACAGTAGCCGATTGTGAATTTCCCCCAACTAAAATCTCGCCGCTCTGTACGCCCAAAATCGTAAAGCTATCAGCCTCATGCGAGCCGATTAGGGTGTCTTGTAGGGTGCTGCCAGCAGCCGAATTTCCTATTACGGTTTCAATACTGCTAAAGCCGGTGATGTTGTTTGTTGTGCCTTCAGCGCTACCGCCAGTATCAAATTCAATGGTCAGGTCTGAGCCATAGTTGCTGTAATCTAGCGTATCTGTACCCGATGACCCGTTGATCATTCCAGTAATCGCGCTGCCGGGTCGCATCCTGAAGTCGTCGCGGGCACTGCCGCCCACTAAGCTTTGAAAGTTCTCGAACTGAACGCTGCCCACGCTGCCTCTATTTTCCCCATCAACAACCCAAGTATTGTCAGTATCGGCACCTTTTAGAGTGCTGTTGTTTGACCCGATTAAGTTTTGAGCCTGTGTGAAGTTATTGAGGTCTATCAGTAGGGATGGGCCAGAGTAGTGTTCATAGCTAGCGGTGTCAATGCCACTGAATTGTTCAATATTGGCAAACGTAATATGGTTGCCCAGTCTGCCAGAATCTAGGCTGTCGAAAAGGACGGTGACAGTCTCATCGTTGATTGCAAGCGTGTCGCCGCCCAGAATATCGATGGGGTTTGAATGAGCGATCGCCCCTGGAAACAGGCCGATCGTACCCGTACTATTGCCTGCGCTGATGCTAATGGGTTGCAGAATCGAATGGATAGCCTGCAGCTCATTCTCAGTAATATTTAAATCGAATGGATCCTGGCTGTCAGCATTTCCATAGCCGAGATTGATATCTCGGGAGAGATCGGCTGTAGAGAGACCGACGCTACTGCCCGTAATAGAATTTGCTCCACCATTGATGTCAATCGTATTAGCGCTGAGAAGAATGCTATTGGCCAGACTGTTCTCACCGCTGCTAGCAGCATTGATCCGCTCGATGTTCAGTGCAGTTTGAGCGTTGAGGTCAACGGTACCTGCTTGCGCTGTGGAGCCATTACCCAAAGATATAGAGGCTGTGTTGATGCTGCCGATATTGATAATGTCTGCTTCGATGCTGACATTGCCACCATCGCTGGCATTTCTGTTAGTAGCCCGTGAAGCACTATCAATTCTTGGAAAGCTGACTTGGCCATTGGGGGCTGATACGAAAATGCTGCCGCCTAGGTTCGCGTTGTTGCCTCTAGATCGTGAGAACGAAGTGAGTTCATCGGTTGCGATGTTGCCCGTCGTGGAGATGAGAGAAATGCTACCGCCTGCGCCAGCATTGTTGCCATCAGTGGCTGCCAGTGAATTAATTTCCTGGGCGACAGCGATATCTCCAGTAGCTTCTAGCGTAACGCTGCCACCGGCTCCGCTGTTGTTTCTCTGGGTGTAAGACCATGTTTTGATCAGGCCATCGACGCTAATGCTGCCGTTGTTTGCTTCTATGAGGAGATTGCCGCCGTTGCCAGCGTTGTTCCCAAAGGAGAAGCTATTGGTACTGATGCTGCCTGTAGTGACTCCCTGGCTACTGAGCAAGGTGATGTCGCCGCCAGGACCGCTGCTGCTGTCGGTGTGCAGTTTGCCAACGTTGAGCCCTGCACCAAAGATGCTGATTCTGCCTGTTCTCGCCGTAATTGCGTCTTCCGCTTCCATGGAAAACTGTCCGCTGCCATCATTATCTGCGTCGGCTCTGAAGGTAACGTGAGTGCCCGGTGAAAACAGTAATTCGTTGTCAGATAGGTCTTCTATCGTGATGTCGTTTGTGGCGGTGATTTCGAGATTGCCGAGAATGTTTTCGATGGATGCGCTGGATCGGTAGTCTGTTGTTATGGTGTTTGCTGGCGCGCTGCCGTCTGTAATGACGATGTTTTCTGGGTCGAGGAGTAGCTGGCCGAGCTGCCCTGCAGGTGCGCTAAGGTTTGCTGAGCCTGAAAAGGTAAGGTGAGTTTTGCCAGAAACTTCTGCGAAGCCTCCATCACCGCCAGATGAACCTCCCAGTGCAGACAGGCTCCCCTCGAAGATTGTTTGCTGATCTGACCAGGCAACAATGTCACCGCCGTCGCCGGTCTGTAGTGCATCGGCAATCAGGCTTGAGGCGGTATCGATGGTGGTTGTGAGAGCTGTGGCGATCTCCCCCTCACCCTGATAGTCACCGCCCACTCGAATTTGTCCGCCTCCAGACATACCAGAAGCATCTAGCCTGGCCTCAGTCAGCAAAATATGCTCGCCTAAGACGTTGATGTCTCCACCTTCGAGGCCTTCCAACAAGCCTTCTGTCGACAGGCGATCTGAGAGAATAACCTGTCCGCCCGATTCGGAGATGGCCCGGTCTTCTCCGACGAGACGGATAGTCCCATCTGGTGCGATCGCTAAGTTATTTGCTGGGCTAGGACTACTGCCTGTGAGCATTTCGCCTAGGCTTGTAGGTGCGATCGCGCTGTCTGTGGCTCTACCTATGGCTCCACCTGACGCGCTGGTTTCTATCTTCAAGGGCTCTATCTCAAAAGATAGGAGCTGGCCGCTGTGACCTAGCCTAACTAGGTTTTCGCCTTCTACTGCTGCGAGGGTGATAGTTCCGGCAGGGGCTGTGAGTTGGCCATCGCTGACAACCGTACCGCCAATGAGCTGAATAGACTCACCTGTCTGAACGCTGAGTTCACCATGATTGACAACTGCCCCCGGACTGGATGTATCGAAGTAGAAAGTTGTGGGGTCACCTGTCAGCTCAGCATAGTCAGAAGGTGCTGCCGAACTGAGCTGACCATCGTCGAAGCCAATACGGGTTGCCGTTGTTGCTGTAAATCCACCAGATAGATTTAGGTGGCTATCTGGGCCCATCAGGATGCCTGCAGGATTGACCAAATATAGGTTGGCGTCGCTACCGGTTACCTGCAAGCTGCCGTTGATAGTCGAAGCTTGCTGACTCTGGACACTGCCGATGACGTTTTGAACATTGGCAGTCGTGACGAAGCTGGCAGTTTGCTCTGACGC
Source organism: Cyanobacteria bacterium J06626_6 (assembly GCA_038523095.1). Lineage (GTDB taxonomy): Bacteria > Cyanobacteriota > Cyanobacteriia > Phormidesmidales > Phormidesmidaceae > Phormidesmis. The sequence goes on from JBCBJS010000032.1 coordinate 6,942, forward strand.
TAGGTCAAACTGCTGGAAGCTTTGGAAGAGATTGGCCTGATCGCGAGAGTGCTCTCCGCCAGTAATGTCGATGCGATCGCCATTGACCTCCACTTGGGTCGTTGTTCCTTCTGTTGCAATGACTTGTGCAGAGGCACTGGCGACTGGGAGAAAAGTGCCCAGGAGAGGTAATAGCGCAATTGAAGTTTTCCGGTTTAGAGGCGTAGAATATATTGGGTTTGGGCAGGAGTTACTCACGTCTGAGACTGATGAAATGATGTCTTAATGGAGATATCAGCGATAAAATCTCGCTTGGGGTCATATCGACGATCATTCCCAGAAAAATGGTTTTATCCGCGCTTTTCCTGCAAATCACAAACGTTTTTCTGAATTGTAAGCCTTGCTTGCATACTTGTTCTTTTTTTAGTGTGTAAGGAAAGTAGTGAAAGGTAAGAAGAATTTTTAGCTTTGATAGAGCCCTAGGAGATGACGATATGAATACCGTAGATAGCTGGCAAAACTGGGTAGTCGCTATTGGCTATCTCTCGTTTACGGTGTTCATTATCTGGCAGGTGATAAAGCCAAGACAGTCTTGACTGAAGTAGATGTTCGCCCTACGGGAGCGAATTTCATCAAGACTTTACCTTTGCTTGTTTTGAGAAGAGCCACCTGCAATTGTGTCACTAGTGCAGCCACATACTGATGTTGGAAAGAGAGAATTGAGCTGTATCTGTTTCACCTCTTTTTACTGAATTCTTATCGAGTTAGGTGAGATAGATACGACTGCTCAAAATGCCTTTTGATAAAAGCTTATGGCAAAAGTCACAGCAGCTAATAAATCTTTGGGAGGTTGTGATGTATCGGTCTTATTCTCGCCCCCGACTTGGCACAGTCAATCGATCAGAACTAAGCGTTGCATGGGATAGACTACTGTTCAATTTGGTTTTTATTCCCTTTTTGTTTTTGTTGATGGCGCTAATGGTCAATCAAATAATATCTGTACGTAATTACGCGGCTGGCGCTGAGCCTCTTGAGGCTCAGCCAGATGCTTTTATCCATGAGACTTTTTACTAACTTAGGTGGTTGATTCGTTTATCGCTTTCTTGCTATCCCGGTTGGGACTGTTGATAATTGGGCCTCTGGCTGCAGGACGCTTATCAGCTGGCTGGGAAACGGTGGATGGGTTGAGGCTAGTTAACCGGCGATGGTGTGGCTTGACGTGGGGAATGAGGGAGTGAGGTTTTTCTAGTCCGTGGGTTTCCATCAGTGCCTGATTGCCCATGATGTCTATCGGATCGCCATCGGCAATGATTTGGCCATCGTCTATGAGAAGTATGCGATCGCATACTTCCAGCACAAATTCTAAATCATGGGATGAGATTAGCAGGGTCTCCGTAGACTTTTGCAAAAAGCTAACCAGCCGACGGCGAGTTCGCAAGTCTAAGCTGGCTGTGGGTTCGTCGTACATGACGATGCTAGGCTGCATGGCGAGCAATCCAGCGATCGCCACCATTTGCTTTTCGCCGCCTGAGAGGTGGTGAGGTGCTCGGTCGGCGAGCGCTGCGGTGCCTGTGACCTGGAGGGCCTGCCGTACTTGCCGGTCGATGGCTGCTGGGTCGAGCCCCATATTCTGCGGGCCGAAGGCGATGTCTTCTCTAACGGTGGGCGAAAATAGCTGGTCGCCTGGATCTTGGAGGAGCATGCCGACTTCTGGCCGAAATTCGTCTGGAGTGACTGGCTTTCCCATCAGCTGAATTTGACCTTCGGTTGGGGTTAGCAGGCCGCACAGCAGCATGAACAGCGTGGTTTTTCCGCAGCCATTGTGGCCGATAATGCCCACCCGTTGACCGGCATAGATGCGCATAGAGAGCCCTTGTAAAACTGGCGTACCCGTCGAATAGTGAAAGCTTAGGTGCTGTGTTGCGATCGCTTCTTGTCCGCTTTTAACTTCACTGTTCAAGGAAGGTTGGATTAAGCCTAGAGTCATGCCTGGTGTCCTATCTATTGTTGTCTCTATTTCGTCAAGCTGTGTCAGCAGCAGCTATTTCATCAGCAGGGTGATTTCTGCGATGCCGAAGCACAGAGCCGCTGTCGCAACAATGCCAGTCAAGACCGCGCTGCTACTATCTATCGGCTGCTGCGCAATCAGCTGAGGCTGCTTTAGCTGCCCGTAACCTCTCAGCTGCATCGCTTTGTAAATTCGCTCAGAACGATCGTAACTACGAACTAACAGCGTCCCGAGTAGTCTAGAGAGCTGCCGGAGGATTTGGCCGTTCAGACGGAGCCACCGTTTCTGCTGGCCAAACCCGCGTAGCTTCATTGATTGTTGCATGGTGGAGAGCATGTCGGCGGTTTCAAACAGGTAGCGGTAGCTAAGTAGCGTCATGTCGGCCAGAAGTGGTGGCAGGCCCAGCGATCGCATTGCCCGCAAGAGCGTCAAAAATGGCGTCGTACCCAGCAAGACAAATCCCAGCGTCAAAATCGATAGAAACCGACCAACTACTAGAACCATTGCTATTAGACCTTCGTGCCGTAAGGCTATGGGCCCCCACTGCGACAGCACGGTTTCCCCTGCGGTAAAGGGAAGCACCAGCACAACCGTCAGAATAAAAAGGCCTGGGTAGCGCAGCCGCTTCAGCAGAAAAGAAAGCGGCAGTCTTGAAGCTGCATAAATGAGTGCTGTCAGGCAGAGCATGGGAGGCACTAAAGACAAGTGCTGGACAGCGGCAAAGGCAAACATCAGTAGACCGAGGCTCAACAGTTTTAGCCGGGGCGTCCAGCTGTGTAGGTGCGATCGCCCTTCTACATAGGTATCAAAACTCGCTAGGGCCATAAGTTCCTTTACTTTCTCTCTATCAATAATTCTGGCTTCACCCGCTGCAAAAATATGGCCAGCATGGCAGTAAAGCTCCCTTCTAGCAACGCAAGGGGCAAATGCATGAACGTCAGCGTCATAATTGCCCGCTGCTCTGCACCCGCACCGAAGTCAGCTGGGACCGTTGAAATGACAATCCCCATGAAGATGAATGCGGCTAAAGCTATTCCACATGCACCTCCAAGAAAAGCAAATAGGCCTGTTGCTGTTGTGCTAGGAGGACCGCTGCTGGACAATCTTCCAGGCGGCTGGAACAACCCAAAAAAGCGCAGCTGAAAAATGTGGTGAGCCAGCAGAGCAGGCACGCCCAACAGGGTGGCATTGATCCCAAGTGTGGTCAGTCCACCATGGCCTACGATCAGCGCCTGAAAAAACAGACCAACCAGGATAGCCAGCGGTGCAAAATATCCGAGTACAACACCTAACAGACCATTTAACAGTAAATGAACGCTAGTAGGCGGAATGGGGATGTAAATGGACGATGCAACGAAAAATGCCGCCGTTAGCAGCGAAGCCTTTGGAATTTGAGCATTTGGATTGCCCCGTCGGTTGATTTGCCTGAGTGAGTACCAGGTGAGCAGACCCGTTAGGCCGTAGCCTGCCACGCAGACCTGTGCGGGGACAATGCCATCGGGGATATGCACTATGCTTTGCCTCCCGAAGGTCTATTCGAGAAAAACAAAGCCGTGCCGACGAATCCCCAAATGGTTGCTGCGATCGCAACCCACTTTTGTACAGGTCCTGCTGCCGGACCCTGTAAAGCGCTCGATGAATTGGCTGCTTCGCCAACCAGAAAAGCTGTGGTGTGACCATGGCCCGCCAGCCGAACGGTAACTTCCCACTGCCCGGGCTGCTGCGCATCGGGCGTGAAGTTAAATCGGCCCTCACCGTCTGTTTTCGCTGTGGTCCAGGGAGTTTGCAGATCTGTCGGGGCGTAAATGAGCACCTGTGCATCGGCCATGGGTTCTCCTGTTTCGAAGGTTGCCTGAATTTCTGTCGATTGGGTGATTTTGATATTGGATCCGTGTGCCTTTGCTTCAGGTGTGTGGTGTCCGAATGCTGTATTGATGAATACGCCGATCGATGCGCCAAAGATGAGTGCTAACAGTCGTTTTCGCATTAGCCTGGTGATTGTGATGCCTGCAGATCAGCTGCGTCGCAGTGGCCTTCTCCCACATGGCCCAAGCTCAGCAAAACTGTCTGTAGCGTTGCGTAGTCCTCTTCATTTAGCTGCGCCTTGAGGGTTTCACTGTCAGCGGTTAGCTGGTTATTTTCAGCGATCGCAGCCAATGGCTCAAATCCTAACGCACCTTGATTAATCTCATCTTCTGCAGGGGCCTCTCCATCTCCGAACAGGTGGTCAAAGTGAAAAGTCGCCTCGACTTCAGCCGTTTCACCACTGGCTAATATGCCTTTTCGTTCGTCGCCCACAAAGTCTCCACAGTTAAATGCGATCGCTTCTTCAAGCCCTATCTGAAAGGGGATGGTTTCGTCTGCTTTGGTCGCTTCACCAATCATCAGTAGCGAGTAGCCTTCAGAGGGACCCGTTGCAGCCGGTGAAAGCATCCAGGATAGCGCGTTATAGCGTCCGCTTTTAGCCTGGTCGAACTGTGTGACAACAGCCAAGGGTGCATCGGGCTGATCGGCGGCCAGATCTACGGTGACCGGTTGGGAAGAGGCGATTTGATGCTGCGCTTCGAGCTCCTTTTCACCATCCGCTTCGAAGGGGACTTCTGCTTGAGTGACAACAACATCGTCCAAGGTGGTGTAAACGTGCTCGAAGCTGATGTTCCACCCATCTTTGTCGGTGAAGCCTTCCCGAACGAAGGCTTCACCATTAGCGACAACAACTAAGGTTCCGTTTTCGTCAGCGGCCTGACTAGAAGAAGGGGGGATTTCTTGCTGGCAGCCGCCTATAAATAAAGGGAATAAGGGAGACATAATGAGTAAAGCCAGAACTTTGTTGCTTCGGCCATATCCTTGCTGATGGGAAGTACTGGTGCTAATGGCCTGCTTGCTGCCATACATTTTGTTTGGTCCTCTTGACTAAGCTCTTCTGACGATAGTGCTCGTTACCATCACCTTTTCGCAGGCACCTTTCTGTACGGTACCTATTGAGTTTTCCGCGAGCGCTGATGGCGCACTATAGACTGAGCGTTCAGCTCTGATGATGGAGGACTCACTGCAATCTTCGCAATGCCCTAGGGGGGTATGCGAAATTGTCTTCAGATTTTTCTTAGAATGTTTAGCGGTGTTTAGCGCTTCTCAAAAGCTGCTGTGGATAGACTCTAAAAGCAAGCAATGAGGGGAATTTGACGAGGCCCCATCTTACGTAAATCCTTATGTCAATTCTGCAGGGGAGCTGAATCAGATTCGTTATGCTGTTATTAGTGATTTGTCGGCCACTGGTTGGCGGTGTGATTATGCCTATATCTCAAGCAAGCACATCTCAAGTAGGCACAGCAACGACGAGTGACCTTTACGCAACTTCACTTAAATTATGCAGGCTTAACAATTTAGCTCAACAACTGGGTCTGTAACAACTTAGCCGTAATAGCTTGACCTGTAAAAGCTTAGCTCATAACAAATCGCTTAAAGACTGACTCCTATAAAACTGTTCTTCAGACATATTTTTACATTGGCCTGTACGCATCAGTCTTTTCCAAATTATCTTGTTATTCAGTGAAGCCAATATCAACTCATAGTTCAGTCGGGTTCTCCGCTCCAGATATTTCTACTTCCAGCAAGGGCGCTTCTGCGTACCAGGAACATCACCACTTGCATGCCCATGTTCACAGCGAAGACTCTCTGCGCAAAATTGTTAACCGTCTTTCTCGCTTAGAGGGGCATATTCGCGGTATCAAGACGATGGTGCAAGAGAATCGCCCTTGTCCAGATGTGCTGGTGCAAATTGCAGCCGTACGAGGTGGACTAGACCGGGTGGCACGCGTAATCTTGGACGAACACCTCAGCGAGTGCATCACACGTGCGGTCGATGATGGAAACATTGAGGCCGAGGTGGATGCGCTAAAGGCAGCGCTTGACCGCTTTATTTGACAGATGCTCCTTACTTAAGGTGGTTTACTGGTAGCTATTCACCTTAGTACTCCACTGTGACAGGCGTATGGTCGCTGGGTTTCTCTAATCCGCGGGGGGTTGTATCGATGGTGCAGCTAATTGCCTGTTCGTAGAGCGCAGGAGAGAGGTAGTGGTGGTCGATTCGCCAGCCGGTGTTGCGGGCAAATGAGTTGGTGCGGTAGTCCCACCAGCTGAAATGTCCGCCTTCTTCTGTGAACTTGCGAAAGGCATCCGCCAAGCCAACAGATAGCACATCCATGAGCGTCTCTCGCTCCACCGGGGAAGACATAATGTGTTTGTCTCTATTTTTATCAGTGTAGATGTCTCTATTTTCCAGCGCGATGTTGAAGTCGCCGCAGACGTTGAGCTTGGGATAGGTCTTCAGCTGCTGGCTTAGGTACTGCTTGAGTAGGGCTAGCCAGCTGAGCTTGTACGCGTATTTTTCGCTGCCGATGGCAGACCCATTGGGAACATATAGGTTGACGATTCGCACGTCGCCGAGTACGCCGCTGATCACTCTTTTTTGGTCATCTAGGTCACCCACAGTGGCGTCATCGAGGATGGCGCTAAACCCTTTCTGAACCTGCTCTAATGGAGATTTGCTGATGAGAGCTACGCCATTGTAGGACTTTTGCCCGTAGTAGTAGGCATGGTAGCCAATGTCTGTAAACGCCTGTTCTGGAAAGTCTTTGTCGATGACTTTGGTTTCCTGCAGGCAGAGAACGTCGACGGGATTGGTCTGTAGCCACTCGGTTACTTGCGCTAGCCGGGTGCGCACGGAGTTTACGTTCCAGGAAGTGACTTGCATGGGTGAAGGGCAGAGTAGGGCCAAAGCCCCTATATTTTAAGCTGCTTCATTCTACGCTGCTGCGGCAGCCTCAGCGAGTCTCCCGCAGCGGTAAGTTAGTCGGCCTGAGGGGTCTGAAGAGAGGCGGGTGTGAGCACTGCCCAGCTTTCGCGAATGAGAGGAATAGCGCTGGAGGCGATCAGGAGCGCGATCGCACCACTCACAATCCCATCAACCCAATACCAGCCGTACTTGGCAATGATCACAGCGCTCACCAATACGCCTAAGCAACTGCTCGCATCGGCCACCATGTGCAAGAAGGCGCCGCGCATGTTTAAGTTCTCGTCCGCATGGCGGTGCAATAGGTAGGCATTGAGGCCATTCATGCCAAGCCCAACGGCAGCCGTCAAAGCCACTGGTCGGCTCAGGATTTCTGTGGGGGGGTGGCGCAATGCGTCGACCGATTCCCAGCCAAGCCAGCTACATACAATGAGCAGCAAGATGCCATTGACGAGCGCTGCCGTAGCGTTTAGACGGGCAATTTGCTCTGCTTCAGTCTGGCCTGAGCGCGCTTTTTCGGTTTGAGCAGCCGTCCAGAGGGAGAGTGCGATTGCAAATACGTCACAGGCCATGTGTCCGGCGTCGGCCAGCAGCGACAGGCTGTTGCTGTGGAAACTGACCCACAGCTCCGCCATAGAAAAGCAGCTGATGAAGACGAGCGCTATCCTGAGCGATCGCACCTGAGCTGGCGTAGAGGGAACCCCGCCGTGGTGCGGACAGCCAACCGAAGTACACGCCGTTGTGTCGCCGTTAGCATGGTGATGATGTTCAGTCATGAAGTTTATTCTGCCCCAGCCTATAAAATGAGCATAGCTACAGTCTGTCAGTTTAATCATTTACGTGATGCCAGTTTGTTAAGCAGGCTATCGTTTTCTCATGCGACATTTGCCATGGCCAAGTTCAAAAAGGATAACAATCAACCCCTAGAAGGTGACGCCCTCATCAAAGAGACCTGTCGGCGTATTCGGGCTGCCAAAGGGCTGTGGGATGCCCACCGCAACGCGGCCTGCCGCAATGAGAGAGAAAAAGCACTGGCGCTGTACAACCAGCTCAGCAGGCCGCAGAAAGAAAAAATTCCCCAGCAGCTAAGAATTTGGCTGCGCTATCGTAGCGAAAAGTATTTTGGACCCCATCAAACCGCACCAGGGGCTCAGAAGCGCTCTGGCAAGCGCCGCAAAAAATAATTTGCCTCTGTCATCACAAAAACCATGAAAAAGCGTGATGAGACGGCCTTAATGAGGTATCAGCCAGCAAAAAATAAGCCTGCATTAGGTTGAGCTGATTGACTCTCAGAAGAATCACTGAGATATTAAGGTAATTTCATAATTGTGAAAAAACAGGCTTTAATGATGCGCGCTAACCGTTCTACTTTTGCAAAGCTTTGCCTGCTGACGGCCCTTGCTGTGCCAGCTCAGCGGTCGGCTTCTGCGACCGTTGCTCAAAGCATGCTGCAGAAAAGTACGCTCCAAGAAAGCACGCTCCAAGAAAGTAAACAAAAAGAAAATACGACCCAGCTTTTAATAGCTCAAGCCAGTGACGCTGAGTCTTTGTTTCCCCTGCCTGCTTCGCTCGACGGTGAAGAGACCCTATTGATAGACGGCTCTACCAGCATGCGCTCTATGAATACGGCGCTGACAGAGCAGTTTCAAGCGCAGTACGAAGAGGCCGATGTCGAAGCCGAGGCCAACGGCAGTGATGTCGCGATAGAGCGGCTGACTAATGGAGAAATTGACCTAGCGGCAATCGGTCGCCCGCTCACAGAAGAAGAGAGAGCCGCTGGCCTAACAGCTGTACAGATCGCTCGAGAAAAAATTGCAATTTTCGTCAGCCCAGACAATCCCTTCAGCGGCGATCTCACATTTCAAGATTTTGGCGGCATCTTTCGGGGCGAAATTACGGACTGGTCTGACGTGGGCGGTGAGCCAGGACCTATTCGCTTTGTCGATAGGCCTGAGCTGAGCGACACCCGTCAGGCATTCCGGCCCTATCCAGTTTTTCAGGAAGCCCCCTTTGAAACTGGTGCAACGGCAGAGGCTGTTGACTCCGATGAGACCTCGGCGGTGATTGATGGGCTCGGCAGCGATGGTGTGGGATATGCGATCGCCAACCAGGTGACCGGCAATGACAGCGTCAAAATTATCTCTATGCATAAGGTGCTGCCAGATGATCCGGCCTATCCATTTTCACAGCCGCGTAGCTATGTATATGCGGGTGAGCCCCGCCCTGCTGTTCAGGCTTTCCTCGGTGTAGCAACTGGTGAAGAGGGCAAAGCTGTCGTGGCAGAAGTGCGCGATGCAGAAGGCGCTGCCGCCGTAGAAATTGAAGGTCCCCTGCCAACGGCTACTAGTCCCGACGGCACTTTGACTGCTCGTACCAATGACGAAAATTTGGCGGTGATCGAAGACGAAGCTGGTGACCTGGTGGCTGGCCCACTGGCTGGTGCGGGCGGTGCAGTAACGGCCCTTGCCTTTAGTGATGATGGCCAGACCTTGGCGACCGGCACCAGCAGTGGACAGGTCCGCTACTGGGGCGTCGATGGTGAGCCAAAAAGCGAGGCCTTTCAGGCTATCACGGGTGCAGACAATGCCGTCTCTGAGCTGAGATTTGACGGCGATGAAAAGCTGTTTGTGGGGGGTAGTCAGGGTCGCCGAGGCTTCTGGGGGCTCAACGGATTGCCCTTTGGTGAAACAGATGGAGCTGCCGGTGCGATCGCAGGTGCTGCCAGTAGTGAAGCCAGAGGCCTCTCGCCCTGGCTATGGCTGATTCCGCTGCTGGGCCTTTTGGGCGCAGGGCTGTGGGCATTGCTCGGACGCAAGCGGAGGACCGATAGCCTAGAGCCCCCTCGACAGACCGCGCCAACTGCCACAGTTCCCCCACCGGCCAGCGACCCGGAAACTGAGCGTGAAGTGTCAAATAGGGCACAGTCGGTGATTTCGACCGACCGCGTTACCGATGACTCGCGGGCCGTAGAAACTGAGACCCCGGTGCCTCCATCTGCCCCCTTACCAGTGGGGTTCCCTGGTGTAGAATCGCCAGCTGCAGAAGCGAGCACGACAGCGGTTACGCCTGCTTTGCCGGTCCACGAGTCAACCGATTTGGAATCGCCCAACTTAGAAGGAACGAACCTCGACTTGGCCGCACCAGCAGCAGCAGTCGCAGGTGCGGCTGCAATAGGTGGCATGGCGTTTGCTGGCCTAAGTTCTGATGTGGAATCTGATTCAGAAGAGGACGAGCCTTGGGATGACAACGTCGATCTTTCTATAGATGAGCCAGCTGCGACAGCTGAAGCTGATGGCGCTAATCCTACGGCCGGATTATCAGCAACTAGGTCGGCGACTGCGAGTGAGGCACTAGGTGATGAAGCCTTGGGAGGAGATGAAGCACTTAGCGATGTAGATACGATTGAGCCCACCCGTAACACCGTCATTGCTGAAACTGAAACGATTTTAGATATTGAACCGACCCGCGAGACCATCATTGGCGACAGTGCGGTGATTTTTGGGGAGGCTGCAGCGTCCGGCGACGTCGAAGGTGAGGCCGCAGCGACTTCAGCAGACAGGCTTACTACAGACAGGTTCACCGCCGCAGATGGTCTCTCAGATACCAGCGTCAGCGAAAGTCTCGCAGGCTCCGTGGCCGTTGATGATCCCGACGCGCCGCCAGTGGCTAACCCTGACGAGGCTCAGCCCAGCCCGCCCAGCGTTAACTTGCCTGAAACGAGCCAGCCTGAAACGGTCCCACCAGTACCGGTTAACCCGGCTATTCTTGGTACGGCAGCTGCTGGGCTGGCGGCTGGTGGGGCAGCTGCCACGCTTCGCTCAGAGGATGTGTCCAAGGGTGATGTGGCCCGTAATGCTGATAGCGATGAAGCGACGGTATCCCCTTTCACAAGCACGATTTCCAACGGAGACTCTATTCCCTTGACCATCGAAGACTTGGCTTCTGTAGACGACAGTCTATCAGAGCTGCCCGACGGCTACGGCGATAGCCGCATTGTTCTATTACCTCGCGATCCGCAGTGGGCCTATGCCTATTGGGATGTTTCGAATGAGCACAAAGAAGCGTTGCGCAGGCAAGGCGGCCAGCGACTCGTGCTCAGACTGTATGATGTGACTGATATTGACCTGTCTTACCAGGCACCTCACAGCATGCAGCAGCAGGACTGCCATGAGATGGCTCGGTCTTGGTACTTGGAGGTGCCGGTTAGCGATCGCGACTATGTAGCAGAGATTGGATACCTGAGCGCTGACGACCGCTGGCTCATGCTAACGCGATCTGCCCAGGTAAGAGTGCCGCCTATCTATCCTTCCGACTGGGTGAAGGATCAGTTCGTGACAATCGGCTGGGATGAGAGCCTGGCAGGTCGTACCTTCGGCGACTTGGGTAGGCCCGATGCACCTGCTACAGATTCTGCTGCTACGGACCTGCCACAGATTTATGACGATCTCTTCGCCCTGACCCGCAGTCAAGATGCTCTGCGAGTTGCCGGATCGCTCTATGGCTCTATGCAGCCGGTGGCACCAGGTGCGCTAACCGCTTCAGGACGCGTCTCCGGTCTGAATGTTTCGGGTCTAAATGTATCTGGCTTAAATATGTCTGGCATTGGTGGTGCTTCTATCATGCCGGGGCGATCGCGCAAGTTCTGGCTGGTTGCCGATGCGGAACTGATTGTGTACGGTGCCACTGAGCCCGATGCGACGCTGACGGTAGGCGATCGCGTTGTTCCACTTAACCCTGATGGCACGTTCCGCTTCCATGTGGCTTTTCCAGATGGGCAAATCGACTATCCCATTCGAGCCGTGGCCGTCGATGGTGAGCAGTCACGCTCTATTCACCTACACTTTGAGCGAGAAACACCCGAGCGCCATACCAACACCCAAGAAGAGGCGAAGGATGAGTGGTTCTAAGCTGCACTGGAAAAACCTGTCGTAAAAGTGTATTTAAAAATACTGAACAATCTCTTTTGTTGTTCCTTTTCTCAGTCAGAAGCGATCGCTTCTGGCTAAACGAACTGTCTAAACCGGCTGGGGTTGACAGCTTAGTTTACTCCTCAGTTTGCGCTAAGGGCTGATTCTAAAAGCTATACATATCAATGGTTATAGGTTTATCTATCGTGAGCGGTAGGTAAACCTATTTTTTTGTTCTCTTAAAAATATAAGCCGGTTCTTCTCATCTAGAAGAAAAAGCTATACAGTGTAACTACTTAAGCTGCTATTAACTTTCACATAACGTTATCCGCTGAATTACTTGTCTACTTCTAAGGCTACTTACTTGTACGTATAGCCAACCGCACGTACCTCAACTGCACACACCTCAACCGCACGTACCTCAACTGCACGTACCTCAACCGCATAGACCAACGCTTTACCTCCTTCAAAGCCTAAGAAAAATAGCTGTCGGTATATGCTTCGTTTTTATACGCTATCTGTTCTTTACCGTTTGCTTTCCATCGCTATAGACTTTTAGCAACCAATTGTAGATTTTCTTCTACCTCATGTTTACTCCGCTTGTTCAAACCCTTTGAATTTTTCAGGAAGCCATCTTTATGACTCAGTCTCCTTTACCGAAGCTTCGTCGTCGTCACGCGTTGCAACTGTTTGCAGGTGCTTCGGGTGCATTGCTTCTACATGCCTGTCAGCCAAAGGCCGAAGATACGCCCCCCTCTGCCGCTGACAGCAGCAGTCCCGGTGGCGACGGTGGAAGCATGTCCCTTTCTATGGGCAGCGCCCCATGGGTAGGCCAGGTTCCCCTCTATATTGCTCAGCAGCAGGGCTTTTTTGAAGAAGAAGGGCTCGACTTTGATCTAAGCCTTTTCGGGGCAAGCGGAGACTACATCTCAGCATTTATGGGTGGCAACGTAAATAGTGTTGCTCCCGTAAGCGCCGAAGCTGTGTTAATGAGGTCTCAAGGAAAAGACTTCAAGATTGTGCTGATTCAGGATAATTCAGTGGGTGGAGATGGCATCCTAGCTCGTGATTCTATCGCCAGTATCGAAGACTTTAAGGGTCAAAAAGTAGCTGTGGACACCACCGGCGTTAGCTATTTCTTTTTGCTACAGGTGTTAAAGGAAGCTGGGATGACCAAAGACGACATCACCGTGATCAATGCTGATGCGCCTTCTGCAGCGGCAGCGTTTGAATCGGGCAATGTTGATATCGCCGTGAGCTATGCGCCTTACCTGCAGCAGACAGACCGCTCAATCGACGATGGCAGAATCATCTACGACTCTTCCCAGATGCCGACAGCCATTATCGATCTGTACCTATTCGATACCGCCTTTATCGAAGAAAACCCGGCAGCAGTGCAGGCTTTTGTCAACGCCATCTTCAAAGGCACTCAGTTCATGACAGATAATCCCGAAGAAATGCTAGAAATCGGTGCCAATGAACTTGAGGTGACACCAGAAGAACTCGCTAGTGACCTCAACGGTGTGAAGATTCCATCTGTTGAAGACAATTTGAAAATGCTCGCTCAGCCTGAGAGCGATATCTACATTGCCCAGCCACTGCAGGAGCTGGCAGAATTTTTGCTGGCTGAAGGCCTGATTGAATCTGATCCTGGTGACTTATCTGCTCTGCTGGAGCCCAGGTTTGTCCAGGCCTATCAGGAAGCGAATGCCTAAGCCCTAGAGTCCTTGGTGAGGCCAGCGTTTTTTGAGTTTTCAAAAGGTGTCCGTCGGCCCCTATCGTCAGTAGCCCCCTGTCAGTTCTCGATTACAGTCCAACCGGTCAGGAAATTATCCCTTGAGCTACACAAAAAGACGTTATCTAAAACCCTCTGTTTTCTGGAGTATTCGCCAAGGGTTTCCAGGTTGGCTACGGCCAACGCTAACCATTCTGGCATTGGCGATTCCACTGCTAATTTGGAGCTATCTCAGCTATAACGAACTGGTCAACCCGAAGTTTTTACCTGCACCGACTGCTGTTTTGGCCGCTGGCTGGGATATGTTTCGGGAGGAAGAGCTAACGCTCGACATTTTGGCTAGCTTTGGGCGGGTGATGGCTGGATTTGCCTGCGCGGCCCTAGTCGGCGTTCCTATGGGAATTGCGATGGGGACGTTTTACAGCATGGAGAGCTTGTTCGGTGGGTTTGTAGGAACAGTCCGCTATATGCCGATTGCGGCTTTTATGCCCTTGATTATTCTATGGGCCGGGCTCGGTGAAACTGCAAAAGTAATCATTATCTTTTTGGGCATTGTTTTTTATAACGCCATTATGGTGGCTGACGCCGTTAAGTTCATTCCGAATGAAACGCTGAATGTGGCCTATACGCTGGGCGCGACCCGGCGCGATGTGCTCTTTAGGGTGATTTTGCCAGCCACGCTGCCAAATATTATTGATACGCTACGGGTAAATGTAGCGGGTGCCTGGAATTTTCTGGTGATTTCTGAGCTGATTGCTGCCCAGAATGGCCTGGGGTTCAAAATTATTTATTCTCAGCGGTTTTTACAAACTGATAAGGTGCTGTTTTGCATCTTGGTGATTGGTTTTATTGGCTTAGCGCTAGACTTTGCCTTTAAGTTACTGTTCCGCATACTACTCCCCTGGGCTGAACCAACAGCCAGTTAGAAAGGCGCGCTGTCTTTTTTGTCACAGATTAGCGATCGCACCCTCATGTAGCATGACGCTAGTCTGCCCCTTGTGGGTAACCAGTCACGGTTCCCTGTTTGATTACGCTCTACTCGACTACCTATTCGACTACGCTCTTTTTCTATGCAGCCTATGCAGACGACAACTTTCCCAAGTACGCTCAAGGTACCGGTAACAGGGGCCGACAGCGCAAAGCTGGAAATTCGCAACGTGACCAAGGTTTTCTCTCGGGGCAAGCAGGCGACTACAGCCGTGGACGATGTGAGTCTTTCGCTGGCACCCAATGAATTCAGCTGTATTGTTGGGCCTTCTGGATGCGGCAAATCGACGCTGTTAAATATTGCAGCGGGCCTGTTGAAGGCGACGTCGGGTGAAATTTTGGTGGATGGGGAAGTGGTGCCGGGGCCTGGGGCTGACCGTGGCATGGTGTTTCAGCACTACACCCTATTTTCTTGGCTTTCGGTTGCCGATAATGTCGCCTTTGGCTTGAAGCTAAAGGGCATGCGCAAGCGTGAAAGACTCAATAAAGTGGCTTACTACCTAGATATTGTAGGCTTGAGCGACTATGCAAAGGCTTACCCCAAGCAGCTATCGGGCGGTATGAAGCAGCGAGTTGCGATCGCCCGTGCCCTTGCCAACGATCCAGAAGTTTTGCTGATGGATGAACCCTTTGGCGCCCTCGATTCGCAGACCAAAGAGCAGCTCCAGGCGTTTTTCCACGAACTGTGGGAAAAGACCCAAATCACAGTCTTCATGATTACCCACGATGTGGAGGAAGCCATTTTCCTATCCCAACGCGTTCACGTCATGGACAAGAGCGGTAAACTTCGCGAAACTGTCGAAATTGGCCTGCCCGTTCACCGCGAGCTAGATATGAAGCTGACGCCTGAATTTTTGGACTATAAGCGTCATATTGTTCTGTCTCTGAGATAGGCTGTCCTACCACTTATGTTGTTCGAGAAGTATGGCTTGTTCGCCATGCTCAGAGTGATTCAAAAGCTTGATCACTATGCCCCAGGCAGTTGGCTGGAACTTCAACTCTCTTTTGAGCAACAAGTTCTATTTCTCCCGTTGCCCCGATCTGCCATTGAGCGGCCTCTAAGACAAAATCGTTCGGACTGTCTACAGCTAGCGATTCATTGGTTGTGCTGCTCAGTGAGATCACAGTTTCTGTCGGCTCATGTGTGACCGCTCTGAGATCTTGCCAGGGACGATTACTGCTGATGTAGTTTATTGGATTGATCGGCAGCCCGCCACGACCCGTATGGGCGAACTGATTTCCCTCACTAGCTGCGCATTTCGTCGCTATTTGGTTACTAACATCAGCAAGGTTTTCAGGCAGCTGAACCAAACCGCCATCACTGTCTACATTAGGAGATTCAATCTTGACGGTGCCGTCTACGCCAGTTTCTGACGTTGCGGTGATATCACTTTGAGACGTTAGCTGATCTCTAAAGGCTAAGCCAATTAGACCTTGAGTTACCAGTCGAATACTGCCACCGTCACCTTCGATGGCGTTTATGCCGATGTTCCCGCCTGTAGCGGATCTAGTGGCATTCGGTAACGATATTCAGCGCACCGCTACTGCCTGTTCCCGTCGCCGCAACATCAGCAACAATTCCACTGACAACACCATTGCCATCAATGACTGGATCAGATACGCTGATTTCGCCTGCGTGGAGATTAATTGTTCCTTCATTGCCCGAACCTGCTGTCCCTGCACTGATTTTGCCACCTTCTCTAAGCGTTAGCCGGGGTGTTACTAACCTGAGCTGACCGCTGTCACCTGTTGAACCTCGCTCAGCCGTTGTAAAAATACCCGACGAGAGAAATCCAGGCGAGCTACCATCGGGAGGATCGCTAATGAAGTCGTTGCCCGCCAATGTCAACACCTGCAGTGGCTTCAATAGCTGCTTCACCAGAGTTACCATCGCTAAAGGTTCCGGCGCCAGCTTGAGCGAGCTGCTCAAACGTTATTTGTCCTGCGTTAATCGTTAGGTTCCCACCATCTCCTTCTTGAACTAGACGACGGTAGTTCCCTGGCTTACAAAGGTCTTCGCTGCGATATTGATATTGCTTCCTCTACCAGTTGCAGTGAGGTTCCCCGACCGGTCAAAAACAGCAGAAATTATCTGACTGTTATTGAGTGTCAGGCTATGGGCCCTTAAATCAATGAGTCCGCCGTTTTCTGAGCCAGAAGTGTTGCAAAATAGGTAAGCCTCATCAGCATTCACATCTCTCCCTTTTATCTGCAGATTTCCACCACCGTCGACCTCGCCGTTGCCATCGACGTCAACATCTCCTCTCCCATCAACATCAAGTGCCACATTCGACAGCGATATATCTTGCAAAGGTAAGCGCTCTCCATAGGCCAGCTCGTGGGTATCTGCATTCAGAGCGACCTCAGCTCCTGCGTCAAGGCTACCTAGCTGGATGCGCCCTGACACAATACGAAAGTAAGCATTTTGAACATTAACGCCGCCACTGAGTAGAGACACTGTTGTTCCATCATTAAAGGCATATCTGCTAGATCTACCGGTGCCGTCCCAGCTAATTGGGTTTGCATCCGCACCGAACTGAAGACCTACCGGCACTGATACGGTTAGCAGAGAATGGGCTGTGTCACTGGCCGAAAAGAAGTCGCTACCAGATTCATTAAACAGCACACGATCGGCAGTGGAAAGGAACAGAAAGCCTGAAATATTGAGATTAGCGTTGGGTCCTACACTAATGCCGTTGGGATTGATTAAAAACAGATTCGGACTGTTACCGCCTATTGCTTGCAGATAGCCGTCCAACGTCGAAAGGTTAGCAGCATCAGTCGTTGTTACTCGACTGAAAATGTTCGTAATATTGGGGCCTGAAAGGTTAAATTCTGTTGGGATATTGTGTGGTGAAAAGCTTGAGAAACTATGGAATAGATTTGTTCCTTTTGCTGTTCCACCGATGATGATATAAGCACCTACGGCGGGCGAGCCGGGTGGTAGCGTGAGGTTGCCTATGTCGACTCGCGTATTGGTTGTGGTGTCGGCAGTAATTTGAGCCTTAGCAGGTAAACCGCCTAATAATGTGGGCAATTGACCAATGCCAGACGCCCCTAGTAGCCATAAGCTAAATATGCCAGCCCTCACGAACGGGATGCTGCTACTCTCTAAAAGGAATAGCACTTTGCAGATTGCTCTGTTGCTTTTGTGCCAAAAACGACCTGTTTGCCTAGAACGCTTACCCATGGGCTTTAGAGAATAGAGCGGGCAAAAAGATAGCCCTTTACCCTTTCTAAAGTGCCCGCCTACTGAATTCATGCTACGTGGTTCGACCCATTGCTTCTACCCTTGCTCCAAGCGACTAAACTGCTTCAGTCTGCTCAATGGAGAAACCCGATGAATATGAACCTCACAGTCACATTCACCGGGTTGTTGCAGCATAGAAAATACTGGGTTCTAAGCCGAATAGCTTATACCGCAGCAGGCTGATTCATTTGTGCCAGTCGATCAACTAGAAGCTGCTCAAGCTCTTCAAGTGCTTTAGTAAAGCCTGCAATGCCTTCAGCTAGCTTGTCATTGGCCATGCGATCGCTCGCGTGCATCTCATCAAACTTCGCCTTGTCTACGGACAGCTTTTCAATATCCGAAGCTTTGGCCTCTTCGGGGTTGAGCTTGCGGGGCAGCTCACCTTCGGTTTCAGAGAGCGGCTTCAGCAGCTTAGGCGAAATGGTGAGCAGGTCAACGCCTGCCAGTTCCTTAATCTCATCGACGTTGCGGAAGCTGGCGCCCATGATTTCGGTTTCGTGGCCGAACTTTTTGTAATAGTTGTAGATCTCGGTCACGGAGAGTACGCCTGGATCTTCGGAAGGGGGGTAGCTGTCGCGGCCGGTGTCTGCCTTGTACCAGTCAAGAATGCGACCGACAAAGGGCGAAATGAGGGTCACCTTGGCATCGGCGCAGGCGGCGGCTTGATGAAGGCCGAATAGCAGGGTGAGGTTACAGTGAATGCCTTCTTCTTCTAGGATTTCAGCGGCCTTGATGCCTTCCCAAGTGGAGGCGATCTTGATGAGGATGCGATCGCGACTAATTCCCGCCGCTTCATACTCGCCAATCAGCTCACGTGCTGTCTGCAAGGTGCCTTCTGTATCGTATGAAAGCCGAGCATCCACCTCTGTAGAGACCCGCCCAGGGATAATTTCTAAAATTCGCTTACCAAAGGCAACAGCCAGGTGCTTGAAGGCTTCCTTGGCCACTTCCTGATCGGCAGCCCCATCGCCCAAGGTTTGCTTGGCCTGCTCTAGGGTTTCATCCACAATGCTCTGGTACTGAGGTAGCTTCGCCGCTGCCGTAATCAGAGATGGATTCGTCGTAGCATCCTGCGGGGTAAACTGCTCAATCGCTTCAATGTCACCAGTGTCAGCAACCACGACGGTCATTTCTTTCAGCTGGGTTAGCAAACTCATAGATAGGCCTCCTTCTCGTAGGCAATCGTCTTCGTGCCTAAATTGTAGACAGCCAAATCCAATCTGAACCTCTCTCCTGAGCCTTGAAATCTTGAGACTATCTGTAGAAAAAGGCTCTCTTATGAAAGATTCAGCAGTCCCTCATCTTTTGCTACACACTCTGCTACAAAGAGTGCTGGTAAAAATCACGGAGACCTTGTTTCAAAAGAGACTTGAGTTCGTAACTTTTAACGTATTTCTGAATGGAGTCTTAAATTTAGGCCTGAATAGTATGCGAATAGGGTTGTAGAGTTCCCTTATGTAACGCTAGTTGGGGTAGGTGTAGCTGCTGCTGGCATCAGCATAGTGCCTTCGTTATCAGCGCTTTCTCCTGCTACGTCTTCCAAAGCATTCTGATCTTCAGAGGCCTCTTCACCGCCCAAGAAGACACTGCGATTATAGGTTGGCAGGTCGAACCAGAAGGTTGTACCTACGCCAACCTCGCCGACAAGGTTAATCTGGCTGTGGTGCTTATCCATGATGTTCTTGACGATTGAAAGCCCCAACCCTGTGCCTTCGAGGGTGTGCACACGATTCTCGACCCGGAAAAACCGGTCAAAAATAGCCGCTTGATCTTCATCATCAATGCCGATGCCAGTGTCGCCAATTTCAATTCTTACGCTTGATATAGTCTGCGAATCGGGCAGCTCAGATGGCCTGCTCGGTGTTCGGTAGGCTCGGATAACGACTCTGCCACCCGCATGGGTAAATTTCAGCGCATTGCCAACTAAGTTGCCAAACACCTGTAGTAAAAGGTCGTAGTTGCCTAAGATGGCAGGCATGTCTGGCTCAATTTCTTTGAGTAAGACGATCTGTTTGTCTTTGGCATTGAGCTGATAGGTTCTAAGCACCTGCTCAATCGGCTGATGTACCTCAACTGCGGAGAACTCGTAGCGACGGTTCGATTCGAGCCGGGAGAGATCGAGGACGTCGTTAACTAGGCGGGTCAACCGATCGGTTTCGTTATTAGCGGTTGCCAAAAACTCTTTTTTCTCGGGCTCGCTGAGATCTTCGCCGTACTCATGTAGGGTCTCAATGAATGATTTTATGTTGAACAGGGGCGTGCGTAGCTCGTGAGAGACATTGCTGATAAAGCTGCTTTTGGCTTCGTTCAAAGCAACCTCACGGGTGATGTCTTGGAGGGTAATCGCCATTCCTTTGACATTCTCTCTGGACTGGTCTAGCACCGTATTCAACAACACTCGAATGGTTCTATTTGCCTCCGTTAAGGCTATTCTAAACTCGCTGCCTTCCAGCACTTTTTCAGCAGTTGCTTTGGCCAGTGGCGGGGCTAGCTGAGCGCGAACTTCAGGCTGCAATCGGTCTAGAATGCTGCCGCTAATCGGTGCGTTTGCATCCCAGCCCAAAATCCGCCTAGCTGCCACGTTGGCTAGGACGACGTTCGTGCCAGCATCTAATAAGATTGCGCCGTCAGCAATCGTTGAAACGAGGCTTTCGAGCTTGGCTTTTTCGGCGGTAAGTTCTTCAATATTCTGTTCTTCGTAGCGCTTCAACCGCTCGGCCATGTCGTTAAAGCTGTTGATGAGTTCGCCTAATTCACCACCCAAAGGTAAATCGATTCTTTGTTTGAAGTTGCCAGCGGCAATGTTTTTAACGCCCAACAGCAGCTCTTTGATCGGTTGTGTGATGGTGAGTGCGTTGATCACAGCGCCTAAAATGACCATTACCCAAATTGAGACAAAGACGGCAATGGTGACGTCGCGGGTGAGATGGGAGGAGGCAACAACGGTCGGATTTGGGGTGATGCCCATCGCGAGCATGCCGTTGTATTTGCCATCGAAGGTGAGTGGAACAAAGACATCGGTGACTATGCCAGCAGGGGTCATGTGCTGGCGCACGAGGGGAGACTCTGCGCTGCTGGTGTAGTTGGCCGGTAGCTTCATCCGTCGCCGCAGGGTTAGGGAATTTTGAACGGCGGGTTCGGAATAGGGAATGCCAAAGAAAATTTCACCGTCTTGGTCTGCATACAGCATGTAGCGGACGTTGGAGGTGTTCTCGTAAAAGCTGTAGGAAAAGCGGGCTAGCTCTGAGCGGTCGTTCGTCTCAATCAGCGGGGCGACGTTGGCGGCAAGGAGTAAGCCTAGGTCGCGGCCAAAGCGGGTATCGTTGAGCTGGGTGTCTTGCTGGATCGTATTTACCGCCCAGAAGGTGAGGCCGCTCATGATGATGGAGACCAGTAGCGTAGCACCAACCATCAAGCGGGTTTGTAGCGTAAAGTCATTCCACCATTTTGCGAGTAGTGCTTTGAGGTTGTTAAACAGTTGCATGGCGACTTTTTGGGCTGATGGGGCCTAGTGAGGGGTAGGTGGGTCTTGCTGCTGGCTCATCTATTGCCCAATCTTCGGCTCTATCCTCTGTGGGTTGATACTTTACTCTCTGCATTTCTATTCTAAACGCAGATGTCTTTCTCAGCGAGATATCAAGGGTTTGGTGGCTGCTTAGCCGTTTTGACTATTGGTTTTAGCGGTTGGTTTTAGCGGTTGGTTTTAGCGGTTGGTTTTGACGGCTATTCTCAACCCGATGGCCGATATCCTGCCGGTAGTAGCTACCGGGAAAGTCAATTTTTTCAATGGCGCTGTAGGCCTTGGCGATCGCACTTTCAAAATCTGCTGCGGTTGCACTCACCCCCAGTACCCGTCCGCCCGTACTCTTGAGAGCCCCATCGCTCATCCGAGTCCCCGCATGAAACACCACCGTATCGGCATCGGCTTCTGCTGCTGCCAAAGGGCCGATGGGGAGTCCTTTGGCATAGCGCCCGGGATAGCCTTCTGCGGCCATTACCACACAGGCCGAAGCGGCCTCTTTCCACTTAAGGGGCGGCAGGCTGGCTAGCCTCTG
This sequence comes from Cyanobacteria bacterium J06626_6, assembly GCA_038523095.1. GTDB lineage: Bacteria > Cyanobacteriota > Cyanobacteriia > Phormidesmidales > Phormidesmidaceae > Phormidesmis. The sequence goes on from JBCBJS010000032.1 coordinate 28,655, forward strand.
CTCGCAGCAGGCCAGCACAATCTCTTCTAGGGGCGTCTCCAATAGCGGTAGGACAGCCTGCGTTTCAGGATCGCCAAAGCGACAGTTGAACTCGATGACTTTTGGGTCGCCTTCGGGCGTCACAATGAGCCCAGCGTAAACGACGCCGCGATAGTCAATATCTTTGGCCTGTAGGGCCGCTAAGATCGGCTCGAGCACGTCTGCCTGCACGCGGGCCAATAGCTCAGGGGGCATTATGGGCGTGGGCGCATAGGCTCCCATGCCACCGGTGTTGGGGCCAGTATCGCCTTCCCCAATCTGCTTGTGGTCTTGTGCAGGCAGCAGCGGCCGGATCGTTTGCCCGTCTGTGACTGCCAGTACGGAAACCTCTTGCCCGGTCAAAAATTCTTCAATGACGACCCGTTCACCGGCTGCGCCAAACTGACCGCTGAATGCGGATTTAATAGCTGCGATCGCAGCTGCCTTTTCCATTGCAACTGTCACCCCCTTTCCGGCAGCCAGTCCATCTGCCTTGATGACAATAGGTGCGCCCTGCTGCTCAACATAGGCAATGGCGCTGTCTGCGCCAGTAAAGACTGCTGAGGCTGCTGTCGGCACATGGGCTGTGGCCATGAGCTCTTTGGCCCAGGCCTTACTAGCTTCCAACTGGGCGCCCTCTTTACCAGGGCCAAAGACCTTTATTTTCCGGGCTCTGAGGGCATCAGCGAGCCCGTCTGCTAGGGGTTGCTCTGGCCCCACCAGTACAAAGGCCATGTTGTTGACAAGGGCGCAGCGGGCGATCGCCTCTGCTTCAGTCATCTGCATTGCCACATTGCGACAGCCAGGCAGTAGCGCTGTTCCCCCATTGCCTGGAATGCACACGACCTCTGTCACATTCGGCGACTGCAAGAGCTTCCACGCTAACGCATGCTCTCGCCCACCACTACCGACCACAATTGCTTTCATCACCCCGATCCAGTTTCCGTAAAGTTCCCTGCGCTTTGTGCACTAGTTTCCTATGCTATGTGCGTTCAGCTCAACTAGACTACAGTGTCCTATCAAAATTGTCTTGCGGTGTGTTGGGGGGTGGCTTGTGTGGGTGCTGTAATGCTGTGTGAACGGTCCATTCAATGGGGAGTGTTGGGTCCCTCTACGGGTAGCGTGAACCAAAAAGTTGTTCCCTGGCCTAGTACAGACGCTACGCCGATCTGGCCGTTGTGGGCTTTGATGATTTCTCTACAGATGTAGAGTCCTAGGCCATACCCTGAATTTGACGGTTTTTCAGTGCCACGGTTGTACAGCCCAAAGAGGTCTGTATTTTCATTGATGTCTATCCCACGGCCATTGTCTGTCACGGTGCATCGGACCCTATTTTCGCGTGCATTCAGCGCTGCCGTTAGTTTTACATGCACGCCTTCTGGATTGTATTTTAGGGCGTTGTCTATTAGGTTTTCAAACACTCGCTGAAGCTGACCTTCATCTGCCCGCACGGGTGGCAGCTCAGTCTGCACTAGCTGATTTTCAAAGCTGGCTGCATTACCGGTGGCGTGACACTTTGCCCGATAGGTCTCGATCAGCGCTGCTGTGACTGTCTGCAAGCTTACAGCCATGGGTTGCATGGCTGAGTGCCACACATTCGCAGTGCGGACTTCCATTAGGCTATTCATGAGTGACAGCTGGCGATTACAGCTCTTTTGAATGAGTGTGATGGCGGTTTCGTCCACGATGACTTTGTTCGTATCGGCTGTGGGGTTGGGGATGGGTGATTTGCTGGCACGAAACAATACCCCCTGCACGACGCTGGAGATACCCATGGCGATATTTCGTAGGTCGTGGTTCATGGCATGGGCGTATACCTGCAGGGCCGATTGCGCAGTTTGGCGATCGCGCATCTCTTGGAAGAGCGATCGCGTCCGCTCTTCTACGGCCTGTTGTAAGTCCTGTTCTCGTTGTCCTAGTACGTGCAGCATGTATTCGAACGCCCTTGCGAGCTGCCCGGGCTCATCCTTACGCAGGGCAAGGGCGGTTAGGTTTCCATCTTTTAGCACGACTGGTTGGTGACTTGGCTGGTGTTCTGCTTGGTACTCTCCAACGGAGCATGTACTTATCTGTTTTGCTGTTTTTGTGAGCGTTTTCATCGGTTTAATCACCGTTCGCCACAGCAGCAGATTAATCGTGAAGAACAGCGCGCCAAAAATGCCTAAGAACGTTTTGGTCACTGTCCACAGATTTTGTCCTCCCCGTTCAAAAATGATATCTGCAGGCACGTAGACCATTTGAGTCGCTACAATTTCGTTGAGATTCCACCCAAAGCCATTGCGATCGCCATATAGATTAATTAAGGGTGCCGGTGCTTTTTGCGGATCGCCATGACAGACTAAACAACTTTTGTCTTTAACAACTAGAGGCCTTGCTAGATAGAAGAGCTTTTGTCCCTCTAGCATTCTGTATCCTGACATTGTTTCAGGTGGCGTGTCTGTGAGCGGTTTTAGCTGGGGGTAGAGGGTTCTTTCAAAGCTATCTGCCAGATCGGCAGTATTTGTCGGGTTGACCGCTGCTTCTTTGTACAAGTAGTCAATTAGGCTGGCATCTTGCTGCCTGAAGTTGGAAAAAATGCTGCGAGCTGCAAAGTTAGGAATAATCTCTTGGGTAAAGCTATTGTCGGCAATTGAATAGGCTTCGACCAAAGGCTGAATGTTATTTTGGGTGTAGTCACGGGCCGCCTGCATCGCGGTAAGAACAATCTCTGCCCGCTCTCTGACGGTTTGTTCGGCTTGGGTATTGAGATGTGCGGATAAGGTGAAAATGGTTATGCTACCGCCGAGTAGCCAAATAAGCGCCAGCAGCAGACTAAATTTTGTCCCAAGGCTGCCTAGTTTCATGGTTTTGTCTTTGGTGTGATGAAGCTTGCATGGCCTATGACTTCTGGATAATTGTATTGCCTACGAAGGCTGTTAGGCGACTAGCGGTCTTTTGGAGAGTTGTTTTTCTCCTAGCTGTCTTTCTGTGGCTGGTCTCGTGCCTGCTTGTCTCTCCCATAGGGCGAGTTGAGTGCGATCGCGCACCCCCACCCGACTCAACAAACTGCTGACATGGTTCTTCACGGTTTTTTCAGCGATATACAGTCTATTTGCGATCTCTCGATTGCTTGCGCCTTCAGCGACTAGGCTTAGCACCTCTCGCTCTCTTGGCGTAATTCCTTCGCAGGTGGTCGGTTGTTTTACGGCTGCTAGCGGCTTCAACTGCTGACATAGCCGACGACTCAAGCTGGGTCCAATTTGCATGTAGCCTTTGTGAGCTGCTCGAATGATGCACACAAAGTCTTCTGGTGGCGTGTTCTTTAAAACGTAGCCCAGGGCGCCTTTCTGCATAGCATCTACTAGGTGATCATCGTCTTCAAACGCAGTCAGGATTAATACTTTGGTGCTGGGTAAGGCCTGGCAGATTGATTCTGTTGCGCTTATGCCGTCCAGGATAGGCATATTGATGTCCATGAGGACAACGTCGGGGATTAAGGCTTTGGCCTGTGCGATCGCATCGCGTCCGTTATTGGCTTCGCCCACTACTTCCAAAGCAGTCTCTGCCTGACAAATCGACTTCAGCCCGTAGCGAACGATATCCTCATCATCCACCAACAATACTCGAATCGGGGCTACTGCAGACCCTAAGCGCGCTCCTGCTGAACTTGTCATGGGGTACATTCCTTCTCGCTGCCTACAGGCCCAGCTTAAGCTGCTGACTTTTCTAAACATGAAAGCCCACTGAGAAGATACTGTGCGCCTCATAATCCTTCGCCGTGAAGCGTTTAGATAGCACTCATCCCAGGCTCACCGCCTTGCTAGCAACTGAACCAAGGGCTTCACCTGTAGGCCCTAAGGCCTAGGCAAAAGTTGGGGCTTAGCCTCAAGCTTCAAAGGCCTAGCTGCACTCAGCTTCAAAGGGTAAACAGACGCCCAGCCGTGGTCGTAAACCTCAATGGCTGGGCGTTGTTAGGGGATACGCCTGTGATGCTGGCTACTCTACTGTCACAGACTTTGCTAAGTTCCGAGGCTGGTCCACATCCAAACCTCGCCTAGCCGCAATGTGATAAGACAGCAGCTGTACAGGAATGACCGTCAGCATTGGCGAGAGCAGTTCATCTACATCTGGCACTGGCAGTAGCGCATCGAAAGTTTCCTCGGCTTCGGCGTCATTCATCGGTACTACGCCAATCAGGCGAGCATCACGGGCCTTGGCTTCTTGCGCGTTCGAGAGTACCTTTTCGTATACCGTGCCACGGGTGGCGATCGCCACAACAGGCACCTTCTCATCTAGCAGTGCAATCGGCCCGTGCTTCATCTCACCTGCCGGATAGCCCTCCGCGTGAATGTAGCTAATCTCTTTTAGCTTCAGTGCACCTTCTAGTGCAATCGGGTAGTTAATTCCGCGGCCAATAAAGATAAAATCTTGCGTTTCTGAAAAATCGTGAGATAGCTCCTCCACATAGCGCTCCTGACTTTCTAGCACCTGCTCTAGCTGAGCCGGGAGCTGCCGCAGCCCCTCAACAATCTCCGCCATCCGCTCTAGCGCAATTGTCCTGCGCCGATACGCTAGCTCCAAAGACAAAAAGTAAAAAGACATTAGCTGCGCCACAAACGTCTTCGTCGCCGCCACGCCGATTTCAATCCCAGCCATTGTCCCCACCACATGGGGAATCAATCGACCCAGCGAACTGTCAACACGATTGGTAATTCCCAACATCCGAGGTGCATAGTCATCCTCGCCATGGGCTGCCCGGCGGGTTTGCTCCATCTCCAGCGCTGCTAAAGTATCCGCCGTCTCACCAGACTGGGTGACTCCGATGGTCATTGTGTGCGGCATCATTGGCGCAGGCGCATAGCGAAACTCCGAGGCATACTGCACCACCGTTGGAATCCCGGCTACCTGCTCTAGTAAATACTTGCCGACTAGGCTCGCATGCCAGCTCGTCCCACAGGCGACAATTTGAACATGCTGCAGTCCCTCTAGCAGCGTATCTGGTAAGTTCAGCTTGATGGGTGACTGCCCGCTTTGCGCATCCCACTCCGTATTCAGATACGTTTCGAGGCAAGTGCGCACCACACCTGGCTGCTCATAAATTTCCTTGAGCATGAAGTGCTTGAACCCCTGCTTCTCCACCATGATGGGGTTCCAGTTCAGCGTACGCGGATACTTCTTCAGCCGATGCCCGCCAAATTCATAGACCTCTACTCCCATGGGCGTCAGCCTCGCTAGCTCGCCATTTTCCAGGGTTAACACCGCCTGCGTATACGGCATAATCGCTGGCGTATCCGACGCACAGAAAAACTCACCTTGCCCAAAGCCAATTGCTAGCGGTGCCTGTTGCCGCACCACAATTAGCTCATCAGGAAAATCCACCGAAACAATTGCCAGGGCAAACGCACCCTGCAGACGATTGACGGCCTGCCGCACCGCTTCTAGCAGCTGCGACTGGCCAGACAAAACTACCTCGCCCAAAGGATTTTTCAGATACTCATCAATCAAATGAGGAATCACTTCAGTATCTGTATCCGACTGAAACGCGTATCCTTTTGCTTTCAGTTCTTCGCGTAGCTCCCGGTAGTTTTCAATGATGCCGTTTTGCACGACGGCCAGTCGCTCAGCCGTATCGGTATGGGGATGGGCGTTGTGTTCTTCTGGCTTGCCGTGGGTGGCCCAGCGGGTATGGCCAATGCCCAAACGCGCCGGATCTTCTAACCCTTCCAGCTTCGTTTGTAAATTTACCAGCTTGCCTTTTGCCCTTGTCCTTTGCAGCGTTCCTTCCGAAATTGTCGCTACCCCGGCCGAGTCGTAGCCGCGATACTCTAGCGTTTTCAAACCTTCAATCAAAATACCGCTAGCGGCACGCGTGCCAATATACCCAACAATTCCACACATACGACGACTCCTAAAATCAAAGATTCAGTTCAAACAAAAGCCAGCATTTAGACGGGTTTCACACAGCCTATCTCACAAAATAATTTTGATATTAGGCTAGTGGACAATCCCATAGGATTGCCCCGTGCGATCGCCCGACAGTCAAGTTCTTTTTCTGACTTCCTTGCTGTGACTTCTGATAACAAAGGCTCACGCCCGTTGCTTGCATGTGAACCGGTAGCCGAGAGGGAGGTGCTCACGAGCAGAAAGCTTACTGAGAGATAAACCCCGTCAGCAGCAGCGGAATGAATATTGCTGCTACCAAAATGGCAAACAGAGTCTCAGGGGGGATCTTTACTAAATTGGGATTGGGCTTATTGGGATCAGGCATGCTCACAACCCGGTGATAGAAGTTTTTTAGAGGTAGCTGGTAACTGCCTCGCTAAAGGAGGAGTAGGGCTTTACACCTACAAGCGTATCCATCAGCTCACCGTTTTTGAACACCATCACAGCAGGAATGCTCTTAATCCCAAACCGCTTAGCCACCGCTTTATTACTGTCCAAATCCAGCTTAGAAACGGTTGCCTTGCCTTCAAATTCGTCTGCTAGCTGGTCCATCAAGGGGGCGACTAGCTTACAGGGACCACACCAGCTAGCAGTGCAGTCAACCACGACTACAGACTGATCTTTTACCAGCGAGTCAAAGGCGGCTTCGTCTGCGATGTATTCTGCGGCCATGGTGCGATCGCTCCAAAAATAACTTAGGTATACCTACCTAAAATAATACACCTCCGCCGAGCCCTACTTAATCTAGTTAGGCTAATCCGTACAACGCCTTCATTTTCTAAAAAGCGGAAGAATTATGTTGTTCCCATCTAATACTTTATCCACACCTTATAGCCAATCTTCACAGGGTTAGGATCATCTCTGTTTGTAATGGCTCTAATAGTCGATCTGCTCTCCTGCAAGCGATGGAGTCGTAGAAGGTGCTTGCCGAATCTGAGTCGCTTGTTCAAACGAATAGGCTAGCCCTATGAGCTTAGGCTCACTGTAATCTTCGGCCATCAGAGAAAGCCCAATGGGTAAACCAGCCGTTGTATATCCCATAGGTACCGTGATATCGGGTAGGCCAAACGCATTCGCTAAGTAGCCCGCAGCATAGGGGTCACCAGCCTCACAGATATAGCTAGGGTCAGATTCTAGCGTGTAAATCGGCGTAGCCGGGCAGCTCATGGTTGGGTAGATAAAAGCGTCTAATTCTTCATCTGCCATTGTTGTTAGAAGTGTTTGTTTCGCGCTTGGCAATTGGTTTGTCAGGCTATACAACAGATTGGTATCGGCTAGCCCAAGGGTCTCTGCCATAGCGACAAAGCTTTCTAACCGGTCTGGATTAACAGGCGTTTCAGAGTCGGCGATGGTGGGGGCCATGCTCGCTTCAATCAGACCGGGCAGCGTCTTTGGATACTCGTCGGACAGAGTGGCGAGATAGGCTTCTATTTGCGGCTTAAATTCGTTCTCCCAAGCGGGTGAAAGCAGGCTCCATGTCGATTCTAATGATTCGGGCAAGTCGACCATGACAACGGTCGCACCCAGTGACTCCATGGTGGCGATCACACTCTGTGTCAGACTATCGACCTCAGGGTTACCGCCCAGAAAATCTGTTATTAGGCCAATGCGAGCGCCAGCAAGGCTCTCTGAATCTAAAAATTGAGTGTAGTCTTCAACAACAAAATTCTCGCTTTCTGCAGTTCTTGGATCGCTAGGGTCTGGGCCTGCCATCACGCCTAGTGCGATCGCAGCATCTGTCACGTTGCGTGCCATTGGCCCAGGCACATCAAATGACAACGTAAGTGGCACAATCCCGTCACGACTCAGCAATCCCATAGTCGGTTTGATGCCAACTAACCCGGTCACAGCTGAGGGCCCACGGATTGAACCGGCTGTATCGCTGCCCGTACCGAGGACTGCAAAGTTAGCTGCAATCGCAGCAGCTGTGCCGCTACTAGAACCTGAAGCATCCCGGTCAAGATTGTACGGATTGAGCGTGAGCCCGCCCAACGAGCTGTAGCCCAATCGCCCGTATGAGGCCGCAAACTCGCTCATGTTTGCTTTAGCCAATACGATGGCACCCGCTTCTCGGAGCCGCTGTACTACAAAAGCGTCATCAGGTGGAATAGCGCCTGCGAGTACGTCTGAACCTGCTGTCGTAGGCATATCAGCAGTATCGTAATTGTCTTTTAAGATGATGGGAATGCCGTGCAGAGGTCCCATCACTTCACCCTCGGCGCGGGCTGCATCCATCTCAGCAGCGATCTCTAGCGCGTTTGGATTAACGCTGATGAGTGCGTTGATGGCAGGCCCTGTTTCTTCGTAGGCTTCAATGCGGTTGAGATAGAGCTGAACGAGATCTACCGACGTTAAAGCGCCAGATTCCATAGCGGCTTGAATATCTGCAATGCTTGCTTCTTGCAGTTCAAAGGTTTCAGCAAACGCGGGAGTAGCTGTATTAGAGAGAACTACAGTCGTAATCAACCCAAGCAGAGCCTTAACTTTAGGCATCATTCAGTTAATAACCTCTATTTGTGTGCCGCACTGCCTTCGCGAACAAACTCTGTCGGCTGATTTGTTCCGTTGGCTAGATTCAATAAATGAGTATAAATGAGTAGTAACCCGCTCTTTGTAAGCAGAGCTACAGACCTGCATTAAAAAAAGTGTTCGTTTCAGTGCTCATCGACGAGTGCTGCCACTACCTGCTCCATCGCTCTCGCAAATGCAGATAGAGTCTGTTCTGATATTTCTAGCTCACTGCTCGTTTTCTTGTCGAAGGTTTGCATAAGCGCTTCAGCACACTGACGATACAGAATGCCAATTTCGGCATAGCGCTGCGGTGAAATCTTTACTTCTATTGATCGTCTGTCTGTTTTTGATGGCTGGCGCTCTACAAATCCAGCCTTTTCCAACCTATCGATGAGTGCGGTGGTGGAGCCGCTGGTTAGTCCAGTGCGATCGCTAATCTCTTTTGGAGAAAGCGGTCCATCTTCCAAAAGATTCAGCGCTCGCAAGTCGTTGCGATGCACACCCAGGCGCCTAGAAATAACGTGGTCAACCATATCGACGGCAGCATGTACCCTTCGGCCTGCTGTGATGATATTGGCGAGATGTTTTTGCTGAGTACGATGGTCACTCAAGTTATTTGCCTTAAATTATTTACCTTGACGATAAAGATACTTTACGCTCTAATTATTATAGGCGAAAGCGAATCTTTTATAAACGCCGTCGCGATCACACCAATAAGACATCTAACCGAGACACCCAACTAGACAATAGAGAGACCCAGCATGAATCTCATCCTTTTAGGACTGTTGCTGTTAGCTATCTTGCTAATTGCTTTGGTCTTTTTCTTGCCTAATGTCATTTACTACACAGAGAAGATTGTCGTCGCTGCACCTGCTGAACAAGTGTACGACAACATTCGCTCACAAACTGACCTAATGAAATGGTCTGCTTGGCCAGAAGAGACTGGCTCAACCTGTGAAGTAGAAAATACCGATGGAGAAGTAGGTGCCAGAACTGTTTTCTTTAACAAGGGCAAGCGCTTTGGTCATCAGGAGATTATCGCGTTAGAACCCAATAAAAAAGTCTCTATGACGCTTGTAGACAGCGGCCCGCTGAAGCACACGCCCTATCTGGACTTTCATTTGCGATCGCTTTCTGATACAGAAACAGAGGTAACTCTGGACTTTACCAACACCTACCAAAGACCCTTTCAAGTCCCTGCAAAGCTGTTTGGTGTGGTTAAGTGGGTTCGCAGTCTTCAGGTTAAAGACCTCGAAGGACTAAAGGCATACTCAGAATCATAGATTTTTTGCCCTTCTCAACGGTCAAACAAAAGTTTGATAGCAAATCAGTGAGGATTTCTCCTTTTCTACACCTTCTCTGCTAATTGACGCTTCAACGTAACAAGGTCAATGCCATAGTGCTCAAATATATTCTTGTATATAGTTTTGTCTGTATCAGCTAGTTGAGTAAGCCCCCAGAGAATATGTTCTGTTCCAAGTCGAGTTTTGCTGTACTCAAACGCTTTCTAAGCTTCCGTTGAGCAAAGTACACAGCGAACTTTCTTGCCCATTTGTGAATCATCGTTCACCATATAAGTCACCGAACATAGGTTGTCTGTATAGTAAGCAATGGCAAAAATGTTAAGGAGCTATCAGGCCGCCCGCGCGAATTTGACCACAATGCGACGCTGGCGAAAATAACCCAGGTATTTTGGCAGCAGGGCTTTGCCAAGACGACCTACGCAGACCTCGAGAAAGCAACCGGACTACATCGCCAGAGCTTAGTTTACGCCTTTGGAGACAAGAAAGCTCTGTTTGAGTCTGCCATCGACTACTACAACGCATATTCATAAACCAAGTTCTGCTATTGGAGAACCCACTATGCCTCCTCCTTGGAAAGACTGGAAACAATTTAGATCGTCTCAGAAGGAAGTCATCTTACCGGCAGGCACGGCAGCTCACATTCCTGTAACAATACGCTATATCGACGAAGGTGCAGCTCAGCAAGGCACTGTCTTGTTGATGCACGGCATCCCGACTTGGGGTTATCTCTATCACGAGGTCATTCCGCTCCTAGTGAATGCTGGGTATCGAGTGATTGCCCCAGATTTTTTAGGGCACGGCTGGTCAGATCGCCGCGATCGCTTTGACCGTTCTTTTCAAGATCAGGCTAGGGTAATTGTCGCCCTGCTATCAGTAATGGGCTTACCCTGTGTCAACATCGTTGGTCACGATACGGGTGGAGCCGTAGCTCTCATCTTAGCCATTGAGCATCCTGCCTTAGTAGAGCAGTTGGTCATCACCAACTCAGTTTGCTACGACCGCTTTGACGATGACATGCTAGATTTCGGCCATCCCCTACGATGGAAACCGCGCCCTGTAGAAGAGCTGGTTGATGCGCTTAAAGAGAGTCTGTCTGCTGGGCTGACCCATTCTGAGCGCCTTACAGCTGATTTTTGCGATGGCATTATTGCACCCTGGGCTAGTGAGGAAGGTAAGCTGAGCCTTTTGCGAAATGCTTCAGCCCTAAATGCCAATCAAACAATGGCACTGGTAGACCGTCACGACAGTATCACTGCGCCAACGCTTGTTCTGTGGGGCATGGATGACCCCTGGCAAAAAGCAGAGGACGGTCAGCGGCTAGCTAGTGAGATTCCCGGTGCTCAGTTTGAAGCCATCGAAGGCGCATCGCACTGGCTCCAGCAGGATGTACCTAAGCGATTTTCGAAGTCGCTGATAACGTTTTTCGCAAAATAGTTCTCTGTAGACAACAGATCCTCTTGCTGACGACAGGCATATTTCGCCTCGAGCGTTCACGCCTTACTATACTTGCGAGTATACTGCTGAGCTGAATATTCTATGAGTTTCATCATCAACTTGCTAAACCGCAATAAAGACATTCTCAGAGGCATCTTAGCCATCTGCATGATTGTGGCGGGGATCTTGCACTTCGTTGTCCCTGAGCCATTCATCAAGATTGTACCAAGCATATTACCTGCGCCAGGTTTTCTGGTCTATCTCAGCGGTGCAATCGAAATTCTTCTAGGGATAGGGCTAACAACTTCTGATATAGCCGTGCGATCGCTGAGTGCATGGGGACTCATTGCTCTGTTTGTTGCTGTTTATCCTGCTAACCTCAACATGGCTTTTAACCATATCAAGCTAGAAGAGATTCCAGATTCTTGGTGGCTTCATGGCCCAAGATTGCCTTTCCAGTTCGTTCTTATTGCCTGGGCTTACTGGTACACAAAGCCACTCGGTGAATCTGTACAAAAGCTAGCTGAAAAGCTCACAGGGACTGTTTAGTGGGTAGCAGACTAGATCTCTCGCACAATGCGACATGGACTACCCACAGCAAGTACGTTAGCTGGTAAGTCTCGTGTGACGACACTACCTGCGCCTATCACTGTATTCTCGCCGATACTAACACCTGGACGAACAATGGCCCGACCACCAAGCCATACCCCGTCTCCAATAGAGACGGGTAGCGCATACTCAAGTCCAGCTCGCCGTGTTTTTGCATCTAGAGGATGGGTGGCGGTGTAGATATGAACGCCAGGTGCAATTTGCACTTCATCGCCAATCATAATCGTGTTGCAGTCTAAGAAAACGCAATCGTAGTTGATGAATGTACGCTTCCCGATGGCGATGTTGAAGCCATAGTCGCAGCGCAGCGTAGGTTTTAGAATGCTACCTTCGCCAAATTGAGCAAAAAGCTGAGTTAGCAAAGCGTAGCGCTCTTGTACTGCATCTGCGGCTGTTGTATTGAATTTTGACAGTGTGGTTTGTGCTTTTAGATGAGCAGTCTCTAGCTCAGGATCGCTAGCGAGGTACAGCTCGCCTGCTAGCATTTTAGACTTTTGTCCGCTTGGTAACATGGGTAAAAATTTTGAGTCTCAAGTTCTTTCGTAGATTCTAAACGCTCTATGCTGGACAGCTCACCGTTGCTGCTGGTACGGCTAGTTCCATTTGGGTATGGCTGCGCAAAGTGCCCGAGCCACTGTCTCGGGTAGGTGGCGCGATTGTTTTCTGTGGTGTTGTACTTGTCAATCAGAGAGCATAGCAACAAAAACGGGGTTAAGCACGGTGCAGACTACATACACATATTATCCTGGCGACTAAAAAGGACACACCAGAAGCGATCCCCTCTGGAGGGGTGGCCGAAGCGCAGCGGAGGTCGGGGTGGGTGCAGCCGCTGTCTTGTTGAGCATTCCCTAGCGCCGTGCGACGACGCGGGGTCTCACCGCTGACGCTACTCACCGGACCCACCCCGTCGCTGCGCGCCACCCCTCCAGAGGGGATTTACTTCAGACCAGTTCTATTTGATCACCGAAGTAATAGGTTCAGGAGAGACTTCTGTTGGATTAGCTTTGCAGTCTAATAGCTGAGCAAGCTGAGTTTCTAGTTCACCCACTTCGATGATTCCAGAGGCGACCGCAATCTTCTCTAACGCCTTTAGCCAGCATTGGTAGTAGTCCCATTCAGAATCGTCCAGCTCGTGAGTGGCTTCCCATTCGCTGATGGTGGCAATGAGGGTTTGCCGAAAATCTTCCCATTCGTAGTAGCCTTGCTTGGAAAGTGCGATCGCAACGCCAAACACTATCTTCTCCCAGTCACGGTCGAACTGTAAGTGCCCGTCCTGCCTTGGCGGTGCCTCTGCTGGCGATCCCATCAGACTGGTTGCTGCAAAATGTTCAAATTTGGTAAACATTACACCTTCACCGTCGCAACGCCCATCATGGCCTCTGGTGTTAGCAGCGCTGCCAACGCCTCCTCACTCATCCCTTCTGACCCTTCTGGTCTCATCGGCAGCACCCACCAACGAATCTGAGCGCTGGTGTCCCAAACGCGGATTTCTACAGCGTCATCTAGATCCACGCCGAATTCTGAGAGCACGACGCGCGGCTCACGAGAGACTCTGGCTCGAAAGGTCGGATCTTTGAACCAGTAGGGGGGCAATCCTAGCGTCGGCCAGGGATAGCAAGAGCACAGGCTACACACAATGACGTTATGTACCTCAGGCGTATTCTCTGCGATGCGCATATGCTCGCCTTCCGCCCCAGACATCCCGGTAGGGAAGTCCATCTCCTCGCAGGCCGCATTGCAGTCTGCGAGCAATCTCGCCTTAAAGGCGGGGTCTACCCACGCCTTTGCCACCAGCTTAGCCCCGTTGAACGGACCCATTTTGGTCTCAAAGTGTTCTAATACCGTATCAACAGTTTCTCCCGTGATGACGCCTTTTTCAATCAACAAGGACTCTAACGCTTTGACTTTGGCAGCGCTGAAATTTTCCCTGTCTTCATCGTACTGAAATCCTGGATAGTTGCTAGGCATTGCATTCTCTCCTACAAATGTCTCTCAAGTGTCTCTTTAACAGGCTTCTTCTAGAAGATTTCCTTTAAGGGGGCTTCTCTAAAGGACTTCTATGTACACTTCAAAAATGTCGTTGTAGTAAACCATATTGGGGTCGGTCAGGTCTTCTAACCAAACGTCTTCTGCTTTGAAAGCCAAACTGTAGACGGGCATAGGCGAACCTAAACCATCCGCTGTTGGAAAGAAATAAGTGAATGCGTCGTCATAGACTTTGACGACTGTAGCAACCTTGCCCCTGAGATGACCGGGCAGTCGGGTGTGGTCGCCAGAAGAGACTAGCTTTGTTTTTACGCGATCGCCTACACTAAACTTCGGCTTCGCGTCTGAAGGCCGTAATGGAGAATCGCCTTCCTCCAAATACTTTACAACTTGCTCGTCAATCGCTGTCTTGCCGCCCTTCGGCAGCTCGCTGACTGCGCCGTTATCGGTTGAGTATTCAGCCAGATAGCTAGCTGTTCGCTCATCCAGCTCAGCCTGCGTAATGTAGCCTTCATCAACAAAAAAGCCTGAGATGCCGCCTAGCCACTTCTCGTAATAGCGCAGTCGGAAGTACTCAAAAGGGTTCATCCCTTCAGCACCCATCCGCAGATGGCCCCAAGTCCAAAAACTCTTGAATTCTGTGGGTACTTGTTCAATTTTGTAGTCGGGCACCGAGTCGCCTAGATGATTGCTCAGGGCCATCATGGCAGTATGAATTCCAAAGATTCGCTTTTCCCAGGGTTCGACAAAAACTTGAGTCTCAAAGTTTATCGGATCTAGATTCTCAATTCCCCCAATATTGTGCTGTATTTTCATGAATTTATGGTTACCCTCTAGAGAATGTGCGTAGTTGAAAAAGAGTCTAAAGAACTTAAAGAACGGTCTCTACGCGTACTCATACGCTTTGGCGAAACAGCTCTCAAAGCCTGCGCGAAGTTCTTTCTCATTCAAATTTCTGCCAATGAAAACTAGCTCATTACGACGAGCTTCATTCTCTTTCCAAGGCTTTCCTGGGCGACCTTCTAAAGTCATATGCACGCCCTGACACACAAACCGTCTAGGCTCGTTGTCAACGTCCAGAATGCCTTTCATCCGAAAGATGTCGGCTCCCTTCGCCTGTACTAACTGGTAAAGCCAGCGGTTGAGCCTATCGCTATCTACCGAACCGGTTTCGGTGATCGCCACCGAATGAATAGCGCTGTCGTGCTCGTGTGCGTCTTCACTCAGCAGCTCTGGATCGATACTCAATGCCTGCTGTAAATTAAAGGCCTGAATGCCCAAAACTTCATCGAGTGCAATGCTGCAATTTTGAGTAGTGTGAATAGTGGCGATCGCATTCAACCCTCTTATCTTCTCTGTCAGCACCATCCTCTGCTCTGCCGACACTAGATCTTGCTTATTCAGCAAAACAACATCCGCAAAAGCAATCTGCTCTTGTACTTCATGGCTACTCCAATGCGCTTCAACATGCTGAGCATCTACAACCGTGACAACAGCATCTAGCTGAGTCAGCTTTGTCATAATCTCATCTACAAAGAATGACTGAATTACAGGAGCCGGATCGGCTAAGCCCGTTGTTTCGATCACAAGGCGATCAAATCGGTCGGGCCTAGCCATCAAATCGCTGATGATTCGGATAAGATCGCCTCTAACGGTGCAGCAAATGCAGCCGTTGTTCATCTCAAAAATCTCTTCATCAGCATCAATGACTAGCTGATGGTCAATGCCAACCTCGCCAAATTCGTTGACAATGACCGCAATTCGCTGCCCGTGGTCTTCTGTCAATATGCGGTTTAGAAGCGTCGTTTTGCCTGCGCCCAGATAGCCCGTTATTGCTGTTACAGGTGTCTTCTTTATCATTTCCATCCGATTAGAAATACCCTCTTCTTGATAGTTAGCTGACTGCTAGCCGTTTAAGTACTTGGCGATACTGATGTGGTCATCGCTTTTCCCCAAGCTTCGGAGAGATAGCCGAAGATAGCACCGAGAATCATGGCTGCGATCGCAATCAAAACAGGGTTGTTTGGCAATCCCGCCGTAACGGGTAATCCAGTCACAGCAACCGTCCCTACCGTCTGAGAGAAACCCCAAACAATGGCGGGCGTTATCCCATGTGTAAAAGGTAGCTTTGAAGCTTGAACCATAGCGGCGCTGCCAATGCCCACACAGATAGCTGCAATCAGAGGACTACCCCCCAGCAAATCAATAGCGAGTAGAGAGAGTGCGGCAATAATAATGCCAGTAACGTTGCAGGCAACAGATTTTACAAACCCTCTAGTTCCACCCCCTACAATAAAGAAAGAAGCCCAGGCGGTAAACGTCACCCATACGGGTAAAGGAATAACGGTTGCTGTCAAGAAAACATCAACCCCACCCAGAACACCAATACTAATCGTTAAGGCTTCAGACTGCTTCACAACGCACCTTCTTCCAAAGATATAGATTCTGATAACTGACAGTTAATCAACTAGAACCTTCGGGACGGCAACCTTGGAGCAATAGATAATGCCGACCAACCATTAAACCCTTCGCGATTCAATGATGAAGCTTGTATTATTTTTACTTTTCTCTAACAGTAAATCTACTGCCTCTCAAAATAAAAAACGGTTAATCTCAATACATTTAGCTTGCCTTGCGGTTTCAGTTGGTACTACAAGCTCATGAGGCTAGAAGCGCATTGATGGGCTCTGAATATTGGCTGAGTTCAAGTCCAATCGTATTCCATGTAAGCGGCGGTTGCTAATGCGGTTTCTCTCCCCAGCAGCTTGGCAACCAAATAAAAAGCGGCATCAATGCCCGCTGATATACCGCCTGAAAAAACTATCTTTCCGCTATCGACAACGCGATCGCTCTCTCTAATCTCAGCATTGGGCGCTACTTGACGAAGCTCATCGAAAGCACCATGATGGGTCGTTGCCGCAATACCTTCTACCAGGCCTGCTTTTGCCAGAATCAGTGCTCCTGTACAAACAGAAAGAACACACTCTGAGTGAAGGTGGCGCTTGTTTATCCAATCAAGCAGAGGCTGGTTATCTATCTCTTTGCGCGTGCCATAGCCGGTGCCGTCAGCTCGCCTACCGCCCCCGCCTGGAATGACTAAGATGTCAGGCTGAGGGCAGTTTTCAAGTGTGTAGTTCGGGTTAATGCTCAGATTATTCCTGGCAGAAACGGGTGAATATTCGGCTACGGTGTAAACGTTGAACGGAGCTGTTTTTCCCTGCTGCCCTGTCACTGAAAAAACTTCAAAAGGGCCACAGAAGTCGAGTACTTCTACATCGTTAAAAATGAGTATAGCTACGTTCCACTGTTTCACGAGAACTCTCCTTGTCTGGACTGCGGTTTGACCCAGCTTAAATAAGAGAGCTGGGACTTTACTATTTTAGTATTGCTGAGGCTCCAGCTTTTCTTCTTTGTGATTTGTCTGAACGTTTCAGGCGTTGCGTCTGAGCTACTTTCTCTGTGTGATAGCTATGCTGTTGCCGCCCCTGTAACTCCTGGCAGTGAGCTGAGTGTTGTTGCGGCATGGTCGGCGAAGAGGCGGACACGTGACACACTAAGTCGGCCAGGCGGGCTCAATAACGTCAATTGCGCCGGAGCGAATTGATAGTCAACGAGAAGAGATTGTAGCCTTCCCTCAGCAAACAAATCTGCCACTAGCCTGTCATAATTACCGTGGCAGAGTACTAGTCTATCTTCTGGTTTGGAAACTTTTTAGGAAGCCCTTTAAGAAATTGGCGCATTCAAATGAAAGAGAGAGCCAATGCAAAGCAGATTAGGTTCGAGTTAAAAAACGCAGTTTTTGTCTTCTTAGTCGGCGCTTTTTCAAGCAGTGTCGTTTACTACCTGAGCACGCTGGGTTATACCAAGATATATCTAGACATTGCTGACTACGGTATGTCCTGGTCGATAGCAAGCTTCTTCCTCATTTGGATTGTTGACGATGCTTGGTTTTACTGGACGCATCGCTTGCTGCATCATCCTTCGATCTATCGCTATGTTCACGCAGTACATCATCACAGCATCGACGTCACGCCCTATTCTTCTATGTCCTTCCACGCGCTTGAAGGCTTTCTACTATCTGCTTGGATTTTTCCAGTCTCCTTTATGTTTCCGATCTATGCACCTGCGCTAGCGGTTATGCAAACGGTCGGCTTGGTGAACAATATCAAGGGGCATCTTGGCTACGAGTTCTACCCGGCGTGGTTCAATCGAAGCTGGCTACGGTTCTTCACCGCGAGTACTCATCACAACATGCACCACAGTAAGTTCAAAGGTAACTATGGCTTGCACTTTAGATTTTGGGACACGGTCTGTGGAACAGAATTTAGCGACTATAACGAAACGCTCGACCACATACAGACCAGAAAGCGAAAGCCTCCTAAAACGTGCTAAACAATCCAAGCGTACATTCGCATGTGAAAATCATGGCATCGCTAATTTCTTGATTGCGATCGCTTCATTTCACTTTATTCTCGGATCAACCATCATCGAATCAACCCTTTCCCAAACGTATTTAATAGAAGGGACTAATTCACCATCGGGCATCGCCATCTCTTTGGTCTCGTTCTCTTTTCCGCCCAATCGTTCATAGAACAAGCAGGCACCCTTGTTAGCGGCAAAGACAAAGAGATGCATTTGATGAGAATCGTAGTTATCGATAATCCACATTGCAACTTGTTGCATTAAAGCCTTGCCAATCCCTTTTCTTCTAGCAGCCGGATGAATATGCAAATTATCAAGTAGAGCACCCCAGCGCTTTTCTGTACTACCGAACGCACATGCAAAACCTACGATCTCTTGTTCATCTTCAGCCACGACAACAAATTGATGTGGCTTGCTCTGTTTTAGTCGGGTTTCCCACACGTTTAGACGCTCAGGATAGACTTCTTGACTTAAGTACCAATCTGACAACATGCCACGATAAGCGTTCTGCCAGCTCAAAGCATGCAGCTTAGCGATCGCGTCAACATCCAATTCTGTAGCGGGTCGATAATTCATAGCTAGCCAGCTACCGCATCAATAATAGCTTGGTAAAGGTTAGGTGGATGTTCTGCCAGACGATTGCAAAAGTAGAGATGCCACTCTACTAACATAGCCTCAATTTTTTATAGACAACCATGCGCCGTAGAGAAGAGATGAAAAAGGCTTGATAGTTGATGTTAACCCAGCAGTACGGAAGACGTTGGTAAGCGTCATTTCTTCCCGAACTTTTATCTCAACGTCAAAAGCGACAAAAGAGGCTTCAGGTAGCGCTTTGGCAAGCTGCACCAGCTCAACGCCTGTTCCGCAACCTACAATCAAAATGCTGGCCTTTGTAGGAAGTGAGCAAAAGGCCGCTTGACAAATTCGATGGAGCCCTTCACGACCCGGAATTCCAGCTTCAGCCAAACGCTCGTAGTTTTCAGCCCACTCTGAACTATAAATCTCCATAAACTATTTACTCTGCCGCTTATATTGGTCTCTTAGCAGTTCTGTAACTTTGATGCAACAGACGGTGAGTCTAGTAGAAAGGGCTACTGAGCCTTCCTGGAGGCTGAAAGACTGACTAAAACATGGATTCAACATGCGATGACTTTAGAACCATCGCATAGTCAATCTCTTGTAGTTCTAGCTCACGCGCCATAGTCTGAAAGCCAGGGATCTAGCTTGAATTCGTGACTGAGATAGTCGATAAAGCATTGTGTTTTGGCTGCGACAAACTGGCTCCGGCGATAGACGATCTGAACAGGTAGTGGCTGCGGCTGATAGTCCTTTAAGAGAATACGAAGGTTTGGAGATTCCATTAAATCGCCAAACAACCAAGCGGGCGCTAGACCAATCCCGAGTCCTGCAAATATCGTCTCGCGAATAGCCACAGAATTATCTACCTGCAAGTTACCGCTAACGTTTACGCGGACAGTTTTACCCGTCACCCCTTTCTGCTTGCGTTCCACAAACTGCCACTCGGACCCGCTCGGCTGATAGACAATGCAATTGTGGTTTATCAATTCAGAGGGCGTTTTTGGTTCTGAGTGTTGTTCTAGGTAGCGAGTGGAGGCGATCGCAACTCTTCTGGTCAGTCCGATTCGCTGCACTTTCAGGTCTGTTGCTTGTACGGTTCCTATTCTAATAGCAAGATCGACGCCAGTTTCTACCAGGTCTACGAACCGATCGTTCATGCTGAGCTTGATTTGAATGTCGGGGTAGCGGTCTAGAAATGCTTTGAGCCTGGGCACGACCTGAAGCTGTCCAAATGAGACTGGGCAGTTGATCTTGAGTATGCCTGAAGGCTTTTGACGGCGACCAACGCTGGCTTCTGCTTGCGCGATCGCTTCTAAAACATGCTGCGCTTCGGCGTAGAAGCGATCGCCTGCTTCAGTTAGCGTCAATTTTCTAGTAGAGCGCGTCAGTAGCTGCGCGTCTAAGTACTTCTCTAGCGCTGCAATCTGTTTGCTAACCGTAGGCTGAGTGGTGCCTCGTTCCTTTGCGACCGCAGAGAAACTACCCGTCTCCACCACGCGCACAAAGCTTCTGATGCATTCAATTCTATCCATTGAAAGTACATTCCTATCTGGAATAAATCATATTCTAAATTCGCCTCTTATCAAAGCGTTAAGAATCATTCACTATGGAATCAAGAACGAAAAGCGTTGAATACTTCTTCAGCGTTTGATCTGAATAAACGGTCACAAACAAATTGAAAGGAGAAATACTTCTATGACACTCAAATCACAGTTAGATGCCTTCCGCAACGAGTTTATTGCCAAGTTTCCGGCTGAGAAAGCAGAGATCATGGAACGAGCAACGGCTGCGCTAGAACAAAGCTTCAGCCCTGCTCTGAAGGTTGGTGACTTAGCGCCAGACTTCACACTCCCCAATGCTGGTGGACAAAGCGTGACACTTGCAGATATTCTGCGCGAAGGCCCCGTTATTCTCAATTTTTATCGCGGCGGCTGGTGTCCATATTGCAACTTAGAGCTGAGAGCCTATCAACAGGTGCTACCCCAAATCAAGGCGGCAGGTGCTTCTCTGCTGGCCATTTCACCTCAAGCGCCTGATGCTTCACTGACCACTGCCGAAAAGAATGCGCTTGAGTTTGAAGTGCTCAGCGACAGAGGTTCTAATGTGGCAGAACGCTATGGTCTCGCTTTCACGTTGCCCGATGAGCTGCAAAAGCTCTACACAGAGCTGAATCACATTCTTCCAGAAGTCAATGGGACACCCGACTGGCAGCTACCCATTCCCGCAACGTTTGTGGTCGGCCAAGATAGACGCATTGCTCTTGCTTATGCGGATGCAGACTACCGCAATCGGCTGGAGCCAGAAGAAGCGATCGCAGCACTCCAGAAGCTACCAACGCTCTCCAAAGTTTAAGAGAACGGTTGCTGAATCACATTTTAGTAAAGGAGGGACACGATATGCGTGTCCCTACGACTCACAAAGGAGAATAAAAATGAAGCTAACGGTTGAAATTACATCTGACTTCATCTGCCCCTGGTGCTTAGTCGCCGACAGTAGACTGAACCAAGCTATTCAACAACTCGATCCTAGCATTGAAATCGAGCGCATTTGGCATCCGCTAGAGCTAAACCCAGACATGCCAGAAGCAGGAATGGCTCGCCGCGCCTATCGCTCCCAAAAGTTTGGTAGCTGGGCTTACTCGCAACAGCTAGACGCTAAGACAGTAGAGGCGACAAAGCTGGATAACGTTGAGTTTCGCTACGACCTGATGGCGTTTACGCCGAATACGCTGAAGGCTCATCGGCTGACCTGGCTATCAGGGAAGAAGGAGCTGGCGACGGAAATGGCAGAGCGTATCTTGCGTGCTTACTTCAGTGAGGGACAGAATATCAGCGATGTTGACACGCTAGCAGCGCTTGCTGCTGAGGTAGGCGTAGAGAGTGTAGAAGCCGCGAAGTCTTTTTTGCACTCTGCTGAAGGTGTTCAGGAAGTTCGAGCGCTGGAGAAGCAAGTAAGCCTGAGGGGAATTCACGGTGTTCCGGCGCTTCAGATTGGCAACCAAATTATCTCTGGAGCGCAGCCAGTGGGCGTTTTAGTATCTGCCTTTCAGAAAGCGGCTGACGAGAGAAAAGTGGCTAGTCGCTAACGTCACTCAGCCCGCATTTGATTGTTGTTCTAAATCTTGATGGAGGAAAGTGACTATGAAGAAAGAGAATCGCGCCATCATCATCGGTGGGTCACTAGCAGGACTATTTACGGGCGTGCTCTTGCGCTCTATCGGGTGGGATGTGGATATTTATGAGCGATCGCCCCATTCGTTAGATAGTCGCGGCGGCGGCATTGTACTGCAAGCAGACGTAGAAGTTGCCTTCAAACGCGCAGGCATCTCTCGCGACGGACTGGGCGTAGATGCTAAAGAGCGCTACTACCTACAGCAAGATGGCAGTGTTGAGCAAATGCCAATGCGCCAAACGCTGACTTCCTGGAACATGCTGTACGGTGCGATGAAGCGGCATCTACCCGACGAACATTACCATCAGGGCAAGACGTTTGAGCGCTTTGTTCAAGATGGTGAAAAAGTTACCGTGACGTTCACCGATGGTTCGCAAGAGACAGGCGATCTGCTGATTGGTGCAGACGGTATAACCTCTTCTGTTCGGCAACAGTTACTGCCTACTTACGAACCTCAGTATGCAGGCTATGTAGGCTATCGAGGATTGGTTGATGAGTCAGACCTCGATGCAGAAGCTGCCGAGATCTTCACCGAACGCTTCGTATTCTATGAGTTTCCAAACTCTCACATTCTGCAATACGTCATTCCAGGTGAAAACGAATCGCTAGTTCCTGGTGAGCGTCGATTCAACTGGGTTTGGTACGTCAACTATGACGAAAGGGCAGAGCTACCTACTCTCTTAACAGACAAGACTGGTCAGCGTAGAGATTACTCTGTTCCACCCGGGATGATGGCACCTGCTGCCGAGCAACAAATGAGAGACTATGCGAACAAGATGCTGCTAGAGCCTTTTCGGAAGCTGGTTGCTGTACAAAAGGTTCTTTTGTCGCAG
>JBCBJS010000033.1:0-51270 GCA_038523095.1 Cyanobacteria bacterium J06626_6
ACATGAGCGATCAGTTAGTGATGGAAGCTACCTACCAAGTCCTACGTACCCCAAACTGATCGCTCATGTGAATTGCCAGGAGTGGGCCTGGCTGTTGCTGAATGAGACTGTGCAGCTGTTCGCTAGGGATGATGCAAACTTGTCCTCCAGTGATGACTTTTTGCTGGTGCTGATCGCGCTGTGTGTGATTTTCTTGCCAGCTGAGTTTGGCGATCGCATTTTCAAAAAGCACTAAAACCTCAACTTGGCCATGACTTTCTTCGGGATCGTCTCTGTGGCCATCTTGAAGGGCTGTGAGATTGTAATAGCAGCTAAATCCTTCAAAATGACCTTCGAACTCGTAAGTCCCTGAATCTTGGCTGGCTGTAGGTTTCATGCGGACAGACTGTGTGAGGTGTACGGTCTTATCCTATGGAGTTTCTATCTTGTTCACGACTAGTAGGGTGTCTAATTTTCTTACGGGTTGTGAGTCGGGGGAGCGTTCTGGCAAGAAGGGTGGACAGAGCTTAGCCCGATGGTGAGGAAGATAGCTGACCGATTGGCTAGGTCCGGGCAATGGTAGATGGCCTGGTGAGGCTATCGATCCCCAAAAAAACCCTTTCTCCGGCTGAAGAAAGGGTTTGAAGAAAGCGCCGAGGAATTACCCAACGGCTTCTTATGATTTGGGGAGATTTGGCTGGGCTCCCTTAGTGGTAATAGTGGTGGAAGAACTTTTTCTTCTTGAATTTGAAGAAGCCTTTGGCGTTTGCTTCTGCGCTGTTGCTATCAGCTGTCTTGCCACCTGCGATTTGGGTGAGGGCTGAGTCGGCGAGTTCGACTGAGAATTGAACGTTGTTCTTGAGAGTTGTCATGGTATTAGACTCCTTGGAGTTCAATGGGTTTGTTTCAACAATTCAATAGTGTCATGGTGCATCGAGTTGCTGCTGAGGCTGGCTTAAGGCTTGTCTGGGAAGTTGCTGAGGGTTTGCGGAGTGTGGCTGAGGAGGGGTGCCGGGGGCGTGCGCGCTTCTATACTCTTATGGGCTGTCTTCGAAGGCGTCTGCAGGGTCATCTGTAAGAGCATCTGTGGGGTCATCTTCGGGGGTAGCTGCGAGGGTGCGAAGACTTTCTTCGCTGCTGTGGGCCAGGGTTGCGACTAAAATTTGTCGGACCAGGGACACTAGGTTGCTGTTGCCTTTGTGACGAACGCTGATGAAGAAGGTGGGGGATTCTTCAACGCCGTAGTCGGCGGCGCTTTCTATATCTGAGCGAATGCGGGGTGTGTGGACGTTTTGGCTAATGTCGTGGAGAAAGCTTGACATTTCTAGGCCAAGTTCGCTGGCGTATTTGACGAGGGAGGCTTCGTCGAGGGCCGATTGGTTGTCGAATAGCTTGTTGTGCATTTCCCAAAATTTGCCTTGGGACCCGGCGGCTTCGGCCGTTTCGGCGGCTGTTTGGGCTTGGGGATATTTTTCTGGCCAGGGAAAGTGGCGAAAGATCAAGCAGAGCTGATCGCCTAGAGCTTCGCGTAGTTCTTGGGTCGTTTTGTGGGCTTGGCCAGCCTGCGGGCACTGGTAGCTGCCGTAGGTCATAATGGAAAGCGCTGCTGAGAGCGGACCCTGGCTGTGGTCGATGTCTCTAAGCGTAGGCATTACGTCCATAGTATTTAAATTTTGAACCTGTGTCGTGTACGTTTGAGCAGTTCCCATTTTGGAAAACTTCGACAAAAAATACGACTGGTGAAATTAAAGGATGTTCTTAGGGCTATTGCTTTGTTTACGACCTGTCCGATCGGATGGGTATGGCGAGTAGATGGGCTAGGTGTCTTTTTTTAGGCGAACGATGCCTCGCTGCAGGGCAATGACGACGGCCTGTGTGCGATCTCTGGCGTTTAGCTTTTGCAGAATGTTGTTGACGTGGAATTTGACGGTGCCTTCTGAAATATTGAGGGCTTGGGAGAGCTTGGCGGTGCTGCTGCCCTGTACCATCATTTGCAGCACGTCGACTTCGCGGTTGGTGAGTTCGTCGTTTTCCATTCGGTCTGCGAGCTTCATGGCAACGTTGGAGGGGATGTAGCGTTTGCCTGTGTGTACTTGGCGCACGGCGTTGGTGAGCTCTTGGGCAGTGGCGTCTTTGAGCAGGTAGCCGCGAGCGCCTGCTTGCAAACCGCTGTAGATATCCTCGTCGGTATCGTAGGTGGTGAGGATGATGATGCGGGCTTTTGGGCTGGCTTGGCGGATGCTGATGATGGCTTCTAAGCCTTCCATCTGGGGCATGCGCAGGTCCATGAGGGTGATGTCGGGCTGGTAGGTGGCGTGGAGGGCGATCGCTTCTTTTCCATTTTTAGCTTCGGCGACCACTTCAATATTCTCCTGCTGGTTCAAGATGGCGACAATGCCCTGACGGACGACATTGTGATCTTCTACAACGAGAACTTGGATAGGAGAATCGGAAGACATAGGAGGAAGGGTAAAGTTTGGCCGGAGATTTCGGCTTTGACAGCAGCACTACTTTGATAAAAGCACTGCGCTCAAAGCGGGATAGCGACTTTCATTACTGTACCTTCACCGGGTGTACTGTTGAAGGCAAACTGACCGCCAAACTTGATGGCTCGTTCGCGCATGCCGAGCAAACCAAAGCCTTCTACTTCATTTAGAGAGGTGATGGCGCTACCGTTTCCGTCGTCGCGGATTTTGATTTTGACGCTGCTGTCGGTGAAGGTAAGCACCACAACAAGGCGGTTGGCGTTGGCGTGGCGCAGCACGTTGGTAATGGCTTCTTGGCCGATGCGCAGGAGGTTGGTTTGGATATTTTCTGGGAGGGTGATGGGTGTACCCACTACTCGAAATTCGGTTTTGAGGGTGCTCTCTTGGGTCATTTCTTGGAGGGAGACTTGGAGCGCGTTGGCGAGGGTGTCGGTTTCTAGGGCTTGCGATCGCAGTGCTCGAACCGAGCGGCGTGCTTCGGAGAGCCCCTGCCGGGCCAGCTTACCCGCCCGATTGATGTAGGTTCTGGCGGTCTTGGGCTGAGATTCTAAAATGCCTTTTGTCGCTTCGAGCTGGAGGGAGACGCCGGTGAAGGCTTGGGCGAGGGTGTCGTGGATTTCGCGGGCGAGGCGGGTGCGCTCTTCGGTGACGGCGACGCTGAGGGCGGTGGATTTGGCTTGCTCGGCGAGGCGGGTAAGGTGGATGGCGAGGGTGGCCTGGTTGGTGAGGGCCTGGGCGAGTTCTAGGGCTTCTGGGGTGATTTGGGTTTTGCCGACGAAGCCGAGACCCATGAAGCCGATGGTTTCATCGCCTAGCAGCAGCGGGGCGCAGATAAGGTCAGTATGGCCGCGCTGCAAGTGCCAAGCGATGGAAGGCTCCCAAACGTCAGGGCCAGGTTTTAGTGTGTTTGGCACGTCTTGCATGATGAAAGCTTCTCGTTGCTCCGAGAGCTTTGCCCAAAAGTTGGGAGCTTCGTCTACGGAGATAGGATTCAGCCATATTTTCATATCTGGCACATTGCGCCAGTCGCCGTTGTTGTCGGTGGAGACTCGTAGCGACCACGTGCGCGTTTCTGCGTCGTATAGAAACAGCTGCCCGCTATCGGCTCCGGTTTGCGTAGCGACTTCGTTGACAACACCTTGGAGGAAGGCTTCGAGTTCGGGCTGCTGGGCGAGCGAGTCGAGGCTGCGCTTGAGGGCTTGGTTGGAGCGGGAGAGCTGGGCGGCGCGTTCTTGGGCGGCGCGTTCTTGGGTTTGTAAGATGGCGGCTTGTTTGGCTTCTTCGCCTAAGCGGGTGAGCTGAATGGCGACGATGGCCTGGTTGGCTAGGGCTTGCATGAACTCTAGCTGTTCGTCGGTGAGGCGAGTGCGGTCATAGAAAGCGTAACCGATGAAACCAATGGGAACATTGCCTGCTTTTAGAGGGATACAAGTAGCAACTTTATGGCCTTGAGCTTTATGCCAAGCTATCGTCTCCGGCCACCAGATTTCTTCGTCGATAGGCTGAGTCTCATCGTATGTAATCGATTTACCATCGCTGAGTAGGCAATCCCATCCGGGTGTCATGTCGGCGGGTATAGGCTGACTGAACATCTCAGGATCGTTTGGTCCCGAACCCAGATAGACTTGGCCGTTTTGAATCACAACGCGCCGGGTTAGCGTATTCGTCGGCTGGTCGTAGAGGAAAAGATGCACCTTGGCGGCGTTGAGCTGTTTGGACATTTCAGCGAGGATAGTGCCTAAGAACTGGTCTAGTTCTGGGCTGGCAGCGAGGGTGGTGAGGGTTTGCGCGATCGCCTCATTAGTCTTAGCCAGCTCCGCCGCTCGCTCTTGCGCTGCTTTCTCTTGTTCTTGCAGAATGGCTGATTGCTTTGCTTCTTCTGCTAGTCGAGTGAATTGAATGGCTAGGGTCGCTTGGTTTGCCAACGCTTGAATCACTTCGAACTGAGCAGCGGAAAAGGTGCGATGTTCTCTGAAACAAAATCCAATGAATCCGAGCGGAATGTTGCCGACTCTTAGCCGAGCGCATGCGATCTCTTTGTGTCCTTCGCTGATGTGCCAGTCAATACTCTCTTTCCACCAGAAGTTGTTGGGGTCGTCTTCAGGTGTACCTGTGTCTGCGAAAGTGACTGGCTGCGGAGAGTCTAAAATAAGTCGCCAAGCATCGGTGATATTTGCCGGGAAAGGGCTCTGTAGCATTTCCGTATCGCGTGGAACAGCACCGATGTAGGCTTTTCCATCTTGATAGGCAATGTGACGATAGAGCGTATCGTCTTCTGCGTTATAAAGAAATAGTCCGGTGTTGTGAGCACCGACAACTTCGGAGAGTTCTTTAACCAGCAAGCATAGGAAGTTATCGAGTTCTGGATTGGCTGCAAGGGTAGAGAGGGTACGACCAATGGCCTCATTAGTTTTCGCCAGCTCCGCTGCCTGCTCCCGCGCTGCGCGTTCTCGCTCGGCTAAAACAGCTTTCTCCGCTTCCTCTCTATCTATCTGTGCTTTCTTAAGTTCGGTGATATCGGTCTGACTTCCCCAGCCACCTACGATAAAGCCATTCTCTATAGTGCAGATAGAATTGTTCAAAAAATAATGAACGGTGCCATCGGCATCCAACTCTTGTGACTCTATGTTGCTTACTCGCCCCTCTGGACTGGCGAACACTTGATGCATGTAATCAGCGTTTTGCTCAGAGCCTTCAAGGTGGATATCTGTGAGTCGCCAACCCAGCATGTCTTCTGGATTCTGATAGCCATACATCGCGGCGAAGGCTTTGTTTGCTTCAGCACCGTAAGCTCTTTCGTAAAAGAGTTTTATTTGCTCCGGTATTGGCAAACTCCGCGAGATAGGTTCATCGAGTCCTAGCCGGAATATTCCTTCGCTGCTCACTTCAAACAGCGTACGATAGCGCTTCTCGGCTTCGCGTACGGAGTCTTCTTGCGCTTGGCGGGCGATCGCAGCAGCGATGCTTTCGGCAGCGACTTGTAAGATGGCGATTTCGGCGTCATCGTAGAGGCGTGGTTCGCCGCAGTTATCGAAGCCGATGGAACCCCAAATTTTGTTCTGCACCATAATTGGTACGATCAGCATTGAGGTATTGCCCTGCGCTTCTAAGAAAGCTTTCTCTTCACCAGTCAGATCGCTCACTAGAAAGTTGACGACTTCTCCCTTAGTCAAAGTCTGATGAATTCTCAGAAAATCACCAGCAATCGGATATATGTTGTCTGCCGGGAAGCTCTCTGGTGTAACGTCAGTAGGCACTGCAATATTTTCTCTGATCCATTCTTCCAAGACTCTTACCGCTAAATCGCCAGAAGATTCAAGAACAATATCTTGAGAAACAGAACAGCGATCGCTCCCAACAGCCTCACCCAACAGCCGCGTCACCTCCGGCAGCACCTGCTCATAATCCGCCGAACGCAGCAGCAAATTCGCCGCCTCCGCCACACTGCCCAGCAGCCTGGCCCGCTCCTGCGCCGCCCTATCCCGCCTTGCCTGCGCCTGATAAATCGCACTGCCCACACAGCTCGCCGCCGTCTGAAACACCGCCAGCTCCGCCGCACTTAGCCGCCGCGCTACGCGGCAGTAGTCCATGCCCACAATGCCCCACAGCTTTCCTTCTACCAAAACAGGCACCGCGTAGGTAGACTTTACGCCGAGCGATTCCATACTGCTACGAAAAGGTTCTTCCAACTCTTCGAGCAGGCCGCTGACCGTTTGACCCGCCAGAACTGTCTCAAACCAGTCTTCAATGCCATCAGCAGGGATATCTTTAAGGTCTGGATGATCGCCCTGAGCGGCAATGCCTTCTGCGTCCCATTCGTGCAGTGTGCGCATGAGGCCCAAGTTGTCTTTTGCTACCTCGCCCGTGAGGATGTGCTGCATGACGGAGAGGCGATCGCACTCTAGGTTCTCGCCGATGGTGGCTAGTGCCTTTTGCACGCTGGCGGTGGTGTCGGTAGCGCTGAGGAGTTCGTTGGCGGCGATCGCAGTGGTTTGGAGCCAGCGATCGCGCACCCTCAACACTTTGTTTGCTGTTTCGAGTTCGGCAGCGCGGGCGGCGCGTTCTCGTTCTACAATGGCTTCTCGTTCTGCGGCTTCTCGTTCTTTACGAATCTGGTCTCGCTGAATAGCGCTCGCAAAACAGCTTGCAATCGTTTGAAAAACTGCGATCTCAGTATCAATAAGTAATTTCTTCTCGCGGCAGTGATCAATACCGACTAAGCCCCAAAACCGACCGTCTATAACAATAGGAACAGAGTAAGTAGACTGAACGCCAATCTCCTTTTGACTACTGCGAAATGGATCGGGGAAGTCTTCAATATCGCCGCCGTATGGGTCTCCTCTTAGAAGAGCTTTCAAATGTTCTTCGCCAATGATGTCACAGGGAACAGAGAACAGCTCCTCATGCTCGCTTTGAACGGGCTGACTAGAATGAACCCACTCATCTAAAAACAAAAGCACCTTCTGACCTTCTTGTTCTGAGGCATACATAATACCGATGCGGTCAACGCCAATCGTCTCTCCAATTGTCTTCAGCGCGGGTTGAATAGCCTGCTCTAGTTCATTTGCCGACAGCAGCTCTTCTGTTGCTTCGGCGGTTGCACTCAGCCACCTATCCCGCAGTTCCAACACCTCATTACTCTGCGCCAACTGCTGCGCCCTCGCCTGCGCCGCCTGCTCCCGCTCCACCAAAACCCGCCGCTCAGCCGCTTCCCTCGCCTGCTTATTGCGCTCCTGCTCAATCGCACTGCCAATGCAGTTCGCCAGCGTCATCAGCGCCTCTAGCTCCGCCTCGCTGCGCTGCGTCTCGTGCCGGCAGTCATCAAGACCAATAGCGCCCCAATAGAACCCTTCAACAATAATTGGAACAGAATAAGTAGACTTCACGCCCAGCTCTATCTGACTGCTGCGAAACGGCTCTGGTAATTCACCAACAACGCCGCCCGCAACTTCCCCGCGCAGCAGCTCAGATAAAAACGTTATGCCATTATCACTAATTTTGTTGTATTCAGGATGCTCATTTTGCAGGGAGAGTCCAGCCGCAACCCACTCGCAGACTATTTCGTGGTAGCCAAACTCATCACTCCCAGCCGCCTCAAAGTGTTGCGCAAGTCCCACCCGATCCACCGCAAGCCCTTCGCCTACAATCCGCATCGCCCGCCCTGCCGCACTCTCAAAATCCTCATCCGTCAGCATCACATTCGCCGCCGCCGCCGTCGCCTCCAAAATGCGATCTCTCTCCGCCAACGCCAGATTGTGCGCCTCTGCGTCTGCCACCTGCGCCTGCCGAACCTGCTCCTGCTCAATTGCACTGCCAATGCAGTTCGCTAGCGTCATCAACGCTTCTAGCTCTGCCTCGCTGCGCCGCGTTTCGTGCTGGCAGTCGTCAAGGCTAACAGCTCCCCAATAACAGCCTGCTACCATGATGGGTACAGCATATGTGGACTTCACACCGACCTCTATCTGACTGCTGCGGAATGGTTCAAGAAACTCATCTACTACGCCGCCTACTACCTTTCCCCGCAAAAGTTCATCTAAAAAATCTACGCCGTCGTCACTAATTCTGAACAGCTCAGGATGTTCCATTTGAAGAGAAATTCCAGAAACTGCCCACTCATAGACAATTTCGTGATAGCCGAAGGAGTTATCTTTGTTGGCTTCAAAGTATTGCAGGAGCGCCACACGGTCAACGCTTAGCCCTTCTCCCGCAATTTCAATTGCCCGCTTCACTGCGCTGCTAAAGTTCTCATCAGTGAGCATCACATTCGCCGCTGCTGCTGTTGCTTCTAGAATGCGATCCCTTTCTGCCAACGCCTGATTGTGCGCTTCCAACGCTGCCGTCCGCGCCTGCGCCGCCGCCTCTCGCTCCCGCCGCGCCAAATCCCGCTCAATCGCACTCCCAATACTCGCTGCCGCCGTCTCCAGCACCGCAATCTCCGCCTCGCTCCACACCCGCTCCGTGGTGCAGTCATCAAAGCCAATTGACCCCCAGTAAGCACCACTTACAGAGATAGGAACAGCAACTATAGATTTAGTAAGCGTATCTTTGTTCATCTGCGCTGCACGGCCTTCTAAATCTCGAACAAGAAACTGAGTAGCTTCTCCTCTCTCTAAAGGCGATGAAACCAACTCTTCTGGAAATGCGCTTGCCGGGAACGGAAACTGTTCTGCCACATCTGCAATCGGCGTTCCCTCAGGCGAATTCCATTCACAATACAACTCCCAAAACAGTTCATCCGGCCCCTGCGGATACACATTCTCAAACACATACACCCGATCCTGCCCCGTCCCCTCACCCAAAATCCGCAGCGCCTCCGGCACCGCCACTGCCAACTCCTCATTCACCCCCAAACACTGCGCCGCCCCATTCACACTATTCAGCAGCGCATCCCGCCGCGCCAGCTCCGCCGCACTCTCCCGCCGCCCTAGCGCCCCCGCAAAGCTCGCCGCCGCCGTCTGCAACACCGCAATCTCCGCCTCGCTCCACACCCGCTCCGTGGTGCAGTCATCAAAGCCAAAATTGCCCCAATAATCACCCTCCACAAAAATGGGCACTGTCAGTACAGAAAGCGCCTTATCTACCTCTAGCGAAGCCTTCCCTGTCCCAGAAAGGTCGTCAGTCAACACCTGTACAGGCCGTCCAGTTTTCAGCTCCGCTATCCAGTGCTCGAACCCCTCAAACTCCGCATACACCATCGGGAAGCGCCAAGGCGTTTCACCTATCCTAACCAAGCCTGGAACCACCCACTCGCCATAACAATAGCCGACTTCTTTTCCAATAGTGGAATCAAAGCAATTCTGAAAGATGTAGATACGATCAATGCCCGCTGAAGTTGCGATCGCCTCCAACGCCCCATTCACCGCCGCATCAAAATCAGCGACCTCCAGCAACAGCCGCGTCGCCTCCGCCACACCCGCTAACAGCGCCGCCGCTCTGTCTGCTTCAGGCACAGCCACCGCAGACCTATCCATCGTTTGATGCGCTTGTCCGTTCTTCCGAGCAGCAGAAACCATCGCAGAGCTATCTGTATCTTCGGGCATAGGTAAATGCTACCGCATATAGTCCAAACGCACCCTAACCAATCGGTATGGGTGCTTCTCAGTCACCTTGAGGCTCAACCTGCATTCGTCGGTTAAACTCTATAAGAGAAAGACAAAAACTTATGTTTGGTATGGACTATCGCGACAGAATAGATATAGACCCTCTCATCCGCAGCGGCAAGCCTCGTATTCGTGGCACTCGTATCACAGTTTCAGACATCTTCGACTACCTCGGCGGTGGCATGACCATCGAAGAAGTATTAGAAGACTTTCCCGACTTAACAAGTAGTGATATTCAAGCCTGTTTTGCGTTCGCCGCCGATCGTGTTGGCGCAGCCTCTCGGAGAGAATCGTCGATTAAACATCATTCCTCATGAAGCTGCTCTTTGATGAAAATCTCTCGCCGAAGCTGCCAGACCTACTCGCCGACATCTTTCCGAACAGCAAGCACGTTCGAAGCAGTGGACTACTAGGGGCAACCGATGAGAAGATTTGGGAGTACGCGAGGAAAGAAGGCTTTACCATCGTCTCGAAAGATTCTGACTTTCAGCAAAGAAGCGTACTTAGAGGATACCCGCCAAAAGTTGTCTGGCTTCGAATTGGCAACTGTACCCGTCAACAGCTGATTACCTTAATCAGAACTCACGAACAGGATATTCGAGATTTAGCAGCTGATAGCGATGAGTCCGTGCTTGTTCTCTCATAAGCTTCTCTGAAATGCGCTCAGTCGGTAACTCTGTACAGTCGATAACTCTGTGCAGAAGAAGACGCGATCGCCTCCAACACCCCATTCACCGCCGCGTCAAAATCAGTGACCTCCAGCAACAGCCGCGTCGCCTCCGCCACACCCGCTAACAGCGCCACCGCTCTGTCTGCTTCAGGCGCAGCCACCGCAGACCTATCCATCGTTTGATGCGCTTGTCCGTTCTTGTGAGCAGCAGAAACCATCGCCGAGCCATCTGTATCTTTGGGCTTAGGTAGATGCTACCGCATATAGCTCATACGTGCCCTAGCCAGTCGGTGTGAGCTTTACTCTGGTCTCCGCGTCACTCCCAAGTTACTGAGCGTTATGATGTAATAAGCGCACAGTGTTATTTGAAGCCAACAGGAACATGACAGCCACTTCATCAGAGCAGCAACTTATAGACATTCTGCGAAGCTTATCAGACACTCAACGCCAGCAACTCTTGAACTTTGCTCAGTCCCTCCATGGAGAAGTTCAGGGTCAGAAAGTTCAGAGTCAGCAGCACTCTCAATCGCAGCTACGTGGCGCTCTATCTCACTATGATATTCAGCTTACTGAAGAAGACTTTTCCACAGCTAGGAAAGAAATGTGGTCGCAATTTTCTCGCAGGCTAGAAAAGTAGATGGCTGTTGTTGCTGATACTCATGCCATTGTTTGGTTCCTGTCCAAACCTTCTCAGTTGTCACAAACTGCACACAATCTTCTTAACCAAACACTATCCGAGAACAAGACAGTTTATGTATCAGCTATCTCAATGGTAGAGATTCAGTATCTTCTGGAACGCGCTCGCATACCTCCTGGTTTCTTAGAAGATATGAGAGAGCTTTTACAAGATTCTAGTTCAGGTTTAGTGCTGGCTCCCTTGAACTTAAATATCGTAGAGGCTATCGGAAGCATCAACCGAAACACAGTTCCCGAGATGCCCGATCGCATTATTGCTGCTACAGCACTTCATTTAGGACTGCCGCTTATAATCAAAGACCATAAGATTGCCATGGAGACAGCTATTACAACGATTTGGTAGACTCTCATATCCCACATTCACCGCCTGCTAAACGGTTGATTAAACTGCTCTAATCTCTACCGTGCTTTGATTGTGAATTACTTCCGCCATTTCACCGCCGCGTCATAATCAGCGTTGGCATAGCCTTCCTAAAGGGAAATCGCCAGCAACAGCCGAGTCGCCTCCGCCACACCTGCTAACAGCGCCGCTGCTCTATTCGTCTTGAGTGCCGCTTCAAGCACAGCCACCGCAGAGCCATTATGCGCTTGTCCGTTCTTGTGAGCAGCAGAAACCATCGCAGAGCCATCTGTATCTTTGGGCATAGGTAGATGCGATCGCCCATAGCCCAAACACGCGCTATCCGAACGGTATGGAAACACATGTCGCAACTCCTAATTATCGGTATCTGTGCTTAGCTGCTGAACCTCTTCAACACTCAGCCCCGTACTTTCAGCGACTGTCTCAACCGGTACTTTGCCTAGCAGCGATCGCGCGATCGCCAGCTTTTCCAGCTTTCGTCCCTCTGCGCGTCCCTCTGCACGTCCTTCTGCGCGTCCTTCTGCACGTCCTTTCGCCTGTCCTGCTTCGCTGCCTTCCATCCGTGCTGTCTCTATCACGTTGTTCATATCTCGGTAGTACTTCAAACTACTCTGATAGCTCTCCTGCTCGCTGCGGTTGAAGTTCGCTAGCTCGGCTATCTCAAACAGTTGTAAAAAGACCGAATCTTGGAAGGGCTGCGGTCTGTCGTCTAGGTCAGGCAAGTGCCTAAACAAATATAGCCACTTGTCTTGTTGCGTGGTGAGTTCTTCTATCGATTTGTTGAACTTGGGTAGCTCTACGTAGATGAAGGTGAGCTTGTCGTAAAAAACTTCGCAATGCTGGTTCTTCAACTTAACGGTATGAACCACCGTATCCTCATTGCGATGGTCATCGAAAACAAAGTCCAACACGCCGATAGAGTAAACCGGTGCTAGCTGGAAGTTCCACTCGCCCCGCAGCGCCTGCTCTTGGATAGGGAAGCTCGCGTAGAAGACGCTCCTGTCCTTAAAGAAGTTTTGCTTCGCTTTTTGCAGTTCTACGATGAAGCGTTCGCCGTTCTCGCCTTGGCAATAGAGGTCGAAGATGGCCTTACGGTCTACTGGTGTATTGCCCAAGTTCTCGGTCGTTTTGTACGAAAGCGTTTGAATCTGATGATGCGCCGGTAGTAGCGTATTGAGAAAGTCAATCAGCAACTGCTTATTTGGCTCCGAGCCGAAGACTCGCTTGAAGCCAAAGTCAGTGAGCAGATTAACGTAGCGCTCTTGTAGAGGAAACATCGGCAGCAGAGAACAGACGAGTGAATGGTGTGACTAAGCAGTAGTCTCCATTGTAAGCTATGCCGCTAGCGTCCCATTCATCGCCGCCTCAAACTCCGCCGCGAGTGGCCTGCGCGTCGCCTCTGCCACGACTGCCAGCAGTGCTGATTCGCTATCTCGATCTACCCGGTGTTCGTGTATGCTGTGGCGTAGAAAGAATCTTCCTAACGCTATTCCTCTGCGAGCGCGGCTAGTAAAAGTCGCTTTACGAGTGATTCTAAATTGTCGCTGCCTTGATGGCGAACGCCAATAAAAAATGTGGGTGTTTCTTTCACGCCATAGTCGAGTCCGCTGTCTATGTCCGACTGAATTCGCTCTTGATGAACGCCTTCAATCAAGTCGTGAATGAGTTCTGAAATTTCTAACCCCAGCTCTCCGGCGTACTCTACCAAAGACGCATCGTCGAGCGCGTTTTGATTTTCAAAGAGCTTGTTGTGCATCTCCCAAAACTTGTTCTGACGGCCTGCGGCTTCGGCCGCTTCAGCCGCTCTCTGCGATCGCGGATAATCAGGCGTTGGAAAATGGCGATAGACAAAACAAAGATGGTCGCCAAGCGAGCTGCGCAGCTTGTTTACGACCTTTTGAGCCTTGCCAGACTGAGGACATTGATAGCTTCCGTAGGCCATCATCAAAAGTTCAGCAGAAAGCGGCCCCTGGGCATGGTCAACGTCCCTGAGCTTGGGCATGAGTTCCATAGAATGTGCAGTTTGTCCTAGTGATTTACGTGCTGTGAATATAAGCACAAGGCTGAATAAGCGTTGCCTATATCTTGAGCGATCGCAATAAAACAAACGACTGAAATACGTTTGGGTCCTTACCCAACCGAACGGATAGGTTTTACTCAAACGCATTTATTAGGATTCTTTGTCTAGCCGGATGAGTCCCCTGCGCAGTGCAACAACAATTGCCTGAGTCCGGTCATTCACATTCAGCTTTTGAAAAATGTTGTTGATGTGAAATTTTACGGTGCCTTCAGAAAGGTGCATCTCTTCAGCTAGCTTGGCCGTGCTGCTGTTGAGCACCATCTTTTTTAGTACTTCTTTCTCTTTTCTGGTCAGGTCATCGTTGCCGACTCTGGCTGCCAGCTTTGCAGCCACATCAGAAGGAACATAGCGCTTTCCCTGATGAACAATTCTGACGGCGTTGGCCAGTTCAGCGGCGCTGGCATCTTTGAGCAGGTAGCCCCGCGCCCCCACCTGCATGCCCTGATAGATGTCTTCATCGGTATCGTAAGTCGTCAAGATAACGATGCGCGCATTTGGAGAAGACTGACGAATCTGGACAATGGCCTCTAGCCCTTCCATTTGTGGCATGCGCAGATCCATTAAGGTAATATCTGGCCGATAGCGCTGAAAAAGTTCGACCGCCTCGCTGCCATTTTCCGCCTCAGCAACGACGGTAATGTCTTTTTGCCGGTTGAGAATGGAGACAATGCCTTCACGCACAACGCTGTGGTCTTCAACCACCAAGACTCGAATGGGCGGGTCTATACTCATGGGGGGCGGGGATTGCAACTTGTATTACAGTACCGCTACCCGGAGTACTCGTGAAGTCAAATTCTCCCTGGTAGCGTAGCACACGCTCTCGCATGCCAATCAGGCCAAACCCCTCCGCAGATTTTAGAGAAACGTTTGAACCTTTCCCATCGTCGCAGATGGTCATACAAACGCGTTC
This sequence comes from Cyanobacteria bacterium J06626_6, assembly GCA_038523095.1. Classification (GTDB taxonomy): domain Bacteria; phylum Cyanobacteriota; class Cyanobacteriia; order Phormidesmidales; family Phormidesmidaceae; genus Phormidesmis. The sequence goes on from JBCBJS010000033.1 coordinate 14,283, forward strand.
GGGTTCAAATATTAGGGTGAGTTTGAGCGTGTCAGCTTGGGCGTGCCGGAGGGTGTTGGTGGCGGCTTCTTGGCCGATGCGCAGTAGGTTGGTCTGGATGTCTTCTGGTAGGGGGTAGGCATCGCCCACCAGCTCAAACTGGGCTTGGAGGCTGCTAGCTTGGGTCATTTCCTGCAGGGCTGTGCGCAGGGCATTGGGGAGGGTATCGGTGACTAGTGCTTGCGATCGCAGTGCCCGCACCGACCGCCGCGCTTCAGAAAGTCCCCTACGCGCCAAATGTCCGGCCCGGCCAACGTGATACAGAGCATCTTCTTCGTCGGCGTCGGCAAAGCTGTCTTTAGCAGCTTCTAGCTGCAGGGAAATACCGGTAAATGCCTGCGCCAGCGTGTCGTGAATTTCGCGGGCAAGGCGGTTGCGCTCCTCAGTGAGCACAGCGCTCTTGCTTTGGTCGGCAAGGCGAGTGAGGTGGATGGCGAGGGTGGCCTGATTGGTCAGCGATTGAATGAATTCAAGCTGTTCGCTGGCCAGAATGGTTTGGTTGCAGAAGGCAAAGCCGATAAAGCCGAGCGGTTCGCTGCCGACTTTCATACAGACGCAAGTTGCCGCGCGATGCCCTCTAGACTGGTGCCATGCTTGGGTACCGGGCCAGAGGAATTCGGCAGACTGGGGGTGCTCATCGTCTAAAATGAAAGGCTTAGACGATTCGGTCAAGATTCGCCACGCCTCGGTGATGTCGGCGGGAATAGGCGCGCAAAAAATGTCTGGGTCGTCCGGGGCATTGGGTAAAAAGACTTTGCCACTTTGAACGGCGATGCGCTGAGAGAGCGTATGTTCTTCTGCATCGTAAAAGAAGAGATGGGCGTCATCTGCACCAATCTGCTGATTAATTTGCAGTAGAACAGTGCTTAAAAAGCGCTCTAGCTCGGGTTCGGTAGTGAGTACATTGAGGGTTTGGCTAAGGGCTTCGTTTGTTTTCGCAAGCTCTGCCGCTCGCTCTTGCGCCGCACGTTCTTGCTCAGCTAATACGGCTTTCTCCGATTCTCTGAGTGCTTTGTCTTGCGCTTGGCGAGCAATGGCAGCAGCAATACTTTCGGCAGCGACTTTAAGAATGGCGATTTCGGCCTCATCGTAAAGGCGGGGTTCGCCGCAGTTGTCGAAGCCGATAGAACCCCAACAATGACCCTGAACCATAATCGGTACAATCAAGATAGATGCAATACCCTGTTCTTCTAAAAACGCTTTTGGCCCTTCAGAGACATTCTCTGTCAGGAAGTTAACAACTTCCCCTTTCAGCAGCGTTTCATGAAATTCTAAAAAGCTACCCTCAAGGGGTATCAACCCTTCTGTAAAAAAGTCAGGGCTATTGCCTGGAAGCACTTCTACGCCATTGTTCGCCCACTCGTGCAGTAATTGGAGTCCTAGATTATCCGAAGACTCATGAATAACATTTTGCATTACAGAACAGCGATCGCTCCCAACAGCCTCACCCAACAATCGCGTCACCTCCGGCAGCACCTCAGTAAAGTCCGCCGAGCGCAACAACAAGTTCGCCGCCTCTGCTACACTTCCCAACAGCTTTGCCCGTTCTTGCGCTGCCCTATCTCTCCGTGCCTGTGCCTGATAAATCGCACTGCCTACACAGCTCGCCGCCGTCCGAAATACTGCCAGCTCCGCACCATCTAACCGCCTTGCCTCACGGCAGTGGTCCATCGCTACGATGCCCCACAGCTCGCCCTCTACAAAAACAGGCACGGCATAGGTAGACTGTACGCCAAGTGCCTGCTGCCCGCTGCGGAAGGGTTCATCTAGCTCATTGACGATGCCACCGACCCACTGGCCAGCAAGAATCTGCCGGAACCAGTCTTCGATACCGTCGGCAGGAATGTCTTTTAGTTCAGCATCGTCTGATTGAACGCTGATGCCTTCTGCGTCCCACTCATAGAGCATGCGCATCAGGCCTAGCTCGTGCGCTGGCGTATCAGAAATGTATTGCATGACGGAGATGCGATCGCACTCCAAGTTATCACCAATCGTCGCTAGGACTTTTTGAACGCTGGCGGTGGTGTCGGTAGCGCTAAGGAGTTCGTTTGCGGCAGTCGCGGTGGTTTGGAGCCAGCGATCGCGCGTTGTCAGCACTTTGTTGGCAGCTTCGAGTTCGGTAGCTCTAGCTGCTCGTTCACGTTCGACAATCGCCTCACGTTCAGCGGCTTCTCTTGCTTTACGAATCTCGTCTCGCTGAATAGCACTTGCAAAGCAACTTGCAATCGTTTGGAAAACCGCGATCTCCGTATCAGTAAGTAATTTCTTCTCGCGACAGTGGTCAATGCCAATCAAGCCCCAAAACTGACCGTCCATAACAATAGGAACAGCGTAAGTAGACTGAACACCAATCTCTTTTTGACTACTACGGAATGGATCGGGAAAGTCTTCGATATCGCCGCCGCATGGATCTCCTCTCAGAAGAGCTTTCAAGTACTCTTCACCAACGATGCTAGCGGGAACGGAGAAAAGTTTCTCATGCTCGCTTTGAATAGGCTGACTAGGATGAGTCCATTCATCTAAAAATAAAAACACCTTCTGGCAATCTTGTTCCGAGATATACATAATCCCGATGCGGTCAACGCCGATTGTCTCTCCGATTGTCTTTAGCGCAGGTTGAATAGCTTGAGCTAGTTCGTTTGCCGACAGTAGTTCCTCTGTGGCTTCTGCGGTTGCGCTCAGCCAGCGGTCGCGCAGTTCCAACACTTCATTGCTTTCCTGTAATTGCTGCGCCCGCGCCTGCGCCGCCTGCTCTCGCTCAACCAGCATCCGTCGCTCCGCTGCCTCTCTTGCCTGCCGATTGCGCTCTTGCTCTACGGCACTACCCATGCAGTTCGCCAGCGTCATCAGTGCTTCTAGCTCTGATTCGCTGCGCCGAGTTTCGTGCTGGCAATCGTCAAAGCCAATAACTCCCCAGTAGCGACCTTCCACCATAATCGGGACTGCGTAGGTAGACTTTACGCCCATTTCTATCTGACCGCTACGGAAGGGTTCGGACAACTCATCTACCACGCCGCCTGCCACCTTGCCCTGCAAGAGTTCATCCAAAAACTCTGCGTCATCATCGCTAATTCTAGACAGTTCAGGATGTTCTATCTGCAAAGAAACACCAGAATCTGCCCATTCGTACATCCCCTCGTGATAACCGAATGCACCCTCCTCAGTCGCTTCAAAATGCTGCAAGAGTGCTACGCGGTCTACCGCTAGCCCTTCTCCTACGAGTGCGATCGCTTCACCCACCGCGCTGCTAAAGTCCGCCGCCGTCAGCATCACATTCGCCGCCGCCGCCGTCGCTTCCAAAATGCGGTCTCTCTCTGCCAATGCCTGATTGTGCGCTTCTAACTCTGCCGCTCGTACCTGCGCTGCCAACTCTCTCTCTTTTCTCGCAGCCTCTCTCTCAATCGCACTCCCAATACTCGCCGCCGCCGTCTCCAGCACCGCAATTTCCGCCTCGCTCCACACTCGCTCAGTCGTGCAATTGTCAAAGCCGACTAAACCCCAGTAAGTACCGCTTGCAGAGATAGGAACAACAACCAGAGATTTAGTAAGCGTATCCTTGTTCAACTGTGCCGCACGGCCTTCTAAATCTCGCAAAAGAAACTGAATAGCTTCTCCTCTTTCTACAGAAAAAACGAACTCTTCTGGAAACGCACTTGCCGGAAACGAAAACTGTTCTGCCGCATCTGCAATCGGCGTTCCCTCAGGCGAATTCCATTCACAATACAACTCCCAAAACAGCTCATTCGGTCCCTGCGGATACACATTCTCAAACACATACACCCGGTCCTGCCGCGTCCCCTCCCCCAAAATCCGCAGCGCCTCCGGCACCGCCACCGCCAAATCCTCACTCGCCACCAAACACTGCGCCGCCCCATTCACACTGTTTAGCAACGCATCCCGCCGCCCCAGCTCCGCCGCACTCTCCCTTCGCACCAGCGCCCCCGCAAAACTCGCTGCTGCCGTCTCCAGCACCGCAATCTCCGCCTCGCTCCACACCCGCTCCGTGGTGCAGTCATCAAAGCCTATACCGCCCCACCAAGTGCCTTCGCACATAATCGGTACAGTTAGAAGCGAAAGTGCTTTGTACTGCTCTTGAATATCGCTAGCGACGCTTTGAAAATTACGAGCTAGCACCTGATATGGCTTACCTGTTTCATTTACTTTGTAGAGTTCTTCAAAATCTTCACGGTAAAGCGTTAAGCCGTTGGAACCTGAAATCTCTAAATCTTCGGAAACGACCCATTCATAGATCATTTTGGTGGCTTTTCTACCAGTTTCGCGCTCAGTAAAGTTCTCGGTAATATATATACGGTCAATGCCCGCTGAGGTAGCAATGACCTCTAGCGCCCCATTCACCGCCGCCTCAAAATCCTCCACCGCCAGTAGCCTGCGCGTCGCCTCCGCCACCCCTGCCAGCAGCAGCGCCGCTCTGTCCGTATCAGAAGCAACCATCTCAGACGCAGCCGCTCCATTCTTAAGCTGTGCTTGTCCGTCCTTTCGAGCAGCAGAAACCATCACAAAGCCATCTATGTCTTTGGGCATAGGTAGATGCTACCGCACATAGCCCGAGTCCGCCCTAGCCAAACGATTGGGAAGCCGCTCATTCTATGATGCGTAAAACAGCGAAACTTTGAGAAAATGAACGGTGACTACGAACCCTCTCCCGAAGAAATCCTTTTTACCGTTAAAACACCTCTAGGATTCAGCGTACGTACGACTACCGACTATTGGAACCTTATTTCGACCGTAAAACATCCAGAAATGAGCGACCAGTTAGAGAATGTCCGCAGAACGCTTAGCGATCCCGATGAAGTCCGAGCAAGTAAAGGAAGTTCTCAGGTATACTTATTCTATCGAAAAGACGGCGAAAAGCGCTGGGTCTGCGCGGTCACGAAGCGCCTAACTACTCAGGGCTTCTTGGTTACAGCCTACCGAACTAGCGCAATAAAGAAAGGAAAAGTCTTATGGCAAAAGTAAAAGTGTTTCACGATGTAGTGGGTAATACTTTGGTCGTATGGTTCGGTAATCCTCAAGATGAAGTAGAGGCTGAAGAGACCGGTGAAGACGTTATCTTGATGAAAGATAAAAACGGCAACGTGATTGGCTTTGAAAAACTCAACTTTCTCCCTACCTCTGAATCAAGTAATGCCGAATTGGTCGGCATAGACTTTGAAACTGTTGTACCGGCACTACCGATATCCCGAGCGTAACCGACGCTCAAAGTCTTCAGATTTCACTGGTTGTTTTCGACGCTGAACAGGAAAGTATTACCACAAGCCAGTGGATTAACGCCCGAAATTTTACAGTCCATACTCAATGAATAATCGGCGGTATATTCTAGATGTCTGTGTTAAAAGCATCTGTCACAGCCGCAGCCGCTCCATTCTTATGTTGTGCTTGTTCGTGCTTCCGAATGGAAGCATTCTCTGACGAACAGGGAGTTGCCATAGTAGTTGGGTCTGGTGGGTTTAGTTGTCCATGCCAGGTCTGGGCATGGCCTTAGCTCGACGGGCTAGGTGGGATCGATCAGTGAGAAGCACAACGGCAACTATTGCCACGCCCATCGTGATATAAAACACCTTCGCAAGGCTGCCAAATCCAAAGATAAAGGGCGCCAGAATGAACGCGACACCAGCGACAAAGTCCAGAGATAGGTGAAAAGTCAGTGGAATGAGTCGCCGCCAGCTGATGGAGTAATTGGTCAGTAAGCTGTAAGAAAAGAGTGCAATGCCTGCTGCGATCGCCATCCAATGTGCTACAGGAGAAATCTCCTGAAAATTGGCTCCTATTGGAACAACAAGTAGAACAACCGCGACAGCATAGTCAAGAAAACTGTGAACAGAAGAACTAATGGGGCGCATACCTATTCTCCAATACAATCTAGAAACGTCCTGCTGCTTGAAGCAACAGTTTGATTCTATATGCGGACCAGTGCTCGAACCTTAACCCTGCATGAACGTAAGGCACACAACGCCTGAAATCATTGGCTTTATTGGGTGTGTTTCAACATGGCTCTGTTGGGTAGCAGATGGCTTGCTGACAAATTCTCGGATGAAAAATTCTCGGATGAAAAATTCTCGGATGAAAAATTCTCGTCTGAACCAGATGTCTCTGACACATTGGGGACTTCCTGACGACAGTTAGGACACATCCAAAAAACGCCTTGCTCTCCAATATGTCGCAGTAGTACGTCATCGCAGAGGAGGCAATGAGAGCGTTTATTTGAGTAGGGTGCGCTTTTCATGGATAGCTGGCGTCGTGTAACCTAGGCTATCCTGTCGCCACGGACAGAATCTTAGCTCTAGATGAACACAGCACGATCAAACACCTGAAAACAAAGCCCACACCCAGTTCATCCGAACTAAAACGCTGCTATGCAAGAACAGCACCATCCGTTTCTCATCGATTCATTAGCGTACTCTCATATAGTTTCAAGTCGCTCATGATACTCTCGTCACCAGTCGCTTGTTGATTCGATTAACAAGAATTTCACTGTGAGGATCTTTCAGGAAACCCTACTATGAGCCCACTAGACCTGATTGACGCGCCAGTAATAGCGAGTTCAAAACGCATTCGAACCCATCCCCAACCTGCAGGGAACAATCACTCCGACAAGACCGTATACTATCGGAAAATTACAAAGCGCATTTGGACAGTTATGCAGGCTGGCATGGCGCGCGGATTTGAGTTTAGAGTGCTGAGCTTAGAAGATCGGACATTTCTTGCCCGCAGAGGGGGAAAAGGCTTCATCTACAAGATTTATCCAGGGCATTTTTCTTTCCGCTCACAGTACCAAGACTACGACTATGAACAAACAAAAGCCCACAAGCTCGCCCTAATGAATGCGGGCGGTTTGCCTGTTCCGACGACCTACGGCTTGTTTGCCGCCGCCGCCGACATGCTCGCAAGCTTTTCGGATAGAGAATTCTCCTTTCCTCTCGTTGCAAAGCCAAATGCTGGCTCGCTGAGTGAGAATGTCTTTCCAAATCTTTCAACGTCCGAACAGTTAGCCGCAGCGGCAGCCATCATCGAAGCCAGCGGACAACCCATACAGTTGGAATCTCATATCTTTGGTAAAGATTATCGGGTGCTGATCTTGAATCACCAGTATGCGGGCTGTGTGGAGCGTAGGCCTGCCAACATCACAGGTGATGGGGTTCACTCTATTACTCAACTGGTGGCACGGCGCAACCAGGAACCGGGCAGGGGCGATCGCAATGAAGCCCACACCACCCTTCACCAGCTAGTATTTGACGATACCACCCACAAACTTTTGCAGCGGTCGGGCTACACCCCAGAAACCGTATTGCCCCCAGGAGAAGTCTTCCATGTGCAGGAGAAAATTACCGCTTCTACCGGATCAGACTATGTAGACTGCACCGATGAGCTACATCAGAGTATTATCCAAAGCTGCGTTGATTTCTCTCGTCGGTTTTCGACCCTTACTCTGGGCTTTGACCTCATCACTTCAGATATTTCCAAGCCGCTGCACGAAACCAACGGCGCATTCAATGAGTACAACTTTTTACCCTACGTAGACCTACACGAAAATTGCAACATTGGTCAGAAACGGCCCGTCTGTCGCCTAATCTGGGACTATGTAGAAGCTAATGCAGAGCGAATTGTAACCCGTGAATTCAATATGTTTTGATCCGCTTTGAGAAGCTTCGAAAAGAAAGTATGCCTGTTAGAGGGGGTGTCTTCAGCTGAAGACACCCCCTCTTGCTCGATCTTTCTTGCTCGATCTTTATGGTTATTACCCCAGCAATTAAATGCGTAAAGCCCAAAGTAGATCCCCTTTTGGGAGGGGTGGCCGTAGCGTAGCGGAGGTCGGGGTGGGTCTTCAGTGAGTAGCGCTAGCGGCTGCGCTTCTTTTTGTCCGCCGAAGTGATATCAGTGCTGTTTAGAACTTGAACGTCGTCCGAACGACGCCATACACGCCTTCATCATCACCGGCCCCTGTGTCTAAGTCCCCGTAGAGAACGGCAGGTGTAATCGTGAAGAACTCACTGAAATTCACCGTGTAGAACCCTTCAATAATCACTGGATTGCTATCCGGAGAAGACTGCACCCCGCCATAAATGCCCAAATCATTACCTGGTGCAAACAAATCGGGCACCAGGGTACCTACCTGCCACTCATCCGAGTCGCCAGCGTCATCTTCAATGAAGGCGTAGTAACCGCCAAGCTCAAAGCGCCCAAAGTCGAGATTGAGTGAACCTGCGACTACATAATCTACGGTGCCCCCATCAACCTCTCCATCCTGAAAGGTAACCGCTGCATCTATTAGACCGTCACTGAGATAGTTCAGCTGAATGAGATACTCGTAGTTGTTGAATAGGCCGCCATCGCTGGTATTGTCGTTTGCGGTCTCGGTGGAGTAGGCCAAATCCAGGATGATGCTGTCTGTTATGTCATAGTTTACGCCTATGCCAAAACTGCTGTCCTGGTCGAAGCCCGATTCATAAAAGCCATCTTCACCAAATTCAGCCACAGCTGGTTTGGCATAGGGGACAATTAGGCTGCTGACAAAGTTGCTGTTGGCCCGGCTGTTTGCGGCAATTTCTACGTTTAGGCGATCGCCTATCGGAAAAGCGTAAAAGATATCGTCTATGCCGACATTGTCTTCTAGGCCGCCAAGTGCACCGCTCTGGTCAGCCAAGCCACCTGCAACCGCCAGCGCAGAGTCTGCATCATCACTGGCCTGCAGCCGGATTCTTAAGCGATCATCGCCGGTAAAGCTCGTGTCGAAGTTTAGCCGTGCCCTGTATTCAAATGTCGCATCGGCTTCTCCCCCATCGGTCTCTAGCTCGTCGAATGGGACAACAAGATGGGCATCTAGCTGTGCTCGCAGCTGCGTAGTTGTAGAAAATTGATTGGCTTCCAGCTCGGCTACATCGGCCTCTATGGTATCGATTCGGCCCCGAATGGTTGCTAGCTCAGCGGCAAATTCCTCCTGGAGCCTGCGAATTTCTCCAAACTGGCTCCCATCCCCAATCAGCTGAATTACCACATCCAAGCAGGCGTTCAGGCCTGCTGCGAATTCAAAACGGGTCAACGCTCGATTTCCCCGGAAGGTTCTATCTGGGAAACCCTCCAAGCAGCCATACTCTTCTACTAGGCGCTGAAGGGAGGTGAAGGCCCAGTCCCCGGGCTGCACATCGGAGAGCTCGGAGACGGTTGTCACCTGAGCCAATTCGATAGATGTCGTCGTATCTGATCTGTTGCTTTTCGGTGGCGATGACAGCTCAATAGCAGTCGCCGAAGTCGCGAATACAAGAAGCATAGGAACCGCTAGCCATGGCTTCCAAATTAATCCTAACATTCAATTTTCCTCACGGTAAAATTCCTGTTGTCTTCTGGATAGGGCTGTGTCTTTTTCCATATTTGGAAGAATGCAACAGTTTGCTTATCCTTTTGAGAACAAAGTATTTGTCGTGAGTTAACAGCAGGTAAAGCCTAAGTGAGATAAATGTGAGAGCACGATTAGAATACGAGTTTCTTTTCTGAAAGCGTAAAATAGGGCAAATGTTTCAATCGAATACTTCTAACCGAATACTTTCAATCGAATACATTGCCTTTCAAGGCGTCGTCAGAGTAGACATGGAAGGTCAGCCCAGGGATGAGACAGGTAACGCGATGAATGGAATTATCGTAGCGGTGTGCTCTGCCTAGTGACCAAGTGGCGTCGGTGGGTGCGAGCCGCTGAATCTCTTTTGTATGGAGTTGACCAAGGGCGGTTCGTTCGAAATGTTCTACCTTGAATATGCCGCTGATGACGTAGTAAAAAGAGAAGCTGGGATGACCATGGATAGAAGTTTTGGAGTGTTTGTCCCAGCGCATAATCAGCGCTTCAAATCTAGACGACTCAAAGATGGGTCGCTCACCCGTTGGGTTGTGAATGCGACTAGCCACGCGGTCTAGCTGTTCTTTGGCGATGTAGTTTCGCGTGTAGCCACCGGACTCAAAGGGTAGATGGCTGAGTGGAGGGAATATGCCTACCTTGAGCTGTTGCTGAAGCCACGGACCGAGCCGCTGAGGATTGTCACGGGCGGCCTGGCTATCTCGGTAGCGCAGCAGCTGGTTAAACAAGCCGTTGAGTTCAACTGCTGCATGCTGGGTTGTGTTGATAGTTGCCATCAGACCACCTCTTCTCTGCGATGTGGGTATGTCACTTACCTGGGTGCTTTCTCTCGTTTTTGGAGAGGGGGCTGGGCTGGGTGCTGCGGCGATCGCGCTTCTATCTCGCGACCAATCGCAACGATGTCTTGAAATAGCGCGTGGATATCTTCCCAGTGGGTCTGATTATTACAAATCACTAATCGAAAGAACATTTTCCCGGCTAGCTCGGCGTAGTTCACCATGGCTAGCCCTCTTTCGAGAAGGCACTTCCGAATTTTTAAGGTTATTTCATTGGCAGTGATGTGTTCGGTCGTTGGAATGTACTGAAAGCATAGGTTGACTGATTCACGGGGGAAAACCATCTCCAACGAGCGATGGTCTCTGACAGTCGTTTCTGCTCTAGCGGCGAGGGAGAAATAGCGACTCACCATAGATTGCCAGCCGCGATCGCCCAAATATTGCCAGGCGAGCCACAGCTTTACCCCATCGACTCGCCGACCGCAGTGTAGGGTCTCAGGGCCCAGATCCACCGGGTCTGCGGCTGCCTCATGAAAGATATAGTCAGTCCCACAGGTCGAGAATGTCTTTAGCATGGTGCCCCGCTGCTTGACCAGCAGCAGTGAGCAAGCAAGGGACATACCCATCATTTTGTGGGCATCCCAGACAACAGAGTCAGCCTGTGATACCCCCTGCATGAAGTGCCTGTGGTGAGAGCTCAGTAAGACGCTAGCGCCCCAGGCGCCATCGACATGGAACCAAAGGCCATATTGCTGAGCGATCGCACCGATCTCATCGAGCGGATCGTAGGCTCCTCGGACCGTCGTGCCCGCCGTGCCTGCTACAAGGAAAGGCCTTGCACCCTGTTCTTTGGCCAGAGCTACCAGGCTCTCGAGCGCTGAGGCGACCATGCGCCCGCGTTCATCCACCGGCACCTTCCACAAGTTTTCAGCCCCTATGCCCAGTAGCTGCGCTGCTTTTGAAAATGAGTAGTGGGCCTCCTGTGAAACAAATGCGACCAGCCTAGGCGCGTTCGACAGGCCGATTTGTTTTAGCGATGGAATCGCTCTGTGGCGTGCCATGGCCATGGCCATTAGGTTGCCGTTACTCCCCCCGGTTGTAAACTGTCCCTCCGGATGGGTGAACCCAACGAGCTTTCCGAGTTTGGCAATAAGGGTCTTTTCAATCAAGGTGGCAACCGGTGCAACCTCGTGGGTATACATGGAAGTATTGGTGGCGCTAGTGAGCATTTCGCCTAAAAAGCAGGCGGCGTTGAATCCACCCCATAGCTGATTAAAATAGGCAGGGTGTGCTGTTTTTACGGCCTGGGAGAGATAGCTGGCAATGTCTGCGTTCAGCGCCTGAAGGGCTTTTCCTTCTGCAGGTAGTGTGATGGATAAGCGGTCACGCAATTCTGCTGGGCTAAGCCCACTGGAGACTGCGTGACCCCGGGTGGACTCCTCGAAAAAATGTTCCAACTGTTGCAATAGGTTCTGATAGTCAGAGGCTTTGAACATATGTCGAGATGGCAGGTGAGCTACGTAACTGAAACATCACATCCAAGAAAAATGAGAGTACCCTTGGAAGGCCCTCACCAGGCGATGAGAATTTGATACGACTTCGACGCGGTTTCTGCTCGCTGGGGCTACTCACTTAGGGAATAGAGGCGACGTTTTCGGTATCTTTGGCAAGCATTTCCACCTTTGGATTTTTGCTTTCTCCGCCACCTATGCTGGCAATCAACACGCCAACGATAATCAGTAACAAGGTGACCAGCTGAGTTGAAGAGGGTTGCTCTCCATTGAGAACAAATGCGTAGGTAACGCCAAATACGGGCGAGAGCACCGTCAGCCGACCGATGGTTCTAGAATCTAGCTGATTGATGGCGGCGTACCACAGAAACTGGGCGAATACGATAACAATCAGTGAATAGATCGCCATGATGACCCACAAATGGCCACTGAAGGTATCGGCGAAATGGTGGGGGCCAAATAGCTTCATGGCAATGATGAAGAAAATGACCGCCGATAAAAAATTGCGAGAAAATACCACAACGTGTAGAGCTGCTGCTCTGGCAATCATGATCTGATTGACCAGTGCCGACAGGGCGAATACCAGCGTAGACAGTAGGATCAGCATATCGCCTCTGCTGATTTGGTACTGGCTAGTCTTGAGGGCAATGGTAACTACGCCAACAGCGATGAGTGTAAACCCAAACCACTCAAGGCGTTTTATGCGTTTCCCAAGGGCGATCGCACCGACGAGGGCAAACAGCACAGGACCTAGCCGTCCTAACAGCACGGCATTGGTTACAGAAGTCTCTTGCAGACCCAGAAAGATTAGCGTTGAGAGTAGTGTCGCTAAGCTACCGTTTAAGACCAATCCAACTTTCGCTGCTGCGTTGAGTTCTCTAAAGTCATTCAAGATAGTGCCGAAGCCAAACCAAAACCCCACCAGTAGAGCTGCGCTAAAGTTACCCACAAAAAGCACATTGCAAAATGAAATCGGGTGGTCGATACCGTTATTCAGTTCAGCACCGCTGTTAATTAACAGCGCGATGAGGGCCGGGCGAGCTGCGGATAGTGCTCTTGAAGCTACGAGCATCGCTTGTGAATTCAAAGGCTGGTTGTGAAACGGGTGAGAGGGGGCGTCGCTCATGGTCGATTAGCTTATTCGCTCAGATGCACAGCTCAATGTTCAGTCAAACAGCCTACAAAATATTGCCTGCCGAAAAATGAGATTTGTCTTATAGCCCTGTGAGAAAAGTCTCCAAAAGACCATATTTCCCACGCTCGTGGTAACGGCATAGCCTAAGGGCGACATAAATAACAGCTCGTTCACAGTTCATTAATCGCCACCTCAGAAAGATTCCGCACTATCACGACTACAGATGCCAATATCGCAATTGCGATAAGGAGACTCTAATGCAGCTTGGTATGATTGGCCTCGGTCGTATGGGTGCAAACATTGTGCGCCGTTTGATGAGAGACGGACATGAATGTGTTGTATTCAACCGCACGCCCGATAAAGTAAAGCAGCTTGAATCAGAAGGTGCAATCGGTTCAACCAGCCTAGATGACTTTATTCAAAAGCTGGAAAAGCCCCGCAGCATTTGGATTATGGTGCCAGCCGGGGAAGCCACCGAAACAATGGTGCAACAGCTTTCTGAAAAGCTTGATCCAGGCGATATCGTGATAGATGGCGGGAACTCCCACTACAAAGACGATGTGCGTCGTGGCCAGGCTATGCAGGCAAAAGGCCTGCACTATGTGGATGTCGGGACTAGCGGCGGCGTATGGGGACTTGAGCGCGGCTATTGCTTGATGATTGGAGGCAGTGAGGCGGCGATCGCACACCTCGACCCAATTCTAGAAACCATCGCACCCGGAAAGGGAGATATCGAACCTACGCCAGGCCGTGAAGACTTCAACCCCACGGCAGAAGCAGGCTATCTGCACTGCGGACCTATTGGCGCTGGGCACTTTGTAAAAATGGTGCACAACGGCGTTGAATATGCGTTGATGCAGGCATATGCGGAAGGATTTGATATTTTTCGCAATGCCAGTTCTCAAGAAGTATCCGAGGCGTATCGGTATGACTTGAATGTCGCTGACATTGCCGAAGTGTGGCGGCGGGGTAGCGTCGTCGGCTCATGGCTGCTGGACCTAACTGCGATGGCAATGGCCGAAAATCCCACCCTTTCAAACTATTCTGGCCAGGTGCAAGATTCGGGTGAAGGCCGGTGGACGCTGATGGCAGCCATCGAAGCGGCAGTCCCAACAAATGTACTCTCGGCTGCGCTATACACCCGGTTCCGGTCTCGTCAGGCAAATACCTACGCCGAGAAAGTACTCTCAGCCATGCGCTACAAGTTTGGTGGTCACGTGGAGAAAGGAGGAAAGTAGCGGTGGTAGTATCTGCAAATACGACAGCAGTCAAACAGCTTGAGAAGTCTGTTCAGACGGCTGGGCCCTGTGTAATGGTGATTTTTGGGGCGACAGGCGACCTGACTAAGCGCAAGCTCATTCCAGCACTGTATAACCTGACGCAACAAAATTATTTACCAAAGCAGTTTGCCGTTGTCGGCATCGGTCGTACCCCCATTCCCGCTGAAGACTTCAAGGATAAAATTCTCACAGCGCTCAAAGGGTTTGCCTCAGAAGCGCTCGATAGTGCCCGGTTAGATTGGCTAACGCCCCGCTTGCATTATCTCAGCGGCGATTTTACTGACGCGGATACCTACACCAAGTTGAGCGAAACGCTCTCTCAAATAGATGAAGAGAGAGCAACTCAAGGAAACTATCTCTTCTACCTGGCCACTGCGCCTACGTTTTTTGAGCAAATCACTCAGCAGCTAGGAGCGGCTGGGCTGGCACAAGAGACCTCTGAACAGTGGCGCCGGGTGATATTTGAGAAGCCTTTTGGCCGAGACCTTGCCACAGCCAAGCGGCTCAACTGCGATATTGGCAAAGTCCTGAAGGAAAACCAAATCTATCGGATTGATCATTACCTGGGGAAGGAAACGGTTCAGAACATTTTAATTTTCCGATTTGGAAATGGTTTATTTGAGCCAATTTGGAACCACCGATATATTGACCATGTACAGATTACGGTGGCTGAACAGGTAGGTGTGGAGGCCCGTGGCGGCTACTACGACAATTCGGGCGCCCTGCGGGACATGATTCAAAATCACCTTTTTCAGCTGTTGGCAATGGTGGCGATTGAGCCACCGGTTTCCTTTGCTGCAGATGCTGTGCGGGATGAAAAATCAAAGATACTGCGAGCCATAGAGCCACTGAGTTCGGAAGATGTGCTGCGCAATGTGGTGAGAGGACAGTACGACTCAGCCCAGCGCTCGAACGGGGAAGCTCAGCAGGCTGATTCTCGTGCCTATCGATTTGAACCCAAGGTCGCTGCTAATTCGCAGACAGAGACATTTGTCGCCATGAAGCTCAGTATCGACAACTGGCGATGGGCCGGGGTCCCTTTTTATCTGCGCACGGGCAAACGCCTGCCTGAGCGTGTGAGCGAAATTGCCATTCAATTCAAGCAGGTGCCTTCGCTGTTGTTTCGTGATACTTCGATGGACGAGCTAGCGCCGAATTTTTTGGTGATACGGCTTCAGCCAAATGAAGGAATTAGCCTCCAGTTTGGCGCGAAAGTACCAGGACCTAAGCTGCAGATGGCCGGTGTGGATATGAGCTTTTGCTACGCGAATTACTTTAATGCAGCGCCTACAACAGGGTACGAAACGCTGCTGTATGACTGCATGATAGGTGATGCAACACTGTTCCAGCGCTCGGATAATGTGGAACTTGGCTGGCAGGTGGTGACGCCTATCCTAGATGTGTGGCAGGCAGTCCCTCCCCGCTCGTTTCCCAACTACCCATCGGGAAGTTGGGGACCGGCGACGGCTGATGAGCTGCTTGCGCGCGATGGTCGAACGTGGCGGGAGAGCTCGCCTGCATTTTGTAAAACTTCTGATTAGCCCTACGGAGAAATTATGAGTACTCAAGCAACCACACTCAATCGCTTTTTGTGGCAACAGCACAGAGAATCCAAACAGTCTATTGAGCTCTCTATCTTGCTCACTCAAATAGGATTTGTTGCAAAAGTGCTTACCCGAGAGATCTCTCGGGCTGCCCTAGTTGGTCAACTGGGACTTGTCGGCGAGAAAAATGCCACAGGAGACGCTCAGAAAAAGCTAGATGTATTTAGCAATGAAGTGGTGCTAGATGCCTTTTCAAATACCGGACTGGTGGCAGCGATCGCATCTGAAGAACTCGATCAGGTGCAGCTAGTCGACTGCGGCAGCCGCGCCCAATACATTCTGTGCACGGACCCGTTAGATGGGTCTTCTAATACCGAAAGCGGTAGCTCGGTGGGGACTATCTTCGGGATTTATCAGCGTAGCTCTACGGGAAACTGCGGCACGGAGGCCGATGCGCTTCAGCCTGGAAATAAGCTGGTGGCGGCGGGTTACGTACTCTATGGGACGAGTACTATTTTGGTCTATTCCACGGGCGATCGCGTCGATGGATTTACGCTCGATCCCACCCTGGGAGAGTTTCTACTTTCCCACGAAAATATTCGCTGCCCTCAAACCGGGAAACTCTACAGCGCTAACCTCAGCTACTACCAAGACTGGCATCCGCAGATAAAGGCCTTTGCGGATTGCTTGGGTAGCCGGTCAACGCAGCCTACCTACTCACTGCGCTACAGCGGCGCGCTAGTGGCCGATGTCCATCGCTGCCTGTTGGAAGGTGGAGTGTATTTTTATCCGGGAACGGCGCAACAAGCGGATGGTAAGTTGAGGTTACTGTATGAAAATGCGCCGCTGGCTTTTGTCGTAGAGCAGGCAGGCGGTTTGGCAAGTACGGGTTGCGATCGCATTTTGGACTTGCCAGTGACCTCTATTCATCAGCGATCGCCACTGGTAATCGGCAGTTCTGAGCTAGTGAAGCTCTATCAAACATTTGCCCAACAAGAGCCCTCGCAACAGAAGGCGGTGGCAGAGAACACAGAGGACATTTCCTATGTCTGTGGCTGTAATTAATGGGGGGCGACAGCACATGGCGGCAAGTAATACAGCCGTCTTTCAAACGCTGTCCTTCAAGCTTTGTAAATACGCCATTTTATCCGGCAATTCTAATGTTTTGTTCAGCTTGCGGCTTCGGTGCTCTGTAAGATAGGGGTGTGTAGGAGAACGTTCAACTGTTTTTGTTCAACTGTTCCTTTAAGGTACTCAATCATGGAAGATAAAGTGAAAGGCACCAGCCCAGAAGAAAATATCACCAACGAGCAGCTAGAAGAGGTTGCTGGCGGTAATAGTATTCACAAGCGCCGCATCGAGCAACTAGAGACTCACGACTCTAGCAAAAGCGTAAAGGATATCAACATTCAACAGGTCAGGTTAGATGCGCTAGACACGCGCGATTCTAGTAAGTAACAGTCGCGTTTAGTGCAGTACGATTTTTCCACTGTGATTTCCTTGTGCAGGACCATTCATTTTGAATGGTCCTGCATTTGTTTATCTTATTGCGTTTTATCATCACTCCAACCGAGCGAGGTGATTTTCTTACTGAGAGTGGTGCAAGATTTTAGCTATGGTGAAACAACGCCTCGCCTAGTTGCCGGGGGGCACAGCTAGTTGAAGTAGAAACTAAGCCAACACCGGTCGCAATCCGCTGACGCTTGCAAAGTCTAGGACTTGTTCTCAGCTTCTGAGCTATCGGGCCTGCCAGTGCAATCACTATCAGGTCTACTAGCGTGTTGAGTACAGCGGGAGATAGTGCCCAGTAGCAAAAATTGAATGAATACAACTGTCATGAATTTGGCATTCAATCAGCGGGTCTGCGACGTGGAAACATTTTCATCAGTTGCTGTACCTGCTCTGCATGGTAAGAACTGCGAGTCAAAGGAGAGGATACTACCTGCAAAAAGCCCATCTCTTCGCCAGCGGTGCGCCAAGCGTCGAACTGCTCAGGAGTGACGAAGGTATCTACGCCTAAATGCTTTTGACTGGGTTGCAAGTATTGGCCGATAGTGACGATATCGCAGTCTACCGCTCGCAAATCGCCCAGTACCTGACGGACTTCGGCGTCGGTTTCGCCCAGGCCAACCATAATGCCAGATTTGGTGTAGGTCCAGGGTGCGATCGCTCTCGCCTGTTTCAACAAATCCAAACTCCTCTGATAGTTACCTTGGGGCCGAGTGCGCTTGTATAGCCGTGGCACCGTCTCCGTATTGTGGTTCAGCACCTCCGGCTGACCTGATAGCAGCAGCGTCTCTAGCGCGTCCCAGTTCCCGCACAGGTCTGGAATTAGCACTTCAATTGTCGTCTGCGGTGAGACCTTGCGCGTTTCTTCTATGCAGCGAATGAATTGACTCACGCCACCATCGGCCAGTTCATCCCGGTTCACAGAAGTGATCACTACGTGGTTCAGGTTCATTCGCCGCACGGCTTCTGCTAGGTGCACCGGCTCCATCGGGTCGAGTTCGCGGGGCGTCTTGTCGAAGTCGATATCGCAGTAGGGGCACGCCCGGGTGCAAGCAGGCCCCATAATCAAGAATGTCGCTGTCCCAGCATTAAAGCACTCGCCAATGTTGGGGCAAGAAGCCTCTTCACAAACAGTATTCAGCCCTAGGTCCTGCAAAATGCCCTTGACATCGCCTACCCGCTCCCACTGGGGAGCCTTTACCCGTAACCATTCTGGCTTCACTACCACGCTACAATCGCCTCTGAGAGCTTATGTTTTCTAGATGACTGTTCTAGACTGCTGATATTTATCCTATTACGTCAGAATAACGCTGACGTAATTTCGCGGAGCAATGATTTTAACAAGCGTACGGTACCAAGACATAACGCCGGCACTTTTCACCCAGCACCCATCGGTCAATCAACATGCGTAAGCAGCCACCGATTGCCCGTTGCTTCATTGCGTTGTGCTTTAGCTCAGCGGCGGCGCTGATTGCCATAGAGTGGCGAAATCCCTTCCCTGAACCGGTCACAACGCCAGCCAGCCTGGCGGCGGTCCAAGGTCAAAATATTCTGATAGCCACCGGTGAAGCTACTGATGCCACCAGCATGCCGACAGCCACCGGATGGGGATTCAGAAATCGAGCGGCTCGGGCCAAAACAGCTGAGGAATCGTCCGTCCAGCTAGAGATTTTCCTCAAAGAGCGATATTTGGAAGTCCGCGCAGAAGGGAAACCAGCCATCCGCTATGAAGTCGCCATCGGTCAAGACGATTGGCAAACGCCGACTGGTCGCTTCGCCGTGATGAACATGCTGGAAAATCCTGCCTGGCAGCATCCCATTACCAAAGAAGAAATTCCACCCGGCGCAGACAATCCCTTGGGCGATCGCTGGATTGGATTCTGGACAGATGGTCAAGCCCAAATCGGCTTCCACGGAACTGATCAGGAAGACCTCATTGGAGAAGCTGTTTCCCATGGTTGTGTACGGATGCGCAATCGAGATATTCGAGACCTATACAAGCGCGTGGATATCGGTACGCCAGTCACCGTACATCCATAGCCTATCTACCACTACGCCGCCCTCTCAAACGCAGAAAAACAGCTGTCAGACCACGAGTGTGACAGCTGTTTTGAGTTAGAGTTGTGTGTCTTGCAAGTGCTCTAGTGTCTTAGCAAGTACTTTGCCTTAGCAAGTACCTAACGCCTTAGCAAGTACATAACCGGCAACGGCTAAGCAGCGCTGAACCTAGGCGGCAATAGACTTAAGCAGCATTTGGCTGCTGCTCGAAATCGTGGGCGTAGTCTTTGAGCAGCTTGTTGACCTGTCCTAGCAAACCCCCTTCTTCGTTCCGCTGAATTTCTTTACGCTCAGGGAAGAAGTCGGGCTTATTAAGACTACGGCTAACAGACTCAGATACCTGCTGCGAAATCAGTTCTGATAGCTCAGCGCGCGCTTTATCTCGCTGGTAGCTGGCACCTTCTTCAGTGGTGGCATATAGGGGTGGTAGGCGGTTCAGCGCGTAAGCAGCGACGTCGCCAAGGTCGAGGGTTTTCTCACTCTTCGCTTCTACTTCAGCAACTTGGGAGATGGCTTCAGTCAGCACCAGCTCCTCCATCACATTGATAAATTGCTTGCGGGGGACAGCCACAACCTCGCCTGTCAGCAGGGAGCCCATGAGGCGGTCTAGCGCCATGTACTCTTCGATGGAGAGTTCGGACGCGGTATCACAAATGCGCCCAACCTCTGCTTCCATAGCAGGGGTGAGATAGCCATCCTGCAACGCCTGATCAACTATTTTTTCGATGCTACTCATGCTGGCACAAAACTCCGATTAGTAATTCCGCTGAAAGGGTGGGGAAGCGAATAGATAATATTGATTCGATTAGGAGTGAATCTTAGTACCAGAAGTATTCCCGCTGTATCTATTAGCAGAACAGGACAAACAAAGGAATGCCGGAAGTTTTTTCCTTTTAGATGCCTACTCTACGCCAGCGTATCGCCAGGAAACCGGTTAGTTGGTGGCTTTAACATAGGCGATCGCACCGCGCATTAGGATAGCGCTATGGCCATCATTGCCCTTCACACAGATGGCGTTGGCATCTTGCCAGCTAACCGCACCAGAGAGGGTATCGCCAGTGGTGAGCTTTACTTCGACGGTTTGCTGGTCACGGATGAGCGTCTGAACTTGGCGGATGCTGGGAAGACCGGTATCAAACAGTTGGGATGCCATATGGGTTGCTTTGATTTTGGAGCGCTGCAGTACTGCAAAGGGTTGCTTTCTCCTACAGGTTGCCCGAAGAGACGGGCTGAAAATCGCGCTAAGCCGTCGAAAGGCCAGATAGAGAAGGAATACGCAGCTACGGAGAAGCAAAGGGATACAATGCTTAGAGCTAGTTTTGAAACGCCTACCGAACTCCCACACCTTCCATGACGATTCTCCCTTTCAGCAAGTACCACGGCCTCGGCAACGATTTTATCTTGGTAGATAATCGGGGGAGCGCGGAGCCAATTATTACACCCGCGCAGGCAGTAGCTGTATGCGATCGCAACTTTGGCATCGGCGGCGATGGCGTTATCTTTGTGCTGCCAGCCACGGGCGACACCGACTACACCATGCGCATTTACAATTCCGACGGTTCAGAGCCGGAAATGTGCGGCAATGGCATCCGCTGCCTGGCAAAATTCATCGCTGGGCTAGAAGCCGAAGCAGGCAGCGCCCCTAAGCTGCCTCACACTTACCGCATCCACACCCTGGCAGGCACCATTCGCCCCCAGCTACGCCCCGGCGGGCAAGTCACCGTCGATATGGGCGAACCAGAGCTCACTGCCAAAAACATCCCCACTACCCTTGGTGACCCCGAAGGCAAAGTGGTCGACCAGACACTCACCGTCGCAGGCAAGGACTGGCAAGTCACCTGCGTCAGCATGGGCAATCCCCACTGCATCACCTTCGTGGACGATGTTGAGGCTGTGCCGCTAGCCGCAACTGGGCCGCTGTTCGAGCATCACGAGGCCTTTCCCGCCCGGATCAACACAGAATTTGTGGAAGTTGTCCGGCCCGATTACCTGAAAATGAAAGTTTGGGAGCGAGGTGCAGGGCCGACGCTAGCCTGCGGGACGGGGGCCTGCGCGCTGGCCGTAGCAACGGTGCTAAATGGCAAATGTAAACCCAAAGTCACTGTGGAGCTGCCCGGCGGAAATTTGGAAATTGAGTGGGCCCAGGACAATGGCCAAGACAATGGCCAAGACAATGGCCAAGACAATGACCAAGACAATGGCCAAGACAATGAACGGCGCAACCGGGTATACATGACAGGCCCAGCAACGCGGGTCTTTTCAGGCAGTGTGGACGTAGAGGCAGCAGGAAGGTAGCAAAACGCAAGGTAGATATTTGGTGTTTGTATTAACCAATGACGACGGTATTGACGCCCCAGGCATTCGAGCGCTGCAGCGCGCACTGGAGGCACTAGAAGGAAAAGGCCAATCGGCAATTGTTGCTCCCAGCACACACCTTTCTGGCTGTAGCCACCAGCTAAATAGGGGCGGAACCATCCCCATAGACCAGCGCGGCGAAAATGAATATGCCATCGGCGGCATGCCAGCTGACTGTAGTCGGGTGGCCATCAGTCACCTTTATCCCGATGCGGACTGGGTACTGTCAGGCATTAATGCAGGCGGAAATCTGGGCGCAGACACCTATGTATCGGGTACGGTGGCAGCGGTGCGAGAGGCGACACTGATGAGAAAGCGGGCGATCGCTATCTCTCAATACCGCTACCGCAGCGAACCCTACGACTGGGACCGGGCCGCTCGCCTGACTGTCCAAGTTCTTAAGCGGCTAATGGTAGAAGACATAAATCCTGGTGAGTTTTGGAATGTGAACCTTCCGGCGCCGCCTCCAGCTAGGACAGACGGCGAGGCAAAGCATCAGACAAAGGACAATCCGCAAATCATCTTCTGTGGCCAGTGCACGCAGCCGCTACCCACAGAGTTTGCCATAGACGAAACAGGATTTCGCTACGTGGGCGCGTACGAAGAAAGACCACGAGATGTCGGCGCAGATGTCGATGTGTGCTTTGGTGGCAACATCAGTGTGGTGAAAGTGCGGCTGTGGTGAGTGATCGCTGTCGGAGAGTGATCGCTTTCGGAGAGTCATCTCTCCGTAAACTTTTTAGAAGCAAAACAACCCGCAGGCACCAGAATCGTGGCAATAATTCCGTACATATACATACAAAAGCTTCATAGAGATAAAGCTATTCCTTTAACGGCATCAGTAATAATACGGCTTATGCCAACGGCGGATAACGTTTAGAAGCGCTCCGTAGTAAGATGGCTTCGCCTTTTCGTCACTGATTTAAGTTCCTTTCCGTTTTTTCAGCCGAGGCCGTTTGCTTGGTCTTGGTCACACTTTTACACAATGGTTCAGCTAAATACAGGATTCACGCTATTTCTCAGCTTGCTGGTAGAGGCGGTTCCTTTTTTGCTAATTGGCGTTGCTTTTTCGAGCATACTGCTGATTTTTGTCGATGAGCGTCAGCTAGTGGGTATTTTGCCGAAAAATGCGCTGGCGGGGGCGCTGGCGGGTAGTTTGATTGGCGTCTGCTTTCCGGTATGCGAGTGTGGCAACGTGCCTGTCGCCCGTCGCCTGCTTGTGCAGGGCGCACCGACAGCCGTCTCAATCGGATTTTTGCTGGCGGCCCCGACGATCAATCCGGTGGTCTTCTGGGCGACATGGGTGGCCTTTCGCGGGCAGCCAGAAATTGTCTTTATGCGGGTGGGCTTTACGCTGCTGATTGCCACGGTGGTGGGCTGGGTATTTAGCCAACAGCCCGACATTGGCCCCTTTTTGCAGCAGTCAGTAGCCCGCAGCCGCTTCAGAGCCAATTCAAACATTACAGACAGCGCAGATGATACACCTGCGCTCCTCCAAGGCGGCACTTTCCTCCAGGGGGCGGGAGATGCAGGTAGGCTGCTACAGCTGGATACGCCTGCGGCGCAGCGATTAGTGGCCAACCCAGTGATGGAGCAGTCTTCAGCTAGTAAGGTTCAGCTGGTGATTGAAAATATGATTCGGGAGCTGCGGGAGCTGGGGGCCGTGCTGATTTTGGGGAGTGCGATCGCGGCCACCGTTCAGGTCGCAGCGCCCCGAGAGCTGATTTTGAGCTTGGGACAGGGAACCATCTCATCTATCTTGGCGATGATGATACTGGCGGCGGTAGTGTCTATCTGCTCGACGGTCGATTCATTTTTTGCGCTATCTTTTGCTTCGACCTTTACCAGCGGCTCCTTACTAGCTTTCCTGATTTTTGGTCCGATGATCGACCTTAAGAATATTGGGCTGCTGCTGACGGTCTTTAAGAAACGGGCTGTCTTTTATTTGTTTGCGCTGGCTGCCATGATGAGCTTTGCGCTCTCTCTGTTTGTCAATTTGTACGTTTGAGAGGGCGTTCTTAAGACAGGTGTTCTTAAGATGATGTTCTTGAAACGATGTTCTTGAGATGGCATTGTGAAATGTCTTGTAGACTTTCTCGGGTGATTTGTTTTGCGTTCCCAACGTTCAACCTCTTCGACACCGCCTAGACGGGCACCTCGATTGCCCTGGGGAGATGTGCTAGATGCCTTGGCCCTTGGCACTTGGAGTGCGATGCTCTTTCGCTACTGGTTTGGCGGTAAGCTACTACTGCTGCTACATCCTGACTACGCGTGGCTATCGAATACGGCGGCTATTGCGATCGCATTTTTAGCTACCCACAAGCTAGTCAAAATTGTGAGAGAGCTGCAGAGTCGCCGCGCTACTACCCGGACAGCTCGTCCTGGTGACGGCGGACATGTAACGCTCCTACCGCCCAATCTCAGCAGCGCGCTACTGCTGGGCATTGCCGTCTTTGGCCTGATATATACTCCGCGAGCCTTTGCCAGCGAAACTGCCGTGCAGCGCGGCATTTCTGAGACCCTCTCGCTGACCCGGGCGCAGCCCCAGCGATTTGCCCGGGCCGCCGCGCCGGAAGATCGCACCATTATTGACTGGATTCGGCTGATCAATGTATATCCAGAACCCGATGCCTATGAAGCAGAAACAGTTGACGTCTCTGGCTTCGTAATCTACCCAGAGAATTGGCCAGCGGGTTATTTGATGGTGTCGCGGTTCGTACTGACCTGCTGCGCCGCAGATGCCTATCCAGTCGGACTGCCGGTGAAGCTACCAGAGGGAGTCAATACTGCGGCGGCAAAGGACGCTTACCCGGTCAACAGCTGGCTCCAGGTCTCAGGGGAAATGGTGACAGAAACCATAGACGGTCGCCGACAGGTGGCGATCGCACCGACTGATATCCGCCCGATTGAAGAACCCAGAAATCCTTACGAGTACTAACCCAACTGCTTCATGTCTCAATCACGGCAAACGCAAAGACGCCAAACACAAGGACGCCAAACCCAGCCACTAGACCGGGTATCGCTGACTGTGATAGCGCTGCTTGGGCTGATCATTGCAGCGATGCTGCTGCTGGGCGCTCAGGCCTTGCCGCGAGTGCGAACTTTCTCCTGGCAGGACCAGCAGGTGTCTGCAGAAGATATTGCTTTCTTACTGACCTTTACCCAGCCGATGACACCGGAGAGCGTTGAGAATAATTTACAGATAGAGCCTGAGCTAGCGGGCAAATTTAGCTGGGCCGGGCGGAAGATGGCCTACACGCTCGAAGCTGCTGCGCCCTACGGCGAACGCTTCAAGATTTCATTGCCAGAGGCCCAGTCGCTAACCGGTCAGCCTGGGTTTGAGGCCTTCGAAAGTGAGTTTAAAACGCGCGATCGCGTATTTGCCTACATTGGTGTGGAAGGCGAAGAGCGCGGCCGACTCGTCCTTTTTAACCTGACGCAAAAAGAAAAAACGCTGCTGACATCCGAGGAGCAGGTTGTTTTGGACTTTCAGCCCTATCCTGAGCGCGATCGCCTTTTATTTTCGGCAGTCGATGCCAATGAATCGGATAACCGCATCGCCTCCGCCCAGCTCTATAACGTCTCAACCGGGCTCGGGGAGCCACCCAACTATCCCCGCTGGCAGTTTTGGCGAAAGCCAGAATTGCCCCAAGCGGGACAGGCTCAGCTCATCCTCGATAACCGCGACTATCAAAACCTAAAATTTGATCTGGCGCCGAATGGCAGCACCATCGTGGTGCAAAGGGTAAATACTGAAAATCCTTCCGATTTTGGTCCCTGGGTCATCCAGACAGATGAAGCACCCCGCAAGCTCAATACAGAACCCGGCGGCGATTTCAAGATTGCACCGGACAGCCTGTCTCTACTCCTTCAGCAGGGAGAGGGCACAGCCGTTATTGCCTTAGAAAACGATCCCTCTGCCACCCAAGAAGACGAACTTTTAGACTTTTTGCCAGAGTATGGCCTCACCCTAGATATTGCCAGCGATGGGAGCCGCGCGGCCTTGGTGAATTTTAACCAGGACGATCCTGAAAAGCGATTTACCCAATCTCTATTTTTGGTTTCAAACAGCGGAGAAGAAACCCCCTTGCTGCAAACAAGCGGGTCTATTCTTAGCGCGCAGTTCAACGAAAATAACGAAATTTTGTACTGCCTTGTCAATGAACTGTTGCAGGCGAGCAGCAGCGACGAAGAGACTCGCGGCGACGGTGAGATAGAAAGTGCGCCGGGTGATGCGATCGCTGCAGGCGAGGACCCGGTCTTGGAAGAAGAAGCCCGCTCACTGAGCGAAGAAACCTTTTCCTTTATGCCCCAGCTAGTTGCTGTCAACGTCCAGACGGGACGGGTTCAGAAGCTACTAGAAATGCCGCCCCAGCCGCAAATCAATATGAGCCTATCGCCTGATGGGTTGGCTGTGTTGTTTGATGAAGTGCTGGTGAGCGACGGACAGCCTGAAAGTGAACCCAACAGCTACGCTGGGCCCACTCACAGGCTATGGCTACTGCCAGTATTTAGTACGTTAGAAGAAAGATTGAGCGGGGAGCCGATTCCACTGCCTCCCACTGAGCTAGATATTGCGGGCCGGCAGCCTGTATGGCTGCCTTGAGGCTGACTGTTTATTTATCGGCAGCTTATTTACTGCTTGGTGTACCGTTTCGCTGAATGTACAGCTGCAGAAAGATTTGAGCAGCAGAAGGCTCTAAGGTCTCTAAGGCGGTGATGATGTCAGGAATAGAGTCTGCTAGCGGATCGCTAACCTCGTTGACCCACTGATTGACTGTGGAGCGAGCGACGCCCATCGTAACGGCCAGTCGATTTTGACTGATGCCGTACTGCTGGAGAACGCACTTTAATGCTTTACCTGCCCTTCCCATTTTTTTCATAATCTCAATGAATGACGATGCAGGCAGAGCGGGGTGATAACCCGACTCTTACCCTACTGTTCATATCTACTAACTTCAGTACACGCAATCCTGAAGAATTTATACTGAAGTTCCAAGTTCATGATCAGAGATTGCACGGTTTCGCAAAATAGCGATAAGCCACTATCGGGACTGACACTGTTGCCTAAGCCTTTTATTTTGCTTGTGCTTACTCAAAAAAGGACGAAAAAGTTCCGTAGAGAAAATATAAAAATCGGCCTGATTGCGATGAAAAAGGGTGTCTTATTCACGCTGCCGTTACTTGAGACATCGAGCCTTACTGAGTGCGATCGCCGCAAGATGAGCCTTTTCTAACATCCAATCTCTACAGTTTGTCAAAATCCGACTGTGGCGATTGTCATGATTGGACCTTTTTTGAGGGGTCTAATTTAGAAATCTATTTTTTACAAGTCTAAGTATTTTTACGGATATACAAGTAGCTTTTATTCGTTGATCAAGGCAGGTTTCTTGGTACGTTTAGTCGCCTGACTTGAACCAGACTCTGCTGGTTTTTCTCCCCAGTCTTCCAAAGAGAGGTCTGAAGAGAGGTCCAATGAGGTATCGATAAGTGTGTCGTCTCGCCATGGGTTTTGAACTGGGCCTCGCCAATCGTTTTGCTCTGGATCGGGCGTATCAGGCATAAACAGTGCACCGGACTCACGGGTGAGCGGATGGGGAGAAGGTGCTTCGTATTGTGGCTCAAGGTCAGATGACTCTGGCAGTGGTGGTAGCTGCTCGTCTGGAATGGGGATGACGGGCTGTACAGGTGGTGGTTCGATGGGCTGCGGAACAGCCGGTTGAATAGGCTGCGGAATAGGCTGTTGAACGGGTTGCGGAATGGGTTCTGTGAGCAAGGATTCTGTGGGCAAGGATTCTGTGGGCGCACTCCGTGTGAAGGAAGGGGTGGCGCGCAGTACGGCTGGAAAGCGCAGGGGCTGATCGAAGGTTTCTGAGGCATTGCGGATGCCTTTGAGAATGGCTTCGCCGCGATCGCCTGTCGCCATCTGAATTTGTGAGTTTCGTACGCTGACCGGTAGAAACTCTACTTTCATCTTCTGGTTGCGCAGGGAAACGCGTAGGGCGGCAGTGTCGTGGTCTTCGAGGGGGGCTTCACCAAAAACGAAGTCTCCCAAGGAGTAGGCAATGGCGCGATCGCGATAGATTTCTGCCCCTTGAATCTGGCTGGGGTGATAGCCCACCACCAAGTCTGCCCCCGCATCTACCGCGTCGTGAGCCAGGGATTGCTGCCAGTCTTCAGGGATAGTCGCTAGTGGACTGGTCGATGTCTTCTCGGGGTAGTTGCCTAGGATGTCTCCCCAGCGATAGTTCACAACGACCCAGTCGACCTGGGGGCGAATTGCCCGAATGTCTTCGAGAATGTGCAGGCGCTCCTTGCTGCTGGTGAGGGCAACGCCAGCCTTGTCATCTTTTGCCGCTTTCAGCGCTTCAGGGTTGTAGCCCAGGTAGGCAATTCGCTGACCTTTGACCTCTAATATTTCTGGGCGGTGGGCTTCCTGCTGATTGCGTCCGGCCCCAACCCGATAGATGCCTTCTCGGTCTAGGGTTTTGATCGTTTCGCTGAGCCCTCTGGTGCCGTAGGTCAAGGTGCCTTCACTGGCGAGATTTACAATATCTATCCCGCCCTTCTTGAGCGATTGAACGGCTTCAGGGCGTGTCCGGTGATAGAAGTCTTCCTGCAGGGTCGTACTGGGTGTGGCTAGGGGTTCAGCTAGGCCAACCATGGCCACGTCGGCCTGCTGATAGATGCTCAGATCTGAGAAAAGTTCATCGAGGCTTTCAGCTTCTTCGAAGACAAAATCGTTAAGACCCAGTTCACCCCCGAAGACTAGGGTGATGGTTGGATCTTCTGGCTGTGACAAGTCGTTGTGAGGAATCACGGCTACGGTTTCGAGCGCCGCTTCTACAGTGCGTCCGCGATCTTGCGTAGAGGTTGCCGTCCGCAGCGCAACTTCTGTGGCTTCTGGGATGTCGCCGTACCAGGGAATGATGTCTTGTTCTGCTGGTGAACTGGCTTGCTGAACTGTAGGAAGGGCCAAGCGATCGGATAAAATTAGCTCAGTGAGGCCGCCAAACAGGAAAGCAGCAGTGGCCGCGCCGGAAATAAACGCAGCCCGAAAAAATTTGAACTGGCTGCGGACAACGTTACGGGCAACTTTACTCCGGGAGGATTCGTGCAGGAGTTGGGGCGATGCCGCGGAGACGGTGATGGTCTCTGCTGAACTATTCGCTACTGGACTGTCGCCAGTAGGGACCTCAGTCGGTCTTGCCTGACGCTGGCGAGCGGTCGGAATGCGAATCCGCTGCTGCCAGTCGGTTTTACCCGAACCGATGGCACGGGCGACAATATACACGCCTTCGATAACGTTTGAGTTGAGCTGATAGAGGCGATCGCAAATGAACCCCATCAGACGCTGGGGCTGGGGCGATCGCTCAAACTCAACCAAAACCTTGAGCCTGCCGGGCATTTCATCGGCAAGCACTTGGGCATAGACATTTTGAGGAATCAGTGGCTCATTGAGCCAGTATGCGATCGCCTGAAAGAAACCTGCCGCAGCGAGCTGCTGCACATCTAACCCGGCAAAGCCTGGTTCGGCAGAAAAGACTGGCAGCGAGAAATCTTCTAAATTTTGAGACGTGCTCACCATACAAACCGCTCTAGTCAGCCCCTTTCAATCTACAACCTTGGTTGCCTGTAGCAAAAGCTGTTGTTCGACAGATGCGTTGTTTTTGAAACATCGGTTCACCTGCGTATGAAGCTTACCCAATTTCTTTGATATGTCGTCACATCAGCATATTTACTCAGTTTAACGGCCTCATTGCACGGTGTAATTCAGCGGCCTAGCTCAACAACTTGGCTTGAGGGCTCAGCGACCAGACCAAATTCAACGGCACTGTCCTTATTCAGCGCTGTCACCGGCAGCTGGATTGCTGGGTGTCACGCTCCTAGGCGCAGTTCGGGGGTTAGCGCTGGGGTAGGGTTCTTCGACAGGTTGAGCTTGGGCGGGGGATGGAGCACCCTCGGCAGCTGGCGCGTCTGGATCGCCTAGCGGCGTAACTGCTGGCTGCAGGGCTCGGTCGGCTTCCTGATAGGTACGTCCAGAAATTCTGCGAATCAGCTCCCGGGCTCGGCCATCGTTTTCTGGCCGCTCGACCAGCGCGGCGACCACGTAGCGCTTACCATTGGCCATGTCGACGAGGGCTACATCGCCCAGTACAGAGGCGATATCACCGGTTTTGTTGAAGGTGAGCGCACCTTGCTGAATCAGCCCATCTGGAATGAGGCTCTTGTTGTATGTGCGGTTGAGAATATTGAGCATGCGATCGCGCGATCGCACCGAAAGGTCGTCCCCTTCGCTGATCAGCAGCATTGTGTGAGATAGGTCACGGGCACTTGTCATATTCGTCCCTTCCAAGTCTGGAAGCGGGTTGTTAAGCACCGTCTTCTCTAGGCCCTGAAGCTTAAACCAGCTGTTCAAGACGTCTTTGCCGCCCAGCAGGTCGATCATCATGTTGGTGGCGGTATTGTCGCTATTGACAATCATTTGGGTGGCCACCTCCAGCGCTGTAAACTGCGTGCCCGGTGGCGATAGCTGCATATCACCAGAGCCTTCAGCGATCTGCGTCTGCTGAATAGCCATGGTCTGGTTGGGGTCTATGCGGCCCGCGTCGACCTCTTCAAAAAATGCGAGCAAGATGGGCAGTTTGATGGTGCTCGCCGCAGCGATTGCCTCACCCCCTTCAACGTTGACATACTGCCCCGTATCCACATCGACATAAAAGACTTTTGGCGTGAGGTTTGGATACAGGTTGGGCAGTTCCTGCAGTTCGCTCTTGAGGGCGGGAATTTCTTGATTGAGGGCCACCGGAAACGGTTTGCTTATCGGAGTTGGCGGCGTTTCAGCGGGCTCTGCTTCTGCCGCGCTGGGAGCAGGAGGCTTGGGCAGCACCTGCAGCAGGGTGCCCCCGATAGCAGCAATCCCAAAACCGACGATGAGTAGCTGTAGCGTTCCCCTTAGCGCGGCAGGCATTTTGGTGGAGCGCCGTTTGCGCCGAGCTAGTGTCCGAGAGGGCGGTACGCGGCCCGGCTGAGAAGAATTTGGCAAGAGCGGTCTGGCCTTCTCGGCGAGGGTCGCCTTGGCAGCTTTTCCAAGCGCCGGGCTATCGGCTTTTTTCTTCAGCACCCGCATCTGCGCGCGACCCGTAGGACCGCTAGCAGATCGGCCTTTCGCCTTCAGTGCCCGGGTGCGACTAGAAGATTTGCTCTTGATTCGATCTGTGCCTGTCCCAAAGAGGCGCTGGCGCTCAGCTGCTTTACCACTGGATCGCCTGCGAGACGGATCGGATTGGCTAGTGCGCCGGGTCCGCCGAATCGGCGACTTTTCGCCAGCCGACTTCTCCTGATCGAAGCGCTGTCGGGGTCGGCGGCTCTGTGAGCTATCAAACGATGGACGATTGAAGGGCGTGCTGTTTGAAGAAGACGGATTGCCTGAGGGAGATGGGTTGCCCGGCGAGCTACTGACTGGAGTGCCGCCCGAGAGGGGTGAACCCAGATTTGTTTGTGGCGTGTGGGCCCCTGCGCTGCCTAGATTTGAGCCGCCCGAACGTATATTGCGCGTGCCATTGGCATCTGTCATAGCAGGTTAACCTTTATTTGAGTCTGATAGTGCCCACTCCATCTGCCGGAGTATGCCTCGCAGGAGGGCGACTTCGTTGGAAGTTGGGGAGGCCCTGTGTAGCAGCTGCCTGAGCTTTCGCATGCGGCTGGCTGCTGTGTGTGGGTAGAGATATTCCACCTGTAACAACAGAGATTCTAGATGCTGGTAGTACCCTTCTAGTTCATTGAGCTTGGCTCTATTAGACAGCTCGCTGATATCGGACAGCTCACGAGATAAATCGGCATTTAATGAATCAGATTCCGACTGTTTAGCAGATGAAGGGGGTTTTTGTAAAGGTAGCTGATGTTGAGCTGGGTGATGGCGATGGGAGGGGTGAGTGGGTTGGCCAGAAGGGACGGCGGATTTGCCGGTTGGCTGGCTGGCTCGGTAGAGTTCGTAGCAGCAGATGGCAACTGCCTGGGCAAGATTGAGCGCGCTGTAGGCGTCACTGGTTGGAATCTTTAGAAAAGCCTGGGCGTAGGTCAGCTCTTGATTGCTAAGACCGCGATCTTCTGGGCCAAATATTAGGGCTGTTTCAGCTTGGGATAGGTCGCTCACGAGGGTCGAAAGCGCGACTTCTGGGAGCTGTAAGGGCGCGTTGAAGCCTCTAGTCCGGGCTGTGGTTGCGATCGCGCTTTCGCAGCCAGCCAGCGCATCGGGAATCGTTTTAACCTGCTTTGCGGCTTCTAAAATGTCGCTGGCATGCACTGCCATCTGCCTGGCTTCAGCGCCCAGCGGGTCGCACTGTGGTGCCACCAGTACCAGCTGGGAGAGTCCAAAATTTTTCATCACGCGGGCGACCGAACCCACGTTTAGCGGTCCGGCAGGCGAGACTAAAACAATTCTGACAGTTGCGATCGCACTCAAAAACAGCCCCTCCGGCACATCTCAACACAGCTTACTGTCTGATACGATAGCGCCACAGCGTCTTTATTCGCCTGACTTCAGTTAAGAATCTTCCAGCATGGCCCGGCAGCGCAAAAAATCTGACCTCCCCTCCAAGCCTTGTCAGGTTTGCGGGCGACCTTTTACCTGGCGCAAAAAGTGGGAGAAGTGCTGGGATGAGGTTAAGTATTGTTCTGACCGATGCAGGCGACGGCGAAACCAGGGATCTAGTGGCGCAGATGGCGACAATAAGCGCTAAATCACTGTCTCTAAATCACTGTCTCTAAATCATTGTCTTTAGGGAGGCGTCTGTGAAATCTGCGATCGTAGCCGTCGCGCCCACCGACCTAAGCTCTTCTGCCCCATGGGTCGTTGTCACCCCAACCGTCACGATACCGGCCCTGACCGCCGAGCAAATACCTGCCCGCGAATCTTCAAATACAATTGCCTCTGCAGCGGTGATAGCTAATTTATCTAGGGCGGTTTGATAGGGAAGGGGATCTGGCTTACCCCGAGGCAGCTTGTCGGCAATGACCACCGGGTTGAAGGCCTCGCTGAGGCTCAGGGTTTGCAGCATAAAGGTAGCGTTTTTGGGTGGGGCATTAGTCACTAAGGCTGCCGCCAGTCCTGCCTGCTGAATGCGCGCCAAAAGGTCCAACAGTCCTGGTAGGGGAACCAGCTGACTTTTTGCTCGTTCACGAAACGTAGCTTCTTTTTGGGCGCTGAATGCTTCACCTTCCGCCGCGGAAAGGTCGGGAAAAAAGTCGGCCATGATGTCTGCGTTTTGACGACCGCTGATCTTTTGCTTGTAGAGAGATTTGTCGAGAACAATACCCTGCTGCGCAAAAATCTCTTGGAAAACTTGAAAGTGAACTTTATCGCTGTCAGTTAAGGTGCCATCTAGGTCGAAGATAACGGCTTTGAGCATGGTGTTTTGGGTATAACGGCAGCAACAGACCTTCACGATTGTGTCGTAAGCTGCCGTGCTAGTCTAGTTAGCCTAAGACGTTAGCGATCTCTTGCGCGATCCGTAACGGGGAAAGTCCAGTGAAAAACCGGCGCTGTCCCGCAGCTGTGATGGTAGGCAAATAGCAGATTTCTTTTTAACTGTTTTTTGGAGTCTGCACCTACCTAAGCCAGAATGCCCGTACGTCTTGAAATGCACTTACATCTCTATCTGCGAGGCACAGATTAGGGGAGGAAAACAATGAAGAATATTTTGTTGACTGGGCAGAGCCAGATCCGTCGGATTTTGGCTGGGATTATGCTCAGCGCGCTGGCTGTGGCAACTGTGGCAATGCCCGCACTGGCGCACCATCCCTTCGGGGGTGATACGCCTGAGACCTTTTGGGCAGGCCTGCTATCTGGGATGGGCCACCCTGTTATTGGGCTCGATCATTTGGCGTTTGTGGTAGCGGCTGGGCTGCTGGCAGCTGTGGTTCGCCGCGGACTGGGCATTCCGATTGCATTTGTCCTGTCTACGCTGGTGGGTACAGGCGTACATTTGGCCGAGGTCTCACTACCGGCGGTAGAGTTGTTGATTGCGACTTCGGTGGTTGCGTTTGGTCTGTTGGCTGTGCAGCGATCGCCTTTGAGTACGGTTGTTGTGATGCTGCTAGCAGCGATCGCCGGAATTTTCCATGGCTATGCCTATGGTGAGGCAGTTGTAGGCGCAGAGCCCGCGCCCCTGTTGGCCTATCTGATTGGATTTGCTGGTGTGCAGGGTGCGATCGCCCTGGGCGCCTATCTTCTCTCCCGGCGCGCCCTCTCATCTGACAAAGCTGCAGGCCTTGTTTCTGTGCACCATGCGGGCTTTGTGGTGCTGGGCGCTGGCGTGGCAATTCTCGGCGGACTGCTGGTGTAGACAGCGAGCAAAGGAACAGCCGAAACAATCTCAAGCCGAGACAATCTCAAGCTATTTAACTCAAGCTATCTAAAGCTACAGACAATTAATGAATAAACTACCTGTGACTGTGATTACCGGCTTCCTAGGAGCCGGTAAGACTACGCTGGTGCGCCATCTCCTGAAAAATAATCAGGGCCGACGCATTGCCGTAATTGTGAATGAATTTGGAGAAGTGGGCATTGATGGCGATGTGCTGCGTGAGTGTCAGGTATGCGACGACCCTAACGAGGAGACTTCTCAAACAGTCGGTCGAGCAGCCGGACAAGCAAACATTCTAGAACTCGCCAACGGCTGCCTGTGCTGCACCGTACAAGAAGAATTTTTACCGACGATGCAGGCCCTGATCGAACGGCGTGATGAGCTGGACTGCGTGGTGATTGAGACCTCTGGGTTAGCGCTACCGAAACCGCTGGTACAGGCCTTTCGCTGGCCTGAAATTCGCACTAGCGCGACGGTAGATGGCGTCGTTACTGTTGTAGACTGTGAGGCCCTGGCCAAAGGTGAACTGGTGGGCGATCTCGACGCGCTAGAAGCGCAGCGACAGGCGGATGAGGAGCTGGACCATGAGACGCCAATCGAAGAGCTGTTTGAGGATCAGCTGGGCTGTGCGGATATGGTGCTGCTGACGAAGGTGGATCGGGTGAGTGCAGATGAGCTGAATCAAGTGAAAAGTTGGCTAGCGCATGAGCTGGCAGATGGTGTGAAGGTGTTGCCTTGTCACAACGGTGACGTGAGTCCGGATGTGTTGCTGGGTTTTAATGCGGCTGTGGAGGAGAATTTGGAGAGTCGTCATAGCCACCATGACCATGAAGAGGAACATGAGCACGATGATGATATTACTTCGATTCCGTTAATGCTGGAACGAGCGTTCGAGCCCAGGGCGCTAGTACAGCAGCTGACCAGGCTGGTGAGTGAGCAAGAGGTTTACCGAGTGAAGGGATTTGTGGCTGTACCGGGAAAATCGATGCGATTGGTGCTGAATGGGGTGGGAAATCGGTTCGATTATTTTTATGATCGCCCTTGGGGAACGGATGAGCCGCGCCAGACTAAGCTGGTTGTGATTGGGCATGAAATTGACGCTGAAAAGATTCAGGCACAATTTCAATAGATAAAACCTTGCGCCATCACAGACTTTCAAAAATCTAACAGTGGGTCGGCTGAGTTCAGCATAAGTGGGAAACATGTATTAAAGTTCATAGTGTCCACAACGTATCAGGTTATGTTGGGCTCTTTCAACCGCTATTTGCTCAATAAAAAGTTGAGTCGTTTTCTGCTGGTCGCGATTGTGACGCTGTCTTATCTGTGTTTGCTGTTAGGTAGTGGTGTACTGGCAGGCCTGTTGGCTTTTGGCTCTGCCATTGGCGCTTTTGGTGCGAATCCAGCGCTGTTGAATGCACAGCTTTTGGGAATGGGGCTGGTGTTTTCGCTCTTGCCCAATCTGTTCTTTGCGCTTTTGATTGGCTACTGGCTTTACCCTAAACTGCTTGCTTTGCAGGCCAATACAGAAGCTGCTGACCAGGCTACGCAAAGCGAAATTCTGAAAAGTATTCCCGATTCACTTGTTTGTATTAAAGAAGAAAGACAGTCGCTTCGTTTTGTGAGTGTTGGTAAACCCATTGGTAATACTGACGAACAACAGACTGCAATCGTAAAGCGTGATGATATAAACCTCTATCCGCTGAGTATTTTTCAATCGGATATATCGCCTGAGCTAGCGGCGGAACGAATGCAGTTGGTAAGACGGGCGATCGCAACTGGAAAGCAACAGGTGTGTGAATATGAGATTAAGGTCGGAGACGACAGCTTCTATGAGGAGGCACGTGCTGTAAAAGCTGGCCCTTGCGAAGCATTGATGATGATTCGCGATATTACTGAGCGTAAGCGAGCTGAAAAGCATCAGAAGTATGCTTTATCGCTTTTAACGGCGACTTTAGAATCGACGGCTGAAGGGATTTTGTCGATCACCTGTTTTAGTGATGTGCTGGCCTACAATCAAAAATTTTTACAAATGTGGGATATTCCTGAGGCGTTGCTGGCACCTGGCAGCTGTCCTAAAGAAAGATTTCAGGGGATCGCTGACCAAACGGTTGATCCTGCTGGATTTATTAGACGGGCGATTGAGGTGTCTAGAAGTGCCCCCGATGAGGTTTCTCTCGATTTGATTGAGATGAGAGACGGTCGCATTTTTGAACGGCATAGTCAGGCGCAAAAAGTCGACGGCGAGGCGATTGGGCGCATTTGGACGTATCGAGATGTGACGGAGAAAAAACGCGCAGCGGTAGAAATTGAAGCGGCCAACCGCAAGCTACAGCGCCTTGCTAATTTGGATGGGCTAACGCAGGTGGCCAATCGTCGTTATTTTGACAGCTATCTTGCTCAGCAATGGAAAGCGGCGATACGAGATCAGCAGCCGCTTTCTTTGATTTTGTTTGATGTCGATTTTTTCAAGCGCTACAACGATCACTATGGACACTTAGCGGGCGATCGCTGCTTGGGTATGATTGGCCAAACCACCCAGATGACGACTCAGCGACCGACTGATTTAGTCGCTCGCTATGGCGGTGAAGAATTTGCCATCATTTTGCCGGAGACGCCCTTGCCGGGTGCGATCAATATTGCTCAGCAAATTCAGGCGGCTATTCAGACCCTCAAAATCGACCATGCTGCTTCGGAGGTCAGTGACTTGGTAACGATTAGCCTGGGCATTGCCTGCTTGATCCCTCAGACCGATACCCGTGTTGACTCCCTGATTAATGCGGCAGATACTGCGCTTTATGACGCTAAACGCCAAGGGCGAAACCGTTATGCCTTACACTCTCTAAGATAGATATATACCTTTGACGGTGTGTTTTTCTGATAGCAGTTTTTATGGCATTTCCAACTCCTTTGCTCGATGCCCGATGGGCTAAAGAGAAAGCGCAAAATGAGCAAGATCGTCAGCAGCTTTTGCAGCAAACGCTGGCATGGCTAGCGGAGAACGCACAGCGCTATGGCGTTGAAGGTGGCTATGTTTTTGGGTCAGTAACTA
>JBCBJS010000034.1:0-49006 GCA_038523095.1 Cyanobacteria bacterium J06626_6
ATGCTGATGTCGTAGCAGCTTTTTCACCACCCCTGGCTCATCTGTTTGCCTTAGATCTAGGCACTATAGCTCTATAGCCTTCAAGCCTTTTGGCGCTCCGCATTCTAGGGTGCCAAAAGGCTTGAAGGCTTTGTGCGTCTGCAGTGGTGCTAAGCGCTGTCTGGCTTAGCACAGCCTCATTCAGCTCAGATCTTTAGCGATGATATTCCCAATCTCCCGTAAGATGCTATTTGAGGGACTCGCGCAGTGCTGGAGTGCCTGCTTACTAGTGCACCCTGCGGCTTGCGATCGCCCCCTTCGCAGTTATTAAGAGAAATCATGGATCTGTCCCGCATTCCCGCCCAGCCAAAAGCTGGCATCGTCAACGTCCTTATTGAGATTCCTGCAGGCAGCAAAAATAAGTACGAATTTGACAAAGACCTCAATGCGTTTGCCCTAGACCGCGTACTGTTTTCCTCCGTTCAGTATCCCTACGACTACGGCTTTATCCCCAACACCCTCGCAGATGATGGCGATCCTCTCGATGGCATGGTCATGATGGATCAGCCCACCTTTCCTGGCTGTGTAATCGCCGCACGACCTATCGGCATGATGGAAATGATCGACGGCGGTGATCGCGATGAGAAGATTCTCTGCGTCCCTGCCGAAGACCCTCGCTACAACAACGTCAAAACCCTAGACGACGTTGAGCAGCACCGCCTAGACGAAATTGCCGAGTTCTTCGCCTCTTACAAAAACCTGGAGAAAAAAGAAGTCGAAATCCTGGGATGGAAAAACCTCGACCAAGTTCAGCCCCTAGTTGATGAATGCATTAAAGCCGCAGGCTAATCGTGTTTGGATAGCTCATGGTGTTCAAATAGCTAGCTCAAATAGCTACTTGAACAGTTTACAGAGGTCTGAAGGGTGTGCCCTTCAGACCTCTCTTCTATGGCCCACAGCTTCTGCTTCCGCCGAATTTTCCCTCAAAAATCAATGTAAACACCGAGATCCACACAGACCTCCCCTGGGTTCACTAAAGACTACGCACAGTCAGCCATCTGGCTCCTGTCAGAGGCAATCAGAACCCCTCGTCTGCATGTCATGATCAACACTGCTCGCCCGCTGCTTACCCCTCTCCCCCAGCCATCCTCACAGGATCCGCAGACAGCAAAAGTCTCCGTTCAGTTCTGGGGCGTACGCGGCAGTGTGCCCACCCCCGTTGCTGCCAACCAGCGCTACGGCGGCAACACCCTTTGCGTAGAAGTGTTGATTGGCGGGCAGCGCATCATCTTTGATGCAGGTACTGGCCTCGTGAACCTCGGCCACCACCTGCAGCAGCAAACTACCCCCCTAGAAGCCCACGTTCTCTTCACCCATACCCAGTGGGACCGCATTCAGGGATTTCCATTTTTTAAGCCCGCCTTCAACCCCAACAATCACTTCACCGTATATGGTGGCACCGCGCCCAACGGCGCTTCTATCAAGCACTGCCTTACCGACCAGATGCTGCTGCCGCACTTCACCATGCCACTTCAAAACATGCTGGCAGGACTCAGCTTTCAGACCCTACTAGACCAGAGCAGTTTCAACATTGGGGAGGTTTCCGTCGACGTCTGCAAAATCAATCCGACCACAGAAGCTCTGGGCTACCGCCTCACCTGGAAAGACCACGTCCTTGTATACGCTACTGACACACCCAGCCAGGAAATAGATTTTGATTTCCTGAAGCTATGCGATCGCGCAGACCTGCTGATTTACGACGGCACCTACGACGACCTGAGCTACCTGCACCACGCAGCAGATAGCTCATCCACCCTGCAGCCCTGGGAAATAGGTATCGACATCGCTCAAAAAGCAAACGTTAAAAAGTTAGCACTACTGCATCACAGCCCAGTACAGGACGACGCCCTCCTCGATCAGCTACAGATTGACATCCGCGATCGCTGCCCCACCGCCGCCATCGCCTACGAAGGTCTCATCATAGAAAGCTAAGTCGGACAGTCGACTGAAGCAAAGCGACAACACTCACCCTTCCACGCTAGGCCATGCCAAGCAACTAGTAGATCTCCATACATCATTGCTACTTCCGTTCGAACTCGTAATCGAAGGTCCACCTATCTCCCAATCAACGATATACTCTGCCGCCGTAGGGACCTATCTGTGGGCCTCCGCATTGTAAACCCTTCTCCGACCCTTGCCGCCGGACTCAACCCTGGAGCAGAGTTTCTGCACATTCGCGTTGACTCTGCCCCTGACCAGGAGGTGATCGTATGACTGGGACACATGTTACAAGCGAGCGAGAGCGCATTCAGACCCTCGCAGAGGAGTATCGCTCCCAAGGCTACGAGGTTACTATTGGGCCTGATTCGATCCGCCTTCCTGCCTTTCTTTCCGGCTACCGCCCTGACCTGTTTGTGCTAGGGACTACTTGATCTATTACTTAAGAAAGTCTCCAGAATCAGAGATAAAAGCATTAAGCGTCAAGTCTTTCTTTGCGATTGCGAATATCAAAATAAAGTGTTGTTAAAACCGTCTTGAAAAACGGACCAACAATGATACTGCCCAGCAGACCAACAATCGTCGCAATGATATAGCTACCAACAACAGGCAAGATAATCAAGGGTCCGCTGTCCGGCTCTTGTTCTAACATAGCCGTCAAGTCAAAGATCTGCGCATTGATCATCTGCGAGATTATAGAAACTGCAATGGTAATCGGAAGGCTAATCAGTCCAGCAAGAAAAACAACCCCAAAAGAGCGCAGCACCTGCTTCTTCATCAGCTTCCAGGACTGCCCAATTGAAGCGATCGCACCCGATTCTCTTTCTATCGCCAGTGCCTGCTCAGCCAGCGTTATCCGCATCGACAGCCAAATATAAAAACAAATAAACAAGATCAGTGAAATGGGCACCAGCAAAAACGTCAACAGCGCCATCTGAGGGTTCCCGCCGCCACTATTAGAGCTGTCGAATCCCACCAGTCCGCCAAGCCCACTAGAGAACATTGCAAAGACAATCAGCACCGAAAAGAAAATTAAAAAGACAAAATTAACAATTCCTAAAATGATCGTTTGAATTGTTGCCGAGCCCAGGAAAGAGAACTTGCGAGAGCGCGTAAATCGCAGCGCTTCCGTTTGCACAGGTAAGTCACCTGATAGGTCATCGCCAATAGCTGTAGCCGGACTAAGCGACTGAAAAGCCAGCCTTGAAATCCCCGCTATCTCACCTAAAGACTGCGCCGCGCAGTACAAGAAAAGAACAACCCAAGCCGGAAAAAGCAACGCAATCACACCCGAAAAGTTGTAGAGGTCAGGTCCTTGCGCCAACATCCACAAGATAGCCAGCACCGCCACCACAAATGGAACCAGCAGCCACAGCGTTCCCCGCAAAGCAATCACAAAATTGCGCGCAAAGTTTTCAGTGTATAGTCGCCAGCCCGTGCCGATGATGTCGCCAATGCTCAGCGGCTGCCTAAGATCGTCTGCATTCATGGGTGATTTATCTCTAATCGCGTTACCTCCGAGGAAGTATAGCGAGAACCCAATATTTTGGGAATAGGACGTTCACTGTCCGCAAAACTATCCACAGCAAGACCCTAACCAGCGTACTACCTCAAAAATTCAATGATATGTCCTGCCGTGACGCTAGCCTTTTCGAGATGGGGCACATGGCCGCAGTCCTCCACCCATGCCAGATTGCACGTCGGCACAGTTTTTTCAAACTTAGGCGCATCCTTCGTGCCCAAAATTTTATCCTGACGTCCCCACAGCACCAGCGTTGGCTGCCCGATCTGCGGAATCTTCTGGCGTAGAAAGTTGTAGCCGCCGCTCTTGGTAAAGGCGATTAGGGCTGCCTGCCAGCTTGACATGAGCAGATGCAGCGACGCACATAGCTCAGCATCCGGCGTCACAAACGATTTGTCGTAGTACGCATTGCGACTGATATTTCGCCGCACCCCCGGGTTGCGCAAAAAGTTAGTCGCCCAGCGGTCCAAAGGCGGAAACATCACCTTGCCAATTGCAGGCCCCGCCGCAAACCCCACCGCATCAATCAGCACCAGCTTCTCGACCAGCGCCGGATGACTCACGGCCAAGTCAATCGCTACTCCGCCCCCCATCGATGCCCCTACCAGCACCACAGGTTCACTAATCACCTGCTGGCAGAAAGCCGCTAGGTGTGCCCGAATCATTTCCGGGTTCAGCTGATCGGCAGGCCGATTTGCACTTAGATAATCACTGGTGCGATCGCAAAACCCAAACCCTAGCAAATCCACCGCATACACCCGCCGATACTCTGCCAACAGCGGCAGCAGTCGCCGAAATTCAAACAGCGAACTATCAAACCCATGCAGCAACAGCAGCGGTGACTCGCCAGGGTCCTTGCTGCCGTCAGCCACATAGCTAGTTGCCACCACACTGTCTGGTAGCGAAACTTCGACCCACTGTATTTTTTGAGCGATCGCAATCGAAGTCGCTGCCGTCAGCCCGCTTGCTGCATCAGGTAACCTCATCTGAGCCATCAACGATAGTCCACTTTCGCGTTGGCCATCTCTACTTTTGCCATCTCCGAATGGGCCATCTCCGAACTCGGCAACGCCTTCCTGCGCCGCCGTGCATCCGCATAAAAGCTCGCCACAATCGCTAACAGCATCCACCACAGTGTG
The DNA here is from genome assembly GCA_038523095.1 of Cyanobacteria bacterium J06626_6. Classification (GTDB taxonomy): domain Bacteria; phylum Cyanobacteriota; class Cyanobacteriia; order Phormidesmidales; family Phormidesmidaceae; genus Phormidesmis. Next base: position 4,639 of record JBCBJS010000034.1, read on the forward strand.
CTTAGCTGAGGCCGATACCAAACCGTATCAAACGCTCCCTGCATCAAGAGACCAGCGATCGCACCCACCGCTGCAATTAGCCAGTAACCATCCGCATTTCTCGTTTGCCGCAGGCGAGACAGCTGCGCCCAGCCCTGCTGAAAACTCAGCACAACCATCCACACAAACCCCACCATCGTCACAATGCCCCCTTCCACCAGCGTTTCAAAATAGATGGAATAGGCACTCAGCGCCGTATATCGCGGATTCTGAAATAGGGGATAAATCTCATTAAACGCTTCATTCCCCGGCCCAATTCCCGTAATCGGCCGCGCCCTGATCATCCGAAACACCGCCTCATAGACATTCAGCCGAAAATTGTTGCTGCTATCTCCCCGCATCGCAAAAATACTCATCACCCGCTCCTGCACAGGCGGCACCAGCGCCACCGCTGCAATCACCATCACCGCAGAACCGCCCAGGAGCAGAGTCAGCGCCCACTGCCGCCAAAAAGGTGAAAACCGAGGCGACTCCCAAAACACCAGCAGCACCATCATCACAAAGCCCATCGCCAGAAAGCCCAGCCAGCCGCCCCGGCTCAAAGTCAAAATCAGGCAGGCACTCGCAGTCAGCGCCATCACCAAAGCCAGCAGCTTCGGCAGCCACTTCGGCCATACAAACACGGCCATCGCCCCTAGGCCAGCCGCAGGCATCAGGTAACCCGACAGCAAATTCGGATTCCCCAAATAGCTGTACACCCGTGTTGCCCCCGATAGCTCCGATTCCGGATCTACCCAGGTCGCCAGCGCCTCCGCCCCAAAAAACCACTGCCTCAAACCATAGCCAGACACCACCAGCGCCGTCAGCAAATACACCAGAATCAGCCCGCCACGCAGCTCCTTAATTCGCAAGATTCTAGCCAGCAGCATAAATAGCAGCACATTTAGCGTCAGCTTGATCAGTCCCGAAAGCGCCGCCCCCTTCACCGGTGAGAGCGCCGTCGCTAACACCATGCCTCCCCAGTAAGCCACGATGGCAATGTGCAGCGGCGTGAGCCAGCCCTCTGCGCGATCGCTCACCGTAAGCAATATCCAGAACCCCGCCGAAGCTAGCAACAGCCAGCCAATCAGCGTCGTCGAAACATAGGGCGCCAGCGCAATCGTCGCTGCCACAAATACCCAGGCAATCCCATCACCCCAGGCCAGTAGCCAGCTACCCTGCCGCCAGCTACGCAGTGGAGAAAGCAGCCGATGCAGCAAGCTCACCTCCCGCCAGTGTTGAAAGTCAAAGTAATTTAACGACAGTCCCGAGGTAATCGGCTTAGTGACGCGCTGAAAGAGAGTGCTGGACATAGAGATGTAGAGCTATAGGGACGTAAACCTAAAGGAAATATCAAGTTAAGCAGTATATATAAGACGAGCTTACATCAGGGCAACTTGATGATTGAAATCTTATCTTTATCTGCGACCGCTGTGTCTGCCTCAAAGTCTCCCGCCCAGAAAGCCAAAACAAGGCATCCTCTACGCTGTTATTTTCATGGTGTTGGTGCTTATGTTCGGGCCACAGCGCAAGATCGTCAAGTCGCAGTATCTGAGTGCCACCGCTGGCTCCGTCGTTGAAACCGAACTATTCGACGTGGCCCAGCTCAGCAGTCCCAGCGTGGGAAAGCGAGATAACACTTCCAGTGCCAGGCAGGGATTAGTAATCTCGTCACGCCTCATACCATTAAAAATAGGTTCACCCTTAATGACTAATCCATCCGGGTATATGCCAAGATTGCGCTGAGGAACCCAAATACGCAAATCGCCGTTCACGGCTCTACAGGGGCTTCCCTTCAAAGCGCTTTTTAATAACGCGTTGAGATTGGCCGCAATCATGCTGTACCCAAAGGTACCTCCGGCCATCACAACTAGTCTTCCATCATGGAATTCATGGTGCTCCTCGGCGACTTCTTCTAGTTCCCAATACTCATCAAGCGTGTATTTTTTCTCCAGAGTCTGTATAGAAAGCTTCCTCAACCGATCAGTGACCCGACGAACTAAGAGAGGTGCTGAAAAAAACGTTCCTCTTCAAACTTATAAGCCTCACCTAAAAATTCCACCAGCATCCGACAACTATCTGCCGCCGTCTTCAAACAAGTCGACGCCCCCGGCGACGGTGTAATATTAAACAAAATATTCTTCCCCACAATCTTCGCCTCCCCCATCTCCAGCTGCCGCGTTTTCAAATTCACAATCTGCGGCCGAATCCCCCCATACCCCTTTGCAAAAGAGAGATCCTTAAACCGCGCCGAAGGTACAATTTTCCTCACCTTTCGAATAAATAACCACTTGCCAATCAACGGAATGTCGTAAATGAAATTCATCACGATATAGGTCAAAATTGTCCAGTCACTCAAGATATTAAAAAACGACCTAAACGCATCCAAACTCAACCCTGCCGTCTTAAAGTACTCCCACATCGTTCCGTACTTGTGCCGCTCCAACAGCGGCATCACCTTCGCCGTCGGCCCAAACCGTGTCTGGCTCACATCGTGCACCTCCGGATCTCCATGAATCGCCGCAAACGGTAGCTTCGCCAGCTGCACCGTATACACCTTCCCATTCAGCAGCTGCGGTGCAAAATAAAAGCTTCCCGCCACACTCAGCAGCGCATAGTCCCGCCCGTAGCCTAGCGTCTTGGCAAAAAGCAAGCTGTGAGCCCCACTCGTTACCGCTACCGTCTTCGCTTCAAAAGTATCCCGATTGGTCGTCACCACAAAACGCTCACCCAGCTGATCCACCACAGGCTCAATAGAGATCACCTTCGTCTCCATCATTAGCTCAACCGATTTGCCACTGTCCTTCACCGCATTTTTCACAAAAGAGTCTGAAAGCCGCTGATAGTCGACCGTGTATCCCTCCGGCGTAAATAGCGCTAGCGTCTCCTCATCCCCATCCCGTCCCTTCAGCACATTTGGCTCTAGCCGTGCAATCTCTTCTTTCTCAATCAAGCGCAGATCGGGAAATAGCTCTTTAAAGACTTCGTAGCGATCGCGCAACTTCTCCACCTGCTGCGCCCCTACCGCCAGCACCATCTTGTGATACTTCGTGTATATATCTTGACAAACGTCATTCTTCAGCAAATAGGCCTTCACGAGACTTGCCCCCGCATTCACCTTCTTTGCCTTTTCCAGCGTATAGTTCGTTTCAATATCGCCAAAATGAAGCGTTTGGCTATTGCTGGTATACCGCGAATTTACCAGCGCCACATCAGCATTCTTCTCAACCAGCGCCACTCTTTCAACATTGGTATACCGGCTCAAGCTATACAGCAGCGCCGTCCCGCAGACCCCGCCCCCAACAATAACAACATCGTAAACCGCTCGCGCCGCCGCCACAGTCTGCTCTTCTGTCGCCTTTTCTACCACCGTTAGTGCCCAACCCCATTACTTCCTGCAGTTTAGTGAACCCATCCATCTCTTGCAATCCACCTACGCACGGTCCAGCCACGCATGGTCCAACCTTGTAGCCCGCCCATGCAGAACGGCTCCGTGCAGAACAGCTCACTTGTGGGAAAAATCTGAGAGCAGCGAGACCCTCGCAACACCTTCTTGCAGACGCTCCCCCATGGATCCTACTAGCCCAGCAAACCAGGCTCAAAGCGCCTACACCCGCATTAGCAAAAGCCTACCAGCCCTAAAGGGATGGGCCATCTTGTGGATAGTTGCCTTTCACCTCATAGGCAATACAAGAGGCTACCTAAATCTTGGCGAATCGCTCAATACCCTATCCCAAGGTAATCTCAAAAGCGTCATTGACGCCACATTGGAACTCACCATTGCAGCAGGCAATGCGGGCGTCAATATTTTCCTCGTAGTCAGCGGATTTGGCCTGACTGCTTCCTGGTGGAAAAAATATGGCAGCCAAGGCACCGAAAGAATCCCCCTCCGAGACTTTTGGCAAAAGCGCGTTTTTAGAATTTTTCCCCTCTTCTGGATATCCGTTGCCCTTGCCGCTCTTTTATACACCGCCAACGCCAGCTGGGCACCCTTCGGCCAAACGCTCTGGCAATCTGGCCCCCTCACCCTTCTCAGCGTTTTTCTCGCCACCATCACAACGCTACGCAACGTCATCCCCGAGTACTACTATTTTCTCAATGGCGCCTGGTGGTACATCGGCTTATCACTACAGCTCTACTTCATTTTTCCCGTTCTTATTCAGGTAGGGCGACAGGTAGGATGGCCCAAGCTACTGCTGGGCACGCTGCTGTTTTCATTCGCCTATCGGGCCGTCTTCGCCTTTGCCTCCATCGATAGTAGCTGGATAACCATTGCCTTTGACTTCTTCCCAGCCAGAGTGTTCGATTTCACCTTCGGCATATATCTCGCCATCACTTTGCTCACCTCAACCCAATCAAACCACCTGCAAAATCTTCTGTTCAATCCCCTCTACCTACCTGTCAATTTATTTTTCTTTCTAGCCGGACTCATCCTCAAGTGGGTAGACCATCCCCTATTCAACATTTTCGAAGACGCAGTTATCACCGTCAGCCTCTTCTGCACACTTATCTGTCTTTCCCAACTCGCATCCTGGCAGCCTATTTCTCAAGTCACAGACCGCATCATTACGCCCGTCATAGGCGCGCTGTTTGGAAATTACTCATATGGCATTTACCTAACCCACATGAACATCTATCTGGTTCTTTGGCCCATTGCCACAGAGCTGTTGCCCTCCTATTGGCCTCGGTTTGTCGTCGTGACCCTGCTATGCTGTTGGCTCGGCGTTCAATTCGAGCGAGCCTATGGGCTAATCGAAAGCCAGTTCCGACGTCAAAAAATCGCCTAGCTGCGCTTACTCACCCTCAGATTTTTCGGGCTTGAGCAGCGGAAAGGCGATCGCATCTCGAATACTCGCCGCATCCGTCAGCACCATCACCAACCGATCAATCCCAATACCCATCCCCACCGTAGGCGGCATCCCATACTCCAGCGCCGTAATAAAATCCTCATCCACGCTGCAGGCTTCCAAATCACCCGCTTCCTTTTTCGCCGCTTGCAGCTCCAGCCGTTCACGCTGATCAACCGGATCGGTCAGCTCCGAAAAACCATTCGCCGTCTCTCGCCCCACAATAAACAGCTCAAAACGCTCCACCAGCCCCGGCTTACTGCGATGGGGCTTAGATAAAGGCGAAATCTCCACCGGATAATCCGTCACAAATGTCGGCTGAATCAGCGTCTCCTCCACCTTTTGCTCAAACGCTTCATTCAGCAGATGGCCAATACTCGCACAGTCATCAACCGCCTCAATACCCGCCGACTTCGCCGCCCGCTTCGCCGTCTCCAAATCGTCAAACGCAGCAAAATCCACCCCCGTTTTCTCCATCACCGCATCGTGCATCGTAATTCGCTTCCAGGGCTTAGCAAAGCTAACTTCAGTGTCCTGATAAGTGACCATCGCGCTGCCCGTCACATCCTCAGCAATTTTCTCAATCATGGTTTCAGTCAGCGCCATCATGTCCTGATAGTCACCATAAGCCTGATACATCTCAATCGTGGTAAATTCGGGGTTGTGCCGAGTAGAAACACCCTCATTGCGAAATACCCGTCCTAGCTCAAATACTTTCTCGAAGCCGCCTATCACCATTCGCTTCAGGTGTAGCTCCGTTGCAATCCGCAGGTACAGCTCCATATCGAGCGTATTGTGATAGGTCACAAACGGCCTTGCCTCAGCCCCGCCAGGTTCAGACTGCAGTACAGGCGTCTCCACCTCCAAATATCCCAGCTCATCGAGATGGCGCCGAATCGCAGCCGTAATCTGCGCCCGCTTCCGAAAAGTATCCCGCACATCCGGATTCACAATCAGGTCCACATAGCGCTGACGATAGCGCTTAGCCACATCAGTTAGCCCATGGAACTTATCTGGCAGTGGTAGCAGCGACTTAGTCAGCATGGCGTACTGACGCACCTTCACCGATAGCTCACCTTTGTCAGTGCGCTTGATAGTACCCTTCGCGCCTAAAATGTCGCCCGCATCCGTCAGCTGCTTAAGATGGTTAAACGCCTGTTCATCCACCTCACCCATCTCAGCTTGAATCGTCTTCTTCTCCAGATACAGCTGAATCGTACCCGTCGCATCCTGCAGGGTAAAAAAGGCCAGCTTTCCAAATACCCGCCTAGCCATGATTCGCCCGGCAACCGAGACTTCAAAAGCTTCCTCTTCCCCTGCCGCTAGGTCAGCAAACTTAGCCTGCAAGTCTGCGATAGGGTGTGTCACTTCCCATGTGTAGGCATAAGGATTTTGGCCCGCCTGCTTCAAATCCTCTACCTTTTGCAGGCGGGTCATGCGAATGCCTTCAATGCCAGAATCACTGCTGTCCGCAGAACTCGGCGAGGAATTGAACTTATCAGTTGCCATCTTCTGAGCGCTATGTAGGTAGGGAGTGCTTGCAAGTCATCATTGTATCGGCATCTGCGCCGTTTAGTGACAGAGCCGATGCAGTTCCCCGCCACATTAACGACCCCCTACGCCAACGGTAAATTGCCGCCAGTGTAAGGTCCAATGCGTCGAACTCTCTTTCTGTGAAAGTTGTTACAGTTCCTCTAACGCATCACTACAACAACATTCCGGCAATGCAGGCAGTCGTAAAGCAAGCCAAAGTACCTGCCACCATCGCGCGAACACCAATTTTGGCAAGGTCACCCTGACGGCTAGGCGCAATCCCCCCAATGCCGCCAATCTGAATGCCAATCGAGCCGATATTGGCAAAGCCACAGAGCGCATAGGTCGCAATAACGATGGCCCGTTCAGAAATGCTTTCCTGCTCAATCAGCGCCTGCAAATCTAGATAGGCAATGAACTCATTGAGAATTGTTTTTTTACCCAGAAGAGTCCCGACAGCACTACAGTCGGCCCAGGGGACGCCCATTAGCCAGGCCACCGGTGCGAGCAAAACTGCCAAAATAGCCTCCAAAGAAAGTCCGGGTAGACCAACAAGCCCACCAACAAAGCCAATAAAGGCATTGAGCGCAGCCAGCACACCCAAAAAGGCAATAATAATGGCGCCGACATTAAGGGCCAAGCGAAGGCCATCGAGAGCTCCGTTTGCCAGCGCATCGATCCCATTGGTGTTGCATTTCTCAATTGGAATACTCGCTTTCCCCTGAGTCGGCGAGGTCTCAGTTTCTGGAAACATAATCTTGGAGATAGCCAGAGCCGCAGGGGCGGACATCACAGAAGCGGCGATCAGGTGTTCCGCAGGAACCCCAAAAGAAACGTAAGCCGCCAGCACCCCCCCGGCGATAGTAGCAAAGCCACCAGTCATTACCGCGTGCAGCTCTGATATTGTCATGGATTCAACATAGGGCTTAATCAGCAGCGGTGCTTCGGTCTGGCCAACGAAGATATTGCCTGCGGCGGAAAGGGTTTCAGACCCGGAGGTTTTCATCGTTCGGATCATCAGCTGAGCAATCAGGTTAACCGCTCGCTGAAGAATGCCGTAGTGATAGAGCAAACTAATGACCGCAGAGAAAAAGATAATGGTCGGGAGAACTTTGAACGCAAAGAAAAAGTCCTGATAGTTTTCACCAAAGACAAAAGACGCGCCTGCATCGGAATAGTCTAGGAAGGTGCTAACAGCATTGCCCAGCCATTGGAAGATAGCTAGCCCCAGTGCAGTGCGTAGGATAAGCAGAGCAAAGATAATTTGCAGCGCAAATCCCCAGAGTACGGGTTGCCAGCGAACAGCTTTACGATTGACGGAGGTAAGGTAGGCGAAGGCGATAAAAACACCAAGACCCAATAGGGCGGTTAGCCGTTCCATATCATGCTCCCAAGCGGTAGATTGCAACGTTGCTTCAAGTTGCTATCTACTATAGAGCCCATTCAGTATCTTCAAGAAAAAGCTAGCGAAAGGCTCTCATCGCGAGCGATTTTCTAGCAGAGCACGTGATCGCTGCGAATGCAAACCATCAATAGGACAACAGATGAAGCGGCCATGGGAGTAATCATAATTTTTGTGCGAACGCTTTTTTCTTATGCGATAAAGCGTTCTGAGAGCAGAATCGCAAAGTTTGAGAGGACTGCTCGTCTGCTCTTGATGAGTCTGTTCCGTTTCTTCAAGACATCGTTCATCGCCAGATACATCAGCCTGAAGATAGCATCTTCACGTCAAATAGGCCTTTTTTGAATCATCTCCCGATTATTACAGTCAGTTTTGGCAAAATACACTGGATTACCATGTTTGACAAACCAATCAATTAAGGGTTCTATGTAAAACGGTAAGTCAATGACGAAGTTTGCTACCGCTCTATTCAGCTAATGCCGTGGTGCCCTACTAGCAGGCACGATGGCCATGCATCGCTTCAACGTTGCCCTCGTCACATCACTTTCAGTTAGTTGTGCACCCTTAGCACACAGGTTCCTGGCCTCATAGATATCAGTTAATTGCATCGACTAATTGCATCGACGGTATGCATTTAAGCTAATAGCTTGCTTCTAGACATCTTAACGAAAAGCTACATAGCCTGTAGCTATCTTTTGCGACAAGAATAACTTGTTTTATGACGCGGCTGACGAATCTTTCACTGGTTTACAGTGAGCGGTTTCGTGTTAGCTACAGGTATTTTTGTGTAGCAATTTTCAGGTTGCATCTCCGATGACAAACGTGTTGAATCGGGGGAGTTTTCAGTGCAGTCCAATAATCATCATTCAGACCATTCATCAGACCATTCAAACGATCCTGTACAAGCTAAAGAGCACGCGGCCCTACTAGACCTAGTGCCCGAATCTGCGGCGACCCACAAGGCAATCAAAAGCGGCTCATGGTTTGACCCACAAACTTGGGAAAACAACCAGGTTCCTGGAGAAAATGCCAGGGTCATGATCAAAAGCGACGTTAACGTCACCTACAACGGTGAAAGCGAAGTCCAGCTCAAAACCGTTCGTAACGATGGAAGCCTATCTTTCGCGACGACCACCAATACCAAGATGGTCGTTGACACCTTGGTCAATGGCCCTTCTGGCAAGCTCAATATCGGCACCCAAGGCAACGCGGTACAGGCCGATAAAACAGCTCAGATACTGATCACCGGTCAAGGGGATATCGACACCAGGTGGGACCCCACTCAGTTGAGCCGTGGCGTCATTAGCCACGGAACTGTCAGCATCTATGGCGCGGATAAAACAGACTTTATTGCCCTACAGCAGGATGCTAAGGCAGGCGATCGCGAACTCGTCCTATCTTCGGCTCCAAAGGGTTGGCGAGTAGGCGACAAACTAGTCCTTGGCGGTACCCAGTACAACAAGGACGCTAGCGATGCAAATAACAGCCGCTTTGGTGACGAAGAGCTGACCCTTATAGCCATCAATGGTAATCGCGTCCGCTTTACAAATGACGATGTGCAGTCGGGCGACAATACTGCACTAAGATTTGATCATACCCGGCCCAATATTTCAGAAAAGGATCAGCTTAAGCTTTACGTTGCCAACACTACTCGCAACGTCAGCATAGAAACCAAAGATGTCGATGGCTTGCCGATTCAGCAGCGGGGCCATGTCATGTTTATGCACAACCCCAATGTCAATGTGCAAAACGCTGGCTTTTACAACCTGGGTCGCACCGATAAATCGAAGATAGTCGATGATCCCAACCAAAATATAGACGGTTCTAAAGGCGGTGGGAAAAATCCAAGGGGGCGCTATGGATTTCACGTTCACCGCGCGGGTGCAGATGATATTAACGGGACAGCGGCGATCGCTAAAGGAAACGCCGTTGTCGGCAGTCCGGGCTGGGGCATGGTCCACCACGACAGCAACGCGATTTTTGAAGACAACGTTGTTTTTGACGTGGCGGGCAGTGGTTTTGCCGCAGAATCTGGGAATGAGCTTGGCAGATGGCGCAATAACCTGTCGATGAAGATCACTGGCCCTGGCCAACGCCTGAACAGCCGTCAGGTAGATGCGCGTAAGCAGAAATTCGATCTCGGTTTTAATGGCGAAGGGTACTGGGTGCAGGGCGCGGCCCAAGTGGCGATGGAAAACAACATCGCCATCAGCACTAATGATGCTGGTATTGCGCTCTTTAGCGATGGCCAAGGCAATGAAGCGAGAGATGCCGAGACTATTTTGATTAAAAATTTGCCTGCTAGAATCCAGGCCTTGTTTCCCGCCGGGCAACAAGAAGTTGACATTACAGACGTTCCGCTCAATAAGCTTACGGGATTTCAAAGCTACAACACAAATGTTGGCATTGACGTGTGGGCACAGCTAGCCAACTTCGACGGTCAGCTAGAGCTCAACAACAGAACGCCTAATGCTCTCCATGAGGGCCGTGCCAAGATTGACAACTTCAAGGTTTGGAACAACCGCACTAAGGGTATCAATACCGACTACAGTGGCAATATTGACTTTGAAAATGGCCTGATAATAGGAGATGTTAACGATCCGGGCGGCGATGGCATTGTCCACAACCATGCGACCCACGGCAATCGCTACACCGGGCTAAAAGTGAGGGGATTTGGAGAGGGCTTTAACATCGAGTTTCCAGATCTAGAGAGAAACTTCCTGGCAACCTCCATAGAGAACAGCGTCTTTAGTGACAATGAGTACAACTTGGCACAGGTCGGAGAGAGCAAGCCAGGCAACGGTGCCTTAGATGACTTCCCATCCATGCTGACAATCAAGAACACCTCTTTTCAAGGCGCAGGCAACAACAAAGCGCCCGTTCCCAAATTCAGCAGTAGCCCGGCGGGAGGACTTTCCGTCAGGTTTGATGCTAGCGAAGCCTACGATATTGATACGCTTAGGTACAACATTCCGGGAAAGGGAATTGCGAGTTATGCCTGGGACTTTGACAAAGATGGCAGCATCGATCAGTTTGGGCGACAAGTCACCCATCACTTTAACCGCAGCGGTGCCCATGAAGTCGCTCTCACGGTGTTTGATAAGCAAGGCGAAACCGCCACCATCAAGCAAACTGTTCAAGTTGAGCAAACTGCTTACACCAACCCCTTTGTAGAGGGTGATATTCCTGGCAGCACCCAGCTCAAAAAAGAAAGGCGACTCAGCAGCCTTTCCGCAGATCAGGGCTGGCAAATCACCTCAGATGCTCGCAAAGCCGGTGGCACCGTCGTGCTCTCTAAGCAGGGCAGACGCAGGGCCGGGCTAGGACAGGTAATACAAAACGATAGGCTTCACAAAGGGGTGCAGACCGTCCGCTTTAGGCTTAAAAATATTGAAGGGAGCCAGCGATCGCGCGATGCCAACGCTGTCAAAGTTCAGCTTTGGGGTGTCAATGGACAATTTGATGGACATCTGACGGAGGGAAATGGACCTACGCCAGCGGGCACCATTCCAATGACGCGATCGCAACTCCTAGAGCGCACGTTTAGTGGCGATCAACCCTTTGACTGGACAGACTTTACAGAGACAGTTGATCTGGGCCAAGGGTATCAGTACATAGTGGTTCAGATAAAAACTGACAATACAGACGATAGCGGAGACATCGTCGCGCTAGATTCTTTTACCCTATCTGGAGATTCTCCTAATCAGAGCGAGCCGCCAGCGCCCATCATCGCACCAGAAGATCCGGTGGCGCCGGTTGAGCCTACCGATCCACAGCCCGCCGATCCACAGCCTGCCGATCCACCCGGAAAGACAGATTTACATCAGCTACCTAGCCTGATTGCCCATTTCCAACTAAATGAAATAGGCGGGAAAGTCGCCGTCGATAGCAGTCCTGGCGGTGCTAGTCACAGCGGCCTGCTCAGAGGGAATGCGATTTGGGATCCCGGTGGTATTTCCGCTGGGAGTGTTGCTTTCCCGAACGGTGACGGTAGCCTTGATATCGGTAAATCCAGCGACCTCAACACCTCTACGCAAGCCGAACGTACCGTATCGCTGCGGTTCAAAGCCGATGCGCTGCCTGCAGAGGGTGAACAGCAGGTCATTTACGACGAGGGCAATGGGTCACGGGGTTTGAGCATCTATCTCGAAGGAGACCGTTTGCTGCTAGGCGGATGGAATCGGCCAGCTGCAGAGAGTAACTGGTCAGGCACCTGGCTGAGCACAGACAGCGTTTCCGCCGGTCAATGGCACCACGTGGCCCTTGTGCTAAACGGTGAGAATGCACTGACAGACGGTGCGCTGACAGGTTACTTAGACGGTCAAGCTTTTGGCGCTGGCGAGGGCTCGCAGCTTTGGGCCCGTCCGGGCATTGTCAGCATTGGCGGCATGCGTGGCGGCACCCGCTTTGAATCGGGCAGCGTCGGCGGTCGGGGCTATGGCCTCACCGGCAATGTCGATGAGGTGGCCATCTTTAACCAGGCGTTGAGTGATAGCCAGATTCAAACGCTGGCAGGCCCGAGCTTGGTCTAGCTTAATCCAGCAGATTGAAGATGTTGAAAACCCCGTTAAGCAGACGACCAACGGGGTTTACGGCTAGGCCAACGGTGTCGGAAAAGCTGGCCAGCCCTGACCGCTCAACGACGACAACATCATCTTCTCTGAGGATTGGGTTGTCTTCCTCATTGATGCCAGAGTTAAAGTTTACAGCGATCACACGCTGCTGAACTGAGCCATCGGCATTGAGGCGAATCAGTCCGACCTTATCGTCGTTAGCCCGCTGGGTATCAAAGCCGCCTGCGGCCAGCAGGGCCTGATTTAAAGGGGTATTGGGCGGAACTTGAACCGGCCCGGGCCGACTCACCTCGCCCACCACATACACCGTCACAATATCAGGCGAAAAGCTGGCTGCGCCTAGCTGAGCTGCTTCAGCAGGATTGACCGTAGTGGCCACAGGCACAACGACCGTGTCACCCGAGCGGAGGAGGATATCCTCACCCATATCTCCGCGCTGCAGCAGCTCCCACAGGTTCACCGACAGCGTACTTCCCCGTCCGCTCTGATTTTGTCGGAGAACCTCAACCTGGCGAATATCGGCTTGGGATGAAATCCCGCCTGCAAGGCCCAGTGCATCTGTCAAGGTTGGAAAGTTGGTCGTGTCATCGCTTTCGATGGATATGGTGTAGGTGCCTGGCCGATTCACCGCACCGACGACGCCGACTCGAACCGGTCGCAGCTCTATCAGGGTCAGCGTGACCTGCGGGTTCTGTAGGTAGGGTGCATACTGAACTGCGATCGCGTCAGTCGCTGCGGCCAAAGTCAACCCCCCGACCGAGATAGGTCCGGCAATCGGTAGGCTCAAGGTCCCATCGGACAAAATGAGGGCTTCAGCGCTGTACTCAGGCGCACCGAAAGCATCTATGCGAACCTGATCTCCCGCGCCCAGGATATAGTCATTTTCCAGATGGCCACCCTCCAGATTGCCATCGTCAATCAAGGTAGACTGCGCTTCGGGTGATGCCAACAGCGAATCGAGCAGGGTCCGTGATGAATCAGATGGCTGCCGCTCAGGGGCCTGTTCAGAAGCCTGCTCAGGTTCTAGCTCAGGCAACTGCGCATATTGCTCAGACGTATTCGCTGCGGAGGATACCTTTTCAGAAAGCAATTCAGGCAGTAAGGCCGCAGCAGGCTCAGCCGCAACCGCTGCTGAAGAGTGACTGCTTTCGATGCCGATAGCGAGCGGTGCCAGGGCAGTCGTTAGCGCTGCAGCTACGCGGACCTTAAGAACTGAAAGGCGGTCGTACATCATGATCAGCAACCAGTCAAATTTTGCGGTGGCAACCCGCGTCGCTTTGCGGCGCTAGGGAATGCCCACTAAGACTAAAGTGAAAATGCGAAACTGCAAATGCGTTCGCGCTTTGCTGTGCCTAGAGGGCATTTCACTATTCAGTATCAGACTTCTTCTGAACGTTTCGAGTTTCAGGTATAAAACTCAACCTAACCTTGGCTTCATAGGACAGTTTTGTAAAGGAAACATAAAGATACTGACGAAGATTTTTCCGGCCATGAGAAAAACTATTGTCAGGTGGCAGTCGTAAAGGTGCTATCTTGCTCAGCACGCAGCTTGTCGCAATACCGCCCCTCCGGCAAGACCACGTCATCGTAGGTAAGCACGCTATCCTTCGAAATAGGGCGCTTGAGCTTGCACCCTTCGGCAAGCCCCATAGGTAATAGAGTCTGCTTTCGTGAAACATCAATATTTTCACACTGGCCATAGGTCGTATAGTAGCCAATCCCATCTAACGTTTCACCAGTCTCCAAATCAGTTTTAGCGACAGCAACAACATCTACCACAGGCCCACCCAAAGGGGCCATAACCGCATCGTTAAAAAGAACAGCCCGAGCGACGGAAAGCGGCACCTCAAAATGACAGATGTGATAAGGCGTGTAGAAGCTGTACAGGGGACCCCGCCCACGTTTGTAATAGTTTAGGTAATGTTGGTGTTTAGGATCTTCGTTGGTAGCGTAAACGAATACGCCAGCGGCAGGCTGGGCACCCACCACATAATCCACAATACCGCCAAGAGATTTGAGCTGGTCTATATCGTATAGGTGGGTCATGTCATCAACATGGCCGCGAAATTCGTAGCCCAACATGCCTCGCTGAGCCACTTTCATACCGGTTGCATTGGCAACAATTGCCTGCTCAAACGAGATTTTGGTGCCATCAGCAAAGCTCGTCACCATGTAGGCAGCCTGCTTCCACTTCTCCGCAAAGCCTTTTTGGGTGGTTGGGTTGCGATAGCGGTCTTGAAGACCTTTGATGTTGCCGCAGAGCAAGGGGGTAAAGCCGATACTCTTGACGTAGCGATAGAGGTTCATCTCTACGCCGGGCTGGTCGCCATCACAGTTGGATAGCACGACACCTGCGCGGTCCGCGTACGCCTTTAATATGGGCCCGAGGGTGCCATCCAATTCCGCATTCATTAAGATGACGTGTTTTTTGTTTTGGATGGCCTCCATAACAACTCGAGCACCAAATTCAATTGTCCCAGTGACTTCTACCAGCGCGTCGATATTGTCTGCTTTGCAAAGCAGAAACGCCGCTTCCGTCACAGCTGGTTGCCCTCTGCTAACTGCATTTTCTAGCTCAGCAACCGTACGAGCGGTTTGAACATGGTCGATTCCTGCTTCCTGGTAAACGCGTTTGGCACCGTCTAAACGGCGGCTGAATACAGCAACAAGTTCCATCCCAGGGACCGAGTGAATGATTTGGTTGGCAATGCCTCGGCCCATGAAACCTGCACCAATCATCCCCACCCGCACGGGGTTACCCGCTTCTGCACGAGCCTTCAGGGCTGTATCAACAAGGATCATGATGAAGCTCCCGCTGAAACGAGAGGATCAGCCAACAGCGGCCAGGTCGCATCTTTCGTAGAGATAGTGCTGACTGGCAAGGGCCAATCAATGGCCAATTTGGGGTCGTTATAGCGCAAGCCCCGTTCATAGCCAGGTGTATAAAACTCACCAACTTGGTAGATCACTTCAGCATTTTCTGTCAGGGTTTGATACCCGTGGGCAAACCACTCAGGCACGTAGAGCGATCGCCGATTTTCGGCGCTAAGCTCTACTCCCACATGGACAAGGTAAGTGGGAGACGCCTCACGCATATCGACAACAACATCGTATATGGCCCCTCGGGTGCAGCGTACCAGCTTAGTTTCGGCAGCGGGTGGAATTTGAAAGTGCAGTCCTCGCAGAGTCCCTCTCTTATGGTTAAAGGAGAGATTACACTGGGCTACCGCTGGCCTGAGCCCACGCTCTTCAAAAGTTTGCGCACAGAAAGTGCGGGCAAAAGCCCCCCGATCATCTTTGAGCAGCTCAAGATCAATGATGTATACCCCCTGAAGAGAGGTTTCTTTGAAAATCATAGGTATTGGCTAGGAGTTGATAGATGAAAATAGACCGCCCGCCCTATGCGAACTTATTACTCCGGCACCTCGACTAGATCCGGAGATCCGGGAGAATCGCTACCCAGCAAAACGACAGCTTTCTTCCTGAAAAAACTTTCTAACGAAACAGTGCGCTCTGCAAACGACTGAATACAGTTAGCGACTTGCAATAAGTAACTCGTATCGTTGAATCTGCGCTACGGTAGCTTGGTGCATGTTCTCTTCACTGATATATCCTCGATACCATTCCACAATCCAATCTAACGCTGTCGATAGCTCTAGTGTTGGAGACCACTGCAGACGGCGCTTAGCCTTGGAACAATCCAGCTTCAGATAGGTTGCTTCATGGGGACTGGCATTGGTATCTATCCGCCAGCTGGCGTTCTCGCCCCAAAGCCGGGTGAGCTGATCTGCAATCCACGATACGCTGCGCGCATGACTGTCCTCAGGGCCAAAGTTCCAACCTTCTGCATTGTCAACACCCGCCGCCCACATCTGTTCGGCCAAGCTCAGATATCCGTTGAGGGGTTCAAGCACATGTTGCCAAGGTCGAATAGCATTGGGGCTACGAATCAGGACTGGCTCACCCGCTGTGAACGCGCGAATAATATCTGGGATCAGACGGTCCTCACTCCAATCACCCCCACCAATCACGTTGCCGGCCCTAACGGTAGATAAGCTAATGCCGGGATCGCCACCGCCGCTTGCTTTGTGAAAGTAAGCACTGTGATAGGCAGAGGAAACTAGCTCAGCACAAGCCTTACTGTTGGAATAGGGGTCATAGCCACCTATGGCGTCATTTTCCCGATAACCCCAAGCCCATTCTTGGTTCTTATAACACTTGTCACTGGTCACATTGACAACGACTCGGGTCCCGCCGACCTGGCGAACGGATTCTAACAGGTGGACAGTGCCCATAACATTCGTGGCGTAGGTTTCTACAGGGTTCTTATACGAGTAGCGAACAAGCGACTGAGCTGCCATGTGGAAAATAATGTCAGGGCTGTGAGCAGCGATCGCTGCTTTCAAACTCGACAAATCTCGCACATCACCTTCGATAGAGACCATTCCGTTACTCACACAAGCCATTTCAAATAGGCTAGGCGTAGTAGGGGGAGCCAAAGCATAGCCAGTGACGTACGCACCTAGCTGTTGCAACCAAAGCGATAACCAGCTTCCCTTAAAGCCCGTATGACCGGTTATAAAAACTCGCTTACCTTGCCAAAAATTAGCATTCATAGCTGTTTCTAATGACACAGCAGACGTAAACCTTCCGAACGATTTAGCGTTCCCAATTGATGGCAACAGTAGATTTTTTCAGGCTGTTGACTTCTAGGGCACTGACTTTTGATGGTCGACGGAGAGCACACCAGCGCACTGAAAAGGGTACTGAAAAAATCATTGAAACCTTGTTTACCAAACTTTCCAGGGTGCTTCCTGGGATTGCCATAGCCTGTCTAGATAATGCTTATCACGTAAGGTATCCATAGGTTGCCAAAAGCCATCATGCCTGTAGGCTGAGAGCTCCTCCAGATGGGCTAGCTTTTGTAGGGGTTCTCTTTCCCAAGAAATTGCCTCGTCGTCGATATAGTCAATTACCTGAGGATTTAAAACAAAAAAACCACCGTTAACCCAGGCACCATCTCCTGCAGGTTTTTCACGAAAGTGAGTGATTTTTATTTGTTCTTTTTCCAGAGAAATAGCACCAAATCGTCCAGGTGGTTGGACTGCAGTCAATGTGGCCAGTGTTCCTTGCTGTTTGTGAAATTCAATCAGCTCAGCAATATTGACGTTTGATACACCATCTCCGTAGGTAAAACAAAAGTCTTCACTCCCAAGGTGCTCCCGTACTCGCTTGAGGCGACCACCTGTCATAGTGGCATCTCCAGTATCTACCAAGGTCACACGCCAAGGCTCTGCTTTCCCCTTGTGGACATGCATCTGATTAAGGCCCAAGTCAAAGGTGATGTCTGACATATGGAGAAAGTAATTCGCAAAGTATTCCTTAATAACGTATCCCTTGTAACCACAGCAAACAATAAAATCAGTGATGCCGTAGTGAGAGTAGATTTTCATAATGTGCCAAAGAATTGGCTTACCACCGATCTCTACCATGGGTTTTGGTTTAATGGTTGTTTCTTCACTCAGACGAGTCCCTAAACCACCCGCTAAAATAACAGCTTTCATATGCTTGATAAATTACTGAACAACTTAGCCTCCATCAATAGTATTGGAGCCAATAGGAAACCTCTTAGAAGAAACAACGTGCTCCTTTAATGACACTTTACACAGCCAGCTGAAGGATAAATCCGAAAAAAGTATGGGAAAGTTCAGAAAATCGCATCTGCTGCCTTTTGGCCATGCGCTTGCCGATCGTTTGATTCACCGCAGAATTAACAGAGCCAATAAAGACCCTTTCGCCATTGCAATAGTGCTCACCATAGTTGATTACGAATGGTTGGTCGTCAGAGACATTAGGTCGGGAGCCCTCAACCTACTTGTACCCACTTTTCACCCAAATAACGAAGGCCATACAAAAAGGTCTTCGCACCGCCTAGAGTTACCGAGCTTTCCCACACCTTTTCCAGTACCGCACTTTTCCCGGAGTATTTAGCTCGAAATAGAGCTGCGCAGAATATAAAGGTTCATAGCTCTAATTATGTTGATATTGTGAAGATGCTTCACACTGTTCATGGTTATATACACCTTAAGTATAATCACGGATAGCTTCATGACATCATTACTCTGAGGTTATACACATGCTGCAATGTTACGAATCGAACAGTATTAGTTCTTTCTCAGTGTTTATATTGCTTCGTAGACATCCAGAGGACTACAGGTAGAGTTTTAACTTTTACCTGGCTGCACAAGCCGTAGAGGGTGACTATTTGACTCAAACCGGAGCCGACATAGTAACCAAAGTGTTAGAGAAGCAAGGTAGCTTGTTCTGCTAGAGCGTCATAGCAGGGGTTCAAATATTCAGATTCAGATGTTCAGATTCAAATATTTAGAGACGCTTTCTCGCTAGGCAGCTTTCTGACATACACGGTTCGATTTCTCAATCACTTGACCGTTTTCCCTCGCTAGGGATCATTCGCCCAACGGCATCTTGTGATCCTATCTAATGTTCACAGTCTCTGGGGTCGATTGTTTTTAGAGAAGTTGAAGGCAAGCCTTATGTGGAGTAACTGGGGTAACTATCAATTTACAGCCACCAACCTCCCGATAGGTTTCCCTTCGAAATATATTCTATTCAAAGAGGTGAAGTTGTTTTGCTTAGCCAGAAAATTTATTAGATAGGCCTTTTCTATCTTTTTTCTCTCGACTCACGGGTAGAAGATTGATCTGTTAGGTAGGCATCTCTCTATGTGCATCTCCGTCCGTGTCTTTATCGCCAGCACTTTACTACGCTCAAGGACTGAGTAGTCATGGATTTGCTAGTATTGACCGCTCGATTGACTACTTGAGTTAACTCTTTTGTAAGCTGCGTACGCGCCTATTTTACTTTGATGTAGATTCCCGGAGTGCAGCTTCGATTGTGATCAAAAAGCATAGCCACTTGGAAACTTACCGATATACGACTTGAATTTTTATGTTTTAAGCACCATTAAATAGCAGGTTAGCCCTCTCAAGGACGAATCTCTTATCCCTCTTTTGCTTGGTTTACTTGGTTCAACAACTACGCCACATAAGACGAAAAGGTCATTCAGCTCCATGAAAATTACTCTAGTCCATGACTATCTGACTCAGAAGAAAACTGCAGAACGAGTATTCAAAGAAATGTTCTGCGAAGTGTTCTGCCAGCACTTTCCTGCCACTGATAGTTACACGTCCGTATGCGATGTGAAGCACAGAACGAAGCTGCGTCAGCGATTGTTCTGTGCCAAGCTGTTTCGCTATGTTCCTGGTGCTAAGCATGTTTTCTGCTTATTCGCACCACCCTGCTTAATAGCTTCTCAAAGGCTGGATCTCTCTCGATACGATCTGGTTACTTCTCATTCTTCTAGCTTTTCTAAGTCGGTAAATAGACGAGTCAACGCACTACGCATTCTGACGAGTAAGACAGCTATTGCCTGGACTCTTGTCGTTTGCTGAGCTAAAAGCACGTAGTCATAACTATCGAATTAGAGTCCATGGAAAAATTAGAGCGTACGAAAAATTAGAGTCCATGGAAAAAATTAATCACCTTCAAAGGACATCAGTTTCTTCACCAAACGTCTGCATCATGTATGAACCGTCCTGCCGTCAAAGACCTTACGAACTTTTCAGGAACTTTATATTATTCAAATTTTATATACCGTGTATTTACGGATGTCGCACATTGGTTTATATCTTTAGGTATACATTTTTCACTGAGTTCAAGGTCGCGTTTTGAGCGCTTACATTCAGTCAGAAACTTCCCGCTCAGACAGTTAGTCAAAAGTTGTAAATACAGTCTGGTAGACAAAGATTAATAATCAATAACAATAATCGAAACCTGGCAAGCATACGCTGTCAAGATTGGCTGACCCCCATGATCAGCGTTCGTTGTCACTTCAACATCATTAACATCATCAATTATCATCACTAAATGATGTATAAGGTCATGAAAATTGCTTTAGTTCACGATTACTTAAATCAAAGAGGTGGGGCAGAGCGAGTCTTTGAGATGTTTTGTAAGCATTTCCCCGAGGCTGATGTTTACACATCAATATATGACCCTGAAAGCACAATAGAACTGCGAAATCGGCTAGTTAACACGACCTTTCTACAGAGCATCCCGGGCGCCAAGAGGTATTTTCGACTGTTTGCACCGCTGTACTTTACGGCGTTTCGCACGCTTGACCTTGAGGCTTATGATTTAATTCTTAGCAGCTCTTCTAGCTTTGCTAAGGCAGTTAGAAAACGTCCTGATGCAAAGCATATTTGCTTTTGTCATAACGTTTCTCGCTTCTTGTGGGACACTCAGAATTATCTGAGTGGCTATCAGGAATTTGAATCTCTAGAGCCGCTTCTCAGGTTTGTTTTTCGGTTCATGCAGAAGCAGGACCTCTCCTATGCCAGTGAGCCTGATCTATATGTAGCAAATTCAACAATAGTCGCAGATCGTATCCGTCGTATCTACGAAAGGCCCGTCATCACTATTAACTATCCAATTAACGATGACTCTTTCAGCTACCACGACCAGAAAGATGACTTTTACCTCGTTTCTTCTCGCCTGCTGTCCTATAAGCGGGTAGAAATCATCGTCGAAGCCTTTAATCGCTTGGGGTGGCCGCTGTACATTATTGGTGACGGTCCAAAGCGAACTCGCTTAGAAGGTCGCGCAGCCAGCAACATAAAGTTTTTAGGTCATGTCAGTGACCGCGAGCGGACTCGCCTGTTCTCAAAAGCCAAGTCTGTTGTGGTCGCAGCTCTAGAGGACTACGGTTTAGTCCCGATTGAAGCGAACTTTAGTGGAACCCCGGTCATCGCGTTCGGCGCGGGTGGTGCCTTAGATACCCAGCTCTCGCGAAAAACAGGACTGCTGTTTCATCCTCAAACTTCTGAGGCGTTGCAGTCAGCTTTGGTAAGGTCTCAATCCATTTCTTGGGACTACGCAGCTATTCGAGAACATGCTGAGCGAAACTTTACTCGAAGGGCTTTCTTCAATAGGGTCGATCAGCTAATTGAGAATCTAGATGAAGTGCTATCGACAACAAGTTTGGAAGCATATTCTAGTCCTGTTCCCAAAGAGCTGGAAAGAGGACTGGAAAAAGGAGCTGGGGGCGCGCGCTGGAAAGACGACATCGGAGCGATCCCTGACAGTCCTCAGGAAAGAGCGCAGCCGGTGACATATGTCAGAAATGCAGGTTGAGACAATCTTGGTGCATATACACATTTAAGCGGATGTCTAAAGGGCATACCAAAAATCGTTTAGAAAAAGTCTTTTAGGTGAGTGATGGGACCCTCTGTAGAAGAGCAAGAGCTTGGATATCTTGAGCTTGTTAATATCCTTGCAAGACGGTGGCGCTGGGCGATTGGAATCTTTACCCTATCGTTGCTGACGGCTTTGCTTTTCACGCTGACTAGAGACGACACTTACCGTAGCTCAATGCAAATGATCATTGAGCCTAACTTTCGAGAAGATATTGATCCTGCCGAGCTAACAGATAAGCCTTCTGAACGTCAGCGAGAGATCGACTATGCCACACAGCTCAATTTGATGCGTAGTCATGAACTGCTTACCAGAGCTGTCGAATCATTGACTTCGGACTATCCGAATCTCACGGCTGCAGATATTAGACGCAACTTAACGATATCAAGAGTCCAAGAGGGTAACGTCGATACTCGAATTGTGAGTGTCAATTACACCGACAGCAATCCTCTTAAAACCGAACGCGTACTAGAGGCGCTACAGACGGTTTATCAAAGCTACGCCCTAGAACGCCAGGAGCAGCGCCTAAATCGAGGATTGAGTGCTATCAATAGCCAGTTTGAGGAAGCGCGCCGGAGCCTCAATAGTTCACAGGCGGACTTGAAGGCGTTTCGTCAGAACCGCAATGTTATCAACCCTCAGCAACAGGCAATTGCCCTAGAGGAATCACTCAATCAGGTGTTGTCTGAACAGCAGGTTTTAGCGGCTCAGTTTAATGAGGCAAGTGCCCGATATGAGACGCTGCGCGAACAGGTATCGCTTTCTCCGAGCAGCGCATTTGCGGCTTCTAGGTTGAGTCAGTCACCTCGGTTTCAAGAGCTGCTAGACGCGCTGCAGCAGGTAGAGCTAGAACTAGCAGAGCGTCGGGTCGTTTATGCAGATGCTGACCCAGGCGTCAAAAATCTACTCTCCCAGCGAGAGAACCAGCAGGTACTCATTGAAAAGGAGGCTGGGCGAATAATCGGACAGTCTTTAGATAATTATGATTTAAGGAGAAGCGTTCGCGACTTTGGTCAGCTCAGTGAACTGGATATTAATCTGGTACAGGAGATGGCAGAAGCAGAAGGATCGCTAAGGGGATTATTTGCCCGTCAGCAGAGCTTGGTGGCGTCGGAGGAGGTGCTGAGGGTGGAGTTAAGTCAGTTCCCTGAGCTGATTGATAGCTACAACCGGCTACAGCCGGAAGTGGAGACTCAGCGGACCGTTCTGCAGCAGCTTTTGACTCAGCGAGAGCTGTTGAGCGCGCAGCTGGCGAGGGGCGGCTTCAGCTGGCAGGTGGTCGCAATGCCTCAATTGGGCCTAAAGATAGGGCCCAATCACCTCAAAAATCTAATGCTGGGGGCGGCTGCGGGGCTAATTTTGGGTGGTGCGGCTACCTTTTTGCGCGAGGCGCTAGACAGTAAAGTACACACACCAGAAGATTTGGAACGGCAAATTCAATATCCTTTGCTCGGCACCTTACCTGTGATTGATTCGCTACCTAACCTGGTTATGAACGTCGGAGGTGGTAACGGAGCTTCTCCTGTAACCAATGGTCTAGGTAGTGGCAGTCAGGTGGTCACTGCTGAACGCGAACAAGTAACTGAGTTTGCGGGCTACTGGTTGGCCTTACGAGATTCGTTGGACCTTGTCTATAGAAATATTCAGCTCCATCAGTCTGCTTCCACTCAGACAATTGCGGTGTGCGCGCTGTTTCCGCCCGAGGGGGCTTCAGCGCTATCCCTAGGACTGGCTTCAAGTGCGGCTCGCCTAGGCAAAAGAGCGGTGGTTGTTGACGCTAACTTACGCAACTCTTCTCTACAGAGATGGCTGGAACTATCTGACAATGTTGGAATTTCTAGTTTACGGAACGGAAAAGGCCTGCCCGAGCCGATTCCCATTAGGCTGTTAGATACTCAAGTCGATGTCATTCCTTCTGGCTTGGCATCTTCTGATCCGCTGAAAGTTTTAACCTCTCAAGATTTCAAGGATTTAGTGCATCAGTTGGAAAGCGAGTATGACTGGGTCATTATCGACTCTCCGCCGGCCATGGGAACCGCCGATATTTTAGAAATTGCTAACTGCTGCCCTCAGCTGGTGGTGACAGCAGATTTGAATCGTCTTACTCGAGAGGATTTGCGGCTGGCACTGGCTACCCTGGATCGAATCAACGTCATGGGTGTGGTTGCCAGCGGTGTACAGCGGCCGCTCACCTACGATGCTTCGAAAGGATTGAACTTAAGTTCTGATATGCACCCTAGAGAGCTTTCATTAAACTGACGTCTCTTTTGATAGTGGGCGTCCTTTACCGTCTACAAGTGCGCAAATGCTCAATGTCTCTTAATCCGATGTGCTTTCATGAAGTCAAGACTACTCAGTCCTATCCGTAGAGGCGCTAAGAGAACCCGGCTTTGGCAGGGCAACGCGCTCATTTTGCGAGAGTTCAAGTACTTTCCTCGCATCGTCTTATTGGCACTGTTGTTTACACTTTTGGCAGCAGCATTTGAGGGGTTGGGCATTGGAACAATCTTGACTTTTTTGCAGGGCCTAACCGATACCAGTACGCCGCCACTAGAAACTGGGATTGACTGGATAGATGTTTGGGTACTAGGCAATCAGGCGCCTGCAAATGAGCGGCTTTATCGGCTATCGGGACTGCTGATATTGGTGACGCTTTGTCGCTCTACCTTTACTTATTTTGCTTTGAAGTATGCCGGTATTGGCAAGTTCAGGTTGGGCTACCAGCTGCGGATGAGAATCTTCGAGCAGCTGCAGAGCTTGCCGCTCGGCTACTTTGCGAAAACGCGCTCTGGAGAGCTGATAAACTGCATGACCAACGAGGTCCAGCAGATCATGCAGGCTTTTGATCTCTTCAACAAAATGGTGATTCAAGGGACTGTTCTGCTGGTATATCTTAGCTCTATGTTTTTGATTTCGTGGCAGCTGTCTTTTATTGCTGTTATTTTGTTCAGCATGCTCTCTTCGGGGGTTACCTTCTTACTCAAGCGCGTTAGGAGAGCTAGTGTTGAGCGTTCAAAAGCCAGTAGCGCATACGTTTCTGTGTCCTTGGAATTTATCAACGGTATTCGTACGGTCCAGGCTTTCGCAGCCCATGCTTTCGAGCGACGACGGTTTGATAAAAAGAATCAGGAATTTCTGCAGACCTCTGCTAAAACCATTTCGATTATGGCGATGGTGGCGCCGCTCATTGAGGGGCTAGCGACGACCATCATTATCTGTATGGTGGTGTTTGCCATTACCGCTTTAATTCCGCAGGGAACGCTTCAGCTAGCTTCCCTGCTAACTTTTTTGTTCATTCTCTTTCGCATGCTGCCCCTGGTTAAAACGTTGAATGCTACGGGCGCAAGAATTATGAATTTCCATGGCTCATTTGAGAAGATATCGGAGATTTTGAATCGCAAGGATAAGGTCTATTTAACCAACGGATACCGGGAGTTTTCAACGCTCAGACAAGCTATCACCTTTGAGGCAGTTGATTTCGGCTACGATTCTTCGAAGCTGGTGCTGCGTGATATCAACCTAATGATTGAAAGAGGCAAAACCACCGCTCTCGTCGGGGCCTCTGGCGCAGGAAAATCTACGCTGGTGGACCTAATTGCTCGGTTTTACGACCCGAACCGGGGGAAAATTCTGATTGACGGAATTGACCTTCGGGAGTTTAAAATTAATGCTTTCCGTCGTCATTTAGCGATAGTCAGTCAAGATACCTTTATCTTTAACGACACGATTCGCAACAATATTGCCTATGCAATGGAGTCTGCTGCCGATGAGGACATTTACCGGGCAGCTCAGCTTGCCAACGCAATCGAATTTATTCGTGAATTACCAGAGGGGGTTAATACGGTCCTGGGTGACAGGGGGGTGAGGCTCTCAGGCGGGCAGCGACAGCGGATTGCGATCGCAAGAGCCCTACTGCGTGATCCAGATATTTTGATCTTAGATGAGGCGACGAGCGCTTTAGACTCTGTCTCTGAGCAGCTAATTCAGAAATCTATTGAAAAGCTATCGAAGGGGCGCACCGTCATTGCGATCGCCCACCGTCTATCGACTATTACAAGAGCCGATAAAGTTGTTGTATTGGGGAATGGCCAGATGTTAGAGCAAGGCACCTACGAAGAATTGCTGTCTCAAAGAGGTCAGCTTTGGGAGTATCACAATATGCAGTATCGCGCTGAGAATATTGTCTACCGGTAGTCCGCGGTGTGGATATAGGCTGATAGAGAGTGAATTGAGCAACGCATAGATAAAGTCAATAGCAAAAGCTACAGAGTGATTGAGAGGAGTACCAGGTCCCCAAAATGACATCTCCAAAAATTGCAGCCCCAAACACTGCGACCCGAAACATTGCAGGCAGAAAATTTGCCCTTATCGTTGGCGGCATCAAATGCGGAACGACGAGCTTGTTTAGGTATCTATCAGAGCATCCAGAAATTGCTCCCTGCGTTGAAAAAGAGCCTAAATTTTTTAATCGTCGATACGACAGGGGCGCTAAGTACTACAAGAGCCTTTGGGATTGGAAAGAAATTAACGACCAGAAGGTTGCCCTTGAAGCAACGCCCAGCTATACCCGGTTTACGACGCGCAATCCTGAGAACTCAGCTAAAAAGATTGCTGAATTCAAAGCCCAGGAGAATGTTGAATTCAAGTTTATTTACCTGCTACGAGACCCTATCGAGCGGATTGAGTCGCACTACAATCACTCACAAATCTATCCGCGTACCAAAGTCAGGCCGATTTCTGAAGGGGTGGATGCAGAGCTGATAGAAATCTCAAAATATGCCATGCAAATCGGGGAGTATTACCAAAGATTTCCTGCTGAAAATATTCTGCTGCTCAACTTTGATGACTTTAAGCAGGATAGTCAGGCAACCCTAGTGCAGGTCTGTCAGTTTCTCGGCATCGATTCAAACCATCAGTTTGAGAAATCGGGTGTCGTCTATAACTCTCAAGACCAGAGGCGAAAGTTAGCGTTTCCAGGCCTATCGCTACTAGAGAGAACAGGCCTTAAGTCAGTAGCTTCTCAGCTGCTCTCTGAAGAGCGTAAGCAGGTTGCCAGAAAAATTCTAGGCCGCAAGCAGGCGAGAGTAAAACTTTCTCAGGGGCATCGTGACTACATTTTAAAGGCGCTTCAAGAGGATCTAGAACATTTGCGATCGCACTATGGCTTCGACGTAAATCGCTGGAAGAACGTAGAAATTTGACGGGCGAACTGAAAGGTAGCTCTACAGCGTAAATCCCATAGTTGGCCTCAACCCATCATCATCAAGTCAACCATCTTCAAGTCAACCATCTTCAAGTCAATCATCATTCAAGCATGAAACCGTAGACAAGTGACTCTACTCATAAGGCTATTATGCAAACTGTAGAAAATCCCACAAATTCACAAGCATTTGCCACGAGCAAAGAGCGTTACTCAATTACTCTGTGCATCTGTACGATGAACAGGCCACACGACCTTACGAAGTGTTTGGAGAGTGTTTCTCAATGTTCTACGCAGCCTGCTGAAATTATCGTTAGTGACGATAGCCACGAACCTGAACTGACCAAGGCTGTCGTTGAGCGCTACCCATCTATCACCTATCAGACCGGTCCGAGAACAGGGCTAGGACCGAATCGAAATGCTTGCATCAGGGCGGCCCATGGCACCCACCTGATGTTCATCGATGACGATGTTTGCGTCCCGCCCGATTTTTTTACAACGGCTCAAGCACTGATCCAAGCAAATCCGGATTCGATTATTACTGGACATGAAATCAAGCATCGCAGCTGGGAAGAGAGCAAACAAAAGGTGATACCCAAAAATGCCGACTTCTGGGGAATCATGCGTCTGCCTATTAATGCAGATGACTGTTGCTCAGTGGTCATGAATTCGGCCATTTTCCCGGCAACGCTCTTTAAGCAAGCCTTGTTCGATGAGTGTTTGCGCTACGGCTACGAAGAATTAGATATCGCCAGACATGCCGTTGCGTTGGGATATCGGATTGTGCATCGGGATGCACTATGGGTAGACCATTACCAGTCCTTAGTCGATAGAGAGAGCAATTGGAAATTAAAATTTGCCTCTCAAATGTACACCACTGCAAAAGCCTACTTTTACTATGAAGGGTCTTTGCTAAAGACGTTGGGCTATGCGGTCTTAGCGCCCTTGAAGGTCACAGGTAGCTTAGTCAAACGGAAAGATCCAAAAGCCTTAAAAAAGGGCATTGACTCAACGATCTCAGCGTATCAGCACTTTTTTAGTAAGAAAGAGAAAGGACTGCTGAAGCTCAAGAAAACAAACTGCTAACAGCAGTGCCTAGGCGCTTTTCAGTGAATTTGAGAGGGTATGTGATATGAAAATGCCAAACTTTCTAATTGTTGGAGCTGCGAAAGCAGGAACCAGCTCGCTCTATCACTATCTCAATCAGCACCCGCAGATTTTTATGAGCGCGGTCAAGGAGCCAAGATTCTTCGCACCAGAGCTGTATACAGAGCATCTCAAAGATCCCTATCGAAGCGGTGCTAAGGAACATCGCAGTACGCCGATGAGTGTGGCAGAGTACGGTGCGCTATTTGAGGGGGTCACTGACGAGGTGGCCATTGGGGAAGCCTCAACTGAGTATTTGTCCATGCCCAAAACGCCTGAGCGGATCAAGCAATATATTCCGAATGCTAAGCTCATCATAATTTTGCGCGATCCAGCAGAGAGAGCCTTCTCCGCATTTTGTTATCAAGTGAGAGATGGCTGTGAGCGCTTTTCCTTTGAGGAGGCGCTCGAAAAAGAAGAGATCCGCCGGACCGAAAAGAAACGATGGCCGGGCTGGCAGTATAAGCGAGTCGGGTTTTATCACGAACAAATAGCCCGATATTTGGAGCAGTTTGAGCGATCGCAGCTGAAAATCTATCTCTACGAAGACCTAAAATCAGACAGCGCGAGCACCGTCAAAGACATCTTCAAATTCTTATGCGTTGAGGATACGTTCATACCAGAGATGACGAAACGAAATGTCTCTGCGATTCCCAGAAGCCGGATGCTACAAAATCTAATGATTAAGGACAACCCGCTGAAGACAGCGATTAAGCCTTTTATGCCTCAGGTTTTGCGAACGACGCTTCGGGCAAAAAACCTATCCGAGAAACCAGCGCTGTCTGCCGAGATTCGCCAGCGTTTGGTAAAAGACTATCGCGAGGACATTCTGAAGCTTCAAGATTTGATTCAAAGAGATCTCTCAAAATGGCTGGTGTAGCCCCTAGCGCCCGTTGTAAGTGCTAGAACCCAAATCACCTTTCAGGCATACAGACCTCAGGCATACAGACCTCAGGCATACAGACCTCAGGCATACAGACCTCAAGCACACATATCTCAGATACACATATCCCAAACGCCATAGCTAAGCCACAGTAGGACCCAATCAGGAGCCATGTCTACCAAAGCCACTAAAACGACTTACCTGATGCCCGATACGACCAAGGGCAGTCATCATTCTCTTGAGCCCGATCATGCGATCGCACAGTCATCGGGCGTCAAGTACAACGTCATCTTGGGATGCCCCCGCTCTGGAACGACGTTTTTGTTCAACGCACTTACTGCGCTGCCCTATTCTGAGGCGGCTTCAGGTCACCTGTTTCCCCTATCGCTGGCACATATTGTCAATCAATCCATTACGCCAGATATCTATCAGTGTCTAGCCAGAAGCTTCGAGTTTTCAGTTAATGACTTTATCGAAGCGGTTGAGGCCTCTCGGGTTCGGCCTATTCACCGATGGATGACACAGTCTATGACCACCCAAGAGCTGATTGCTGCGCTACGCCGTCGTCGGACCATAGAGCGATTTATCTACAAAGAACCCTTCTGGAGCCTTTCGCCAGAATTCGTGTATATCGCCCTGCCGAAGTGTCGCATAATCCACATCTATCGAGATGGCCGGGACTGCGCAGATTCCTTGATGCGCAAATACAAGGTCCTCACCGATGAAAAATTAAAGACTCTCAATACCGCAGAAATGCCGCTCGGTCGCAAGGTTGACCATCGCTATGCGCCTTGGTGGGTAGAAGACGGTAAAGAGGAGCTTTTCTTGAATCAGACGCCCTACGTTCGCTCCATCTGGATGTGGAAGACGATGGTTCGGCGCTGCCATGACTTCTTCTCCCGCCCCGAAGTGATGGCCAGCAGTCGCATTTTACCGATTAGGTACGAAGACTTAGTGAGCGAGCCAATGAAATATGGAGAAATCGCAGCCAACCACTTCGGCTGTGACATGAATAATCTACTTCGGAAGAAATTTCAGGGCGCTCGTAAAAGCTCCATTAGCATTTACAAGCGGCGATCATCTGAGGAGATCAGGGCCGCTGAGAACATCGCTGGCAATGAGCTATCTCTATATGGCTATTTGTAGACAGTTCTCTTGTAGACAGTTCTCTTGTAGACAGTTCTCTTGTAGACAGTTCTCTTGTAGACAGTTCTCTTTTCGCGATCGTTACCTCGTTAGCGCCTTAAAATCATCTGCCCCCGTTTGCCCCTATTTGCCCATGAAATTCTTCACAAACTACAAGGCAATTTACAATACTTGGCTGTTGGCTTTAGCGGCTTTGACCTGTGCGGTTATTATTGCTTCCAGCACTTTGCTCAGCAGCGCAACCGAGGCAACAATCACGCTCAGCGCTGAGGGAAGAACCTGGTTTGCGCAGCAGTCGGTACTGATGAATGTGGCTGCGCTCTTTGACTTGGGCGTGGTTGATATGAACAGTGACCAGCAGTTGGATATCTATACATCGAACCACAGTGAGAAGCAGTTTTTGCTTTTAGGTGGGGGCGATCGCACCTTCTCTGACAGCAAAATTTCTACGCTAGGTCTCGACCAAGATGCCACCTTTCCGGGCCTAGAACCTGAGCCTGGATTTGAGCCGGATACGCCCGGCTTTTACATCTATTGGCAGGGCCGAAAGCTAATTTTGGAGCGCTATCAAGCAGATGACTTCGGTCCATTTAAAGGTCAGATATCCCTCTCCTCTTCTGTAGAAGAAGTTGACAATCAAGGCGTAGAGATCGCCATCGAAGAAAAACCACTGCCTTCGGGCATCTCTGCTTCTAAACTGACATTCTCAGCCCCCGAAGGCAGGGCTCAAGCGGTCCTGAGACCCTACAACCAGAGCATTCCAATAACCGTCTCTCTCGATAGTCAGCTGCCTCTAGAAAAGGTACATGTAGGCAATCAGAAAGTAAATCCTCCGGCCCACGAGTTTACCCTGTATCTTAGGGACCGTCATGGCATGGCCTGGGCCGACTACGACGATCGGGGAATGTTGGATGTTTTCATTGTTAGAGGGGGGCTTAGGGCCCGAATGGATCGGCTCCCCGAGCCTTATTTTGACGAGCTGCTGCTCAGCCACGACCAGACAGGCTATGAAGATCAAATCGAACGGACTGGACTTATAAAAGAGGCTTGTCCGGCTTTGCAAACAGCTTGGGTCGATTTCAATGCAGATGGCCTGCTCGACATTTACACAGTGTGTTTTGCGCCGCCTACAGCGACGCGCTCCTATGCCAACCAGCTACACCAGCAGCAGCCAGATGGGCGATTTATTGAAGTGGCGCAGGCGGTAGGGTTAGATATTGCTGATAGCGGAACGTTCGCTTGGCTAGATGCCGACCGAGACGGGGCTGTCGATATGCTGTGGGCCGATTCTGAGGCGTTTTGGCTATATGCGAATCGCGACGGCAAATTTAAGCCCCAGCGCATCGGCCAAAATTCCGGCAATACGGTTGAATCTTTTAGTGACAGCAGTAAGCTGACGGTTGCTGATTATGACAATGACGGTGACTTGGATGTCTTCTTCGCCTCACCCGGGGGCAACACGTTGTTGGGTAACCAGCAAGGCACGTTCGACGTCATTGAGCCCAAGCAGGTCAGCCTACCGGCGCGATCGCTGACTGCAAACTGGGTGGATTTTGACAACGATGGTCTGGTCGATTTGCACGCTATGCCCCAGGGACTATACCGGCAGACTGCAAAAAATACCTTCGCGCAGTTGAACCTCTTGCAGAGTTCTACAACCCGTATCAAGAAAGCATTTGCTAACTGGTTTGATGCAGACAATGACGGCGCTCGCGATCTGTTGATGTCGACTGACTATCAGACCTCTTGGCTAGTCAATATGAGACGGCGATTACCTTTTGCCCTGCTCAAGCCTGCGCGCGATGTCCAGCCGCCCTCAATTGTGCTGTATCCGAATCTAGGCACTGACAATCACTGGCTAGAAATTGACCTAGTGGGCTCAGCCAAAAATCGGCAGGCGGTCGGTGCCCTAGTTGAACTAGAAACTGCTAGGGGAATTCAGCTACAGACCGTAGGCCAATCTGATGGGGCGCACTTTTCACAGGGACACTATCGTCTCTACTTTGGTTTGGGGGCACAGTCAGTGGCTAAGTCGATTCGGATTTACTGGCCAAGTGGCGAGACGCAGTCGGTGGAAAATGTGGCTGCCGATCAGCTGCTAACCCTATCAGCGCTGGCTCCTATGAGCTGACTAGAAAAAAGAACAAGCGGATCTCCCTGAGTCCACCTTCTCTCCTTTTTTCAAACATTTTTCAAGATTCATTAGCAAATACCTATCAGCTACCGATTTCAAACCATGTGTTATGTCTGCAACGCCTATTCAAGTCTCCTTACTGGCTCTGAGGCTTCAGAAGCACAAAGTGCTGAAGCCGCCAGCCTGCTAGCTCCTTCATTCGAGATGATGGCTGCTGATATCGAATCATCGAGGCTATCTACCAGTGA
Organism: Cyanobacteria bacterium J06626_6; assembly: GCA_038523095.1. Lineage (GTDB taxonomy): Bacteria > Cyanobacteriota > Cyanobacteriia > Phormidesmidales > Phormidesmidaceae > Phormidesmis. The sequence goes on from JBCBJS010000034.1 coordinate 37,043, forward strand.
ACTATCTACTAGTGAACTGTCTACTACTGAGCCATCTACCACCGGCAGCGAGTCAGCCGCCACGCCTCAGGCTGCTCTGCAAAAGGTGATAGAGACGACCGTTGAGAATATTCAAGCTCTGCTATCAGAATTTGGAGCAGCATTTGGCAGTGAGCCTGCTGAGTATCTCTCCACAATGCAGCAGGTGTTCGGAGCAGACTTCAGCGAGGCAGCAGCGCTTCGCCTCAGAAAAGCTTGGGCAGAAGGTGATTTTAGCGCTGTGCCTAAAATTGAAATCCTAAGTGACGCTGAGCTAGATGGGGCTAGAGCCGCCTACGAAGCTGATACGGCCACGATTTACGTGTCAGCAGATTTTTTAGACCTCTACCAAAACCACGCACCAACCCTGATCGCACTGATTGCCGAAGAAGTGGGTCACCATGTTGATTCGCTGCTGAATGGGAAGCGAGATACGGCAGGTGATGAGGGGGCCTTATTTGCTGCACTGCTACAAGGGGAGGTGCTCTCCGAGCAGGCACGTCAAGAAATCCAATCAGAAAATGATTTAGCCGTTATTACACTAGCCGATCGTTCAGCGCAGATTGAACAAAATCGCGGCTCAGCCATCAGCTTTGTTGACGTCACCCGTAGAGCCGGTGACTTCATTGCTGGGCGTAGCTACGGCGCAGGGGCCTGGGGCGATTTTAACGGCGACGGGCTGCCAGATCTGTGGGTAAATAATCACTTTGGCCCTAGCGAAAATCTCTTCAATCGCAATTTGTTCATCAACAATGGCGATGGCACCTTTACCGATGCGGTCGCTGAGGTCCTAGCCGGTCAGTCAGATATCTTTTTGCCAGACGAACTGCAGGGCGATTTCCACGGCTCTGCCTGGGCCGATTTTGACAATGACGGCGATCAGGATTTGATTCAGCTGGTGGGCGGAGAAGGCAATACGACCACCCTCGGCAAAGAAAACTTACCGCCCGATAGTGAACCTAATCGCCTCTATGTCAACGAAGGCGGTGTACTCAGAGACAGAACCGCTGACTATGGCTTGCGCTACGATAGCGCGAAGGCACAGGCCGCCATTTGGTTGGACTACAACAACGATGGGCGACTGGACTTGTTCCATGGCTCCACGCAACGCACCGATGGATTGAATCCGACGACGGTTTTTCGGCAAACCCAAAATGGCTTTCGAAATGTGGGAGCGACCGTACTGCCCTCGGGACTGCAGGGAGAATCGGTTAAGCTTGGCGGGCTTGCGAACTTTACTGATAGCGATGAGCCATCGTTGATTTTTCCAGGTGCGATCGCGACTATCCTCGACACCACAACCACACCCTTTTCAGATACCACCAACACCTCGGTTGACGCTTCTTCTCTGCTCAAAGGTACGCGTGATTTTGCGATCGCAGACTTCAATAATGACCTGTTGATGGACGCCTATCTGACCCGTGGTCAAGATGATCGGCTGCTCCTGAATACTCCGCAAGGGCTGGTTGATGCCAGCGCTAATGCTGGCATCAACGCTGTCAACAACGACCAAGGAGAAGGGGTCGTCGCAGCCGATTTTGACAACGATATGGATGTCGATATCTATGTGGTGAGAGGGACCAATGGTTCTAGAAATCTCTCCAACATTTTGTACGACAATCAGGGAGACGGTACATTCGTAGCCGTCGCCAACTCCGGCGGCGCAGTGTCTACCAATGTCGGCATTGGCGATAACGTAACCACCGCCGACTATGACGTCGATGGCTTTATCGATCTCTTTGTCACCAATGGCACGGCTACTGCGACCAATGGGCCACAGCAGCTTTTCCGCAACCGGGGCAACAGTCACAACTGGCTACAGCTGGATCTAGAAGGCGTGACCTCCAACCGGGACGGCGTTGGCGCGCAGGTATATGTCACAGCGGGTGGCGTGACTCAGCGCCGTGACCAAACCGGCGGGGTTCACAGCAACTCGCAAAACCACCAGCGACTGCATTTTGGGCTCGCTGAAAATACCCGAGTTGACCTTATCGAAGTGCACTGGCCCAGTGGCGCTGTCCAGCGAATAGAGACTGTTGGGGTCAACCAGGTACTGACCATCACTGAAAGCAACACCGGCCCAGACCCAGACCCGGGCCCGGACCCAGACCCAGATCCAGACCCAGGCCCAGACCCCAACCCTACCGGTGAAGACTACCTCTTGAGCTTTGGCAGAATGGTTTCTCTCGATAGCGGTGAAACGGTAAGAAATGAGGACTTAGTACTCTTTGATGGTGATAACTTTAGTCTCTTTTTTGACGGTTCTGATGTAGGGCTCGGCACTTCAAAGACAAAGATTACGGCTTTTGATGCCATCAGTGACACCGAATTCTTAATGTCATTCAATCAAGCCATTTCGCTGCCAGGTGCTGGAACAGTCGATGATTCAGATGTGGTCAAGTTCACAGCGTCCTCACTGGGAAGCAACACCGCTGGCAGCTTTGAGCGGTATCTTGACGGTAGCGATGTGGGCCTATCGACCAATGGAGAAAACATCGACGCACTGACAGGGTTGCCAGATGGCTCCTTGCTAATCTCTACCCAGGGGCGAGCCAAGGTAACTGGCGTAAATGCTCAAGATGAAGATGTGCTACTTTTCTCTCCCACCTCTCTAGGAAGCAACACCCGGGGAACATGGTCCCTCTACATAGACGGAAGCGATGTGGGCCTGGCAAACAGTGCCTCGGAAGATATTGACGCACTGGCCTTCAATCAGAACAATCAGCTCCTGCTCTCAACAGCCGGTAACTTTAAAGTGGCTGGTTTGAGCGGAGCAGATGAGGATGTCGCAGCCTTTAACATTGGCTCGACGGGGCCTCAAACATCAGGCAGCTTTGATTCGCCCTTGATATTTGATGGTTCAACGTTTGACTTGGGTTCGACAGATGTTTCTGGAATTGACTATTTCTAGTTTGACGGTTTCTGGTTCGACAGTTTCTAAATGACGACTTCCAAATGGCTATTTCTAACTTGATTATTCCTAAACGACTATTTCTAGACTGTCCACAATGTGCTCGATGTATTCTTAACAGCCGGTTTTGACCCATGACAATGCCCAACTTCTTACTCATAGGTGCAGCTAAATCAGGAACGACTTCGCTGTACGCCTACCTGGCTCAGCATCCCCAAATCTATATGAGCCCCGAGAAAGAACCGAGATTTTTTGCCTTGGAGGGCGAATCCCCTAGCTTTGGGGGCATTACCCAAAATATAAACAAGTCCTCCATCAGCATCCTAGCCGACTATCGTCAGCTGTTTGACGGGGTGAGCAATGAATCGGCCATTGGCGAAGCGTCAACCATCTATCTCTACAGTGAAAAGGCCGCCAACAGAATTAAACACTACATCCCTGATGCAAAGCTGATTGTGATTTTGCGCCATCCCGCCGAGCGCGCATTTTCTAGCTACGTTCACCTTGTTCGAGATGGCTTTGAGACGCTGAGCTTTGCTGAAGGGCTAAGAGCCGAGGCCCAGCGACGGGAAGAAAGCTGGCAGCCGCTCTGGTTTTATCAGGACCGAGGCTTTTACTACGCTCAGCTCAAGCGCTACTACGACCGCTTCAACCCTGCGCAGATCAAGGTTTATCTCTACGACGATTTGTTGGAGAATAGTGAAAAACTGGCCCAGGATATCTATCGGTTTCTGAGTGTTGAGGATAGCTTTGTTCCGCCGGATTTGAAGCGCTCTAATGTTTCAGGCATCCCGAAACAGCGGTGGTTACAGAATCTGTTCAATAAAGACAATCCTCTCAAGTCGGCTGTCAAGCCGTTTCTGCCCAAATCCATGCGCCACAAAATAGCCCGTAGCGTACATCAGAAAAATCTTGGTGCAAAACCCATCCTATCTCCAGATATTCGTCAGCAGCTGGTCGATCTCTATCAAGACGATATTTTACAGCTACAGGGGTTAATTGACCGCGATTTGTCGGGTTGGTTAGCGCCTAAGCAGCAGGCAGTTGAAGCATGATGAACATTACAGTAATTATTCCCACCTATCGCCGTCCCAATGATTTAGCGCGCTGTCTGTCGGCCCTGGTGCAACAGACTCGACTAGCTGATGAAGTGGTCGTGGTGGCACGAGATACCGATCAGGCTACCTGGGAATTTCTAGCAGCCTATCAATCTGATCTGCGCCTGCAAACCGTGACGGTGAACGTGCCTGGCGTTGTCGCCGCGATGAATGCAGGCCTAGATGTGACCAGTGGTGAGCTAGTTGCCTTTACAGATGATGACGCGGCCCCTCACAAAGATTGGTTGGAAACGCTAGAATCCCATTTTTTGATAGACGCGCATGTGGGCGCGGTCGGTGGCCGGGATGTGATGTGTGGCCGAGCGCCCGCCATGCCCGCCCCAAAACGCGTTGAGATAGTCGGCAAGGTGCAGTGGTTTGGCCGAGTGATTGGCAACCACAGCTACGGTACGGGAAAAGCGAGAGAAGTTGACGTACTGAAAGGTGTCAACATGGGCTTCAGAGTAGCTGCACTCAAAGAAGTGTATTTTGATCAGCGAATGCGCGGCACAGGAGCGCAGGTGTATTTTGAGGACGGCTGTTGCCTAAGCCTAAAGAGACGGGGCTGGAAGATCATCTACGATCCTCAGATTGTGGTTGATCACTACGTAGCACAGCGGTTTGATGAAGACAAGCGGCGACAGTTTGTGAGAATTGCGCTGGTTAACAAGGTGCATAACGAAACGCTGAACCTGTTGGAGTATTTCTCACCCCTGCGTCGAGGAGTGTTCTTGCTATGGGCGATCGCTATTGGCACTCGCAACAATCGCGGCCTAGCCCAGTGCCTGAGATTTTTACCAGCTGAGGGGGGGCTCTCACTCCAGAAGCTGCTGGCGGCCTGGCAGGGGCGATGGCTCGGCTGGCAAACCTGGCGACAGAGTCAGTCCACCCAAAATCAGACAGCCCAAAATCAGACAGCCCAAAATCAGACGGCCCAAAATCAGACAACCTAAACAAGACGACCGAAACAAGACGACCAAGAACATAACAGACAGCAGTCTGTTGCTGGAATTGGATGACATCAGCGTCGAGCGGATGAATGTGAGAGACAAGGAACCATGGCTATCAAGTTAGGAATGATCTCAGCAGACCTTCCCGAAGCGGGCAAAAAGCCCGGCGGGGTGCATGTGGCTGTCCATGAGCTGGCCAATGCCTTAGTAAAAATTGGCCACAGCGTGCAGTTACATTCCTACTCGCCTGAGCCAGAAGGCGCTTTGTACACCCATGCCAGACTGCCTCATATTGTTCAAGACAGGCGGCTGAATCGGCGGCTGATGCTACCCCTCCAGCTGAACTTTGTTGACACTCAAGATATCGACCTGCTGCATCTCCACGGTGATGACTGGGCATTTATCAATCGGTCTGTGCCGACGGTTCGCACGTTCCATGGCTGCGCCTTCAACGAAGCTAAGTTTGCAGACACGCTCAAGGGCAAACTTGTTCACTCGATTTACCATCCGCTAGAGCAGCTCGCCAATCAGCTAGCCACCGTCTCAGTGGGAGTAGGGGACGATCCGGTAGATTTACTGGGCGCTCAGGGCGTCATTGCCAATGGCTACGATCGCAAAGTCTTTTATCCGGGTGAAAAAGCGGCGCGGCCAACGGCTATCGTGATTGGCACCTTAGAGGGACGCAAGCGCTCGCGCCAAGCCATAGAACTGCTGCTTTCCCTGCGCGATCGCATCCCAGAGCTGAACATTCACGCCGTCATAGATCGCCCCTACGATCACCCAGCTGTCAACAGTTGGATTGGTATTTCTCAACAGCAGCTAGCTCAGCTGATTAGAGAATCTTGGATCGGAGTGTCAACCACTCAGTATGAGGGATTTGGCATTTACTACATTGAGTGGATGGCGTCTGGAACGGTGCCCATCACCTTTAGCAACGTAGGCGTTCGAGGACTCATCAAGGACGCTGAAGCGGGCGTTGTCGCTGACGACATCGAAACGCTGCGACAGGCGGCTCTCAAACTGCTGTCGTCTCCGGCCCAACTAGAGACCTATGCAAAAAACGCTGTCGCTGCCGCTGAGCCCCTTACCTGGGAGCACATTGCCCGTCAATACAGCGAGCTGTACAGCCAAATTCTTCAACCTCGCGCTGTAAGTGCCGGATAGCTTACGCTTTTGCCAACCATTACCTGAAGAGGATCTTGCGGTGAGCCAACAGAAAATAAACCTAATCTACGTCGCCAGCATTGGCCGCAGCGGCTCTACGCTGCTAGAGTCTATTTTGGGGGCCCATTCCCAGATTGCCACCTGCGGAGAGATCCATATCTGGCCCCATGAGATTCTACAAAAAGGCGTCCGCCCCTGCATCTGCGGAAAATCTGTACTGAAGTGTCCCGTCTGGACTGAGGTCTTAAAACAGGTCAACCCGCTACAGCAGCCCCTACCACAAATTCACTTTTTCAGGGAGCAACACCATGCCGGGCACACCCTCAGAGCATCTCAACTGAAAATATTTGGCAAGCAGCCTTTGTCTGCTCAGGCCGCAGCTAAAATTCAGCAGTATGGACAGAACAACTACGCGGTGTTTGACGCCTTCCTAAACGTGATGCGATCGCACGATAGCCCTCAACTAAACTGGGTTGTAGATTCTTCAAAAGATCCCTACAGGCTGCTCTGGCTGGCCCGCTCAGGCTACTTTAATGTCAAAGTTTTACACATTGTCAGAAATCCACCGGCCTTTGTCTATTCCATGGTGAAAAGGTTGCCAAAGGAGATTGCCACGGTGCCTTACCAGCGGCTATACGAAGCTGCCAGGCAATCAGTAAAATGGTCCATCGAAAACGCCTTGATCTCCAAAGTCGCGGCAAACCACCTGGATGCATCCAGCTATCAGCTGGTGAAGTATGAGGCGCTCGCCGCTGAGCCAACAGCAACCTTTCAACAAATCTGTCGCTTTCTCGGCTGCGACTTTGAAGCAAGTGCGATCGCCAACTTCAGAGAGGGCAGCAAGCACACCATTGCCGGCAATCCCATGCGCTACGAAGCCAGGGGAATCTCTCTAGACGAGAAGTGGAAGACACTGCTGCCAGGTTCCCTTCGCAAGGTAGCCAAAACGCTAACGCTCGTAAATCGCTCTGACTATGGCTATTAATCTAACCACAGTGAATCCGTCAGTCGGTCGTCTGCGGCCCCGCGCCAATGCGCGGCTGGCATGGCTGGCCATGGGCCTCTTAGTGGTGATGACGGCGCTCTGTAGCGCTACTGGGCTGGGTAAAATATTAAATATCGCCTTTCCAGGCGGGTGTTTGGCCGTCGGCGCACTGCTGTTTTTCCGCCATCCAGTACACTACATCGGGTTCACTTGGTGGCTCTGGTTTTTCACCCCGCTAGTGCGCAGACTAGCTGACTATCGCAGCGGATTTGTTGATCCAAGTCCCATCCTGCTAGCGCCTCACCTAGTGACAATGCTTTCGCTGCTGACCCTGTTTGCCTACCTACCCAGCATTTATCGGCGGGGCGGACTGCCCTTTATCTTGGCGTTAACAGGCGTTTTCTATGGCCTACTGATTGGACTTATTCAGTTTCCACCCACCACTGCAATAGTGGCGCTATTGGACTGGCTCTCGCCGCTGTTGCTAGGGTTTCATCTATTTACCAAATGGCAAGACTATCCTGTTTACCGGCAAGCGCTAAAGCAAATTTTCCTGTGGGCGACGTTGTTGATGGGTGCCTATGGCCTGTTTCAGTATTTCGTTGCGCCTGAGTGGGATGCCTTTTGGCTCATTCAAACTAGCTTCACCAGCGCCGGAAAACCCGAGCCGCTAGCAATGCGGGTCTGGAGCACCCTGAATTCTCCAGGGCCGTTCGGTAACACCATGAAATCTTGCCTGCTGCTGCTGCTGAGTGTAGAGGGTCCTCTCGTAATTCCAGCAAGTATTGTGGGCTATCTGACGTTTTTGCTCGCCTCGGTACGCTCTTCTTGGGGCGGCTGGCTAGTCGGCATAGCTGCCTATAGTCTATCGGTCAAACCCAAGCACCAAATTCGCCTGTTCATAACATTAGCCATCTTGTTGTTGCTAGTGGTCCCGCTGGTGACAATTGATCCCTTTGCAGACAAAATTCTCATTCGCTTAGAGAGCTTAGGTGATCTAAGTAACGATGGCAGCGCGACGGTCCGCCGGGAAACCTTTGGCCTACTGTTGGGACCAGCGCTCAGCAGCTTTATCGGTAAGGGCATCGGCGATAAGCTCTACGACTGGGGCATCTTTGCGTTTCTGTTTAATCTTGGCTGGATAGGCAGTGTCTTTTATATGGCTGGGTTGGGGCTGCTTGTCTGTCGGCTTTTTCAAGGCCCGGATGGCCCTGAGATACGAAACGACAAGTTTTTTTACTGCTCACGTGCGATTGTCGTGAGCTGTTTAGTCCAGCTACCGCTAGGCAGTGTCATGGCAGGCGTTCTGGGGGCTTCACTATGGGGCTTTTTGGCGATTGGCTTAGCTGCCCAAAAGTACTACAGACAGCAGGCAATCCGGGGACCTGATGGATAGATAATTAACGGTTCATCTCTGTTTTTCAATCTGTTTTAGCGTTGTTATTGATCGTTGCTAGATCATCTGTGTGTTGAAGGCGATCGCATATGAGTATGTCCCCACCTGTTTGCAGTAGCTACCGCAATCTAGCGGTCCAAAAACTGAAGGGTCTGATCTTTTCTGTGCGCTCAGTGGTCGCCAGAGAACCGGCATTCTGGCTACTTTACCAACCTTATATTTTCTGGGACCAGCTGAAAATAAAAAGCTTTATTCCGGTCCGAGAACGCGTCGTGCTGCCAGATACTGAACTGGTGATCGATGGCTTCCAGGGCTCTGCCAATAGCTTTGCCACCGTAGCCTTCAAGCAGAGTCAGCAAGAGATTGTGAAGCTTGCACACCACATGCACTCACCAGCCCAAATTATCCAAGCCACTCGCCGCGATATCCCCGTCCTGCTAACCATTCGTGAACCGCAGGCTACCGTACTGTCTTTAACCAGTCGCTGGCCCTACATTTCAGTCACCGCGGGGCTACGCAGCTACATTGCCTTCTACTCCAAGCTCAGACCCCATGCGCCAAAGCACGTTGTCAGCACCTTCGAGTCCACCACACAGCACCTAGACCAAGTTGTGCAGGCAATAAATGATAAGTTTGACACCCACTTTGACCTAGTGAACACGGCCAAAGTCAATACCGAACTAAAGGCTAAAACCAGCGCGGCTGACGAGGCCGCCCAGCGAGCACCGATCAAAGCCGCCAAACGAGAGGAATTTTCATCTGAGCGCAACCAGCAGCTACTGGAGCGAGCCAACCTTGTCTATCAATCGTATCTACCCTTCACCCATTCAAACAATCAGTAAAGGTATCTTCTATCTTTTTTGTTATGGCTAACGAGTACTACATCTATTTTGGCCCGGGTCAACCAGCCGTCCGCTGGGAGAATCTGTCGGCACCACCGCCACGGCCACTAGCCAGTGCGAACTACACGCAAAAAACCTTACTCGCTATGGACCAGGCGCTATCGGTCGATGGCCTAACGGTGTACGTTACCTCGGATGCGATTGACGATCTGCCTAGCTATGGCCCCCATGTGGTGGCTGTTATCTTAGGCGATGAGTGGGCTCGTATCCCGAAGTATCTGTTTAAGGTGGGGGCTATTTTTTCGTGCTACGGCACGCAGCCTATGCTGGGTTTAAGGTCTCTGCAGCGATCGCCCTATCTCAATCTCTTGACGCTAACGCGGTTTATGCGGCTTCAGCTGACGGGCCTGCCCTACAGAATGAGCTTTTGGCTCAATCAGCTGCAAGCCGCAGCCAGCCCTAATATTCAACCAGCGCCGATTTATCAAATTCCGCTAGGGTACTGTAATCAGCTCGAATTACCAGTCAAGCCACTGAGCGATCGCCGCTACGACGTCTCCTTTTCAGGCAGCATTGTTCATCGCAATTACCCTTGGTGGTCGCCTAATCGTTGGATAGGAAATCCCAAACAACTTTCCCGGCAGAAAATGGCCGATGCCCTCCAAGCCCTCAAACAAAGTCATCCTCACCGGTCAATTGAGCTAAAAATTTCGTCCGGGTTCAGGGCCAGCCGCCAGTCAGACGGGCAGGAATACTCACAGCAGCTCATGGAAACAAAAGTGTGCATAGCGCCTAGGGGAACTTCGTTTGAGACCTTTCGGCTGTTTGAGGGACTGCGATATGGCTGCATTGTGATTACAGAAGCCCTGCCATCAGCTTGGTTTTATGACCAGTCACCAATTGTTAAACTAGCGGACTGGAGCGAGTTAGCGCAGCACCTTGAGTCACTGCTAGGCGATTCGGGTCGACTTCAAGAACAGCAACAGGCCTCTCTTCGCTGGTGGCAAAAGATGTGTTCGGAAAAAGCAGTTGGAAACTATATGGCTGAGTCGCTCAACGATCTATTTACGCAATAATAATTTACTTGCACAATAGCGTTACGAAATAGCGCTATGCAATAGAACCTCATAGCTTACGACGTCCCATTGATGCTGTTTGGAAGCGTGCCTTTTATGCATGAATTAGCGTTTAAATAAAATCACTTTATTCGAACTTTGAGATTTCATATAGCATCTTCATCAACGAATGGTACCCAACAATTATTATTATAATGTTGGATACAGTAAATACCCGTAAACCTCTGCTTTGAAGGCTGAGGTTTTACACTAAAACTAGCACAGGGGCATCTGTGCATCAGGCCAGCAACAAAGCGTCAATGCTGGGTCCACCTTACAAGATTTACAAAATTAATGTCGGATAATGCGAAGTCGGATAATGCGAAGACTAACGGATAAATTTCTGTTTCGGCTTCGTACCTTTGAAGTAGTCGCCTTTGAAGTAGTCGCCTTTGAAGTAGGAGAATTTATTCTCTTATGAACATCACAAGTAATACATCACAAGTAATACATCACAAGTAAAACGACTAACAGCATTCACAGCAGACAGTGCAGCAAGCAGCTTAGCCAGAGTATCTCTTGCGATTCGATAGCTGCACATGATTTTTATGCATGATTTTTATGCATGAAAAGTTCAATCCAGCTGACGCTACGGGCACAAATTTCGGCTGATCAAGGGTCAGTTAAGCAAGCGTGACTTTCTGAAACGAGAGTTCTCAGATGTTTCGCTACATATTCCTGCGGCGTCAAGCAAATTGGCACTGCTCTCAATCGTCTCTGCAAGAAAATATAAAGCTTTTTAATAGGAGTCATTGTGGCTATCATCGGAAATTTTTCACAAACCCCACTACAGGGTTTAGTCCTGGCGAACGGTAATACGCCAAAAAATCCGACCTCGTTACAGTTTGGCCCAGATGGTCGTCTATATATCTCTTTGCAAAATGGAACAGTCCTAGCAGCCGCCATTGAAAAGGTTGACAACACCTATCAGGTCGTCGGCCAAGTCGAGCAAATTACCCTAGTCAAAGATATTCCTAACCACAATGACGATGGCACGCTCAACACCAGCGAAAAAAATCGGCAGGTGACTGGTTTAGTCGTCGATCAAGATATCAGTGGTAATGTTGTTCTCTACGTCAGCTCTAGCGACCCTCGCATTGGCGCAGGCTCTAGCGGTGTCGATGAAAATCTGGACACAAATTCTGGCATTATCTCCCGGCTCGTATTGAGCGATCTGAACGCGCCGCTGGGCAACGACCGCTGGGAGAAAACAGACTTAGTGATTGGGTTGCCTCGCTCCGAAGAGAACCATTCAACAAATGGCCTGGATATTCGTACAGAAGATGTAAACGGTATCCCCCACAAGATTATGTACGTCGCCCAAGGCGGCCATACCAACAAGGGTGCGCCCTCTGGCAACTTCGCATTTCAACCCGAGTACTACTATGCCGGCGCCATGCTGCGGGTTGACCTAACCGAACTCGAAGCAATAGAGAACAATCTATTGAGCACCCAATCGGCTTTGCCGGGGGGAACAGACTATGTC